>JAJPJD010000003.1 GCA_021324355.1 Actinomycetota bacterium
CCCCGGCCGCCAGTGCCCAGGACACGAGCACAGCACCGGGTGCTGCGGCCGGCGGCCTGGCTGCCTGGGCCACGACGGCTGCTCGGGTCCTGCTCGGCGCGGTCCTGGCGTGGTTCGGCTACCACGAGCTGGTGGCGCCCCGGCAGTGGACCGGATACGTGCCAGTTCTCCGGCCGAGCTCCAGCCTGGCTCAGGTGCTGGTGCTCGCCCACGGGTGGGTTCTGCTGGTCCTGGCCGCCGCCCTCCTCGCCGGGATCGCGCCCCGCCTGGCGGCGGCGGCGAGCGCAGTGCTGCTGACGGAGATCGTCCTGTCGCTCATCGCGGCCGGGGGCCTGTCGGACCTGGTGCTTCGGGACGTCGGGGTGCTCGGCCTCTCGCTGGCCCTCGTCGGGGCGGAGCACCAGCGGCTGGTGCTGCGCCAGTGAGGCCGGCAATGCCCAGGCTGCCCAGGGTCGCGTTGGCCGGGCTGGCCGCCTGTGTCCTGGTGGGCGCGCTGAGCGCCCCGGCAGGAGCGGCCGCCCCGGCGCGCCGGCACCACCGGGCGGCCATCCCTGCCGTCGAGGCCGGCCTCGCACCGGTCGGGCTGGCCGCCCCGATCAGCCGAGAGGTGGTGGAGCCGGGCTCGGCGGGCGGGCTGGTGGTCTTGGGCGGCCTGACCGCTGCGGGCACGTCGGCCGACGGCGTGTACGCACTGGACCCGGTCACCGGCAGCTCGAGCCTCCTGGGTACCTTGCCGAGCGGCGTCCACGACGCCTCCGGGGCGACGATCGGGCGGGAGGACGTGGTCTTCGGCGGGGGCTCGCCGGCCACGGTGCCCACGGTCATGTCCTTCAGCCCGCCGGCGGGCGGCGGCCTCGGGACCGGCTCGGTGATCGGCTCGCTGCCGTCCCCCCGCTCGGACTCGGCCTCGATCACCGTCGGGCGAACCACCTACATCGTTGGCGGCTACGACGGCTCGGCCGCCGACCCCGAGGTGCTGGCCACCACCGACGGCCGAGCCTTCACCGACGTGGCCCGGCTCCCAGTCGGGGTCCGCTACCCGGCGGTGGCGGCTGCTGGCGGTCGCCTCTACGTGTTCGGCGGCGAGCGGGTGGGCGGCGGCCTGGTGGACCTGGTCCAGGCGGTGGACCCCCGGATCCACGCGGCCGGGGTCGTCGGCCACCTGCCGGAGCCCCTGGCCGGGTCGGTCGCGGTTGCCCTGGGCGGCACCATCTACCTCGCCGGGGGGACCAGCACGGTCCTCGGGCCGACGACCCCGGGGATGGGGGTGACCGCGGTCGCGCCGCCGGTGACGAACGGGGCCGCGACGGTCTCGACGATCTGGGCGTTCGACCCCCGGGGCCGTCGGTTCCTCGTTGCCGGCCGGCTGCAGATGCCGGTGGCCAATGCCGGCGCCGCGGTGGTGGGCGGGCGAGCCTGGATCGTGGGCGGTGAGCTGAATGGCACCCCGGTCAGTGCCGTGCAGGTGGTCGAGCCCAACCGCGCCTTCGGCATCGCCGGGGCCCCGGGGGCCGGCTCCCCGTACTTCGGCGCCGAGCTCCTGATCGCCGACCGCGGCAACAACCGCCTGCTGCTGCTCAACGCGGCGATGCAGGTGGTGTGGCGCTACCCGTCGCCGGGGGCGCCGCCGAACCCCGACGGTTTCTACTTCCCCGACGACGCCTTCTTCGTCGACCATGGGCATGCCATCCTCACCAACCAGGAGGAGAACGAGACCATCGAGGAGATCGGCTACCCCTCGGGCCGGCTCCTGTGGTCCTACGGCCACCCCGGCCAACCGGGGTCCGCGCCCGGGTACTTGCACGAGCCCGACGATGCCTACCTGCTCCGCAGCGGGCAGATCACGGTGGCTGACGCCGACAACTGCCGGGTGCTGGTGATCAACCCCGACCAGAGCGTGGCCCACCAGATCGGGACCACCGGGGTGTGCCAGCACAACCCGCCAACCTCCATGGGCTCGCCCAACGGCGACACCCCGCTGGCTGACGGCAACCTGTTGATCTCGGAGATCAACGGCTCGTGGGTGAGCGAGTACACGCCGCAGGGTCAGCTGGTCTGGACGCTCCAGCTCCCGATCAGCTACCCGTCGGACCCCCAGCAGCTCGGTCCGGATCTGTACCTGATCGCCGACTATGCCTCGCCGGGCCAGGTCCTCGAGTTCACCCGCCAGGGCCAGATCACCTGGCACTACGACGTCGGGTCGGGACCCGGAGCACTCAACCACCCCTCCCTGGCCGAGCGCCTGCCGAGCGGGGTGATCATGCTCAATGACGACTACAACGACCGGATGGTCGCCATCGATCCGGCCACCGGGGCCCTGGTGTGGCAGTACGGGGTCACCGGCCAGGCTGGGTCCGGCCCGGGCCTCCTCAACACCCCCGACGGCTTCGACCTGTTGATGCCGGGCGGATTGACACCGACCCACCCGGCCACCGGGTGAGGTCCATCAGGCGCTCAGTTCCCGACCGTGACCAGGGTGCCGATCGGGGTGAGGGGGTAGACCACCGCCGCATCCTGCGGCGCCATCTCCACACAGCCCAGGCTCTGGGGGTAGCCGTAGCCAGGACGGACGAAACCGTGCAGGGCGTCGCCCCCGTTGAAGTAGCTCACCCAGGGCACGTTGGGATCCGAGTACGGGGTGCCGTCGGGGTTTGTTCCCGACATCGTGGTCGAGACGTAGCGGAGGTACACCGGGAAGGTCCCCTGCGCGGTCGGCGCAGCCGGGATCCCGGTGTTGGCGAGGGTCTTGTACACCTCGGTGCCGTTCGAGTAGACGGTCACGGTCTCGGGCTGGGTCTCCGAGACGTAGACGTAGTTCCATGGACGGGGATCGGTGTGACCGCTGGTGGCGTCGGCCAAAAGGTCTGTCCACACCGCGGGGCCGGCGATGCCGTCGGTCGCCAGGCCATGCACGTCCTCGAAGGCCATGATCGCGCCCTTGGTGATGACGTTCATCTGGCCGGGCGTCCACAGCGAGGTGAGTGACGCTGGCAGATCAGGCCAGCGCCAGCTGAACGTCCCCGGCTGGACCTCGGCCTCCTGGCTCATCGAGGTGAGCGGGGTGGTCGGGGTGAACGACAGCGGGAGGTAGCCCAGTTCGGCCAGCAGCTGTTGGACTCGCAAGATTGAGCCGGGGGCAACGTTGAACGGCACCGTGGTCGGGGCGGCCAGGTGGATGCCCTGGGCGCTCACCATGCCAGTGGGCCCGCCGGGCACGATCACCGACTCGGTGACGCCGGGGACCAGCGGGGCCGACGGCACGAACTCCACCTCGGTCGGCGAGACGAGCGACCAGGTTCCAGGGACCGGGGGCGACAGCGTGGGCATCGGGCTCGAGGGCGAGACGGCCGACGAGAACGAGACGGTGATGGTGGTGGCCGACGGCACCACGGAGGCGGTGAGCGTCGGAGTGGTCGAGACCACGTGGAACTGCTGCACCGCCGGCGCGTGGCCAGCCTGGGCAGCCGTCGAATGGCCGGTCCTGGCGGCCCAGACGATGCCGGCGGCTCCGCCCCCGAGCACGAGGAGCGCAGCCGAGACCGCCAGCACCACCGGCCAACGCCCACCAGTGGGGCGCCGGTGGGCCGGTTGCCGTTGCATCGCTCCGAGGTTAGCTGGCCCCCTTGCCAGTCGGTGCGCACCCGCCGGGGGCGCCAACCCCCGCTGCGGGGGCGAGCCTCACCCGCCCGCTGCCCGGACCACCGCCGTCTCGATCTGGGCCAGCCGGTCCCGGTCGGTCACTTTGGTCCCGGTCTCGGTCCGCACGTAGAACGCGTCCACCACCTCGTGGCCGATCGTGGACACCCGGGCCGAGACGACGTCGAGGCCCCCGTCGAACAACGCCTGGGTGACCCGGTGGAGCAGGCCAATCTGGTCCGGGGCTCGCAGCTCCACGACGGTCGAAGTCGCCGAGGCCTCGTTGTCCACCACCACCTGCGGACTGGTGATCCGGGCGGAGCGCCGGCGGTCCTCGCCGGCGTAGGCGTCGGCACGCGCCTGCAGCCTCGGCCCGAGCTCGAGGCGGTTTGCCAGCACGGCCTCGAGGTCCTCTCGCACCTTGGTCGAATCGGGCCAGGAGCCCCGGGGGATCTCGACCGTGAACACCTCGAGCGCCACGCCACCGTCGATCCGGGCGTCGGCGCTGCGCACGTCGAGGCCGTGGACCGCCAGGATCCCGGCGACCGACGCCAGCAGGCCGGGCCGGTCCAGCGCCGCCACGGTCACTCTTGGCGGGTCCAACACCACAGCTGCCCGCCCAGCGGCCCGGACCTCGGCCATCAGCTGGCGGTGCTCGTGGACCCAGCCCGGTTGCTCCGGGAGCGGCCGGCGTTCGAGGAAGGCCGCGGTTCGGTGCACCAGGTCGGCCACCAGGCCCGCCTTCCAGGTTCCCCAGGCCGACGGACCGGTTGCCAGCCCGTCGGCCTCAGCCAGCGCGGCCAGCAGCTCCAAGGTGCCCCGGTCGCCGACCGCCTGGGCAACGCGCTCGATGGTGACCGGATCGTCGAGGTCGCGCCGGGTGGCGGCGTCGGGGAGCAGCAGGTGGTGGCGGACCATGGCCACCAGGATCCGAGCGTCGCTGGGCGGGAACCCCAGCCGGACCGAGATCCGTTCGACCAGCGCCACCCCGGCTTCGGTGTGATCGCCCGGGTATCCCTTGCCGATGTCGTGGAGGAGCGCTCCGACCACCAGCAGATCGGGGCGGTCCACTCGGTCGGCGAGGGCAGCAGCACCGACCGCGGTCTCGAGAAGGTGCCGGTCCACGGTGAACCGGTGATAGGCGTTGCGCTGAGGCCGCGACCGCACCGCCGACCATTCAGGCAGCAGCCGGGACAACAGGTCCTCTTGGTCCAGGGCCTCCAAGGCGGCGACCGCCGGTCGGCCGGTCATGAGCACCCGGACCAACGCATTGCGGGTCTCGACCGGCCACCGGTCGGGGGCCGGCGGCATGCGGTCGGCGAGGCGGCGAATGGCCGACTTGGCAATGGGGAGATCTCGTTCGGCCGCCACCGCGGCGAGGCGCAGGGCGAGCGAGGAGTCCTCACCGACCAGGGCGTCGTCGGTGAGGACGACCTCGTCGCCGAGGACCGCCACCCCCGGCTCGACCTCGACCGGGCGAGACGGCTCGGCGCCACGGCGGCGGCGCCGGCGGCGCGGCGCGGGCTCCCAGGAACGGCGGCGGCGCCAGGCATCCTGGAGCGTCCAGGCAATGGTGCGGCCGGCCTTGGCCACTGCCGCCATCAGCTCGTCGGCATCGCGGTAGGCGAGGACCGAGGCGATGTGGTCTTGCTCTTGGAGCACCAGCTTGTCCAGTGCCCGCCCGGCGCGGCGGTGGAGCTCGACTCGGACCGAGACGAGGAGCTCGACCGCGGGCGAGATCGCGCCCAGGTCGACCACGTCGCGCAGGGCGGGGGCGTACGCGGCCATGGCCCGCAGCACGCCGGCATCGCGCAGGCCCCCGTGCGCCTCCTTCAGGTCCGGCTCGAGCAGGAAGGCAAGGTCTCCCTGGACCTGGTGGCGGGCCTCCATCTGCTCAGCCAGGGCCGGTAGCCACCGACCGCCCAGCGTTGTCCGCCACCGGGCCGCGGCGTCGGCGAGCAGTGGCCCCGCCACCTTGTGGTCACCCCACACCAGCCGGGCGTCGAGGAGCCCGAGGGCGACTCGCAGGTCGCCGTCGGCGGCTGCCAGGACCTCGGCCGGCCGGCGGACACTGTGGTCGAGGTGGACTCCTTGGTCCCACACCGGGTACCACAGGCGGTCGGCCACCGACCGGACGTCGCGGTGCCCGTGGTGGACCAGCACGACGTCGAGGTCGCTGAACGGGCAGAGCTCGCGCCGGCCGTAGCCACCGACAGCCAACAGGGCAACGGTGCGCGGGTTGCCGTCCACGGCACGCTCGGCCACCCCCGACAGCCATTCGTCGGCCTCGGCAGCGTAAGCTCGGCAAAAGGCCATTCCGCCAAGATCGCGGCGTTCGAGCAGGCGTTGGCGCCGTTCCCTCAGCGAAGCCTCGGCCATGGCCGGAAGGTAGCAGCGAGTAGCGGGGAGCAGGCATGTCGAACAAACCGGTGCGGACCAGAGGGTCGGGGCTGCGGACCCTGGATCACCTTGGGGTGGCCGCGGTCGCAGTCGTGGGCGTGATCGTCGCCTTCGCCGCCCTCCACTTCGTGGTCGGCTTCCTCTGGGAGCTGGTGAAGGTGGTCGTGGTGGTCGGCGTGGTCGGCGGGGTGTTCTGGGCCCTCAGCCGGCGCCGGCGCCGTTCGTAGGTCGCCCGCCGGGCCGCCGCCCGGATCAGACCACCTCGAACCAGTCGTAGTGGAGGTTGGTGCCTTCCAGGCGGCCGGTGCCGATCGCCTGGAGGGCGTTCAGCCAGGCATATCGCTCATCGGCGGTCTCGAAGAGCGGCGCCACGTAGATGGTTCCGTCGCCACCGATCCGGGTGCGTCCGCGGTACTGCACGAAGACCAGCGCGCCATCGTGGGTCTCGAGGGTGGCACGCACGTCGAGCGTCGCCACGCCGCCCGCCACCGTGACCCAATCGGCCGCCGCCCGGCCCTTGATCGACCCTCGGAGACGCTCGCCCTCGATGGTGGCCTGGAGCACCTCGTAGATGCTCCGCAGACCGCCCGGTCCCTCTCCGACCACGAGGGGCTCGGCGAGGGTGGCGTCCATGGTGCACAGGGGACGGAGCTCAGGGGCCATGCGCGACCGTACTTCGCCGCTGCCGGGTCCGGCGAGCCGGGTTCGCCGGCCGTAGGCGGCGTGGTGCGGAGGCGGGAACGACCACCGGCGGTCAGTATCGTGGGGTCCTTGCGGGCTTCGGGCCCGACTGGCGGCGTGGCCGAGTGGTTTAGGCAGGGGCCTGCAAAGCCCCGTACGGCGGTTCGATTCCGCCCGCCGCCTCGAGTTCTGCTGACTGGCGAGGCTGCAGACCGGCGTTCAGCCTCGATCGTTGAGCGCGTCACCCATCGAACCCTGCGGGAGCGTGGCCCACGACTGCCGTCCCGGCGGCCTCGAGCCCGGGATCAGTTGGATCCCGAGTAGGAACGACGGAGTGTGGGTGGGGCGGTTGCTCGCCACGCGTCGAGGATCGCAGTCCGCAAGACCCGCGGCGTCACCACCGAGAGCTGGAGCAGGACCGCGTCATAGCCGTCGAAGTGCGGGATCGTGAACAGGCCGCGGACCCGCGAGCCAAGGAGGGCCTCTTTGTCCTCGAGGTCGAGGACCCGGACCGCCAGGATGGGACCGCTCGGAGGATTCGAGTCGCCGAAACGCCGAAGGTCCGCTTTGGTGAACGGTCGTTCCCAGGCGAAGGCCTTGCCGCCGACGAGCCAGGTCCTGTGACCCCGGCGTAGCTCCTCGACGGTCTCGGGCAAACGACGCGCGATTTCAGCCACCTGATCGAGCGAGGCCACCGGGCCAGCGTACGCCGCTCGACCGACTCACGGCCCAAACCGCTCCCGCGACTCGAGCTCGGGGCGAACGAGCCCGACGCCGATCGCGGAGGCGACCGGGCGGATCCGATGTCGGGCGCGAGGATGCTGGTCATGTTCAGTCTGGGTGGAGCAGTCCGAGTCGGCAGGGGGCTCGGTTTGCTCGGCGCGCTGTCTGTGCCGCTGGCCGTGCTCGCCGGTGCGTGCTCCGCTGCCCCATCGGCGTCTCCGCCGTCAACCAGGCCTCGAACGAGCGTGACGTCGGCAGGCCCGACCTCGACCAGCGCACCGGCACCGGGTGCGATTCGTCATGTCTTCGTGATCATGTTGGAGAACGAGGGGTACGCCGCTGCCTTTGGTGATCCGAGCCAAGATCCCTACCTGGCTTCCACGCTGGTCAGACACGGAGTGCTGTTGGAGAACTACGACGCGGTCGGGCACGCATCTCTCGATAACTACCTTGCGCTGATCTCCGGCCAGCCACCCAACCCCGACACCCAAGGAGACTGCGTCGACGGCTTTGTCACCTTCCCGTCGCACGATCGACCGATCATCTGGCACGGCGCAACCGGCATCCAAGAAGGGTCCGGGTGCGTGTATCCACCCAGCGTCCAGACGCTGGCCAACCAGCTGGTCGATCATGGCCTTACCTGGAAGGCCTACATGCAGGACATGGGGAACGATCCGGCCCGAGATGGCACGACCGGAGGGACGTGTGGTCATCCGAGTCTGAACGGTCCGGACCGGGCGATCGACGCAGCCGACGGCGACGGGTACGCCACCCGGCACGATCCGTTCGTGTACTTCCAATCGATCATCGACCAACCGGCCAGCTGCGAGCGCCACGTTGTCCCGTTGGGCTCCCCATCGGGGGCGATGCCCAAGAGCGACACCGTCGGTGCAACCGGACTTGTCGAGGACCTTCGGTCGGTGGCGAGCACGCCGAACTTCAGTTTCATCAGCCCCAACCTGTGCGAGGACGGCCACGACTACCCGTGCGGCAATGAGCCCACCCCTGGTTCATCGGCCCTGGGGGACATCGACGGATTCCTCAAAACCTGGGTGCCCCTCATCACATCCTCACCGGCGTTCAAGGCCAGCGGCCTCTTGATCATCACTTTCGACGAGGGAACGAGCCAAGCGGCGTGCTGTGGGGAGGTTCCTGGACCGACCAACTCGGCACCGGGCGGCAACGGCGGCCCTGGCGGTGGGCAGGTGGGCGCCCTCCTCCTCTCGCCGTTTGTGAAGCCCGGTACGGTGGTCACCACCCCGTTGAACCACTACTCCACGCTGGCGTCGCTGGAGGACTTGTTCGGCCTGCCCCGCCTGGGCGACGCGCAGACCGTCACCACGACCTTCGATCGGTTGCTGGCACCCCGCTGATCTGGGCCGGCGCCGTCTTTAGGGTGTCTCTGCTACGGGTGCCTCTGCGTCAGGAAGTCGGCCGAGCTGGTGGCGCAGGCAGAGCTCAAGCACGGGCCGCCGGAACCGGTGTGCCAGTGGCTCGAGCGCAGCCGGGCGGACCCGCTGGCTTGCCAATGCCAGCTGGTGGGTGCCCTCAGGACCGAGCAGCAGGCGCGGCCCAATCGACGGGATCGGCAGCCGTGCCGGCCTCCGCATGACGGACGCCAGGGTACCGATGTACTCCTTGTTGGTGACCGGGGATGGAGCGACCGCGTTGATGGCGCCGGCGACCCTGCGGTCGGCGATCGCCCGGTAGTAGATGTCGGTGAGGTCGTCGAGGTCGATCCACGACAGCCACTGGTCGCCGCGACCCAGCCTCCCGCCAAGGCCGGTCGCGACCAGCGGACGCAGAAGTCGGAGCACCCCACCGCGGGGCGATTGCACGATGCCGGTCCGGACCCGCACCACCCGGATGCCGGCTTCCTCCGCCGGGATCGAGGCCGCCTCCCAGTCGGTCACCACCTGGGCCAGGAAGTCGTCACCGGGCGGGCTGTCCTCGTCCAACCAGCGGTTGCCGCAGTCGGCCCCGTAGTAGCCGACGGCCGACGCGACCACCAGCACCGACGGGGGCTCGCCCATCGTGCTCATCAGTCGAGCAAGGTTCGCGGTTGGGATGACCCGACTGTCGCGGATGGAGCGCTTGTGGGCAGCGGTAAAGCGACCGCCGATCGAGGCTCCGGCGAGGTGGACGACGGCGTCGACACCGGCCAGAAGGTCGACGGCCGGCGCCTCGGGGTCCCAACGGCGCTCGGACTCGGTCCTGGCCTCCCGACGGACGAGGTGGATGACGCGGTGCCCACCGGTCGAAAGGAGCGAGCTCAGCGAGGACCCGACCAGGCCGGACGAGCCGGTGATCGCCACCGTGAGCGGTGCCGAGGCGTGCCCGCCCATCTCGGCTTGGACCCCGAGGTCGTCTGCGAGCTGGCGGTGGCGGAAGCGGAAGGGCTGGCGCAAGAGCACTTCGGGCAGTGGGGTCTCGACGGTGTCGATGACCCGAGTGCCGCCCCCCGGCTCGGCACCGAACTCGTGCGTGTGGCGCCAGGGGAGTGGTGGGGATACCAGGTGCTCGACGAAGCGCTGCGCAGCCTTCGATCCCTCGAGCCGGGTGACCAACGACAGGCCGCCGGGCAGCCGCACGACTGTTCGACCGTCTTCCAGCGAACTGGGCTCGTGGATCATCCGGAGGGGAAGCCAGGGCGGGAGGAGGCGCGAGAAGGCACCGGGCCGGCCGTGCCAGGCGAGAACCTCGTCCACTGGGAATGGGACGACGCTGGCGGCGGTGATGCCCATGAGCAAGCCTCCATCGGGTGAACCGGGGCCCGATGAGCAGGGTACGCCCTCGCGTCGCTGTCGCGCTGGCAGAGGGAGCTGCGGCGCGGAGCGCGGCAGGCCGGACGGGACACGGCGATCTAGGGTGGTGGCACGGTACAGACCGGTGAGGGAATGCGAGGACTGGTCGACCTGTTCTCTGCCGTGCTCGGGGAGGGCCGCCTGCTGGCTGGCTCGGACATACCCGATGACCTGAGCCACGACGAGACGCTGGGCGTGGCACCAGTGCGCCCGGAGGCAGTCGCCTTTCCTACGAGAACCAGCGAAGTCTCCGAGCTGTTGGACATCGCGGACCGACACCGAGTTCCGGTGGTCGCGCGGGGGAGCGGGACCGGCCTTTCGGGAGCCGCGATCGCAGCGCCGGGGTCGCTCCTGGTCTGCTTCGCCCAGATGAACCGGATCTTGGAGGTCGACACGGAGAACCACGTCGCGGTGGTGCAGCCGGGGGTGACCCTCGAGCAGCTCGACCGACGGCTCGAGTCAGCCGGCCTCGTGTACCCGGTGTTCCCGGGGGAAGCCAGCGCCTCGATCGGTGGGAACATCGCGACCAATGCTGGCGGGATGCGTGCCGTCAAGTACGGCGTGACCCGCAACCAGGTACTGGGCCTGGAGGTCGTGCTGCCGGGCGGCGAGGTGATCCGGACCGGCGGAAAGTTCGTGAAGTCATCCGCTGGCTACGACCTGACACAGCTCATCGTGGGGTCCGAAGGGACGCTCGGTTTGGTCACCGAGGCGACCTTGCGCCTCCATCCGCGGCCTCGACATGCGGCGACGCTGCTCGCCCCGTTTCAGACCCTGCAGTCCATCACCACTACGGTGCCTCGGATCTTGACCGATGGTTTCGGACCCCGGGTCCTCGAGTACCTGGACGCGACGACACTGGCCGCCATCAGTTCAAGCGTGGGGCTGGAGCTCGGGATCCCTGAGGACATCCGTTCCCGAGCCAGCGCCTATCTGATCGTCGTGCTGGAGTCTTCGCAGGAGCGTCGCCTCGACGAAGACACAGGCGAGCTGGCATCCCTGCTCGATCGCCTGGGTGCGATGGAGGTCTACGTCCTGCCATCGACGTCTGCCGCTGAGCTGATTGCAGCCAGGGAACGGGCCTTCTTCGTAGCCAAGGCAGCCGGAGCGAATGACCTGATCGACGTCGTCATCCCTAGGGCGTCTATGCACGCCTACCTGCGCGAGGTCGAAGAGGTGGCGAAGAGATTCGGGTCGTACATCGGTGCGTGCGGTCACGTCGGCGACGGAAACGTCCATCTCACGGTGTTCCAGCCAGACCTCGAGCGCTGCGAAGAGACGGTCCGAACGATCCTCAGGCTCGGCTTGGCTCATGGGGGAGCGATCAGTGGTGAGCACGGGATCGGCACGGCCAAGAAGCCTTGGTTTCTTGAGCTGGAAGACCCGGTAAAGATCGCGCTCCAACGGCGCATAAAGGCGGCCTTCGACCCGCACTGGATCCTCGGCCCGGGTCGGATTTTCGACCGACCTGCCGACCTCGATGGGCCTACGGGCTGAGACCAGCCGCTCGACCTGAGCTCGCCTACTCGCTGGGGGTCTCGCCTGGCCTCTGGCGGCCAAGATGCCAGCCAGCGCAGAAACTGCAGCGGTAGGCGACGAGGTCGACGCCATCACCACTCCTCTCGCTGGCAACGCTTGCTGCCTGGGAGAGCGAGGAGAAGCGAACCTTGGCTTGCCCATCGCGACGCCAGTGCGAGGCGGCGAGGCGGAGCTCCTTGTGCGCTGTTCGACGGGGTGACATGGGAGCCGTCGGAGACGTCATGTCAGGCCGAAACGGTCCGGAGGCCGGACCGCTCGGGTCGCGAGGAAGGCGGGGAAATAGGGAACGGTAACGTCCCCCTCTTCGTGATAGTCCTCGTAGAAGCCGGTGAGTACGAGGCCGGCGTCGATCTGACCACCGATTTGATCTTCAAGGGAATGCCCGAAGCACAGTGGCTCGTCCGGCTCCAGGTAGCGCGCCCGCTCTGCGTCACTGAGCGAGGTTACGTCGGAGTACGGAACCGAGTAGCGAAGTTCGAGGATTCCCTCGCCCTCTTTGTCCCGGTCGAAGCAGAACAGCAGCGGGCTAGCAAAGCCCGCCACCAGCGTTCCCCCAGGCTTGAGCACCCGGTGGCACTCCTTCCACACCGGTCGGACGACCTCGGAGAAGCAGTTCGAGCACGGATGAACGATCAGATCGAAACTGTGGTCGGCAAAGCAGGAGAGATCGGCCATGTCCCCGAGCCGTGTCTCGAGATCGAGCCCTTCTCGTTGGGCGACCTCGCGGTCGCGTCCGAGCTGTGCCGGAGAGTTGTCCAGGACGGTGACCCGAGCTCCGGCTGCCGCCAGGAGTGGCCCCTGTTGGCCGCCACCTGACGCGAGGCACAGGACGTCTGAGTTGGCGACGTCGCCCAGCCATGTGCGGGGAACCGGCCGCCTTGGGGTGAGGAGGATCTGCCAGTCACCGACCCGCGCCCGGGCGATCTCTTGGGCACTGGCCGGGATGGTCCAGCGGTTGCCGTGAGCGACCTCCTGGTCCCAGGCATGTCGGTTGTAGGCAAGGACGTCCACCGGGATCTCCTCGGTTGATCGGCGCGAACAAACTACCCACCTGGGCGGCCACGCTGGCACCAGCCGGCGGCTCCCTTCGTCCTGGGGCTGGGAGCGGCGGCTCCTGCTACCGGCAGGAGCCGCCAACCCGACGCAGCCCGTTGCCCGAGCCGTCTGGAGTGCCGGCTCTGTCGGCTACCGGGTCACTCGCAGCGGGCTCGATCCTCTCGAGGCGAGCAGGTTGGTGTCGCCTTGGTACGTGGCGACCGCGGTATAGGTCCCCACGGCCAGCGATCCGCTTCGGAGCTCGCAGGTGCCCTTTCCCTGTGTGAGGGTGA
This sequence comes from Actinomycetota bacterium, assembly GCA_021324355.1. Classification (GTDB taxonomy): domain Bacteria; phylum Actinomycetota; class Acidimicrobiia; order Acidimicrobiales; family RAAP-2; genus Palsa-461. The sequence goes on from JAJPJD010000003.1 coordinate 13,112, forward strand.
CCTGGCATGCGTCGGACTTGACCGACACGGTCGCCGTCTCCCCGTCCGGCACAGCCTCGCCGTTTCGAGTAGTGACGGTGACGGAGAACACCGTGCGGGACAAGGTTTCCCGGCTGACGCTGGTCGGGGTGTCCGTCAGCGTCGTGGTCGTCGAGTCCTTGGCCACCGTCAGTGATTGTGTAGGCGACGTCGAGCTGGCGAAAGCCCCAAAGCCGGCGTAAGTAGCCGAGATCATTGCGACCGTCCCGCCGGGCAGCTGAGTCGACCCAAGTTCGCACGTCGCGGTTCCCTGGTTGAGCGTGGTCGAACAGATCGGCCCGCCCGGCCACGCGACCAGCACTCGGCCAGTCGGCGTGCCGGACGCCGAACCGACTGTGACCGAGAGCACTTGGCTCTCGCTTCCGTAGGAGACCGACGGCCGAGCCAGCGTTAGCTCGGTCGACGTCGGTACAGGGAGGACCGTCAACGTGCCGCCATTCCCATTTGAGCCGCTGAACGTGCTGTCACCCTCGTACGTCGCGCTCAGTTGGTACGGCCCCCCAACAGCGAGCGCGGTGTCCGCGACAGTGCAGGATCCGCTACCCGACACCAGTTGAGCGACGCACGAGGCCGATCCGACGTTGACGGTGACGGACTCGTCTGTTTGCAGCGGGCCAGATCCTTCCACCGTCACCGTTACGTTGAACAATGCTGCGGACTCGTCACCGTACACGACGCTGGTGGTGCTCTCAGTCACGGTCGTTGCCGTCGGAAGCAGGCCTTCAACTCCGTTGTGCACGGCTAAGACCGGTTGCAGGAGCGGGTCTGTGCTCAGCGCAGTGTCCGCGTCTTGCGAACCCCAACTGTAGGTGTAATCGAAGACCGGATCCGGGACCACCGACGCCCAGGTATCGAGGATCGCCTGCTCCTGGCTCGGAGTGGGCAGGGAGTACTGGCCTCCGCCGTCGTCGGCGAACGTGCCACCGCCGAAGGCCTGGAAGACCGGGACGACGTCGGCCTGTGGAATGCCCGAATCTTCCGCAGCGACGACTGCTTTCGTGATGTAGGAGTCGTCGCATCCGCCGAGCTCCGAGCGGCATGGGTATGGGTCCAAGCCGAAGAGGTCGATATCGGAGTTGGCCGGGTCGTAGGTGTCCTGGTAGTTGGGATCGCTCGACGAACCCATGTTCATGAGTGTGATGAAGGTCTTGGCAGCAGGGTCATGAGCGTGGATCCAGTCCGATTCCGCTTTGAGGTCGTCTGCCGGGCAGATGGGCTTATACAGCCCCGTGGGGTCGGGCTCGTCCATCAGGTAGAAGCCGAAGACTCTCTGATCGCCGAGGAACGGTGTGACGGTGCTCACGAAGGCGGCGTCGGCGCCGCCGCACAGTCCCAGGTAAACGAGGGCATCGACACCGGGGGGGAGCTCGGCCAGCATGTCGGCGGACTCGATGTCCGCCAGGCTGAAGCCATCGACACCGGGGGCGTAGGAACCAGCGACGAAGTCTGCGTTGGGCGCGTAGTGCAGCGTCGCAACGGCACCTCGGCTCGATTCCGCCGGCAGGAAGGCCATGGCGGGGAGAGTGAGGACAAAGCTGATCGCAGCGACAAAAGAGAAGCTCCAGTTCGATCGATGGCCCGAGCGTGACGCTCGAAGTGTGCTGTTCACGGCCCCCCAATCCATGAGCACGCCCCGCCGACACGTGGGCACATCATCGAGCTGGCCCTGGTCCACCCCCTGAGATCATCGCCTCAACGGCACGCCCAGGGTGCCCCCTATGGGGTCGGCTGTCAAGGATTTGACTGCGAGGTGTTCGTTCCGAGAGCGGGTACCGGGCTTGGCCCGCTCTGGCCGATGGACCGACGTCGGTGCAGGTTGCAATCGAGTCTCGATCGGCTGCGGGTGCTGGCGCGGCGACCCCCGGTACGATGCCGGGCCGTGTCGTCGACGAGCATCGACGTAGCCAGGTTCCGCGAGGTCCTGGGGCATTTTGCGAGCGGCGTGACGGTGGTCACCGCCCTCCCACGGGGCCAGGAGCCGGTTGGGTTCACCTGCCAGGCCTTCGCGGCGCTCTCGCTCGATCCACCGATGGTCCTCCTCGCGCCGGGGAAGAGCTCGACGACGTGGCCCCGAATCGCTCAGGCCGGTGCCTTTTGCGTCAACATCTTGGCCGCCGACCAGGAGGCTCTGGCCCGATCCTTTGCGGTCTCAGGCGCGGACAAGTTCTCGGGAGTGGTGTGGGAGCCGGCTCCCGAGACTGGCGCACCCCTTCTAGAGGGCGTCGTCGCGTGGGTCGAGTGTCGGCTCGGCGAGATCTTCGACGCGGGCGACCACGAGCTCGTGACCGGCAGGGTGCTGTCTCTCGGGGTTCGAGGCGGTGCCCCCTTGCTCTTCTATCGAGGGGGGTTTGGAACCTTCTCGGCCTGAGCGTTGGGGCGTTCAGGGCTGTGATCGCGCGTGCGTCCGCTGGTAGGGTCCTCTGACCTGCGAGTTCTTTGTACGTAGACGTTGGAGGTGGGCACAGTGGACGTGAAGGACCGGGTTGTGGTCGTCACCGGAGGAGCGAGCGGTATTGGACGAGCATTGTGCCGGGCGTTTGCTCGTGCTGGTGCGCAAGCAGTTGTCGTAGCCGACCGCGACGGTGATGGAGCTCATGCGGTTGCCGACGAGTTCGACGGGCGAGGCAGGGCGGTCACGACAGACGTCGCCTCGGAATCAGACATCAAACGGTTGGTGCGTTCGACCGAGGAGGAGTTTGGTCGAATCGACTTGTTCTGCTCCAATGCCGGGATCATCGTTCCCGGGGGGGTGGAAGTCCCCGACGAGGACTGGGATCGCATCTGGCGCGTGAACGTCCTGGCCCACATCTATGCCGCCCGGGCGGTCCTGCCGGGGATGCTCGCTCGTGGCGAGGGCTATCTCTTGTCGACGGCTTCGGCCGCTGGGCTTCTGACGCAGATCGGCTCTGCGCCCTACAGCGTGACCAAGCATGCGGCTGTCGCGCTGGCCGAGTGGCTCTCCATCACCTACGGAGACCGGGGGATCGGGGTGTCCTGCCTTTGCCCCCAAGGGGTCTGGACAAACATGACCGGGGGCGAAGGCCGTCGACGGCAACCTTCAGAGGTCGCCCGTTCGACGGCTGGTCGGGACGGCATGCTCGAACCAGAGGAGGTGGCCGAAACAGTCCTGACTGCGCTAGCCGAGAACCGCTTCCTCATCCTGCCCCATCCTGAGGTGTCCACCTACGAACAACGGCGCGCTGGTGATCGCGAGCGCTGGCTGCGCGGGATGCGCCGGGTGCAAGCGGCCCTGCGCCCGCCCGCCTCCTGACGGGCTTACTGGCGACTTCGCAGGCCCAAGCCTGGAGGCCCGCCGATGCCCTTGGCTCGCTGGACGGCAATTTCCTCGAGCTGGGCGAGAAATTCGTCACCTCCGGAGCGATCAGCGGCCGCCCTGGGCATTGCCGGGAAGGCGTACTCCGGGGAGGGCAGCGGGGGATGGTCGCTCGCAGGCTTGCGCGCCATGATCTTCTCGACGACGGGTGCGAGGCGGTCTTGCTTGGCTGCGCTGAGCTTCTCGTCACGTTCGGCGAACTCCGGCAGGACCGTCCTGCCGAAGAGCTCGAGACTCTCCATGATGTCTTCGTGCCGATTGCGTCCCGCTTGACTGACGAAGACAACCTGGTCGACGCCAAGCTCCTCATATCGCCGTAGGTACTCACGGATCTGGGCTGGCGTGCCGACGGCACCGCGAAGCCCGCTCACACCAGCCTGGACAGCACGTGCACCGAGCCGCTCGGGCTGGGCGGCGGCCCTTCGCACGGCTTCCGGATCGTAACCCTGCTCAGCTCGGCGGCGCTCGAACTCGCTCCACACGTTTGTGACCCCAGGGCGATGCTCGCCAAATAGGTAGTAGTGGCCGAGCGAGTAGCCGAAGAAGTTGGATCCGACCGCCCCACGCTCGATCGCCAGCTCCTCTGTCGGTGCGCACATGAAGGTCGTCACGGCAGCAACGTTCGGGTTCACCGCGTCACCGATGGGGACGCATTCTCGCTCGAGCGTCTCGTAGTAGTCGGTGACCCAGTGCTGCGCCTCTTCAGGGTCGATGAAGGCGAACGTCAAGGCACCGATGCCCTTTTGAGCCGCGAGGTGGATCGTGTCGCGGCGGCTACACGCGACCCAAACCGGTGGATGCGGCTTCTGGAGCGGCTTTGGCACCACATTGCGAGGCGGCATGGTGACCCACTCCCCACCGTGACCGGTGAACGGTGTCTCAGTCATGCAGCGAAGTGCGACCCGAAGGCCCTCCTCCCACATTGCACGCTTGTGAGCGGGATCGATGAGGAAGCCGCCCAACTCAGCCTCCGACCCGGCTTCGCCGGTGCCGAACTGCACGCGACCCCCTGAGACGAGGTCGAGGGTGGCGATTCGCTCGGCCACTCGAGCTGGGTGGTTGAAGGGTGGGGGAGTCTGGACGATTCCGTGACCTAGCTTGATCCGGCTGGTCCGTTGGGAGACCGCTCCGAGGAAGACCTCAGGCGCAGAGGAGTGACTGTACTCCTCCAAGAAGTGGTGCTCGACCTCCCAGACGTAGTCGAACCCCAGCTTGTCAGCGAGCTCGCACTGTTCGAGGGCATTTTGGAGGAGCCGGTACTCGGAGTCCTCGGCCCACGGGCGAGGAAGCTGGTGCTCGTAAAAGATGCCGAACTTCACGATGAGGCGCGCTGGACACGCTCGCCGCTCATGGTGGCGTTGGGGGCGGCCTTCGCAACCAGGTCAGGAATGACCTTCCCCAGCTCAGCGGGGTCCCAACGGTCGCCCTTGTCGACGCCGACGCCAGCGTGCCAACCCTCGGCCACGCTGATCCGCCCACCCGAGACATTGAAGACGCGGCCAGTGATGCCAGCCGACTCCTTTGATCCCAACCACACCACGAGCGGGGCGATGTTGTCCGGAGACCGGGCGTCGAACTGATCGGGCGCGACCGCCGGCCGATCGGGCCGGAGGCCCTCGGTCATTCGAGTGAGAGCCCCGGGGGCAATGGCGTTCACGGTGACGCCGTAGCGTCCGAGCTCCATCGCAGCGATGATGGTGAACGCTGCAATTCCGGCTTTCGCGGCACCGTAGTTGGTCTGGCCAACGTTGCCGTAAATGCCTGAGGCAGAACTCGTATTGATGATCCTGGCATCGTTGGTCTCGCCCGCCTTGGCCCGCTCTCGCCAGTAGACCGCGGCGTGGTGGGACGGAGCATACGTGCCGCGCAAGTGGACCCGGATCACCGCGTCCCACTCTTCCGGCGTCATATTGATGAGCATCCGATCTCGCAGGATCCCTGCATTGTTGACCAGAACGTCGAGTCCACCGAACGTGGAGATGGCGGTATCGATCAGCCGCTTGGCTCCCTCGAAGTCGCTTACGTCGTCTCCGTTCGCGATCGCCTCGCCGCCCATATCCTTGATGGCCGAGACGACCTCGTTCGCCGGGCCGGCGTCAGCTCCTGTCCCGTCGACGTTCGCGCCTAGATCGTTGACGACGACCTTTGCACCCTGAGCCGCGAACTCAAGGGCATGAGAGCGACCGATGCCGCGTCCTGCACCCGTCACGATCACGACCCGTCCTTCGCAGATTCCAGCCATGCGGTTCTTCTCCTCCTGTATTGCTGCTAGCGAGTACTGAACAGACGGATCAGCGGCTGATGGACCGCTCCTCCTCGACGGACGGCTCCTTGGGCAGGCCGAGCACCCGTTCGCCGACGATGTTCCTCTGGACTTGAGCTGTTCCTCCCCAAATGGTGACAGAGCGGGTGGTGAGGAAGTCTGATTGCCAGCGATCCGGCCGGTATTCGTCGGGCTTCTGCTCCGGCATCACCAGCGCGTCCGCACCGCGAATGTTCATCAGGATCTCAGCGAAGCGCTGGGCATACTCAGACCAGAACATTTTGTTGATCGACGAGGCGGGGCCAGGTTCCTTCTGTGCGATGACCTCGGAGAGCAGACGTAGCCCCTGGAACCGCATGATCTCAGTGCGGGTAAACGCCCACGCCAGCTGCTGGCGCACCAATGGGTCGTTCTGCTTGCCACGCTCACGGACCATGTCGACAGCGTCCCAGAACTGTCGGGTGTACTGAACGTGCTGGGTGGTTGCATTACCGCCACGCTCATTTCCGAGGGTGGTCATGGTGACTCGCCATCCGTTGTTCAGGCCGGCGATGACGTTGAACAGTGGAGCGCGCGCTTCGGTGATGAAGGTTTGTGTAAACCCGGCTCCACCGTTCATCTGTTTGATCGGACTGAGCTCGAAGCCGTTGGAAGAGCCGTCCTCGCGCTTCATCGGGACGAGGACATAGGAGATGCCTTGGTGCTTCGGGGCCTCGGGATCGGTGCGGCAGAGGCAAAACATCATGTTTGCCATCTGCGCTCCCGAGGTCCAGACCTTTTGGCCGGTGATCACGATCTCGTCGCCGTCGACGACCCCTCGGGTCTTCAGGGAAGCCAGATCGCTGCCGGCATCGGGCTCCGAAAATCCTTGGCAGTAGCGATCGGTGCCGTCGATGATCCGGGGCAGGAAGTATGCCTTCTGCTCATCGGTTCCCCAGACGATGATCGAGGGACCAACCAACCATTCGCCCATTCCTCGGGTGATCCGGGGGACACCCGCCCGCGCGAACTCCTCGTTCATGACTGCGACCTCGATGCCCGTCAGGCCGCGCCCGCCGTACTCCTTGGGCCAGCTGACACAGAGGTAGCCAGCCTGGTGAAGCTTTTCCGCCCATTCCTGCCATTGCCGACCCATGCCGAGACCTCGCCGCCCACGACGAGGCGTTTCAGCGCCCGAGTCTGATTCGATGGCCTCTTTCGCCTCGGGGTCGGGCTTGTTCGCCTCAAGCCATTGGCGAAGCTCGTCCCGGAAGGCCCGTGCTTTCGGGCCAAGGTCAAGTTCCATCGTGGTCACGCAGTCCTCCTCGCGATCGGCAGATGACGCCTTTGGCGTCCATCGCCTCCCGGCTAGTGTCACACTAACGTGACAACTTGGCCGTCAACAAGGTCGCAGGACCGGTAGCGTTGAGTCGTGGCAGGCCGTCGAGCTTCTGGCGATGTCTCCCTGGTCGCTGAGCAGCGTCAGGTGGCCAGGGATCGGATCGAGCGAGCGGCGCTCCGGGTTCTGGCCAGCCGGGGACTGGCTGCCACCGTGGAGGAGGTGGCTGTCGCCGCCGGAGTGAGCGTCCGCACGGTGTTCCGCCATTACGGAACTCGGGACCACATGGTTGCGACTGCTTTACGGAGTCAGCTCGTCCACTACCGCGACACCCTGCCGACTCCGGGACCGGGCGAAAGCCTCGAGAAGTGGTTGCTCGCGCTCCTGGAAGAGATTCACCGGGTCAACGCCGAGCTGGGGCGGGCCTACTGGGAAGTCGCATCGCTCGGGGACATGCTGTGTGGAGAGCTGCGGGAGGTGGCCAAGCAGCGTCTCTCCGGTCGAGTCCGTCTGGTCAAGTCCATCGCCCGCGAGGCATGGCGTCTCGCGGGGAACGAGTCCGACCCCCCGGTCTGGCTGGTCGACTTGTTCGCGATCCACGTCAGTGCCTTCACCACCCGGGAGCTGGTCTCAGACTTTGGACGATCCGTCGACGAGGTCGCTCGGATGTCGTCTCGGGTCCTGGTGGGCGCGATTCGTTCGGCGACCAAGGAGAGACTGGTTCCCTCTCCGGCGCTGAAGGAACGCGTGCAAACAAAGACGATTGCGGGTCCGGAGGATGGGGGTAGGGTGCGCTGATGGTCATGGCGGTGTTCCGTGGCCGGTCGCCCAGCCCGGCGCTGGGGATGGCACCGGCTCGATAGCGCGTGGGCGGCCCGCGTGGTCGCGGCCGCAGGTGTGGAACGAGGCGACCTGGTGCTGGACGTGGGCGCTGGCGCCGGTGCGCTCACTGCGGCCCTGGTCGAGGTGGGTGTCGAGGTCATTGCCGTTGAGTTGCATCCGGTGCGGGCGCGTACCCTCGGGGACCGTTTTGGGCGGCTAGGCGTCCTCGTTGTACGAGCGGATGCCGCCGACCTCCGCCTGCCCCGTCGACCTTTCAAGTGGTCGCCAATCCGCCCTTCTCCGTGGTCATGGCACTGATCCGCCGGCTCGTCGGCCCCGGGAGCCGGCTTGTCGCCGCTGATTTGGTCGTGCCGCGTCACATCGCTCGGCGATGGTGTGGTGGTGACCTGCGTGGCGCTGGGCGCTGGAAGGCTCAGTACGACTTTTCGGTCGGTCTTCGCGTCCCGAGACGGTCCTTCGCGCCACCGATCGATCGAGACCCGATCGTGCTGCGGATCCGCCGCCGGAGGTCCCCGGCCCGGCCTGGTTCGGCGACCCCATCGAGGTGGGATCCACCGATCGCTTGAGCCCCGGAGCCAAGCTCGGTGACCGTGGGGCGGGATCGAAGCCGTGGGAATCCTGGGCAGCTCCGGCTCTTCGACCCCTGGGCGGTGGGGTCCGTCGCCGCGGTCGGGTCCTGGGTCGACGGCGAGCTGCTTGCCTTTGACCTGGAGACGACCGGCGTAGACCGATTCCACGATCGTCCGGTCTCCTTTGCGCTGCTGCGCTTGTGTCGGGGGAAGGTGACCGAGCGGACAGTGGGGATCGTCGACCCAGGAAGACCGATCCCACCTGAAGCGACCGCAGTGCACGGGATCACAGATGAGCAAGCACGACGAGAGGGCATCGCGCTCGATTGCGCTATCGATCTGCTGGTTTCGGTTTTGCTCGCCGCGAGCGACCATGGGATCCCCGTGGTTGGGATCAAGCTGGATTTTGATCTCACCCTCGTCGACGTCCTGTGCCGTGCTCTGGACGGTTCGGGACTGACCGAGCGAGGTTGGCAGGGCCCCGCCCTCGATGTCCTGGTCCTCGACCGGCATATCGATCCCTTCCGCCCTGGTCGTCGAACACTGGTAGACCTCTGTGCCACCTACCGGGTCGCCATTGAGCGGGCCCACAGCGCCGAGTCGGATGCTCGAGCCGCGGCCCTGGTCCTGCTGGCAATGGCACGCAGATACCCAGAGCTGGCGCACACCTCGCCTGGTGAGCTCCACGAGGCACAGGTCGGGTACCATCGAGCGTGGGCCACCTCCTATGACCAGTGGAGGCGGAGCCGGGGCCTGGCCACGCTCGATCCACTTGAAGTCAGATGGCCCCTTGCTTCGGTGCCCGACTCAGGTCGTGGTGTTGCGTAGGTGCTGTGGCGCGACGATGAAGCCATGCAGGCTTGGCAGGTGGTTCGACCAGCACCGATCGACGAGCAACCCCTGGAGTTCATCCAGCTGACCGACCCTGAGCCAGGTCCGGGCCAGGTCAGGATCCGGGTTTTGGCCTCCGGCGTGTGCCGAACGGATCTCCACCTGGCAGAGGGCGATCTGCCTCCTCGCCGACCGCGGACCATCCCCGGACATGAGATCGTGGGCGTTGTCGACGCTACGGGACCCGGGTCACACCGCTTCCAGAACGGCGACCGAGTGGGAGTGGCCTGGTTGGCCTCCACGTGTGGCGCTTGCCGGTTCTGTCGGCGAGGCCAGGAGAATCTCTGCCCTGACGCGCAGTTCACTGGTTGGGATCGAGATGGCGGCTACGCCGAACTCGTGGTCGCCGACGAGCGCTACATCTATCGCCTGCCCGATGGTCTCTCGGATGAGCAAGCCGCACCGCTCTTGTGCGCCGGGATCATTGGGTATCGAGCGCTAAAAGCGGCTCATGTCCCCCCGGGCGGCCGTTTGGGGATGTTCGGGTTCGGCGCTTCGGCACATCTGACAGCGCAGCTGGCCGTAGCATTGGGCACCGAGGTCTATGTTTCGACGAGATCGGCAGAGGCGCGAGCGCTCGCGGACAGTTTGGGTGCCGTTTGGGTCGGACGACCTGAGGATCGACCTCCACACCCTCTGGACGGAGTCATCCTGTTTGCTCCGGCAGGGACGTTGGTCCCTCAGTGCTTGGAGGCTCTCGATTCGGGAGGGACGGTTGTCATTGCGGGCATCCACTTGAGCGACCTTCCTCCGCTGACCTACCGAGAGCACCTCTTTGGCGAGCGATCCGTGAGGAGTGTGACAGCCAACACGAGGACGGATGGAGAAGAGTTGCTCCGGCTTGTTCCTCGTCTGGGCGTCGTGGCGACGACGACCCCGTATCCGCTTCACGAGGCTGACGCGGCGCTTCGCGACCTTGCGCACGACCGGGTGGTGGGTGCCGCCGTGCTCCGAGTGTCAGGGTAGGGGACCGCTGGACTTCCTGTCTCGGTGCGAGCGAGATCTAGTACAGACCAAGTTCCCAAGCCAGATCGGCGTCGAGGAGACACCTTCGGCGGTCGAGAACGCGAGATTCGTGCTGATGCAAAGGGCGTCCCTGCTCGGTCTCGTCGGAGAGGCGGCGACGTGGATGCCGGGTAAACTTAAACTCTGGGGCCGTTGGCGCAGTTGGTAGCGCACTTGCATGACGCGCAAGGGGTCAGAGGTTCGAGTCCTCTACGGCCCACCACATCGGGCTCTTCGGGCTCTTCGGATTCTGGCGGGGAGCTCGGGTCCCCCTGAGGGTCACCCAGACGCGAACGAAGGCGCCTCAAGCGGGTCTTCGGATTCTGGCGGGGAGCTTGGCTGCCCTGGATCACTCCTGACGCGGCGAAGGTGCTTCAAGCTTGAAGTGTGAACAAACAAAGCCGAAGCACCTACGTCATCACTGACCCTAGCGAGATCCTCCGGGCCCTGGTGGGCTTGAAGGGCGTGCGGATCCTCCAGCTTGCCCGCCACGGGCCCGAGGTCGAGCCGCTGGTCGAGCAGGTGTTCGACCGGGTCTGCTGTGCGAGCTGCGGCACACCGGCCCGGGTGA
>JAJPJD010000054.1 GCA_021324355.1 Actinomycetota bacterium
CTCGCTGCCGACGGCCGCCCCGCCGATCGCCGCCCCCAGGCCGTGGGCCGCGTCCTCGACCACCCGGTCGTGATCGAGGCCAGCGGCGGCGGCCAGCCGGCCGGCGTCCAAGGGGTAGCCGGCCATGTGCTGGACCACCATCGCGGCTGCCCCGTGGCGCGCCGCTCGGGCCACCGTCTCCTCGGAGACCCCCAAGGTCTGCTCGTCGGCGTCGACCAGGACCGGGCGCAGCCCGGCGTGGACGATGGCCTCGACCGCCCCGCAGAAGGTGAGGGTGGGGGTGAGCACCGGGGCGCCGGCCGGCAGGCCGAGGGCCATGAGCGAGAGCTGGAGCGCCGCGGTGCAGGAGCTGACCGCGACCGCGTGCGGGGCCCCGAGCCAGGTGGCCAGGTCCTCCTCGAAGGCGGCCGTCTCCCGGCCCATGGTCACCCACCCGTCGCGCAGCACCCCGAGCGCGGCCGCCTGGGCGTCCTCGGTGATCACGGTGCGGCAGAACGGGAGGGTCGCCCCAACCGGCGCGGCGGACGGTGGTGGGAGCTGGGGGGCCATCGCGCTCAACCCACCCGCTCGAGGGGGCGGACCGGTCGGGCTTCGGTGTCCGCCACGAGTGCCCGGTAGGTGGCGTCGAGCAGCTCGCCCAGCGCCGCCGGGGTCATCTCCCGGCCGAGCGCCGCCCGCCCGGCCGCCCCGAGGCAGGCCGCCTGGGACGGATGGTCGATGAGGTGGGCGATGGCGTCGCTCAGCAGCTCGACCCGGGCCGGCGGGACCAGCAGCCCGGTGATGCCGGGGACCACGATGGAGGGAACCGAGTTGACTGCGGTGGCCACCACCGGGCGGGCCGCCGCCATGGCCTCGACGATCGCGCACGGCAGCCCCTCGTAGCGGCTGGCCATGGCGAAGACGTCGAGGCCGGGGAGGAGCCGGGCGACGTCTGAGCGGTCGCCGAGCAGCGCGAAGCGCCCGGCGAGCCCCCGGCGGGCCACCAGGCGCTCGATCCTGGAGCGCAGTGGTCCGTCGCCGATCCACACCGCGAACACCTCGGGCCGGCCCAGCCGGGCGATCGCTTCGACGAAGTGCTCCGGCGCCTTCTGGTAGTCGAGACGGCCGACCGTCCCCACCACCGTGGTGCCCAGTGGGGCGCCGAGCAGGCGGCGGGCCTCGGCCCGGTCGGCCGGTCCCGGGGGCGGACCGAGGGGGACCGCGACCCCGATCGTCCGCACCCGCTCGGGGGCGGCGATCGATCGCCGGATGGCCTCGGCCGCGATCTGCGGGCCGACCGCCAAGAAGGCGTCGGTGAGCCGGCCCAGGCGGCGCTCGATCCCCACGTAGAGCGACCGGCGAAGGGTCGACTGGAACTCGTGGAACGGGAAGCCGTGGAAGGTGTGGACCACCCGGCGAACCTGGGCTCGGCGAGCGGCCAGGCGGCCCAGCGTCCCGGCCTTGGCGCTGTGGGTGTGCACGATGTCGAACGACCCGGTCGCGAGCACCGCGGTGAGGTCGCGCAACGCCCGCAGGTCGTGCAGGGGAGCGATGTCGGGGCGCAGGGAGGCCACCGTGGTCACGTGGAAGCCGGCGTCTTGGGCCTCGTCGATGAGGCGGTCGCCGCTTCCGATGATGAAGTGCACGTCGTAGCGCGCGGGGTCCAGCGCCAGCACTCCGCGCAGCGCCACGCCGCCCGCCCCGGCCATGAACCGGGTGATGACCTGTGCCACCCGGATCCGCTCGGTCATCGGACCTCCACCAATCCCCGTTCGACCACGTCGCGCAGCCTCGGCGCTGGCCCGCGGCCGAGCACCAGGCTGATGCACGGCAGGTGCGAGCTGAGGGCGTCGGCGACTCGTTCGACCGCCGGGTGGGTGTCGCCGCGGCCGGTCCCGAGGGCCAAGGTGGCGGCGAAGCTCCAGTACCGGCGGAGCTCGCCGGCCATGTAGGTGCCGGCGGTGAGGAACCGGGCGGCGTCGCGGGGGTCGCAGGTGCTCGCCCGGGACGCCTCCGCCCCGTTGCGCCGGAGCACCAGCACGACATCGGGGGTGAGGTCGTCGACCCGGTGCTCCCAGCCGGCCTCCCGGCGGCCGTGGGGCATGCGGCGGCCGCTCGCCCGGCGGGCCGGCCCGGTCACCGGGACCCGGCGAGGCTCGAGGAGCCCCCAGACGGTGAACCCGTCGCTCACGCAGAGGTTGTCGCTGGTCGAGCGGGCCCCGTGGGCCAGCTCGACGTCGATCAGGGTGGACTTGCCGACCCCGCCGGGCCCGGCGATCAGGACCGCCGGCCCGTCTGGTCCAACGGTGCAGGTCGAGGCGTGCAGCGGCGACCGGCCGCGTTGCTGGCTCCACCACAGCGCCGGGAACTGGACCAGCACCGAGCGGACCAGCAGGTGGGACCGGGATCGCAGCACCAGCCCCGCTCCCTGGACCTTCAGGTCCGGTCGCCACCGGGCGGTGATCTCGAGGCGCGGCGCGCTCGGGCGCACCAGGACGTCGAGGCCGGACGAGCAGGCGTTGCGCACGACCACCTGGTCCTCGTGGCGCCAGGAGTCCCTGGTCAGCACCTCCCAGCCGTCGGTGTCGAACGGCTCATGGGTGCGCTCCACCTCGACTGAGATGTCCACCTCGGCCGCGGCGTCCTCGACCGTCGCCCCGGCAGCCGCCTCCTCGAGCACCCGGGTGATCCACGGGTGCCGGCTGGTGATCTCGATGTGCTCCCCCGCCGAGGTGATCCGCATGACCGCTCAGAACTCGTCCCCGTAGGGGGCGGCCAGGGCCGAGGGGAGCGGCCCGACCTCGGCCGGCTCGTACGCCGGCACCAGTTCGGCCAGAGTCTTGCGCACCGCGGTGTCGTCACCGTCGAACGCCGCCCCGTACAGCCTGGCCAAGCCGTCGGCGAATCCCTCGGGAACCGGCGCCGGCCGGGCCGCCCAGATCCCCGGGTCGATGGTCGGGACCCGCTCCTCGCCGGTGCAGAAGAGCGACTCGTGCAGCTTCTCCCCGGGCCGCAGCCCGGTGTAGCGGATGGGCACCTCGGAGATGTGGAGCTGGGCCGCGTAGCGCCGCACCAGGTCGACGATCCGGACCGGCTCACCCATGTCGAGGACGAAG
>JAJPJD010000010.1 GCA_021324355.1 Actinomycetota bacterium
CACCTCCCAACCGAGGGCCTCGAAGTCGAGCCGGCCGTCCCAGAACTCGCTCCAGCGCCGAGCTCCATCACGGATCGCCACCGCCCGTCGCTCGACGTCGGACACGCCACGGGTGTGCTCGGCCACGACTTCGATGATCGAAGACGTCCTGGCCCGGGCCAAGACGTCGATCCTCGGCCAGCGGCCCAACACGCCAATCGCCGTCGCACGGGACCCTGAGCAGGCATTCCATACATCTGGGAACGCCCAGCGTGCGAGGGAGATGACCCGACGCAGGCAACGGTTGGCCTCGACGAGCACCTTGCCTCGTCGCTGGACCGCCCGCCGAAGGGCCAGTTCGGGAGCGGTGGGAAGGCGGGCCGGGACGAGGTCGAAGAACTCGCCGGCCCTCGAGAGCACCCTGGCGTCGATGGGATCGGACTTGTTCTTTCCCGCCAGCGCCGAACGCAGCCTGGCTGAATGGCGGTTGCCCACGAGGGCCAACTCGACACCGGCCTTCTCGAGCGTGACCGCCAATGGCAGCCATGTCATGGACGTCGGCTCGGCGACCTCCATGGCGCCGGGCCACGGGCTGAGCCGCTTGGCCAGCGCATCGAGCCCGGCCAGCGTCGGGCCGCTGCTGAAGTCGTCCACCACCTCGCCGGCCCGACCGGCCTGGGGACGGCGAACCACGATGTGATGGTTGGCCACTACCGCGGCGTCGATCCCAATCGCCACTGCGGCACTACCCTCGTGTGGAGCCACTCGAGGGTCCTCCTTTCTGTTCGGGGTCCACCGGCTCCTCTGACCGGAGCTCGCCGGCGTTCCTCTTCGTTGATGGGAGGGCCCACGAGTGCGCTCATCGCACCGCAGTCCAGCGCCCCCGCGCCGCTCGCCAAGAAGAGGCGACCACCCCCACGTGGTCACCCGTGCTTGTGGGTCATCCGATGCTCTGGCCGCGTCGAACAAGCTCCCGCCCGCCGAACGTGGCCCATCAATTCCCTCAACCGAGTCCGCCCGGGAACAGAACCTCGGCGACGATCTCTTTCACGAGCCCGGAGCCCAGCCGAATTGCGTCACCGCCGAGATTCCTCCCGAGACCACCGTAGGTGGTTCACCACTCCGGAAGTGGACTCCTCAGTGATACAAGCCACAAAGCGCGCTCGGAGGGATTCGAACCCCCAACCTTCTGATCCGTAGTCAGATGCTCTATCCGTTGAGCTACGAGCGCCCGGAACCTGCCGGTTCCCGGCTCCTCACGCTACCGTCACCACCAGCGGCCCTGGAACCGGAACGGCCGGCCTTGACACCCTCCCGGCCCTCGCTCTACGTTCGGACAACGCATGAATGTGCGTGGAGCTGACCTCGAGGGGAGCGGTGGCTGAGATCCAGAGCCTCGCTGATGCCGTCGCGGCGACGGTGCACGACGGGGACTGCGTCGCCATCGAGGGGTTCACCCATCTGATCCCGGTCGCGGCCGGCCAGGAGATCATCCGCCAGGGCCGCAAGGACCTGACCTTGGTCCGGCTGACCCCCGACATCGTCTTCGACCAGATGATCGGCACCGGCTGCGCCCGCAAGCTGATCTTCGGGTGGGGCGGCAACCCGGGGGTGGGCTCGCTGCACCGTTTCCGAGACGCCGTCGAGAACGGGTGGCCAAGCCCCTTGGAGCTGGAGGAGCACAGCCACGCCGGCCTCACCAACCGATTCGTCGCCGCTGCCGCCGGGCTTCCCTTCGCCGTGCTGCGGGGCTATTTCGGGACCGGCCTCATGGGACGGCACGACTCGGTCAAGACCGTCGCCTGCCCGTTCACCGGTGAGACCCTGGCTGCGGTGCCGGCCCTCCACCCGGACGTCACCATCCTCCACGCCCAGCAGGCTGATCGGTCGGGCAACGTCCTCATGTGGGGCATCACCGGCATCAACAAGGAGGCCGCCCTGGCGGCGTCCCGGGTCCTGGTGACCGTCGAGGAGGTGGTCGACCGGCTGGCGGCGGTCCCCGGAGGCGTGGTCCTGCCGTCCTGGGTGATCGACTCGGTGGCCGAGGTCCCCGGAGGGACCTACCCCTCCTACACCGCCGGGTACTCCGAGCGGGACAACGACGCCTACGTCCGCTGGGACGCGATCAGCCGCGACCGGGACACCTTCCGCAGCTGGATCGACCAGCACGTCATGCACGCGACCGCGGCGGTGCACTGGTGACCAGCCTCTCGACCACCGGGTCGGACACCTCCGCACGGACTTTTGACCGGGACGACATGATGATCGTCGCCGCCTCCCGGGCCTTGGTGGGGCGCCGGGTGTGTTTCGTCGGCATCGGCCTGCCTTCGACCGCCGCCAACCTGGCCCGGGCCACCTATGCCCCCGACCTGGTCCTCATCTACGAATCGGGCACCGTCGGGGCCAAACCGTCACGACTCCCGCTGTCGATCGGCGACGGGGAGCTGGCCGCCACCGCCGACACCGTCGTGTCGGTGCCCGAGATCTTCAACTACTGGCTCCAAGGGGGCCGGATCGAGGTGGGCTTCCTCGGTGCCGCCCAGATGGATCGGTTCGCAAACCTCAACTCCACCGTCATCGGGGACTACGACCACCCGACGGTGCGGCTGCCCGGCGCCGGTGGCGCCCCGGAGATCGCGGCCTCCTGCCAAGAGGTGATCGTCCTCATCCGCCAGAGCCCGCGGACCTTCGTGGAGCGCCTCGACTTTCGGACCACCGTCGGCTTCGGCGACGGCCCCGGAGACCGGGAGCGGCTGGGGCTGCGCGGCTCGGGGCCCACGCTGGTGA
Source organism: Actinomycetota bacterium (assembly GCA_021324355.1). Taxonomy (GTDB): domain Bacteria; phylum Actinomycetota; class Acidimicrobiia; order Acidimicrobiales; family RAAP-2; genus Palsa-461. The sequence goes on from JAJPJD010000010.1 coordinate 2,767, forward strand.
TCACCGACCTCGGGGTGCTGCGCCCCGACCCGGTCACCTGCGAGCTCACGCTCAGCGCCCTGCACCCCGGCGTGGAGCTGGACGAGGCCAGGGCAGCCACCCCCTGGGAGCTGGCGGTCGCCCCCGACCTCGCCCGCACCGACCCACCGAGTGAGGTCGAGCTCCGGGCGCTGCGCGCCCTGCTCGCGACCAGAGGAGGGAGCTCGTGACCGCGAACCCCCAGTCCGTGCGGCCCGACCCCCCCTACGACTTCCCCGACTACCGCTCGAGCGAGCTGCGCCATCCCCGCCGGCCACTGCTCACCCTCCCCGACGGCCCGACCGAGCGCCATGGACCGCTGTTCGGGTCCTCCCGGGTCCGACCGGAGGACGCCGACCTCACCACCCAGCACGCCGGGGAGCCGCTCGGGGAGCGGATCATCGTCACCGGCCGGCTCCTCGACGGCTCCGGCCGGCCTATCGCCGGCCAGCTGGTCGAGGTGTGGCAGGCCAACGCCGCCGGTCGCTACGACCACCCCAGCGACCAGCACCCGGCCCCCCTCGACCCCAACTTCACCGGCGCCGGGCGGTGCATCACCGGCGACGACGGCACCTACCGGTTCGTCACCATCAAGCCCGGCGCCTACCCGTGGAAGAACCACCGCAACGCGTGGCGGCCGGCGCACATCCACTTCTCGGTGTTCGGCCGGGCCTTCACCGAACGGCTGGTGACCCAGATGTACTTCCCCGGCGACCCCCTGTTTGCCCACGACCCGATCTTCAACTCGGTCAGCGAGCCTGCCCGGGAGCGCCTCATCTGTCGGTTCGACCCAGACACCACCGTCGAGGAGTGGGCGCTCGGCTACCGCTTCGACGTGGTGGTGGGCGGTCACCTGGCCACCCCGCCCGACCCGGCGACCCCGGCCTGAGCACGATGGCCGACGTCCTGCCCACCCCCTCCCAGACCGTCGGGCCGTTCTTCGCCATCGGCTTGCGCTGGCTGCACAGCCCAGAACTGGTGCCGGCCGACCACGACCTGGCAGTTCGGATCGAAGGCCAGGTGCTCGACGGCCACGGCGAGCCGGTCCCCGACGCCGTGGTCGAGATCTTTCAGGCCGACGCCCAGGGCCGGTTCCCCCCCGACACCGAGGACGGCTGGAGCGGGTTCGGGCGCTGCGGGACCGACGAGCACGGCCGGTTCCACTTCGTCACGGTCAAACCGGGCCGGCTCGGCGACGGCTCGGCCCCCCACCTCGACGTCTCGGTCTTCGCCCGGGGCCTCCTGCAGCGGCTGGTCACCCGGTGCTACTTCGGCGACGAGGAGGCGGCCAACGCCGCCGACCCGCTCTTGGCCCAGCTGGACGGTCCGGCTGCGGCCAGCTTGGTCGCGCCGTTGCGTGATGGCGCCTACCGTTTCGACGTGCGCCTCCAGGGCGAGCAGGAGACCGCCTTCTTTGCCTGGTGACCCCGAGCGCGACGGGAGCCTGTTCGGCTCCCTGCTGACCACCGACGCCCTGGCCGCCGCGACCTCCGACCGCGCGTGGGTGCAGGCGATGCTCGACGCCGAGGTCGCCCTGGCAACGGCGGAGGAGACCCTGGGCCTGGTGCCCGAAGGCACCGCCCGGGACCTGGCCCAGGCGGCCGACGCCAGCCGGTTCTCCCCCGCCGAGCTGGGCCGGGCCGGCCGGGCCAGCGCCAACCCGGTCGTCCCGCTGGTGGCTGCCCTGCGGCGAGCGGTCGGCCCGGGGACCTCGGACTGGGTCCACCACGGTGCGACCAGCCAGGACATCCTGGACACCGCGGCCATGCTGGTCGCCCGCCGGGCGGCCGCCCTCATCGACCGGGATCTCGGGTCGCTGTGCGCCGGCTGCGCCGCCCTGGCCGAGCGGCACCGCTCGACCCTCATGGCCGGCCGGACCCTCCTGCAGCACGCCCTGCCGACCACCTTCGGCCTGAAGGCAGCCGGCTGGCTGGTGGCCGCGTCACGGGCCCGGGCCGGGCTCGCGGACCGCTGCGCCCGGCTGCCGGTCCAGCTGGGCGGGGCGGCCGGGACGTTGGCCGCGCTGGGAGCTGAGGGACTGGCGGTGGCCGAGGCGATGGCAGCCGAGCTCGGCCTGGCGGTCCCCCCGGTGCCCTGGCACACCGACCGCACGGTGGTGGTGGAGCTGGGCTCGGCCCTGGGCCTGGTGGCCGGGGTCGGGGCCAAGGTGGCCCTGGACGTCGCCCTGCTGATGCAGACCGAGGTCGCCGAGGCGGCCGAGCCGGCCGAGCCCGGCCGGGGGGGATCGTCGACCCTCCCCCACAAGCGCAACCCGGCCGGGGCGGCCCGGGTGCTGGCCGCCCACCGCCAGGCCGCCGCCGCGGTCTCGGTCCTCTTCGGGGCCATGGCCAACGAGCACGAGCGAGCGGTGGGGGGCTGGCAGGCCGAGTGGGAGACCCTCACCTCCCTGCTCCGGCTGGCCGGCGGGATCGCGGCAGTGGCCGCCGAGACGGTGGCCGGCCTCGAGGTCAACCCCGAGGCCATGGCGGCCAATCTGGCCCGCACCGGCGGGGTCCTGTTGTCCGAGCGGGTGGTGGGCGCCCTCACCGGCCCGCTGGGGCGGGAGCGGGCCACCGCCGCGGTCCAGGCCGCAGCCGCCCGGGCCGCCTCGAGCGGCTCCTTCGCCCACGAACTGGCCGCCGACCCGCTGGTCGCAGGCGAGCTCGGCTTGGACGAGCTGGCAGCGCTGCTCGACCCCGGCGGCTACCTCGGCGCCACCGACGCCCTCATCGACCGGGCACTGGCCGCCGGAGGCTGAGGTGCCGGCCGTCGAGCACCGCGGGGCGACCATCGCCTACCAAGTCCACGGGCCCGAGCGGGCCCCGGCCCTGCTCCTGGCCAACTCCCTCGGGACCACCGTCGCGATGTGGGACGACGTGGTGCCGGCGCTGGCCCAGCGGTTCCGGGTCATCCGCTACGACCACCGGGGCCACGGGGGCTCGAGCGCCACCCCCGGCCCCTACGACCTCGGGCTGCTGGCCGGCGATGCCCTGGCGGTGCTCGACGATGCGGGAGTGGACCGGGCGTCGGTCTGTGGGCTGTCGATCGGCGGGTCGGTCGCCGCCTGGCTGGCCGTCCACCACCCGCAGCGGGTGGAGTCGCTGGTGGTGTGCTGCGCCGCCAGCCGGTTCGCGACCCCGCAGAGCTGGGTGGAGCGGGCGGCACTGGTGCGCCGCGAGGGCCCGCTCGCCCTGCTCGACACCCTCATGGACCGGTGGTTCACCCAGGGATTCGCCGGCCGGGCGGCCGCCCGCCGCCGGGTGGAGGCCATGCTGGCCACCGTCGACCCCGAGGGCTACGCCGGGTGCTGCGAGGCCCTGGCCGAGCTCGACCTCTCGGCCGACCTCCCCCGGATCACCGCTCCCACCTTGGTGGTGGGGGGCGCGGCGGACCCGGCGGTGCCGCCGGCGGCCGCCCTCGAGCTGGCCGGGGCCATCCCCGGCTCGAGCCTGGTGGTGCTGGCCGACGCCGCCCACCTGCCGGCGATCGAGCAGCCGGCCCGGCTCACCGAGGCCGTGGTGGCCCACCTGTGCGGGCCGGCAGCCGAACGCGGCGACCGGGTCCGGCGATGGGTCCTGGGCGACGACCACGTCGACCGCTCGGCCGCCTCGACCGACCCCACCACTGCCGGGTTCGTGGACCTGGTCACCCGGATGGCCCGGGGCGAGATCTGGACCCGGCCCGGGCTCGACCGGCGGACCCGCAGCTGCATCACCGTGGCCATGCTGGTCGCCCTGGGCCGCTTCGAGGAGCTGGAGCTGCACCTGCGGGGCGCACTGCGCAACGGGGTCGGTCGGGACGAGCTGGCCGAGGTGCTGCTCCACAGCGCTCTCTACTGCGGCTTCCCGGCGGCCAACCGGGCGGTGGCGGTGGCCCGAGGGGTGCTCGGGGGCGGCGATGGGTGAGCCCGATCTGGTGGCCAGCCACGGGCCCCACTCGGACTACGTCCGCTCCTTGGAGCGGGGGCTGGCGGTGCTGCGGGCCTTCGGCCCCGGCCGGGCTGGGCTCACCTTGAGCGAGGTGGCCCGCATCACCGGCCTCACCCGGGCGGCTGCCCGCCGGTTCCTCCTCACCCTGGTCGAGCTGGGCTACGTGACCACCGACGAACGCCGGTTCTCGCTCAGCCCCCGGGTGCTCGAGCTCGGCTACGGCTACCTGTCCGGTCTGGGGCTGACCGACGTGGCCACCCCCCACCTGGAGGAGCTGGTGGCGGCGTTGCGGGAGTCTTCCTCGATCGCGGTGCTCGACGGCGACGACATCGTCTACGTGGTCCGGGTGCCGACCACGCGGATCATGACGGTGACCATCACCTTGGGGACCCGCTTCCCCGCCTACTGCACCTCCATGGGCCGGGTGCTGCTGGCCGCCCTCAGCCCGGAGCGCTTCGACGACTACCTGGCCCGGGTGACCCTGGAGCCGCTCACCCCGCGCACGGTGACCGACAAGGCCCGGCTGGCGGCCATCGTGGCCGAGACCCGGGCCCGGGGCTACGCCCTGGTCGACCAGGAGCTGGAGGACGGGCTGCGCTCGGTGGCGGTGCCCATCGTCGACGGCCGGGGCACCACGGTGGCCGCCGCCAACGTCTCGGCCCACGCCAGCCGGGTCTCCTTGGAGGAGCTGCGAACCCGCTACCTGAGCTGTCTCAGGCTGGCGGCCGAGCGGATCAATGCCGACCTCAAGCGGGTGGCACAGGCCGGCGGGAGCCTGCGGGTGCGCTGATGGCAGCCGACTTCGAGACCCAGGTGGGCATCGTCGGTGCCGGGCCGGCCGGCCTGGTCCTGGCACACCTGCTGCGACTGGAGGGCATCGACGCGGTCGTGCTCGAGCAGCGCTCCCGAGCCTACGTGGAGAGCCGGGTCCGGGCCGGGGTGCTCGAGCAGGGTTCGACCGACCTGTTGATCGAGACCGGGGTGGGCGCGCGGCTCCAAGCCGAGGGCGCCGTCCACCACGGGGTCAACCTCCAGTTCGAGGGCGAGCGCCACCGGATCGACTTCGCCGAGCTGACCGGGCGCCACATCACCGTCTACGGCCAGCAGGAGGTGGTGAAGGACTTGATCGCGGCCGAGCTGGCCGACGGGGGCACCATCCTGTTCGAGGTCGCAGACGCCCTGCCCACCGCGCTGACCGGGGACCGGCCGGTGATCCGCTTCCGCCACCAGGGCCGGGACCGGGAGCTCGCCTGCGCGGTGGTGGCCGGCTGCGACGGCTTCCACGGGGTCTGCCGCAGCGTCATCCCGCCGGGGGTGCTGACCGAGTACGAGCGGGAGTACCCCTTCGGATGGCTGGGCATCCTGGCCACGGTCGCGCCGTCCACCGAGGAGCTCATCTACGCCTACCACCCCCGGGGCTTCGCCCTCCACAGCCTGCGCTCGCCCGAGCTCTCCCGCCTCTACGTCCAGGTCGACCCGCACGACGACATCGAGAACTGGCCCGACGAGCGCATCTGGTCCGAGCTGCAGCTGCGGCTGGCGGCGCCCGGCTGGACCCTGCAGGAGGGGCCGATCATCGAGAAGGGCATCACCGCCATGCGCAGCTACGTGTGCGAGCCGATGCAGTACGGCAACCTGTTCTTGGCCGGCGACGCCGCCCACATCGTCCCCCCGACCGGGGCCAAGGGGATGAACCTGGCCATCGCCGACGTGGCAGTGCTGGCCCGGGCCCTGGCCGACTGGTTCCACCGCTCCGACCGGCGGGGCCTCGAGACCTACTCGAGCCGGTGCTTGGAGCGGGTCTGGCGGGTCCAGGACTTCTCCACCACCATGACCGAGCTGCTGCACGTGCTGCCGGGCCACGACCCCTTCGCCCGCAAGCTCCAGCGGGCCAAGCAGCGCTACGTGGCCACCTCCGGGGCGATGCGCCAGAGCATCGCCGAGAACTACGTGGGGCTGCCGCTGTCCTGAGGGGGCGGGCCTAGGACGTGGTAGCCGACCGGGAACAGCTCGACCCTGAGCCGCCGGGCCAGGGTCCCCCACAGCCCCCGGGGGAACCAGATGGCCACCCCGACCGCCACCGCCCCCACGATGATCAGATACCACGCCCCATGCTGGGCCAGGTTCTGCTGGAGGGCGAAGTAGATGACCGTGCCCAGGATCGGACCCTCGATGGTTCCCATCCCGCCGATCAGGCTGACGAAGATGATCTCGGCCGACCACTGGACACTGAACGCCGAGGCCGGCTGCACCTGCAGCTGGCTCACCGCCAGCACCGCGCCGGCGGCGCCACACCCGATCGCCGCCACCACGAACACCGCCCCCCGGACCAAGCTGACCCGGGTCCCGGCCGCTCGGGCCGCATCCTCGTCGTCGCGCACCGCTGAGAGCACCAGACCCAGGCGGCTCCGCAGCAGCAGGTAGGTCGCGCCCAACGCCACCACCACGACCGCCAGCGCCGACCAGTAGGTGAGGTGGGCGAACTGGGTGGGCGACAGGCTGGTGAGGCCGGGCACCGGGTGGCCGGTCCCGCCGCCGATGGAGGTGATCGAGCTGATGACCAGCTGGGCGGTGCTGGCCACCACCCAGGTGGCGATGGCGAAGTAGCCGCCCCGGGTCCGCAGCACCAGCGCCGCCACCGGCACCGCCAGCACCCCGCACACCACCGCCGAGACGGGGATCACGGTGAACGGCTCCATGCCGTGGATCGCCGCCACCACCACCGCGTAGGCCCCCAGGCCGATGAACGCCTGCTGGCCGATGGAGATCAGCCCGGCGTAGCCGGCCAGCAGGTTCCACATGGTGGACACGGTGAGCAGGATGAAGACGTTGACCAACAGCGAGGTGTCGCCGCTCGAGACCAGCGCCGGCATGAACGCCAGCAGCACGAGCACCCCGGCCCCCAGGCCCAGCAGCCACGACGACCGGCGGGCCGAGCGGCGGATGCGGTAGCCGCCGGCCCCGAGGACCGGCAGCGGGGCCAGGGTGCCCGGGGCGCTCACGCCGCCTCCCGGACCGCGAACAGGCCCCGGGAGCGAACTGCCAGGACCGCCAGGAACACCACGTGGCCGGCCAGGATCTGATACGAGGGGTTGATCTGGGCCCCGATCTGCTGGGCCACCCCCAGCACCATCCCCCCGGCCAGGGTCCCCCACAGCGAGCCGATCCCCCCGATCACCACCGCCTCGAACGCGAACAGCAGGTTGGCGGTCCCGCTCGAGGGGGCGAACTCGGTGATCATCCCCGACGCCAGACCGGCCAGGGCCACCGTGGCCAGGGCGATGGCGGCCGCGATGCCAAAGACGTGGCGGTGGTCGATGCCGACCAACTCGGCCGCCTCCCGGTCGTCGGCCACCGCCCGGATCATCCGGCCGATCGAGGTCCGAGAGAGCAGCAGCTGCAGGCCGGCCAGCAGCACCACCGCCACGCCGAGGACCACCAACGAGATGTCCGAGATCGACACCACCCGGTTGGGGTTGATGGAGTCGGCGATCAGGCTGCCGATGTTGAGCGACTGGCCGTTGGCCGAGAACGCCTGCAGCAGCGCGTTCTCGGTGATGACCGACAACCCGAAGGTCACGAGCAGGATGGTCATCGGGTCGCCCCGGCGCAAGGCCGACTGGAACAAGGTCCGCTGCAGGATGTAGCCGCCCAGGGCGAAGATCGGCACCACCACCAAGAACCCGAGGACCATCGGCAGCCCGGTCGAGGGGACCAGCACCACCGCGACGTAGCCGGCGATCACCGCGAAGTCCCCGTGGGCCAGGTTGATGATCCCCATCACCCCGAACAGCAGCGACAGCCCGCAGGCGAACAGGGCGTAGAAGCCGCCCAGCAGGAGCCCCTGGAGGATCGCGTTGAGCCAGGTCATGCCGGCACCCCGGCCCCGCCGCTCGAGCGCAGCCCGAAGTAGGCGGCCTCGATGTCGGCCCGCCGCAGGCCGGCCGGGCTCCCCTCCAGCGTGGTCCGACCCTCGAGCAGACAGTGGACCCGGTTGGCCACCCGCAGCGCCTGGCTCACGTCTTGTTCGACCAACAGCACGGTGACCCCGCTGGCCAAGAGCTCGGGCAGGATCGCATAGATGCGCTGGACCACCACCGGGGCCAGGCCGAGCGACAGCTCGTCGAGCAGCAGCACGCTCGGGTTGGCCACCAGCGCCCGGCCGATCGCCACCGCCTGCTGCTCCCCCCCCGAGAGGCGGGCCGCCCGCTGGCGGCGGCGCTCGAGCATCCACGGGAACAGCTCGTAGACCCGGGCGATGTCGAACGGCCCGGGACGGGCCCGCACCGTGCCCACCTTCAGGTTCTCCTCCACGCTGAGCGAGGGGAACAGCCGCCGGCCCTCGGGCACGAGGGCCAGCCCCCGGGACAGCCGGCCGCGGGCCGGGATCCCGGTCACGTCCTCGCCGGCCAGCACGATGCGGCCCGAGGTGACCGGGTGGACCCCGACGATGGCCCGCAGGAGGGTGGACTTGCCGGCCCCGTTGGCCCCGATGATGGCGTAGACCTCGCCGGGGTCGACCGCGAAGCTCACGTGGTCGACCGCGCACAGCTGGCCATGGTGGACGGTCAGCTCGTCGACCTCGAGCAGCCGGCCGCTCACCGCGCGCCTTCGATGGCCAGCTCGGAGCCGAGGTAGACCTCGCGCACGACCGGGTCGGCCAGCACCGCCTCGGGCTGGCCGTCGGCGATGAAAGCGCCGCCGGCCAGGCACAAGAGCCGCTCCACCGCACCCACCAGGGCCCGCACCACGTGCTCGATCCACACCACCGCGGTGCCCTCGGCTTGGATCGAGGCCACCACCCCCACCAGCACCTGGACCTCGGGCTCGGTGAGGCCGCCAGCCACCTCGTCGAGGAGGAGCAGCCGGGGGCCGCTGGCGAGAGCCCGGGCCAGCTCCAGGCGCTTGCGGTCCAGCAGGCCGAGCGAGCCGGCCCGGCGGTTGGCCAAGGGGGCCAGCCCGCAGCGCTCCAGGCTGGCCAGGGCGGCCCGGTGGCTGGCCGCGCCGCGAGCCCGGGCGCCCTGCTGGGCCGCGACCAGCACGTTCTCGAACACGGTCATCTGCTCGAAGGGCCGGGGGACCTGGAAGGTGCGGGCCACCCCCAGCCGGCAGCGGGCCGCCACTCCCAGCCGGTTGAGCGTCGTCCCGTCGAAGCGCACCGTGCCCCGATCGGGCCGCAGGTCGCCCGAGATCATGGAGAACAAGGAGGTCTTGCCGGCCCCGTTCGGCCCGACCAGCCCCACCGCCGCCCCGGCGTCCACGCTGAGCGACAGGTCGTCGGCCACCACCACGCCCCCGAACCGCTTGGAGAGGTGGGCCAGCTCGAGGAGGGCGGCCACGGCCTCAGGAGAAGGTCGGCACCAGGTCGCCGTTGATCGGCACGTCCTTGTTGAGCGAGTTGTCGACCACGAACTCCTGCCACGGGTACTTCTTGCCGAAGAGCTTCTTGCCCGGCTTCCACTGGACCCCGACCGGCTTGATGATCCCAACCCCGGGAGCCGGGCCGGCGGCGAAGTCGAGCGGCCCGCAGATCCCGCTGTAGCTCACGTGCTGGAGGTTGTGAGCCACCTGCGCGTGGTCGTGCGGGTCGTCGGAGGCCTTGAGCGCCTCGACTGCCACCTCGAACAGCGAGTAGCTCGACCCCAGCGAGTCGACCCACTCGTTGCCGGTGCTGCGCTCGAAGTCCGACGCCAGGGTGGCCGCGGTCTCTCCGGTGAGCGACGAGCGGTACTTCGCGTACGGCGTCCACCACGCGTCGGTGGCGATGTTGTTGGACAGGTTGCCCAGCGCCACTGCGTCGCTCGGGAACAGCATGACCTTGGCCACCGTCGCCAGCCGGGGCCGGAACGCGGCCTGGGCAGCCTGCTTCCAGAAGGTGTTGAAGTCCGGCGGGATCGGGCAGTTGACGTAGAACTCGCACCCGGCAGCCTTGAACTTCTCGATCATCGAGCTGTAGTCGGTGGTGCCGTCGGTGTAGGCCCCGCCGTCGACGAACTTGTAGCCGGCCGCCTCGGCGTAGGGCGGGAAGCCGGCCCGGAAGGCGTTGCCGTCGGCGTCGTTGGGGAACATGCCGGCGAAGATCTTGGCCGCGTGGGTCTCGTCCTCGATCCGCTTCCACATCGGCAGGAAGGTGCCGGCGAACTCCTTCATCCCGAAGAAGAACACCGCGTTGTAGGTGAAGTTGGTGGTCGGGTTGCCGGGGTTCCCTCCCAGCCCCGCATACCACGACTCCCAGGGGACCACGGTGGCCAGGCACGGCGCGTGGTACTGCTGGGCGGCGGCAGCCACCGGGTTGGTGGTCTCAGGGGTCGAGGTGGTGAGCAACAGATCGACCTTCTGCTGCTGGATGAGCTGCTGGGCCAGCTGGGCGGCCCGGTTGGGGTCCGACTGGGTGTCGACCGGGATGATCTCGATCCGGTAGCGGGTCTTGCCGACGGTGATCCCCTTGGCGTAGGGGGAGGTGGCCCGCACCTTCTTCAACACGAAGGAGTCCGAAATCGAGAAGTCGGCGAAGGCACCGGTCCTCGGGCTCACGTAGCCGATCTTGATGGTGCTCGGGTTGGCGACGCTGAACGCCGGCTTGGTGAACGCGCCCTGGGCCAGCGCCTCGCTCGCCGACACCGCCAGTGCGCCCGCCCCCAGGCCCTTGAGCAGGGTCCGCCGATCGACCCGCTTCCCAGCGGCCGCTGCCTCGTCCATGACGCTCCCCCCTGTCCTCGTCGGTCCAGGGCCGCCCTGCAGCTGACCCTCCAGGCTGCCGGCTGCGGCCGCCCCGCACTGGCCTCCGGTGGTTCCCCCTCCCACGACGAGCAGCTCGGCCGCCCCGCCGACGTCCGGCGGTGTTCGCAAACCGAACACCTCATTCGTAGAGTGAACGAAGCGTCGCGAAAACGTCACACGGTTGTCAAGCGCGGCCGGCGCCTCAGAGCCCCAAGTGCTCGCCCTCCCAGAGGCGGATGCCGCCCAGGATCCCGGCGTTGTTGTCCACGATGGTGGTCTTGGCGGCGACGTCGCCGAGCTCGTCCAGCTTGACTCGGCGGGCGTTGCCACCCCCGAGGTAGAGGTGGTCGAAGAACACCATCGCGTCCAGCTGCACCACGGCCTTGCGGAGCCGGGTGTTCCAGCGGTGGTCACCGATCGACTTGCGGGCCCGGTCACCCAGCTGCTCGTTGTAGGTCTCGCCCTTGCGGAATGGCTGGTGGGCGATCTCGAGGTGCGGGAGCAGGCGCCCGTCCAAGAACGCAGCGGTGCCGAACCCGGTGCCCAAGGTGATCACGAACTCGAGGCCCTTGCCGGCCACCACCGCGGCACCCTGGACGTCGGCGTCGTTCGCCACCTTGGTCGGCCGGCCCAGCGCCTCGGCCAGGGCCGCGGCGAGGTCGAAACGGTCCCACGCCGCCACCAGGTCCGGTTCGACGGCCGAGCCCGGGCCGGACTTGGTCACGAAGTGGGGCGCGCTCAGCACCAGGCCGCCCCGGACCATCCCGGGGAACCCGGCCGAGACCCGGTCGGCCGCCGGCAACGGCCGCACCAGCTCCACCAGCGCCCGCACCAGCACATCGGGAGGGAGCGGGTAGCGGGTGGCCTCACGCACCCGGTCGGCCACCATCGCCCCGGTCGCGTCCAGGACCGACGCCTTGAGCCCGGTCCCGCCGATATCGATGGCCAAGGTGAGCGGCCGTCTTGGTTCGCGCGGCATCGATGGCTCCTGCTCGGAGCTCACCGACGCCTCGGCCGCTGCCACGACCGGCACACTACCGGGCCCCGGACGACGGACAGCGGTCGGCGATTCCTTCCCGTTGTCCCCTCCACCTGCGACCAGGCTGGCCCAGGGGTTCTCTATCCCACCCGAGCCCCGCGAGGCGGATCGTGCAAAGACGTGAGTGCCGGGTGACAAGTCCCGACCAGCGGGCTGATCCGTTCCTCCTGGGCTCGGTTCAGATCATCCGATCGTCACCCTCGACGAGCCGGTGGACCACTGCACCTCGGTTCCTCGCCGATCGGGCACCGCGCCTGCCTTCGGTCACGCGCTGTCCCACCAACTCGGTCGGCAAGCGTCCGGTCCGACCACCACGGGACCAGGCGCAGGCGAGCTGGCGGGAGCGCTCCGTAGAGGAGGACCGCCTCGCCCCCGGGCAGTTGGCGCAGCGCCTCGGGCGGGACCAGCGGCCTCGGCACCGGGGGACGCCGGCCGGCGCGCTCCCGGACCCCGGACCAGTCGCGGCCAGCGGGCTCGGACTCTCCGGCCAGCAAACGGACGTGCTCCAAGGTGGCCGGCTCCGCGATCCCCGACAAGAACAGCCGGGCCCGGTGGTTGTTCAGCACCGTCGGGGCCCGGGGCCCGTAACGGGCGTGGAGCTGGGCCAGGTCCTGCCAGATCGTCACCAGGGCGATGCCGTGGCCAGCGCAGGTGGCGGCCAGCCCGTCGAGCTCGGCCACCGGCGCGATGTTGGCCGCCTCGTCCAGCACCACGAGCAGCGCTGGGTCGAGCGGGCCGCGCCGGGCGGCGCGGGTGAACGCCGCATCCAGCACCGCTTTGACCACCGCGACGAACACCGGCCGCAGCCGGCGCTGGTCGTGGGCCGGAGCACACAGGTAGACGGTGTTGGTCCCCGACAACAGGGCGTCGGGGTCGATGGCCTCGCCCTGTCCGGCGGCCCCACCAGCCAGCGGTTCGAGCACGGCCTCGACCGTCGTGTACACCGACGAGCGCTGCCGCTCCTCCCGCTGCCAGCTGGCCTGGATGGCCCAGATCGCCTGGTCCACCCCGGCCCGCTCCAACAGCTCCAGCACCTCGGCCACCTCCTGGGTGTCCACCCAGCGCAGCACGTCGGCCAGCGGCCGATCGGCGCTGGCCGCCGCGAACAGCAGCGGGGCCAGCAGCTTGGCCGCCATCGCATACCAGAACTCCCCGTCGGCGGTGGTCCCCTCGGAGCGGGCCAGCTCGGTGAGGTCGGCCGCGACCCGGCGGGCGCCGGCCCACGACCGGGCCGCAGCCAGAGGGTCCCAGGCCGCCGGCCGCTCCCCGCTTGACCCGGTCGGATCGAACACCCACACCCGGCCACAGCGCCGGCGCCACCCCACGGTCGCCGCCAACAGGTCGCCCTTCACGCTGGCCGCCAGGACCGGTCCCTCCCAGCCCAAGATGGCCGGGATGGCCAGGGCGCTGGTCTTGCCGCTCTGGGTGGGACCGACCACCGCCACCGACTGGACCGGCTCGGCGAAGACCAGGCGACGGGGCCACCGACCGACTGCCCCGAGCCGGAGGCGGCCCGGTCCGCGACCAGCCAGCACGTTGAGCTCACCGCGGCGGGCCCAGCGGGCCCCGCTGCCGGAAGGACCAGCGGAGCGGACCCGCCCACCCAGTGCGACCGCCGCCAGGCCGAGCGCCGCACCGAGCAGTGCCGCGTCACTCACCTCGGCTCCACCATGGCCCGGTCGGTGTCGACCAGGGCCTGCTCGGCCGGGGAGACGACATGGCGGACCAGGAAGGACCGGGTCCCCACCTTCCACAGCGCCACGCCCCGGGTGAGCTGGGGCAGGAGGTCGACCTCGGTGCTCGACAACGAGAGCAGGTCGGCGGCGCGCCCCGCCTCGCCCGGCGGCTGGGCGTAGAGCACCAGGGTCTCAGAGTCGCTGAGCAGCCCCTCGGCCAAGCCCACCTGCTCGGAGCCCACCGGGCCGACCGCGCTGAGGTCGCTCAACCGGTGGAGCACTGCCACGTTGGCCACGCCGTGGGCCCGGGACAGCTTCCACGACGCCTGCAGCCACCGGGCCACTCCCAGGTTGGCCAGGATCGCCCACGCCTCGTCCACCACCAAGAAGGCGAACGCCCCCCGGCGCCGCTGCTGGGTGAGGGCCGCCTGCAACCAGGCGGTGGCGCAGGTCATGAGCACCCCGAGCGCGCTCGAGGCGTAGAGGGCCGACAGATCGAGGACCACCAGCGGCCCCGACAGGTCCAGGCCATGGGTGGTCGGGCCGTCGAACATCCCTCGCAGGTCGCCAGCCACCAGCCGGCGCAGCTCGAGCGCCACGTCCCGCCCGTCCTCGAGCAGCCGCTCCCGGTCGGTCGAGATCCCGGCCGCGGCCCCGGCGTCCGGGTCGAGCAGGGCTTCGACCACCTGGGGCAGGGTCGGCACCGCCCGGGCGGCCTTGGCCGAGGCCAGCGCCAGGTCGACCGCCGCCCGCTCCCGGGGCTGCAGCGGCCGGCCCAGGCAGGCGCTGGCCAGCGAGGCCAACAGCTCGCACTGGCGGCGGTCCGGATCGTCGAGGATCCCGTCGGCCCGCCGGGCGGCCACCGGGTCGAGCGGGTTGAGCCGGACCTCGCCCCCGGGCCGCAGGGCGACCGGCCGCACCCCCCACAGCCGGGCCAGCCCGGCGTACTCCCCCTTGGGGTCGACCACCCAGGCTCGCCGGCCGAAGACGGCCTGGCGCCACAGGAAGGTCTTGAGCAGCGAGCTCTTCCCCCGCCCGATCTGGCCGAAGACGATCATGTTGGGGTTGGACAGGACCCCGGCGGCGTAGAGCTCGAACGGGTCGTAGACGAAGGACCCCCCGAGCAGATCGTGGCCGACCAGCACCCCCCGATGCCCCAGGCCCGCCTCGGCCACCAGCGGGTAGGCGGCGCCGAGGTTCCGGGTGGTGACCGAGTGGGCCGGCACCTTGAAGCCCGCCCTCACGACAGCCCCCGGCACAGCGGCAGGGTGCACAGCAGGGCCCGCTCCTGGTCGCCGTAGAGGCGGCGCAGCTCCAGGCGGGCCTGGCCGGCCGCCTGCTCGGTGGCCTGGCACCACTCCTCGAGCTGGGTCGGGTCGGACGAGGTCACCGTCACGTAGCCGCTGAAGCGGTAGGAACCGTGGCCGTCGGCCAGCTCGGCCTCCCGGCGCGCCACCAGCTCGGCCTCCCGGGCCCGCCGGGCAGTGGCGAGGAACCCTCCCCGTCGCCGCAGCTCCGAGTCGGCGATGTCGGCGGTCCGAGCAGCCTCGACCGCCCGCACCGCCCGCGACGGGCTGACCGGCTCCATCACCACCGCCACGCTCCGGCGAAGCGGGCCGAGCAGGATCGGGGCCAAGAAGTCCGGCCCGACCTCGACCCGTGGCCACTCGGCGATCCAGTAGGTGACGTGCCAGTTGGCGTCGGTGCGGACCCGCCCCCACTCCGCCTGGGTGGCCATGGGCCACGGCCACCCGACCATGCACGGCGGGCACCGGCGCCCCTCGTCGCTCGCCGCCAGCTCGGCCGGGTCGGGCTGGCCGATGGCCAAGATCGCCGCCGCCAGCTCGGCCGGGCCGAGCGGGCCCCGGCAGGTGACGTCGGCCCCGCCGACCAGCCGGGACAGGTTGGCGAGCTCCCGCAGCACGCTGTCGACCGCCGCCCGCTCACGGTCGGTCCCCCGCCCCGGGCGCGACGTGCGGACCTGGACCGCCAAGAGGACCAGGTGCCGGGAGGTCCCGGTCCCGCACGCCTCCAGCAGCTGCTGGTAGGAGGCGTAGGCCTCGCGGTCGCGGCTGACCGCCCGCTCCTCCAGGTCGGCCCGGACCTTGCGGCCGTCGTCGGGGAGGGCCAGCGCCAGCCACTGGAGGCGGTGCACCGCCGAGCCCTCCCGAGCCAGGGCGGCCAGGACCGAGGCCCAGGCGCCGACCCGGCGCTCCTGCTCGTCGGTGCCGAGGAGGGCGAAGCTGTGGCCCTCGAGCGCCAGGGCCGCGGTCAGCGTCCCGGCCCGGCGGTCCTGCACCACGCCGACCTCCGCCGCCAGGTCGGTCGCGCGCGCCTCCAAGATGCCGAGGCCGGCGAACACCCCGGGCGGCGCCAGACGAGGCCCCCCGGGCCGAGCCAGGACGAACGGCACCGGGCCGCCGTGGGCCGGGCAGTGGCCGGCACCGGGCTGGCCCGAGCGACGCCGCCGACCCCCGGCCCCGTCGGCGCCCCACCGGATGAGGGTCGGCAGCCACTCCTCGGCCGTGCGCCCGCCCAGCGGCCAGCACGCCACCGCGAGCGCTGACCCGAGGACCGCCACTGCCTCGGCCACGCCGAGCGGGTCCGGGTGGAGCCGCAGGGACCCGACGCCGAGCAGGAGGCCGGCCGCGACCACCGCGACCTGCCCGCCCCGCCAACCGGCGATCAACCCCCGGCGCTCCAGCGGTCCGAACCGATAGCGCGGCCGCTCAGTGGCCATGGCGCCCCCCACCGGGCTCGGGGTCCGGGCGCCACCGCAGCACCGGGCCCAGGTGGTCCGAGACCAGCTCGTGGTCGCCGATCCGAGCCGGAGGCGGCCCCAGCGCCGGGAGCGTCGCGCCCCACACCGGCGGAGGACCGCTCGGGCGCTCCCGCTCGACCACCGGGGCTGGAGCCGGGATGCCGGGCCAGGTGCCGACGGCGTCGCCGGGAGGCGTCGCCGGGGAGCTCCCGCCACCGCCCGGGGCGCCCCCACCCTCCGAGCTCGGCGGCTCGGGCCCCGGCAGCTCCAGGGGGGCCGCCGCGCCGGTGCCCACCGGCAGCTCGGGCAGCGGGGGCGGGCCCAGCTGTCCCACCACCAGGGCGACGCCGGTGCGGCCGCCCATGACCGCCGCCCGCTGGGCCCGGTGCCGTACTTCCTCCAGGTGGTGGGCGGCGCTCGCCTCCACCATCGGCACCAGCCGCAGCAGGGTGAAGGGGGCGAACGCGGCCAGGAGCAACAGGGCGCCCCCGGCCAGCTCGGTCGCGATCGAGCCCCCCGACCCCACCGCACCAGCGGCCAGGCTGAGGACCGCCACGATCACGAACTTGGACAACACCAGGGCGGCCACCGTCTCCACCAGCCGCCGGCACCAGTGCGACACCGCCGGCCAGACCAGGCTGGCCAGGGCGAGGGGGAAGAACAAGGTGGCGGCGTAGACCGCGGCCGACCGGACCAGCAGCTCGACCCACAGCACCAGCGCACCGAGGGCGACGAACAGCGCGCCGAGGAGCGCGACGAAGGTCGGGACCCCCGCCCCGGTGCCGGCCGCCTGGTCGGCGAGGGAGGAGGCGACCGCGGAGAGGGCCGAGCCGATGCTGCCCGAGGACCCCGACGACACCGCCGACGCGAGCGCGTCGCAGGCGGCGAGGGACAGCTGCACCAGCTGCACCGCCACTGCGCCGACCAGGAGCGCGAGCGGCAGGTGGACCAGCGCGGCCCGCAGAAGAGCGCTCGGGCTCTGGCGGTAGATGGACTGCACCACCGACGCGGCCAGCAGCGGCACCAGCACCACCGCGGCCAGCCCGACCATCACCTCGTAGTGGCTCTTGAACCACGACGCCCCCAGGTCCACCGAGGTGGTCGAGCCGATGACGCTCCCCACCGCAGACAGCAGCCAGCTCGCCCCCTGGGCGACCCCGGACGCCAGCACG
Organism: Actinomycetota bacterium; assembly: GCA_021324355.1. Classification (GTDB taxonomy): domain Bacteria; phylum Actinomycetota; class Acidimicrobiia; order Acidimicrobiales; family RAAP-2; genus Palsa-461. The sequence goes on from JAJPJD010000010.1 coordinate 20,082, forward strand.
CCCAGCAGGTCGGAGGCTCCGGCTCCAAGGATCGACGCGGTGACCCCGGAGGCGGCGCCGCACGCGAGCGACAGGCCCGGGATCACCCCACAGCCCACGCCCGGGATGAACGGCAGGGCCGCAATCACCGCGCCCGGCCCCCCGGGGCTCGCCCGCCGCCGTCCATCAGTGCAGGCCCGACCCGGCGCCGAAGAAGAAGTTGATGAGGGTCGGGGCGGCCCCGATCAGCAAGGCGGCCAGCCCGGCCACCAGCACCGCTCGACGGCCGGCCAGCGCCTGGTGGTAGTTCTGCGAGTGGGCGCCGATGGCCCACGCGGCCGCCCCGACCACCAGGCCCACCAGCGCCAGGATGAGTGCCCACCCCCCGATCCCGTTGGCCAGCTGCTGCAAGGTGCCCCCGCCGGGCAGCTGGGCGGGATCCGGGTTGAGCGTCACGCCTGCCAACAAGTGCATCGCGCCCCCTCGCCGTGGTCTGTTCGCCGGGGCGCTCCGCTGCCCCGGCCGGTCGAGCCGAACGGTCGGAGCGCGCCACGGGCCGGGTCGTCCCGGTGGAGCTGTGCTCCTGCCATGCTGGAGAGGTGATCGCAGCGGCTCCGGCCCCTGGCCACATTGCCGGCCTGCCTCCACCGTTGGCCTACGGCCTGGCCGCGCTGATCCTGGTGGTCGCGATCGTGGTCTCGGTCGCGCTGGGCCGACGCTCGGGGCGTCAGGCCCTGACCCAGCGGCTCAGTGCGCTCGGCTCCCGCCTCGGCCTGCACCCGCCCAGCGAGGAGAGCGGGCTCGAGAACGCGCTGGCCTACCTCGAGCAGGTCACCGGGGCCGCCTCAGAGGCGGTGGCCGAGGCCAGCGCCGACGCCATCCGGCTCCGCCGGGCGATCGACGCGCTGCCCCAGGGGGTGGTGCTGTCGGACGAGAACGGCAAGGTCGTCTACCAGAACCCCCGGGCCAACGCGCTCATGACCAGCCGCCTGGGGGACGCCCTGGCCGCCCAGGCGGTGACCGAGCTGCTCGAGGAGGCCTGGCAGCAGGGCTCGGCCGAGCGCACCGTCGACCTCTACGGGCCGCCGCCCCGGACGCTGCACGTGCGGAGCCTGCTGATCGACGACGGTCGGCGCTCCCTCGGGGTGATCGCACTGATCGAGGACATCTCCGAGCGCCGGCGACTCGAGATGGTGCGCCGGGACTTCGTGGCAACGTCAGCCACGAGCTCAAGACGCCGATGGGCGCGCTCGGGCTGCTGGCCGAGACGCTGGTGGCCGAGCCCGACAGCGAGGTCGCCCGCCGGCTGGCCAACCGGATCCACACCGAGGCCTTCCGGGTGAGCCGGATCATCGACGACCTGCTCGACCTGAGCCGCATCGAGGCCGAGTCCGACCCGCCGCGCGAGCCGGTCCTCGTGAACCTGATCATGGCCGAGGCGGTCGAGCGGGTCCGGGCCACCGCCGACCAGCGGGGCATCGCCATCGTGCTGTACGAACCCTCCCCGGCGGTGGCGGTCATGGGGGACCGCCGCCAGCTGGTCTCGGCCCTCCACGCCCTGCTCGAGAACGCGGTGACCTACTCCTACGACAACAGCACGGTCACCGTGACCGGCACCGTGGCCAAGGAGCCGGTCGACGACGCGGCGGGCGCCGAGCCGGGACTGGCGCTGGCCGCCGGGCCCCCGCCGCCCCGCTCCCACCACCCGGCGGCGGCCGCCCCGGTGGCCCGGACGGCCACCGATCCCCAGACCGCCCAGCCGGCCGAGCCGGACAGCGACGCCGGTCCCCTCCCGGCGGTCCACGGCGAGCGGGAGGTGGTGAGGATCTCGGTCGCCGACCACGGGATCGGCATCCCGGGGCGGGACCTCGAGCGGATCTTCGAGCGCTTCTACCGGGTCGACCACGCCCGCAGCCGCAACACCGGCGGCACCGGGCTCGGGCTGTCCATCGTCCGCCACGTGGCCACCAACCACCGGGGCCGGGTGGACGTGGAGTCCCGTGAGGGTGAGGGGTCGACGTTCACCCTGGTGCTGCCGCTCCAGGGTGACCGGGGGAGCTGACCGTGCCCTCGCCAGCGACCCGGGGCGGCGAGGACCGGCCGACCTGCGTGCTCATCGCCGAGGACGAGGAGTCCTTCGCCGACGCCCTCACCGTCGGGCTCAGCCGGGAAGGCTTCGTGGTGCACGTGGCCGGGGACGGCACCACTGCCCTCAACCTGTTCGGCTCGATCGACCCCGACGTGGTGCTGCTCGACCAGATGCTCCCGGGGGGCCTCTCCGGCCTCGACGTGTGCCGCTCGATCCGGGCCACCTCGTCGGTGCCCATCATCATGGTGACCGCCAAGGGCGAGGAGATCGACACCGTGGTCGCGCTGGAGGTCGGCGCCGACGACTACGTCACCAAGCCGTTCCGCATGCGCGAGCTGATCGCCCGCATCCGGGCCGTCTCCCGCCGCTCCCCGAGGGGCGGGCCCGAGGTCGAGGGGGCCCAGCGGACCGAGGAGGGTCAGATCGTGGTGGGCGAGGTGGCGGTCGATCCCGACCAGCGGCGGGTGCACGTCCGGGGGTCCGAGATCCGGCTCCGGCGCAAGGAGTTCGACCTCCTCCTGCTGCTGGTGGAGAACGCCGGCCGGGTGCTCACCCGGGACGTGCTGATCGACCGGGTCTTGGGTAGCGACTACATCGGCGACACCAAGACCTTGGACGTGCACATCAAGCGGCTGCGGTCCCAGATCGAGCGCAACCCGGCCGAGCCCGAGCTGATCACGACCGTGCGCGGCGTCGGCTATCGGTTCGCGGCTCCCGGCCGCTGAGCGCTCAGGGCCGGCGGATCACCGTCTCGCCCCCCAGGTACGGGGCGAGACAGTCGGGCAGCCGGACCGAGCCGTCGGGCTGCCGACCGGTCTCCACCAGGGCCGGCCAGATCCGCGACCAGGCCAGGGCCGAGCCGTTCAGGGTGTGCACCAGGACCGGCGGTCCGCCGGCGGCCGGGCGGTAGCGGATGTTGGCCCGGCGGGCCTGGTAGTCGCGGTACCAGCTGACCGAGGACACCTCCCAGAAGCGGTCGACCCCGGGCAGGTAGACCTCGAGGTCCACCGTCCGGGCAGCGGCGCCCGAGAGGTCGCCGGCACACAGCTCGACCACCCGGTAGTGCAGGCCCAGGTCCTGCAGCAGGGCCTCGGCCCGGCTGGTGATGTCGGCGTGGACCGCCGGGGCCTGCTCGGCGGTCGCGTACGCCATGAGCTCCACCTTGTCGAACTCATGGGTCCGCAGGAGCCCCCGGGTGTCCCGGCCGGCCGCCCCGGCCTCCCGGCGGAAGCACGCGGTGACCGCGCAGAACCGCATCGGCAGATCGGCCTCGTCGAGGATCTCGCCCCGGTACAGCGAGGTGAGGGGCACCTCGGCGGTCGGGATGGCCCACAGGTCGTCTCGCTCGACGTGGTAGCCCTCGTCGGCGAACCGGGGCAGGTGCCCGGTCGCAGTCATGGTGTCGGTGAGCACCAGGGTGGGGGGCCGGATCTCCTCGTAGGCGTCGGCGTGGTGCTCGAGGGCGTACGCGCTCAGGGCCCGGATCAGGCGGGCGCCGGCCCGGCGGTAGAGGGGGAACATGGAGCCCGAGAGGCGAGCCCCCCGCTCCAGGTCCAAGATGCCCAGCTCCTGGCCGACCTCCCAGTGGGGCACCCGCTGGTGGGGCCCGTACTCGGGGGGCGGGGCACCGGCCTCCATGCCCGGCCACCACCGCCGCACCACCACGTTGTCCTCGGGCCCGTCGCCGTCGGGGGTCTCCTCCGACGGCAGGTTGGGCAGGAGCAACAGCGCGTCGCGCAGCGCCCCCTGGGCGTCCTCGGCCTCGGCCGCAGCCGCCTTCTCCTGGTGCCCGAGCTCCCGGCTGCGGGCCACCAGCGCCTCCGCCGCGTCCGAGTCCCCGGCGCCCCGCGCCTCCCGGACCTGGCGGGAGAGCTCCTTCACCTGGGCTCGCAACGCCTCCTGGGCCCGCAGCCGCTGGCGGGCCAGCGCGTCGAGGGCCACCACCCGCTCGACCTCGGCCCGGGCCACCCCCCGGCGGGCCAGGGCGGCGGCCACCGCCTCGGGGTCCTCGCGCAGCAGCCGGACGTCGATCACGGCGCCCTCCGACGCCTGGCCGGAGTGCGCCGGCCGGGTGCACGAGCGCTCCGTGCGCGAGGCGAGCCTGGCATCGCCCGGCAACGCTACCGGGGGCCGGGATGTCGCCCGGTAGCGTCGTCCACTGTGCCCGCGGTCGAGTGCTCGGACCTCGTCGTCCGCTACGGCGAGACCGTCGCGGTCGACGGGGTGTCGCTGCAGGCCGACGCCGGGGAGGTGGTCGCGGTCCTCGGGCCCAACGGGGCCGGCAAGACCACCACCGTGGAGGCGCTCGAGGGCTACCGGGAGCCGGCGTCCGGCCGGCTGCGGGTGCTCGGGCTCGACCCTCGCCGGGACCATCGGGCCCTGGTCCCCCAGATCGGGGTGATGCCCCAGCGCGGCGGGGTCTACCCGATGCTCGGTCCCCGCCGGGCCCTCGAGCTGTTCGCCAGCTACTACCCCGACCCGGCCCCGACCGGCGAGCTGCTCCAGCGGCTCGGCCTGGCGGCGGTGGCCCGCACCCCCTGGCGGCACCTCTCGGGCGGCGAGCAGCAACGGCTGTCGCTGGCCCTGGCCCTGGTCGGACGGCCCAAGGTGGTCTTCTTGGACGAGCCCACCGCCGGGGTCGACCCCCAGGGCCGAGCCGAGCTGCGTGCCGTCATCGCCGAGCTGGCCGAGCACGGGACGTGCGTCCTGCTCACCACCCACGAGCTGGCCGAGGCCGAGCGGCTGGCCGACCGGATCGTGATCCTGCGGGCCGGGCAGATCCTGGCCGAGGGGACGGCGGCCGAGCTGGCCCGGCTGGGCAGCGGGCCGGCGGTGCGGTTCTGGTCCCGGCCCGGGCTGGACACCGCCGCCCTGGGGGCGGTGCTCGGGGCAACGGTCACCGAGGACCCTCCGGCCGCCTACCGGGCCGAGATCGCGCCGACACCCGAGGTCACCGCCGCCATCGCCGCCTGGCTGGCCGAGCACGGTGCCGACCTGGTCGAGCTCCGTACCACCGCCTCGCTCGAAGAGGCCTACCTGGCGTTGGTGGGTGCCGAGGCCGAGCTGGCCGAGGCCGGCTCACCCGGGCCCACCCGGGGTCGGCGGCGATGAGGGCGCTGTGGGCCCAGCTGCGGGCCGAGACCTGGATGACCCTGCGCCGCGGCGAGACGCTGCTCGTGACGGTGGGCATCCCGGTCGTCTTCGTCGTCTTCTTCTCCCGGGTCCATGTCCTGCCGACCGGGCGGGTCCCGGCGGTCACCTTCGTGGTCCCGGGGATCCTGGCTCTGGCCGTGATGTCCACCGCCATGGTCGCCCTGGGCAGCGCGACCGGCTTCGAGCGCGGCTACGGGGTGCTGAAGCGCCTGGGGGCCACCCCGCTGCGGCGCGACCGGCTGATCGCGGCCAAGATCGCCACGGTCGTCGCGGTCGAGCTGGTCCAGGCGGTGGTGCTGGTCCCGGTGGGCCTGGGGCTGGGCTGGCGGCCGGCCGGCACCGCGCCGGTGCCCCAGGCAGTCGGCCTGGTGCTCCTGGCCACGGTGGCCTTCGGGGGGCTCGGCCTCCTGCTGGCCGGGGTCCTCGCCCCCGAGGTCAACCTGGCCGTGACCAACGGCCTGTACCTGGTCCTCCTGCTGCTCGGGGGCATGCTGGTCCCGCTGTCCAAGCTGCCCGGCGGGCTGGCCGCGCTGTCCCGAGCCCTGCCGGCGGCCGCCCTGTCCAGCGGGCTGCGGGCCGCCCTGGGCGGGGGCGGGCCGGTGCCCCTCGAGAGCTGGGTGGTCCTGGCCATCTGGGCGGTCGCGGCGCCGGCGGCGGCCGCGGTCAGCTTCCGGTGGGAGTGAGCCCTATCGGGAGAGGCCCCGTTCGTCCGCCCGGAGCTGGGCCGGGGTGATCGGGCCGTGCACGATCCGGGCAATGGTGCCGTCGGCGGTGATGAAGACCGCATCGGGCTCGGCGGTCAGGGCGTAGCGACCCTCGGTGACCGAGTAGGCCGAGTCGAGGCCGACCGGGAAGCTCACCCCGCTGGCCCGGACGAAGGCCAGGGCAGCCGGCGCTGGGTCCATCCCGTCGATCCCGATGATGGGGACCCGGGCCCGAGCCGGCTGGTCGCGGTAGAAGCGGGCCAGTGCCGGGATCTCCCTCCGGCACGGCGGGCACCAGGTGGCGAAGAAGACCAGCACCGCCGGGCGACCGTTCCCCCCGCCGTCGGCCGGAACGCCCACCGTGCCCCGGCCGCCCAGCGCAGCGAGGGAGAACCCCGGGGCCGGATCGCCCACCGCCGGGACCGCCGGCCCCGTCGAGCCCCGCGAGAGGAACAGCCCTGCCCCGAGGCCGGCGGCCAGGATCACCCCCAAGACCAGGAACGCCAGGCGCGGTCGGCGGGGCGGGAGCCCAGGGTCCCCCCGAGCTGCCGCCTCGGCAGTCATCGGGTCAGTGGATCCGGCGCACGAACACGTCGAGGGCCATCGCCCCGAACACCACCGCCAGGTAGGTGATCGAGTAGCCGAACAGCCGCATCGCCTCCCGGTCCAGCGACACAGCCGACCGGGCCAGGACCCACAGGCGGCCCGCCAAGACCAGGTACGTGAGCCCGGCCAGCACCGCGATGGCGAGGTAGGTGGCGCCCATCCCGGCGACCACGCCGAAGCCGATGGTCACCCCCACCAAGGCGGCGGTGTAGCCGAGGATGTTGCCGGCGATCCTGGTCGGCGGCGCCACCACCGGCAGCATCGGCACGTGCGCTGCCTCGTAGTCGTCGCGGTAGCGGATGGCGAGAGCCCAGAAGTGCGGCGGGGTCCACAAGAAGATGGCGGCGAACAGCAGCACCGGCGGCCAGGCCAGCGACCCGGTCACGGCGCTCCAACCCACCAGCACCGGCACCGCGCCGGCCGCCCCGCCGATGACGATGTTCTGGGTCGAGCGGCGCTTCAACCACACGGTGTAGACGCCGACGTAGAAGGCGGTGGCGGCCAAGGCGAGCACCGCCGAGAGGAGGTTGACCAGTCCCCACAGCATGGCGAAGGCGGCCACCTCGAGCGCACAGGCGAACACCAACGCCGCCCCGGGCGACACCGCGCCGGTCACGAGCGGGCGCTTCTGGGTGCGGCGCATGAGCCGGTCGATGTCCCGGTCGACGTACATGTTGATGGCGTTGGCGCCTCCGGCGGCCAGCGACCCACCGACCAGCGTGGCGCAGACCAGGCCGAGTGGCGGCAGGCCGCGGTTGGCCACCACCATCGTGGGCAGGGCCGTCACCAGCAGCAGCTCCACGATCCGGGGCTTGGTGAGGGCGATGTAGGCGCGCAGGCGGCCGAGGCGGACGCCGGTGACGACCCGGGCCGCCGGGGCGAGGGAGACCATCGGCGCCAGCCTACGGCCACGATGGCCGTGGCCACCAAGCGCCCAGCCGAGCCCGGCTTCGGCCGGGTGTTCGGTACGATCGAGCTACGTGGGCGCCGTGACCGAGTCGAACGGCGACCCCAAAGGGGTCCGGCTCCCCCGGGTAGGGCCACGGCAGTTCCGCCTGCTGGCCGACGCCTCGCTGGTGGCGGTGTGCGTCATCGTCCTCACTGGAGCAGCGGTCCGCCTGACCGGCTCAGGTCTCGGCTGCCCCGACTGGCCGTCGTGCTTCCACCGCCGCTTCACGCCTCCGCTCTCGTTCCACCCGCTGGTCGAGTTCTCCAACCGTCTGGTGACCGTGGTCCTGGTGGTGCTCCTGGCGGTCACGCTGCTCGCCGCCCTGCGCCGCCGGCCGTTCCGGGCCGACCTGGCCTGGCTCAGCACCGGCCTCCTCGGGGGGGTCCTGGCCCAAGCGGTGATCGGGGCGATCGCGGTCTACACCAAGCTCAACCCCTACGTGGTCCTGCTGCACTTCCTGGCCTCGATGGTGCTGGTCGCGGTGGCGGTGGTGCTCGCCCACCGCTCCCGCCGGGACTACCGGCCCGAGCTCGCCAGCAGCCTGGTGCCGCGGACCGTCGTCCTCGGCGGACGCCTGGTCCTCACCTTGCTCGGCGTGGTCCTGGTGGCCGGGACGGTCACCACCGGATCCGGCCCTCACGCCGGCAACGCAACCGGGCAGCTGGTTGCCCGCCGCATCCCGGTGGCGTTGCGGGACATGGCCGAACTCCACTCCAGCCTGGCTCTGCTGCTCATCGGGGTGACCGTCGGCCTCGCTATCGCTCTCCACGCCATGCCGATTCCCGAACGGGTGCGCCGGGCCGCCCGCATCCTCTGCGCCGCTCTCGCCGCCCAGGCGGTGGTCGGCTACGCGCAGTACTTCAGCCACCTCCCCGTGGCCCTGGTCGAGATCCACGTCCTCGGAGCCACCCTGCTCACCGCCGGGGCGGTGCGCTTCCACCTCTCGCTCACCGGCCACCCGCAGGAGGCACCCGACGTGGCCCCCGCCACGTCGTCACGAGCGGGAGCCCGAGCGTCGAAGGTCAAGGTGGCCGGCTGATACGTTGGCCCTGCCGGACGGCTCGAGTCGAGCACGCCCCCATCGTCTAGCGGCCGAGGACGCCGCCCTTTCAAGGCGGTAACACGGGTTCAAATCCCGTTGGGGGTGCCCCTGTCTTCCCAGGTCACACTTCCTGATCTTCCTCTTCGGGACGAAGCTACAGAGAGTTCGGCGCGATTCAGCGCGATAGCGCGGTCCAAACAGCTGTGGGGACCCGGTTTATGGGTTTGTGATTGACACCGTTGCACCGGCACCTGGCTGACAGTCCCAGGACGCGACCCCGGGACCTGGGCGACACTGACCCCGGTACCTGCCTGACACTGGACATCCACCACTTGGCGGTTGCCCCTTTGCCGTGGGCCGCTCAGGTGTGAGTCCACCCACGTGGTGGGGTTTTTCGGTTAGCCCGGGATGTCCACCACGTAGGTGGCCATCGGTGTGTTCCTAGCCGAACGCACCCAAGGAGGGCACCCCGATGGCCCTTGCTCAGTATGACGTGTCCGCGCTGCTCGATGCGCTCCGTGGCAGCGACGGTATCGAGCTCGTCTGTGACCTCATCCGTCTCGTGCTACAGGAGCTGGTGGAGACCGAAGCGACGTCTGTAGTCGGCGCGGCCACCACGTGACGGACTCCGCCCTCAGCTACTGAGGATTAATCACCGACTCACAGCCCGCAACCCAGTACGAGAACTCATACTGCGTTGAGGCCGATAGTGGTGGCGCTTTACACGGGTCGATGTTTGAGTCGGGATTGAAGTTGGGCAACTGTTGTCTGGCCCACTGGGCTAATCGTGATCGCCATAGTCGCTGCGATCTTCATCGGCTATCTCGTCTATATCCAGTACAAGCGCGACGTCTCGTTCAACGCTGGTGCCCCAATTTCGGCGGATCCTCCGGTCCTGTCCTGCCCGGTCACTGCCCGTGTCCATCGTGCCTTCCTAGAAGTCCGAGTTTCACAGGCTACTTTGGGGTTAAGCGTTTGAGGCAGATGCTGCAATGAGCTCCCATTGCTTTTGGAAATAGTCAGTCCCAAGTCTCGGCCCTGCGGCTGATATGCCGTCTGCCGCACCGCCGAGATGTGGGTTGGCCGGTGTCAACCGGGTGGGCGATCCAGCCGTTGAGCAGTTGTGCGGCGCTGGCTCCTTCCGTACTTCGGCCTGATTGTCCTGCTGGTTCGCCGACGCCGCAACGATCGCGGCATCGTCAACCTCCGCTTCCACACAACTCTCTGGACGTCAGACGCCTCATCCCGTCGGCCGACCGCCTGCTCCGTCGCGGCCGCGAGGGATCCGAGTCGCCGGGCCTGCCTGGATGCGCCCGGCTACGACGGCGAGCCCCGGCGAGATGTCGTCGAAGGGTCCGCCGCGTACGCTTGGCCGATGACGCCAGGAGACCAGGACCAGGCGGTCGAGGCCGTCTCGTCCGCGCTCCTTGCGCTCTCGGCCCGGGCCCGGCAGGCCGGAGCCGCATACGCCGGGCCGGGGGCCGGGCCGGCCTCGGGCCGAGCGGCATCGGAGCTGGTCCGGCCGATCGCGTTCACCGCAGGGCTGCCCGACGCGTCGCTGCTGCCGGCCGCCGAACTGACCGAGGCGCTAGGAGCGGTGCTCGAGCGCGACTGCGAGCCCGCCCTCCAGTACGGCGGGGCCCAGGGCTGGCTCGGTCTCCGCGAGTGGCTGGCGTCGCACTGTCGGGACCGGGCCCAGGTCGCGCTCTCGGCCGACCACTTCAGCCTGACCAACGGGAGCGCCGGCGCGCTGGCCAACGTGTGCGAGACCTTCCTCGATCCTGGTGACGTGGCCGGCGTCGAGCGCCTCAGCTTCCCCCTGTCGGTCCGGACGATCCGGTCCATCACCCCACGGGTCGTGAGCATCCCGGTGGACGCCCACGGCATCGACGTCGACGCGCTCGAGGAGCGGCTCACCGAGCTGCGCGCCGGGGGCGAACGGATGCGCTTGCTGTACGTGATCCCGACCTTCCAGAACCCGACCGGCACCACGCTCCCCTTGGACCGCCGCCTCCGGCTGGTGGAGCTGTGCCGGGAGCACGAGGTCCTGATCGTGGAGGACGATGCCTACGGCGAGCTGTGGTTCGACGAGGAGCCACCGCCCTCGCTGTTCTCGCTCGCCGGCGGGGTAGGCGTGGTGAAGATCGGGACCTTCTCCAAGATCGTCGCCCCCGGCCTGCGGGCAGGGTGGTGCCAAGCAGCCCCGCCGGTCACCGCGGCCCTGGTCGCGACCCGCTGCGACATGGGGACCAGCCCGCTCGTGCTGCGGGCACTGGAGCATCTCGGCCGCTCGGGCTTCCTCGACGACCACATCGCCCGGGCCCGGCGGGTCTACGCCGACAAGTGCGGGATCGCCCTCAGGGCGCTGGCCGCCCACTGCGCCACGACCTGCCGCTGGCAGGCGCCCGGCGGGGGCTTCTTCGTCTGGGTCGAGGGCGACGAGGCGGTCGACCCGTCGGCTCTGGCCGCGGCGGCCCGGGAGGAAGGGGTCAGCTTCGTCGGCGGCCATGTCTTCTCGGCCGACCAGGGGGTCGGCCCCCGGGTGGCGTGGGAGCCCGGCGAGTCGCGCTCGTTGCGATTGGCGTTCTCGGCGGTGGCGGCAGAGGAGATCGACGAGGGCGTTCGCAGGCTCGGGCGGGCGATCGATCGGGCGATGACCCCCCGGGAGCCGGCGCGCCGCTGACGCCCCGGGGTGCGCCCCGCCCGGCGGCCGAAGGCATGCTCAGGGTGGCCCGGCCAGGTCGTTGGTGTAGTCGTGGTGCATCACGACGCCGATCCCGCCCGAGCTCCCCCAGCGGCCAGCGCGGTAGGTCATGATCCCGAGCGAGTGGGTCTCGGAGATCGGGCGGTGGTCGGCGGTGTAGCGCACGTACCCCCCGAAGGTGTGGGCCTTCTCGGGCGAGGCGTGCAGCACCCGGGCCTCGGGGAGGTTCACGGTGTAGGCCCACCGGCCCACGCCGCCGCCGGCCAGCTCGGCGAACTCCTCGAAGTTGGCGCCCGCCGACGACAGCGAGGCCTCGGTGGTCTCGGTGACCCGGAGCCGACTGCGCACCCCGGCCACCGCGTAGCCGTCCATCGGCCTCGAACGCCGGGCGTTGGCCGCGTTGGCCCGGGGGTTGGCGAGGGTGACGTTGGCCCTGCGACCGTGCTGGTGGGTGCTGTTCAACAGCTCCTGGTCACGGTGGTTGTAGCCCAGCATCCAGTCCCGGCCCCGGCGCAGGGCAGCCAGGGTCGCGTCCTCGTAGGCCACCCCGATCGAGCCGGCCGGGGTGACGATGGTCGACGCCAGCTCGATCGCCCACCGGCCGTCGTTGTTGGTCACTGCGTAGATGCCCTCGACCCGGCACCGGCGGTGGCCGTCGGGCCCGTAGCGGGAGAAGCGCAGCGACACCCCGGCGCCCACCGGGTTGCACAGGTGCAGCTCGATCCCTTCCAGCAGGTCGTAGGAGGCTGGGCCGACCGAGTCCGAGGAGAGGTCGAGCGACGGCGGCGGCGCCGAGGCCAGCTGCTCGGGCGACTCCACCACCACCACCTCGACCCCCTCGTAGGTGGCAAAGGGGTAGTGGAACAGCTCGGCCATCGCCCCGCGGTCACGAGCGGCGACCGCCGCGAACAGGCGGGCCACGAGGGCCAGCCCGGCCGGGGCCGAGCGCTCGTAGGAGACCGGGAACCGACAGTCCAGCTGGCCCAGCGGGTGGATCCCGGCCGGAGCCGAAGGGTCGAGGCGGTCGGCGGGGCTCGGATCGACGGCCATGGCGTCCTCCTTCCTCGGGCCCGGGCTCGGACCCGCCCGCCAGTCGTAGCCCAGGAGCCCAGAGCCGTCGAGGCCGCCGGGGCCGGCCTCCGGAGGGTGCGCCTATAGTTGGTCGGCTCGCGGTGGCCGGCCCTGGGCCAGCGTGCCGACGCCAATCAGGGACCTGTGGTGCAGCTTGGAGTGCACGCCGGCCTGTCAAGCCGGAGGTCGCGGGTTCAAATCCCGTCAGGTCCGCCCGGCCCGGGGCTCCGGCAGGCGAGCGGCCGCTCCGCCCGGAGCTAACGTGGTGCCCCCACGGTCGGGTAGCTCAGTCGGCAGAGCGCGCGCCTGAAAAGCGCGAGGTCACCGGATCGACGCCGGTCCCGACCACTCCCATCCCGGCCACCGGCCGGCCGCGCCGGCCGCTCCGCCTTGGCATACTGGCCAACGGCGCGACTGGCGGTTGGGCGTGGGTCACCACGGGGAAGCCAACGAGCCTGGGGTCGCCCGCCTGGGCCCCGGGCGAGGACTGACGTGACGCTCTCCCCGGTGCTCGCTGCCCAAGAGACGAACCGACGGCCGACGGCCCCCCGGCGGTGACCGCCCGTCCGGCGCCGGCCGGTCTCACGAGCGACCAGCGCTTCGCCGAGACGGTGGCCGCCCTGGAGCGGCTCCGCCACCGAGGCGTCCGACCCGGGATCGACCGGATGGCCCGGCTCTGCCGCCACCTCGGCCATCCCGAGCGAGCCGCCCCGGCGGTCCACGTGACCGGCACCAACGGGAAGGGGTCGACCGCCAAGATGGTGGCCACGCTCTTGGGTGCCCAGGGACAGCGCGTCGGTTTGTACACGTCGCCCCACCTGGTGGACGTCACCGAGCGGATCGCCCTCGACGGGGTGCCGATCACCCACGAGCGCTTCGTCGAGCTCTACGAGTCCCTGGTTCCCACCTTCGAGACGGTCGGGGCCCAGCTCGGCGAGCCGATCACGCACTTCGAGGCGTTGACCGCCATGGCGCTGGTGGCCTTCGCCCAGGACCAGGTCGACTCCCTGATGATCGAGGTCGGGATCGGCGGCACCCACGACGACACCAACGTCGTCGACGCCGCGGTGGCGGTGGTCACCAACGTCGACCTGGACCACGCCCGCTACCTGGGCAGCACCCGGGAGGAGGTCGCAGCCCAGAAGGCCGGGATCATCAAGGCCAAGGCAGTCGCCATCCTGGGCGAGGTCGACCCGGGGATCCGGCGCATCCTGGAGGTCCGCTGCGCCGAGGTGGGGGCCACCCCGTGGCGGCTGGGCCAGGAGGTCCGGATCCTCCACCAGGCCCCGGCCCCCGGCGGCCGGGCGGTGACGGTGGCGACCCCAGGCGGCCACTACCGGGTCCGGGTCCCCCTGCGGGGGGCCCACCAGGCAGCCAACGCCGCCTGCGCCCTGGCTGCGGCCGAGGCGTTCGGCGGCCACCCGCTCCCCCCCGACTCCCTCGGCGCGCTGCGCGAGATGGCCAACCCGGCCCACCTCGAGCTGTTCGGGGAGCCCCCGGCGGCGGCAGTGGACGTCGCCCACAATCCCCACGGATCGGCCGCGCTGGCGGCCGCGCTCGAGGAGGCCTTCGGCCCTCGTCCGAGGGTGCTCGTCTTCGGGGTGAGCCCGGACAAGGACGCCGCGTCGATGCTCCGACGACTCTGCGATCACGTCGCCGCCGCGGTCTTCACCCAGTGCCCCGACGCCCCCCACCGCGAGCCCGAGGAGCTGGCCGAGCTGGCCCGGGACCTCGGCTACCGCGCCACCTGGGTGGAGCCCGACCCGCGCCAAGCGGTGCGCGCCGCACGGTCCCTCGCCAGCCACGGCGAGCTGGTGGTCCTCACCGGCAGCCACTACTGGATCGGGGACGTCTACCCCGAGCTCACGTCCCTGTTCGGCCCGCCCTCGGCCCGCTGAGGCGCCCTCAGGAGCCCAGCTCGTAGGGGAACCCGAGGTCAGGCGCCCCGAACAAGGCCTCGAAGCGCAGCCCGGCCTCGGCCGCCAGCCGGCCCACCGTCCCGCCTCGGTCCACCAGCGCGACCAGCAGCACCGGCTCGGCTCCGGCCGCCCGCACCGCCTCGGCTGCCTCGAGCAGCGAGGTCCCCCGGGTCACGGTGTCCTCGGTGACCACGACCCGGTCGCCCGGCTCGAGCGCCCCGGCGATCCGCCCCCCGGCCCCGTGGTCCTTGGCCTCCTTGCGGACGCTGAACGCCCGCAGCCGGCGGCCCCGGGTCGCGGCCACCGCCGCGGTGACGAACGCCACCGGGTCCGCCCCCATGGTGAGGCCGCCGATGGCCGTCGCCTCCGGCGGGACCAGCGACAAGACGGCGTCTGCGACCAGCACCATGGCCTCGGGCCGGCACACCGTCTGCTTGGCGTCGATGAACCAGTCGCTGGTCCGGCCCGACTTGAGCACGAATTGCCCCCGGCGGACCGAGTGCTCGAGCAGGTGGGCCCGCAGGGTCTCTCGAGGGTCGCTCACCGATCCACCACCGCCCCGGTGCCCGGGACAACCCGGCCGATGGTCACCGAGGCGGCCCCGGCCCGGGCCAACGCGGCTGCCACCGCCGCCAGCTCGGCCTCGGCCACCACCAGCACCATGCCGACCCCCAGGTTGAACACCCGGCGCATCTCCGCCTCGTCCACGCCGGCCCGGGCGATCTCGGCGAAGATCTCGGGCACCTCCCAGGACCCCCACACCACCTCGGCATCGCAGTGGCCGGGGAGGACCCGGGCCAGGTTGGCCGCCAGGCCGCCCCCGGTCACATGGGCACAGGCATGCACCGCCCCTGGGACCTCGGCCAGGGCCCGCCGCACCGCCGGCGCGTAGATGACCGAGGGCTGGAGCAGCTCCTCGCCCAGGCTCCGCGGCGACCCGGGCCACGCCGGCCCGCCGAGCTCTCGGCCCTGGCGCTCGAGCAGGACGTGGCGGGCCAGGGCGTAGCCGTTGGACCGCAGCCCGGGCGAGGGCAGGCCCAACAGCCGGTCGCCCGGGGCCACCCGGGCCGGGCCCAGCTCGGTCCCCCGCTCGACCACCCCCAACGCGAACCCGGCCACGTCCAGGTCGTCCTCGGCCATGGCCCCCGGGTGCTCGGCCGTCTCGCCGCCGATCAGGGCGCACCCGGCCTGCCGGCAGCCCTGGGCGATGCCTGCCACCAGCGCCGAGAGCCGGTCCGGGACCAGTCGGCCGACCGCCACGTAGTCCAGCAGGAACAGCGGCTCGGCCCCCGAGCAGACCAGGTCGTCCACGCACATGGCCACCAGGTCCACCCCGACGGTGTCGTATCGGCCGAGGTCCCGGGCGATGAGCAGCTTGGTGCCCACGCCGTCGGCGCAGGACACCAGCACCGGGTGGCGGTAGCGGGAGGTGTCCAGCTCGAACAGGGCGGCAAACGGGCCGACCCCGGCCACCACGCCGTCCCGCCGGGTGGTGGCCGCCAGCTCGGCGATGCGCCGCACCGCCTCCTCGGCCGCCCCGACGTCGACCCCTGCCCCGGCATAGGTGGCTCCGCCGGGCTGGCCGGGCTGGTGCCCCACCGCTCAGACTCCGGGCAGGGCGCCCTGGAGCACCCCCGGCCGGTCGCCGGGGGCACGCAGCCGGTCGTCGGCCAGCGGCACGCTGACCGGGTACTCCCCGGTCAGGCAGGCGTCGCAGAAGCCGACGCCACCTGCCCCGATGGCCGCCTTCAGGTTGTCCAGGGTGAGGAAGGCGAGGGAGTCGGCACCGAGGTAGGCGGTCATCTCGGGGACCGTCATGCTGGCCGCCAGCAGCTCGGCCCGGGTCGGGGTGTCGATCCCGTAGAAGCAGGGCCACGCGAAGGGTGGCGAGGACACCCGCAGGTGGACCTCGGCCGCCCCGGCCTCCCGCAGCATGGCCACCACGGTGCGGATGGTGGTGCTGCGGACGATGGAGTCGTCCACCACCACGAGGCGCTTGCCCTCGATGTTGTCCCGCAGCGGGTTGAGCTTGCGCCGCACCGCCCGCTCGCGGGCCTGGTGGTCGGGGTCGATGAAGGTCCGGCCGATGTAGCGGTTCTTCACCAGGCCCTGGCCGTAGGGGATCGCGGACTCCTTGGCGTAGCCCTCGGCAGCCGGGACCCCGGACTCGGGCACCGCCATCACCATGTCGGCGTCGACCGGGGCCTGGCGGGCCAGGAGCTCGCCCATCCGGCGCCGGGCACCGTGGACCTCGATGCCGTGGAGGCGGGTGTCGGGGCGGGCGAAGTACACGAACTCGAAGATGCACAGGCGGTCGTCCACCTGGTCCTCTGCGAACAGCTGGACCGAGCGGACCCCGGACGGGCCGATCACCACCAGCTCGCCCGGGGACAGCTCCCGCACGAACGCCGCCCCGATCACATCGAGGGCCGGGGACTCCGAGGCGAGGACCCAGCCGGCCGGCCGGCCGGCCTCCCCCAGCCGGCCCAGGCACAGCGGCCGGAACCCGTGGGGGTCCCGCACGCCGTAGAGGTGGGTGGCATCCATGAGGACGAAACTGAACGCCCCGGCCAGCTCGGGCACCACCGCCTGGATGACCCCGGCGAGCTCGCCGTCGGCCGGGTCGCTGGCCGTCCCCGGGTAGGCAGCGGCCAGCAGGCCGGCCACCACGTCGCTGTCCGAGGTGGCGACGCCGGGCAGCATCCCGGCCCGCTCGGCCAGGGTGTCGGTCTCGGTCAGGTTGCCGTTGTGCCCCAGGGCGAACCCGGCCCGCCCGACCGCCCGGTAGGCCGGCTGGGCGTTGCGCCAGTCCGAGCTGCCATGCGTCGAGTAGCGGGTGTGGCCGATCGCCAGGTGGCCCTGGAGGGCCGACAGCGTGCGCTCGTCGAAGACCGTGGCCACCAGGCCCATGTCCTTCACGACGGTGATGGTCTCGCCGTCGCTCACCGCCATCCCGGCCGACTCCTGGCCCCGGTGCTGGAGGGCGTAGATGCCGTCGAAGGTGAGCCGGGCCACCGGCTGGCCGGGGGCATAGACCCCGAAGACGCCGCAGGCTTCCTTCATCGTCGGTCCAACGACCCCACTTGTTCCCCGGGCCCTCCGCCCGGCCCACGCCACCGCCGGTAGGAGTCTCTCACAGCGGGCCCCCACCGCCGCTCCGCCCGGAGCCGCTCCGGTAGCGTCGGTCGGGCGTGATCGACCTCCACCTCCACTCCAGCGCGTCCGACGGCACCGACCCCCCGGCCGTGATCGCCGAGCTGGCCGAGGCGGCCGGCTGCCGCGCCATCGCGCTCACCGACCACGACACCCTGGCCGGGCTGCCGGCGGCCGCCGCCCGCGCCGCGGAGCTCGGGATCGAGCTGGTCCGGGGGTGCGAGGTGTCGTGCGCGTTCTCGGGCGCCACCACCCACGTCCTGGTCTACTTCGTCGAGGGCGAGGAGGGTCCGCTCCACGACGAGCTCGCTCGGCTCCGCCAGGACCGGGTGGCCCGGAACCGGGTCCTGGCCGCCCGGCTGGCCGAGCTGGGGGTCCCCCTCACCTACGACGAGGCGGTGGCCCAGGCGGCCGGGGAGGAGAGCCTCGGGCGACCCCACTTCGCGACCCTGCTGGTGGCCAAGGGCCTGGCCACCTCGGTGGCCGACGCCTTCGATCGCTGGCTGGCCCCCGGCCGGCCGGCCTACGTGCCCAAGGCCCGGGTCCACCCGGCCGAGGTGGCAGCCAAGGCCCGGGCGTCGGGAGCGGTCTGCGCCCTGGCCCACCCGCTCACCTTGGAGCTGGCCGAAGACGACCTCGACCGGGCGGTCGGGCAGCTGGCCGAGGCCGGCTTCGCCGGGCTCGAGGCCTACTACGCCAGTTACTCGCCGGCCGAGCGGGCGGCGCTCGCGGACCTGGCCGCCCGCCACGACCTGGTCGCGACCGGCGGCTCCGACTACCACGGCACGATCAAGCCCGGGCTGGCGGTCGGGACCGGCCGGGGGGACCTGGCCGTGGACGACCAGGTCCTCGAGCGGCTGGCCGCCCGGCGCCCCTAGCGCCCCCACCCGGCCTCCCCGAGCGCCGCCGGGATCGCGCCGGCAGCCGCCGCGCACAGCGCGGCCAGCTCCACCTCGACCACGTCGTCGACGACCAGGACGTCGCCCCCGGCCTCCCCGAGCACCCGGGCCCCCACCCCGGCCGCCGCGGCGCGGGCGGCCAGCTCGGCCGGTCGGGTGGTCGCAACCACCACGCGCGATGGTGCCTCGGTGAACAGCTCGGCGTGACCGGCCAAGCCGCCGAGGCGGGCGCCCACCCCGGCCGCCACCGCCATCTCGGCCAGCGCCAGCCCCAGCCCGCCGGCCGAGACGTCGTGCACCGCGTCCACCAGCCCGCCACCGCCCGCCACCTCGGCCCCCACCAGCTCGGCCACCAAGCTGGCCACCCGCCGGTGGGCCGCCAGGTCGAGTGCCGGCAGGGTGCCGGTGCGCTGCCCCCGCCGCTCGACCGCCCACCGGCTGCCCCCGAGCGTGAGGTCGGGAGGGCCGGGGGGGTGCAGCAGAACGACCGTGGACCCCGCCGCCCAGCCGGTCCCGGGCGGGCGGCGCTCGAGCCGCTCCACCACGCCCAGGCCGCCGATCACCGGCGTGGGCGGGATGTCGACCCCGCCGCTCTCGTTGTAGAGGCTGACGTTGCCGCCGACCACCGGCAGCCCGAGGGCGGTGCACGCCTCGGCCATGCCGTCGATCGCCTCGGACAGCTGCCACATCACCTCGGGGTGCTCGGGGTTCCCAAAGTTGCAGCAGTTGACCACCGCGATCGCCCGGGCCCCCACACAGGCCAGGTTGGCCACCGCCTCGGCCACCAGCAGCGCGGTGCCGGCCCGGGGGTCGACCGCACACCACCGGGGGTTGGCGTCGGTGGTGAGGGCCACCCCCCGGCGCGACGCCGGCAGGCCCGGGCCGGCCAGCCGGAGCAGGGCCGCGTCGCCCCCCGGGCCGACCACGGTGTTCAAGAACAGCTGGTGGTCGTACTGGCGCCAGACCCAGGCGGCGTCGCCGGCCAACGCCAAGAGGTCGGCAGTGCAGTCAGCTGGCGGGGGCAGGGCCTCGGGGCCAGCCGCCCGCCGGGACGCCAGATCGGCCGGCGGCGCCATCGGCCGGCGGTAGCGGGGCGCCCCGTCGGCCAGCGACGCCGCCGGCACGTCGGCGACCACCGGCCCGCCGGGGTGCTCCCGGACCCGAAGGCGGCCCACCGGCCTGCCGGCGGCCGGCTCGGGCTCGGTCACCCGGCCCACCACCGCCGCCCGGACCTCCCAGCGGGCGCAGACCTCCACCAGCGCGTCCCAGTGCTCGGGGGCGACGATGGCCAGCATCCGCTCCTGGCTCTCGCTGGTCATGACCTCCCAGCTGGCCATGCCGGCCGCCCGCCGGGGGACGGCGGAGAGGTCGAGCTCCATGCCCACCCCGCCGCGGGCCGCGGTCTCGGAGGCGGCGCAGGTGAGGCCGGCGCCCCCCAGGTCCTGGACTGCGACCACCAGGCCCAGATCGAGCAGCTCGAGACAGGCCTCGATGAGTCGTTTCTCCTCGTAGGGGTCGGCGACCTGGACGCTCGGGCGCTTGGCCTGGTCGGCCGGGCCTGCCCCGTCGGATCCGGCGAACCCGGCCGACGCCAGCACGCTCACCCCGCCGATCCCGTCGCGCCCGGTGGGCGCCCCGAGCAAGACCACCAGGTTCCCAGGGCCGCTCGCCCGGCCCAGCACCAACCGAGCGATCGGAAGCGCCCCCATGCACAACACGTTCACCAACGGGTTCTGCGAGTAGGCGGGGTCGAAGGTGAGCTCGCCGCCCACCGTCGGCACCCCCACCGCGTTGCCGTAGGCGGCAATGCCGCCCACCACCCCCTCGAACAGCCAGCGCTGGCGGGGCTGGTCGAGGGGCCCGAAGAACAGCGGGTCCATGAGAGCGAGCGGCCGGGCGCCCATCGTGAAGATGTCCCGGATGATCCCCCCCACCCCGGTGGCCGCCCCCTGGTGAGGCTCGACCGCCGACGGGTGGTTGTGGCTCTCGATCCTGATCGCCACCGCGATCCCGTCCCCCACGTCGAGCACCCCGGCGTTCTCGCCCGGCCCGACCAGCACGCCCGGGCCCTCGGTGGGGAGCCGGGCCAGGTGGACCCGAGAGGACTTGTAGGAGCAGTGCTCGCTCCACATGACCGCGTACATGGCCAGCTCGAGGTGGTTGGGCTCCCGACCGAGGATGTCGATCACCCGGTCCAGCTCCTCGTCGGTGAGCCCGAGGGCACGGTGGAGCGGCTCGACGTCGCCCCCGGCCTCGGCCACGGCCCCACCCTACCGGCCGCCTGGTCCCCGGCGGCCAGCGTGTGGTGGCAGGCATGCAGGACCACCTCTGGTCGAGCGAGCACGGCGGCGACGCGCGGCGATTGCCCGACTGGTGGCCCTCGACCGGGGGTGCCCAGTCGAGGAGCTCAGGGTCGAGGCGGTTGCGGTCTGGTTCGCCCGCTGCCGATCCCGATTCCGGGGACGGTCAGCCCGGGACCTGCCCGGCGCGGTCCGATCGGGGATGCCCATAGTCCGGCCACATCCCCGGCCCGCAACGGCGATCATCTCGTCTCGGGCGGCCCGAACGGGAAGGCCCTGCAAGAAAAATACGCGGCGACTTGTCGACCCCACCCGTGGCATCTGTGGCCCTCTGCCAAGCGCCAAGCACCTCGGCCGAGCCTCGACGTTGCGCGCAGTCCCAGCTCACGCAAGTTCTGACCCTTGCCAGCACCAAAATGGCCAATGGTGCCGCCAGCACATTGCCGCTGTCTGCGGCTCGGACATGTCCGTGTTGCCAGACGAAGGTCGGCCCAGAGATCCACAAAGTGGCTTGGATCGGACCCCTGCTTCACGCGACAATGGGTCCATGCCGAGAACCAAGAGCACGATGACGCCACAGCACAAGGCAGCCCTCGCCCGGGGGCGGGCGGAGGGCTTGGCCATCCGGCGCTACCTCGAGGCGCTCGAGTCCTCCCGACCGCGGCGGGGGCGGCGTCGGACGCCCGCCTCCATCGCCAAGCGGCTGGAGGCGATCGAGGCCGAGCTGCTCACCGCCGACCCGCTGACCAAGCTCCATCTCATGCAGCAGAAGAAGGACCTCAACGACGAGCTGACCCGCCTCTCGGAGGGTGGCGACCTCGAGGAGCTGGAGAAGCAGTTCGTGAAGGTCGCCAAGGCCTACGGCGAGCGCAAGGGGATCAGCTACGCCACCTGGCGGGCTGCCGGGGTGCCGCCCTCGGTCCTCCAGAAGGCCGGGGTGACCCGGACCAAGGGCTGAGCGTCAGGGGACCCCGACCCCGACCAGCGATCGCAGCAGGACCAGGCCGTCGGTCGAGCCCAACAGTTCCGAGCTTGCCCGCTCGGGATGGGGCATGAGCCCGACCACGTTGCCCGCACGGTTGCAGATCCCAGCGATGTCGTCGAGCGAGCCGTTGGGGTTCTGGCAGTAGCGCAGCACCACCCGGTCCTCGTCGCGCAGCTGGGCCAAGGTCTCGGGCGTGCAGACGTAGCTGCCGTCGAAGTTGTTGATCGCCAGCAGCAGCTCGGTCCCGGCCGGGACCGCTCGGGTGAGCACTGACCGGCTCGACGCGACCGTGACGCTGACCGGTCCACACATGAAGCGCAGGTCCCGGTTCTTCTGCAGGGCCCCCGGCAACAGACCAGCCTCGGTCAGCACCTGGAACCCGTTGCAGATCCCGACGACCGGGCCGCCGACCGCCGCGAACCGAGACAGCGCCCCCATCACCGGGGAGAACCGGGCCAGGGCGCCCGGCCGCAGGTAGTCGCCGTGAGCGAACCCGCCCGGCACCACCACCGCGTCGAGATGGTCGAGCCGGGTCGCGGCGTGCCAGACCAGCTCGGCGTCGGCCCCGACCCGCTCGAGGGCCAGGACGACGTCGTGCTCGCAGTTGGTCCCGGGGAAGACGACCACGCCGACCCGAGGTGCCATCAGGCCTCCAGCGAGCAGACCGACACCGAGGCCTCCTCCAGCACCGGGTTGGCCAGCAGTGCGCCGGCCAACGCCTCGGCCCGCTCCCGGGCCCGAGCCTCGGTGGCCGCCTCCACCTCGAAGCGGAACACCCGCCCGGTCGCCAGCGCCGACACGTCCTCGAACCCGAGCGCCGGCAGCGCCCGCTCGATGGTTGCGCCCTCCGGATCGGCGATCCCCGGGCGGAGGCGCACCTCCACCCGGGCGGCAAACCTCACGGCTGGCTCACCTCCGCCACTCACGACGGACCGTACCAGTCGGCCAGCCGGCGTCCGGTGACCCGCTCGTAGGCCTCGACGTAGCGGGCCGAGGTGGCCGCGACCACCTCGGGCGGCAGCGCCGGCGGGGGCGGGGTCCGATCCCACGGCTGGGCCGCCGCCCAGTCCCGCAGCGGCTGCTTGTCGAAGGAGGGCGGGGTCGAACCGGGCACCACCTGGTCGGCCGGCCACAGCCGCGAGGAGTCGGGAGTCACCACCTCATCGCACAGCACCAGGCGGCCATCGATCAGGCCCAGCTCGAACTTGGTGTCGGCCAGCACCAACCCGGCTGCCGCCACCCGATCGGCGGCCCGGCGGTACAGCTCGAGGCAGACCTCCCGCAGCTCCTCGGCCAGCCGCCGCCCGACGATCCCGGCCGCCCGGTCGAAATCGATGTTCTCGTCGTGACCGGCCTCGGCCTTGGTGGAGGGAGTGAACATCGGCTCGGGGAGCCGGTCGGCCAGGGCGAGGCCGGAAGGCATGGGCGACGAGTGCACGGTGCCCGAGCGGGCGTACTCCTCCCAGGCCTGGCCGGCCAGGTAGCCGCGGACGATGCACTCGAGGGGGACCATCTCGGCCTCCCGCACGACCATCGCCCGCCCGGCTACCGGGCCGAGCTCCTCCACCCCCGGCACCACGGCAGCAATCGTGGTGGGGTCGGCCGTGACCAGCGCGTGGTCGACCACGTCGGCCAGCACCTCGCACCAAAAGACGGTCATGGCGGTGAGGACCCGGCCCTTGTCCGGGATGGGCTCGGCGAACACGACGTCGTAGGCGCTCACTCGGTCCGACGCCACCATGAGGAGCTGGCCCGGCCCAGCCCGGTAGAGGTCACGGACCTTGCCCGAGCGCAGCAGGAGCGGCGCGCCGGTCACCGGGCGATGCCCTCCAGCGCATCCACCGCCCGGCCGGCATGGCGGAGGAGATGGGTGAGGTCGAACGCCCGGTCCAGCTCGGCCGGGCTCAGCCCCACCTCGGGGTCCTCGGCCAGCACCGATCGGAACGGGCGCCCTGTCTCCCACGACCGCCGGGCGTCGCGCTGGACCACCCGGTAGGCCTCGTCCCGCGGGCGGCCGCTCGCCACCATGGCCAACAGGACCGACTGGCTGAAGACCAACCCCAGCGACCCGTGCAGGAGGTTCTCCATCGCCCGGTCGCGGTGGACCACCAAGCCCGCGACCAGCTCGGTGGCCCGGCGGAGCAGGTAGGCGGTGAGCGCCGCCGCGTCGGGCAGGACGATCCGCTCGACCGAGCTGTGCGAGATGTCCCGCTCGTGCCACAGCGCGACGTCCTCCAGCCCGCTCACCAGGTAGCCCCGCAGCACCCGGGCCAGGCCGCACAGCCGCTCGGCCAGCACCGGGTTGCGCTTGTGGGGCATCGCCGAGGAGCCCTTCTGGTCGGCCCCGAACGGCTCTTCGACCTCGGCCAGCTCGCTGCGGGCCAGGTGCCGCACCTCGGTCGCCACCAGCTCGACCGTCGTCCCGGCGGCCGCGCAGGCATAGAGGAACTCGGCGTGGCGATCGCGCGAGAGGACCTGGGTGGCCGGGACCGGCTCGAGGCCCAGCGCCCGGCACACCGACGCCTCGACCGCCGGGTCGATGTTGGAGTAGGCCCCGACCGCCCCCGAGAGCTTGCCCACCGCCACCCGCCGGCGGGCCGAGACCAGCCGCTCGCGGTCCCGGTCGACCTGGAGGGCGAACAGCGCGAACTTGGCCCCGAAGGTGGTCGGCTCGGCATGCATGCCATGGGTCCGGCCGGCCACCGGCACGTCCCGCAACTCCCGGGCCCGATCGACCAGGGCCCCGATGAGACCGCCGGCCGCCTCGATCAGCAGATCGGACGCCGTGACCAAAGCGACGCTCAGCGCGGTGTCGACCACGTCCGAGGAGGTGAGCCCGAAGTGGACCCAGGCCGCCTCGGGACCCCCGATGCGCTCCTGGACCACGTCCACGAAGGCGGCGACGTCGTGGTCGGTGGCCCGCTCGCGCTCGGCCACTGCGGCCACGAAGTCGGCGTCGACCGCGGGCGCCCGAGCCCGCACCGCCTCGGCCGCCGCTCGGGGTGCGACCCCCAGGTCGGCCAGGGCCTCCACCGCGAGCAGCTCGACCTCGAGCCACCGGGCCAGGCGGGCCTCGTCGCCGAACAACGCCGCGATGTCGGGGGGGGCGTAGCGGGGGATCACCGGCTCAGCGCGGCTCGGTCGACACCTGAGGCGATGTCCCGGCGCACCTGCATCCCCGGCCAGGACACCGCGGCGACGGCGCGGTAGGCGAGGTCCCGGGCCTCCCCGAGCGTTGGGGCCAGCGCGCCGAACCCGAGCACCCGCCCGCCCGCCGTCCGCCACCCGCCGTCAGGGTCCCGGGCCGTCCCGGCGTGGTACACGGTGACCCCCTCGACCGGCTCGGCCAGCTGGCCGTCGGGCCCCAGTCCCTCGATGGCCTGTCCGGTGCGCGGCGACTCGGGGTACCCCGGCGCGGCGGCGACCACACAGGCGGCAGCGTCGGACACGAAGCCCGGGTCCCCTCGCAGCGTGCCGGTGGCCGCGGCCAGCAGCACCTCTGCCGGGTCGTCGGCGAACCGGGGCAGCAGCACCTGGGCCTCGGGGTCACCGAAGCGCACGTTGAACTCGAGGACCACCGGTCCCGAGGAGGTCACCATGACCCCGGCGTAGAGGACCCCGCGGTACCCCACGCCGCGGCGCGCCAGGGCGGCCAGGGTGGGCTCGACCGCTCGGTCCAGGACCTGGTCGACGACCGGAGGGGGAATCTCCGGTGGCGGCGAGTACCCGCCCATGCCTCCGGTGTTGGCCCCCCGGTCCCCATCCCGGGCCCGCTTGAAGTCTCGGGCCGCCGGCAGCGGGACCACCCGCCGGCCGTCGCACAGCACGTGCACCGAGCACTCGACGCCGTCCAGGCCCTCTTCGATCACCACCCGCCGGCCAGCGTCGCCGAACGCCCGGCCCGAGAGCTTGGCCTCGACATCGGCCTCGGCCTCGGACCGGTCCCAGGTGACCAGGACCCCCTTGCCGGCAGCCAGCCCGTCGGTCTTCACCACGAAGGGCCCGGGGAGGCCAGCGAGGAAGTGACGGGCAGCAGAGAGGTCGTCGAACACCCCGTAGCGGGCGGTGGGCACGCCGGCCTCCGCCAACACCGACTTCATGAACGCCTTGGATCCCTCGAGGCGGGCGGCGTCGCGGCCGGGCCCCAGCACCGCCAGGCCGCGAGCCGCCAGCCGGTCGGCCAGCCCGTCGACCAGCGGCCCCTCCGGACCCACCACGGTCAGGTCGGCCGCGATGTCCTCTGGGGGGGCAGCACTGAGCGAGATCCGATGGCCACCGACCTCGCCTGGCATCCCGGGGTTGCCCGGCGTGACCACCACCTCGGCACTGCGGGCCAGGGCGCGGGCCAGCGCGTGCTCCCGGCCCCCACCCCCGACGACGCAAACCCTCAGCGAGGCCACCGGCTCAACGGACGGCGAAGGTGACGAACTGCTCGCGCTCGGGCCCGACCCCGACCGTTCGCACCGGCACACCGATCTGGTCGGCCAGGAATGCCACGTAGTCCCGGGCCGCCGCCGGCAGCCCGTCGACCGAGGTGACCGACGACAGGTCGGTCACCCACCCCGGCAGCTCCTCGTACACCGGGCGCACCCGGTGCAGGGTGGACTGGTGGTAGGGCGGGTAGCGGTAGGTGACCCCGTCGGCCTCGTAGGCAACGCAGACCTTGACCGTCTCGAAGGTGTCGAGCACGTCCAGCTTGGTGAGAGCCACCTCGGTGAGCGAGTTGAGCCGGACCGCCTGGCGGAGCATGACCGCGTCGAACCAGCCGCAGCGGCGGCGCCGGCCGGTGTTGGTCCCGAACTCCTGCCCCCGCTCGACCATGAGCGCGCCGGTGTCGTCGGTGAGCTCGGTCGGGAAGGGGCCGGCCCCGACCCGCGTCACGTACGCCTTGGCGATCCCGATCACCCGGTCGATGTCCCGGGGTCCGAGCCCCGAACCGGTGCAGGCGCCCCCGGCCACCGGGTTGGAGGAGGTGACGAAGGGGTAGGTCCCGTGGTCCAGGTCGAGGAAGGTGGCCTGGGCCCCCTCGAGCAGGATGTGCTGCCCCCGAGCCAGCGCCTCGTGGAGCAGGCCGACCGTGTCGGCCACCATCGGGACGATCCGGGGGGCGTAGACGCCAAGGTAGGTGTCGGCAATCTCCTCGGCCGAGCAGGGCAGGCGGTTGTACACCTTGGCCAGGACCGCGTTCTTCTCCTTGATCGCCACGTCCAGCTTCTGGCGGAAGATCTTCGGGTCCATGAGGTCCTGGACCCGGAGCCCGACCCGGGCCGCCTTGTCGGCGTAGGCCGGCCCAATGCCCCGCCGGGTGGTGCCCAGGGCGTTCTTGCCCAGGAACCGCTCGGTCACCCGGTCGAGCTCCCGGTGGTAGGGCATGATCAGGTGGGCGTCACCGCTCACCTTGAGCCGGCTGGTGTCCACCCCCCGGGCCTCCAGCGCGTCCAGCTCCTCCAGCAGCACCCCCGGGTCCACCACCACCCCGTTGCCGATCACCGGCGTGGCGCGCTCGTAGAGCACGCCCGAGGGGACCAGCTGCAACGCGAAGGCCTCGCCGCCCACCACGATCCGGTGGCCAGCGTTGTGACCGCCCTGGTAGCGGACCACATAGTCCATCTCGGCGGCGAGCAGGTCGGTGAGCTTGCCCTTCCCCTCGTCGCCCCACTGGGTCCCGACGACCACGGTTGCAGGCACCGCCCGCCCTCCGTCGATGGCTGGTGAGAACGACAAACTCTACCGTGGCCGGGGGGACCCACGGACCTGGCCTCGGTCCTAGCATGGCTCCATGGTCGCAGCGGCCGCCGTGGTCAGCGCCTCCGAGGAGACCGTGGTCGTCGTCCTGGCGGTGGTGTTCGCCGGGCTGTGCTTCGCCCGGACCGCCACGTTCCGCCGGCGGCTGGGCCGGAGCCCGTGGGGGATCCACCCCAACCTGTGGCTGGTGATCGGGTTCCTGCTCGGGCCGATCGGCGCCTTCCTGGCCCTGGTGGCCTGTGCCACCACCCGGGTCGGCCCGGCGTTCGGCCCCGCTCCCGCGGGCCCGTTCGGCCCCGCTCCCCCGCCGGCACCGCCAGCGCCGGACAGTCCGCCCCCCGGCTGGTACCCCGACCCCTCGGGCCACCACGAGTACCGCTTCTTCACCGGCGTCGACTGGACCGCCGACGTGGTCGACAACGGGAGGCATTCCATCGAGCCCCTGCCGCCCCCACCGCCGAACCCGGGCTGACCTCGACGGAGTCAGCGCAGGGTGAGCTGGCCGTCCTGCACGTCGACCGTGATGGTCGAGCCTTCCGTGTACTTCCCGGACAGCAGATCCAGGGCCAAGCGGTCCTCCAGCTCCTTTTGGATCACTCGCCGCAGGGGCCGAGCGCCGAACGCCGGGTCGTAGCCGGCCCGGGCCAGCCACTCCTCGGCCGCCGGGGTCACCGAGAGCGCGAGCCGGCGGGCGGCCAGCCTGGTCCGCAGGCGTGACAACTGGATGCCGACGATGATCCGCAAGTCCGCCTCGGTGAGGGAGCGGAACCGGACGATCTCGTCGATCCGGTTCACGAACTCGGGCTTGAAGAAGTCCGCCGGATCCCCGGGAAGGTTGGAGGTCATGATGAGCACGGTGTTGGTGAAGTCCACCGTGCGCCCCTGGCCGTCGGTCAGCCGGCCGTCCTCGAGCACCTGCAGCAAGATGTTGAACACGTCGGGATGGGCCTTCTCGATCTCGTCGAGCAGGACCACGGCGTAGGGACGGCGCCGCACCGCCTCGGTGAGCTGCCCTCCCTCCTCGTAGCCGACGTAGCCGGGTGGGGCACCGACCAGGCGCGAGACGGCGTGCTTCTCCATGTACTCGCTCATGTCGATCCGAACCATGGCCCGGTCGTCGTCGAACAAGAACTCGGCCAGGGCCCGAGCCAGCTCGGTCTTGCCCACCCCGGTCGGCCCGAGGAACAGGAAGGACCCGATCGGCCGGCGGGGGTCCGACAGTCCGGCTCGGCTCCGCCGGATCGCGTTCGCCACCGCGCTCACTGCCTCGTCCTGGCCAACCACCCGGGCGTGCAGGGCATCTTCCATCCGGACCAGCTTGGCGATCTCGCCCTCGAGCAGGCGGCTGACCGGGACGCCGGTCCAACGGCTCACCACCTCGGCAACGTCCTCGGCGTCAACCTCCTCCTTCAAGAACCGCTGGGTGCTCTGGAGCTTGGCCAGCTCCTCGGTGGCCGCGTCGATCTTGCGCTCCAGCTCGGGGAGCTCGCCGTAGCGGACCGCGGCCGCGCCGGTGAGATCCCCGTCGCGCTCGAGCCGCTCGGCCCGACCCTTGGCGTCCTCGTACTGGTCCTTCAGGTCACCGATGGCCTCGATGGCTGCCTTCTCGGCCTGCCAGTGGGCGGTCATGGCGTTGGCCTGCTCGTTCAGCTCGGCCAGCTCGGCCTCGAGGCGCCCCAGGCGCTCGACCGAGGCCTCATCGGACTCCTTCTCCAAGGCGACCTTCTCGATCTCGAGCTGGCGGATGCGGCGGATGACCACGTCGAGCTCGGTCGGCATCGAGTCGATCTCGATCCGGAGCCGGCTGGCGGCCTCGTCGATCAGGTCGATGGCCTTGTCGGGGAGGAAGCGGCCCGAGACGTAGCGGTCCGAGAGCATCGCCGCCGCAACCAACGCGGCATCTTGGATCCGGACCCGGTGGTGGTTTTCGTAGCGCTCCTTCAGGCCGCGCAAGATCGCGATGGTGTCCTCGACCGAGGGCTGCTCGACATAGACCGGCTGGAACCGCCGCTCGAGGGCAGCGTCCTTCTCGATGTACTGCCGGTACTCGTCGAGCGTGGTCGCCCCGATCAGGCGCAGCTCGCCCCGGGCCAGCAGGGGCTTGACCATGTTCCCGGCGTCCATCGCGCCCTCGGCGGCCCCCGCCCCGACCAAGGTGTGCAGCTCGTCGATAAAGGTGATCACCTGGCCGTTGGAGTCCGTGATCTCCTTCAGCACCGCCTTGAGGCGCTCTTCGAACTCGCCTCGGTACTTCGCCCCGGCGACCATGGCGGACAGGTCGAGCGCGATCAGCCGCTTGTTCTTGAGGCTTTCGGGGACGTCACCCTCGACGATCCGGTTGGCCAGCCCCTCGACGATGGCGGTCTTGCCGACACCGGGCTCGCCAATGAGCACCGGGTTGTTCTTGGTCCGCCGGGACAGCACCTGGATGACCCGGCGGATCTCCTCGTCGCGGCCGATGACCGGATCGAGCCGGCCTCGGCGGGCGGCTTCGGTGAGGTCGCGGCCGTAGCGCTCGAGCGCCTGGAAGGTCTCCTCGGGGTTGGGTGAGGTCACCCGGTGGCTGCCCCGGACATCTCGCAGCGCACCCAGCAGCTGCTCCCGGTCGGTGCCGAGCTCGTCAGCGAAGGCCAGCAGCAGGTGCTCGATCGACAGGTAGTCGTCGCCCAGGTCGGCGCGCAGCCGGTCGGCTGCCTCGAGGCCTTCTCGGGCCGCCCGACCCAGCCCTGGCTCCTGACCGCCAACTGCCCGAGGCAGTTTGCGGCGAGCCTCGGCCAGTCGGGCGGCAACCTCGTCGGGAGAGACGCCGACCCGCTGGAGGACTGGGCGGGCGATGGTGTCGGGGTCGGCCAGCACGGCCGAGAGCAGATGGGCCGGGGTGATCTCGGGGTTGTTCGCCTCGGCGGCCATCCGGGTCGCGTTGGCGAAGGCCGCCCGGGTCTTCTCGGTCCAGCGTTGGGGGTCAAGCGTCATGGTCGGTCCTGCCTCGTCAACTCCTCTGCACCGGGCGGCTCATCGGGCCGCATTCCTCGGCGTCGGCCGGTAGGGGATGGGGGCCTGGTCGAGCGGCACCAGGTCCCGGCGGTAGTAGCGGTGGGCGCGCTCGAGCGCCTCGTTGGCTTCCCGCCGCACCTGGTCAAGCTGGGCCCGAAGTCGACGGACCTCTGCCTCGAGCTCGAGCACACGACGGACTCCTTCCAGGTTCACGCCCGCCGCGGTGAGCTCTTGGATTCGCCGGAGCCGAGCCAGATCGAGATCGCTGAACCGACGCGACCCGCCGGGGGTCCGGACCGGCTCCAAGAGACCCTTGCGCTCGTAGACACGAAGGGTCTGGGGATGCACTCCCGCCAGCTCGGCGGCCACTGAGATCACGTACACCGCTCGGTGCTCGGGCATCGCGCCGTCAACGGCGCCGTCGCGATCCCGCAGGGTCGGCGTGTCCATCTCCTTAGACCTCCTCCAGCCGCTCACGCGGCGCTGGGTCGGTGACCGCGGCGAGCGACTCGACCGCCGCCCGCTGCTCTTCGGTCAGGGAGCGGGGCACCACCACGTCCACCTTCACCAGCAGGTCGCCCGGTTTCGAACCGTTGCGGCCGGCTGGGACGCCGTGGCCTTTCACCCGCAGCACCGTCCCCGGCGCGGTGCCGGCCGGAACGCGGACTCGAACCGGCTCGTCCAGGGTGGGCACGGTGATCACGGTGCCCAGCGCGGCCTCCGGAAAGGTGATCGGGACCGTATAGGTCAGGTTGTTCCCCCGTCGGCCGAACTTGGGGTGCGGGCGCACGTGCACCGACACGTAGAGGTCACCGGGAGGAGCCATGCCCTGCCCAGGAGCACCTCGCCCTTTCACCCGGATGCGCTGGCCATCCTCGACCCCGGGGGGGATCCGCACCTTGACCTGGCGGTTCCGGCGCTCGGTCCCGGTCCCAGCACAGGTCGGACACGGTGTGTCCACCACCCGTCCCCGGCCGTTGCAGCGTGGGCAGATGGTGGACAGCGAGAACAGCCCCTGATTGTCGTCCAACGTCCCGCGGCCGCCGCAGCGCTCGCACACATGCGTCGAGGTCCCAGGCGCAGCGCCCGTCCCGTTGCAGGTCCGGCAGCGAGCGTCCTGGGGCACGTTGACTGAGGTGGTGACGCCGCGCACCGCGTCCTCGAACGACAGGTGCAGCTCGGCCTCGACATCGGCACCCCGCTGCGGCCCCGCGGTCCGACGCCGCCCTCGACCAAACAGGCCTCCGAACAGGTCGCCGAGGTCGCCCAGGTCTTCGACTCGGAAGGTCGTGCCCCCGCCCGGACCACCGAAGCCGCCAGCCATCGGACCGAGGCGGCGGGCCTCGTCGTACTCCTTGCGGGTGGCGGGATCGCCCAGGACGTCATGAGCGGCCGAGATCTCCTTGAACCGCTCCTCGGACCCTGGATTAGCGTCCGGGTGGTACTGCTTGGCCAGTTTGCGGTAGGCGCGCGTGATCTCCTTGTCGGAGGCCGTGGGTGGCACTCCGAGGATCTTGTAGTAGTCCTTCTCGAACCACTCCCGCTGGACCGGCAACTCAGCCTCTCACCCTGACCATGGCCGCCCGCAGGGTCTGACCCCGCCACCGGTAGCCGGGACGCATGACCTCGGCCACCGTGGGGCCGCCCTCCTCCGCTGGCGGCGCACCTTCGCTGACGACATGGGCCACTGCCTCGTGGACGGAGGGATCGAATGCCACCTCGACCGCGTCGACCCGCTCCAGGCCCTCCTTGGCCAGGATGTCGAGCAGCTGGCTTCGAGCCTGGTGCAGCGCGTCCAGCGCCGCTGGCGGCCGCTCAGCAGCTGCCCCGTCCTGCGCCTCCTCCTGCTCGCACGCACCCTCTTGGGGGGTGGTGCCGAGGTGGGCGATGGCCAGATCCAGGGTGTCGAGGACCGGCAGGAGCTTGCGCACCAGGTCCGACACCGCCCGAGCACCCAACTCCTCCTGCTGGCGGAGGACCCGCTTGCGGGAGTTGGCGAAGTCGGCCTGGGAACGCTGGAAAGCAGCCAGGTACTCGTCGCGCTCGGCGGTCAGCGCGGCGACATCGGTGAGGATCGTCTCAGAGGCCTGGGACAGTTGGTCCGCGACCCCTTCGGTCGGCTGGCCGGCTTCCGGCTGCTCCGACCAGACATCGGCGTCGGAACCCTCCGCCAACCGGCCTTCGACGCCGTCCGCGCCGGGCCCTTGCTCCTCGGTCCCGTCAACGGCCTCGCCGATCGCCTCGACCTCGCCGCCGGGGACAGAAAGGTCGCGCTCGGGTCGAGAGGTCATTTCTCGTCGACGATCTCGGCGTCCACGACCTCCTCGTCAGCCGCCTCGCTGCGAGCCTGTGCAGTGGCACCGTCGGCCGCGCTGGCCTGCGACGCCTGTTCGTAGAGGCGCTGCGAGAAGCTCTGGCTAGCGGTCACCAGTTTCTCGGTGGCCGTCTTGATGGCCTCGACATCCGAACCGCTGAGCGCGTCCTTCACGCCCTGGAGTGCCGAGTTCACGGCCTCTCGCTCCGAACCCTCGATCTTGTCACCCTGCTCTCGTAGGAGCTTCTCGGTCTGGTAGACGAGCGTGTCGGCAGTGTTGCGGACCTCTGCCTCCTCCCGCCGCCTCCGATCTTCCTCGGCGTGAGCCTCGGCGTCCCGGATCATGCGCTCGATGTCTTCCTTACTGAGCGCCGACTGACCAGTGATGGTCATCGACTGCTCCTTGCCGGTGGCCTTGTCCTGTGCTGCGACGTGGACGATCCCGTTGGCGTCGATATCGAAGGTCACCTCGATCTGCGGGATGCCCCGAGGCGCCGGTGGCAGGTCGACCAGCTGGAACTTGCCCAGCGTCTTGTTGTACATCGCCATCTCCCGCTCACCCTGGAGCACGTGGATCTCCACCGATGGCTGGTTGTCCTCCGCAGTCGTGAAGATCTCCGAACGCTTCGTCGGGATCGTGGTGTTCCGTTCGATGAGGCGGTGCATGACGCCGCCCTTGGTCTCGATCCCGAGGCTGAGCGGGGTGACGTCGAGCAGCAGCACGTCTTTGACCTCACCCTTCAGCACGCCGGCCTGCACGGCTGCGCCGACTGCGACCACCTCGTCAGGGTTCACCCCCTTGTGCGGCTCCTTGCCAGTGAGGGAGTGGACCAGCTCCTGGATTGCCGGCATCCGGGTCGACCCGCCGACCAGCACCACGTGGTCGATGTCGGACGTCTTGAGTCCGGCGTCCTTGATCGCCGCCTCGAAGGGCCCCTTGCACTGCTCGACCAGGTCGGCGGTCAATTCGTTGAACTTGGCCCGCGTCAACTTCACATCCAGGTGCTTGGGTCCTTCGGAGGTCGCAGTGATGAATGGCAGGTTGATCTGGGTCTCCTGCAATGAGGAGAGCTCGATCTTGGCCTTCTCCGCCCCCTCCTTCAGACGCTGCATCGCCATCTTGTCCACCGAGAGGTCGACACCCTCGGTGTCCTTGAACGACTTGACCAGCCAGTCAATGATCTTCTGGTCCCAGTCGTCACCACCCAGGTGGGTGTTGCCCGAGGTCGACTTCACTTCGAACACGCCCTCGCCGATCTCGAGGATCGAAACGTCGAACGTTCCTCCACCTAGGTCGAAGACCAAGACGGTCTGATCCTTGTCTTCCTTGTCGAGCCCATAGGCCAGAGCGGCTGCGGTCGGCTCGTTGATGATGCGGAGCACCTCGAGACCGGCGATCTGCCCCGCTTCCTTGGTCGCGGTCCTCTGCGCGTCGTCGAAGTACGCCGGGACGGTGATCACTGCCTGCGTCACAGTGTCGCCCAGGTAGGCCTCGGCGTCTCGCTTCAGTTTGCCGAGGATCCGGGCCGAGATCTCCTGGGCCGTGTACTTCTTCCCGTCGATGTCGATGGTCCAGTTCGTCCCCATGTGGCGCTTGACCGAGCGGATGGTTCGCTCGGGGTTGGTGATCGCCTGGCGCTTGGCGACCTCGCCGACCAGCACTTCGCCGCTCTTGGCGAACCCCACCACCGACGGCGTGGTCCGACTCCCCTCGGCATTGGGGATGACGACCGGTTCGCCGGCCTCCAGCACGCTGACCACGGAGTTCGTCGTCCCGAGGTCGATCCCTACCGCTTTGGCCATGCCCTTGCCTCTCCTCTTTTGTTTTTTGTTGTTCTTGTTGGCTGTGTGTGTTCGTGCTCCTGGTCCGGTGGTCCCAGGAGCGTTGCGATCCACCCTTGGCGCTCGCGCACCTGACGGAATGAAGTATATCAAACCTGATCGAACTTATATCAAGTTTTTACTCACAACTTATTCACCCTGGTGGCGCCACCAATTTGTGGCCCGCCAACTGGCCCGGAGACCAACCGAGCGTCGGCGACTGGGGGAGGTTCAGCTGGGGGCGGCAGCCCGACCCTGGCCACCGCGGCGAGCGCGGAACGGCTCGCCCAGCTGGGCCAGCAGGGTTCGCAGCTCGAGGCCGGACTCCTCCACCGGCACTGGCCGGCCGGCAAGGCCGGTGGCACAAGCCGGGGCGGCCGGGTTCGGGAACCGGGCCCGGCCGGCCAGCACGTCCCAGACCGTGAGGACCACTCCGAGGTTGAGGCCGAGCGCGCCCTGGGGCGAGTGGTGGATCCGATGGTAGGCGGGGCTCACGATGACCTTCCCGATCGGACCGAAGGTCCACGGCACGTTGGCATGGGACAGGGTGCCCACGCACACGTACCCGGTGATCAGGGCCGGGGCCACCTCCCGGTCCCCGACCAGCACCACCACCGGGAGGGTGGCCAAGAAGAACCCGGCCAGGTGGCTGAGGGGGTGCGCTCGGAAGGCGGTCAGCACGTTCAGTTCCTCCTGGCTGTGGTGAAGGGCGTGAAACCGCCACAGCGGCTCGAGGCGGTGGTCGGCCCAGTGGGCCAGCCAGTTCCCCGCGTCCATGAGGACCACGGTGAGGGCGAACAACGCCGGCCGAGGCCAGCTGGCAGTGCCGCCGAGCTCCATCCAGCGGGCGTGGAAGGCGAGCAGCGACCCGAACGCCACCGAGAGCAGGGTCATGATCGGGACCGCCACGGTCAGGTGGACCAAGAGGTACCCGGCGTCATGGGCGAGGCCGGCAGTCACCTCCCGACGACCGTCTGCCGGCCACAGCCGCTCGCACACCAGCGCGACCGCCACCACGACCACCACCGCCGGCGCCACCAGTTCGGCCCGTCCGAGGGCCAGAACCCGGCCCAGGCTTCCCTGCCGCTCGAGCGTCGCGACCGCATACCACACCAAGCCGGCGGTGGCGGCGGCAACCCCGAACGTCGGCAGGTACACGCGGCGAGCTGGCGTGACAGCCGAACCGCCGGCGGCCACGGTGACCGTCATCGCCGGCGGCCCTTCGGACTCCCCACCTCCGGTGCTACGTGGGTCCGGCCGTTCCGGATTCCCTGTGCCCCGCTGAGCCGGGCCGACGGTACGCTGCCGTCGTGCTCGACCTGCTGCTGCTCCGCCATGGCGAGTCGGCGTGGAACGCCGAGAACCGGTTCACCGGCTGGATCGACGTCGAGCTGAGCGACAACGGCCGGGCCGAAGCGGTGGCGGCCGGCCGGCTGATGGCCGACGAGCCCGGCCTGGACCTGCGACTGCTCCACACCTCGGTGCTGGTTCGGGCCATCACCACCGCAGAGCTGGCCCTCCACGAAGCCGGGCGGAGCTGGGTCCCGGCCCGACGCCACTGGCGGCTGAACGAGCGCCACTACGGAGCCCTGCAGGGCCTGGACAAGCGGCAGACCGCCGCCCGCCACGGAGAGGCCCAGGTCAAGCTGTGGCGCCGCAGCTACTCGGTGCCGCCACCGCCGCTGCCGCCCGAGCACCCCGACAACCCGGTCAACGACCCCCGCTACCGAGACGTCGACCCGGCCGACCTCCCACTCACCGAATGTCTGGCTGATGTGGTCCGCCGGGTCGTGCCCTACTGGGAGGAGGCGATCGTCCCGGACCTGCGGGCCGAGGCCGACCGCGGTGGGGCGGTCCTGGTCGTGGCCCACGGCAACAGCATCCGAGCGCTCCGCAAGCACATCGAGCACATCTCCGACAGCGAGATCGCGGATCTCGAGATCCCGACCGGCATCCCCTACCGGTGCCTGCTCGACGAGCGGCTCGAAGTTCTGAGCGCGCGCTACCTGGGCGACCCCGAGCGGGCGCTGGCGGCGGCCGAGCTCGTTCGGCGCCAGAGCGAGCTGTAACCAGCCTGGCCCGCCTTTGCCGGCGGGCTCACAGGGCGTCGGTTCCCCGCTCTCCGGTGCGGACCCGAACCACGGTCTCGACCGGCAGGACCCACACTTTGCCGTCGCCGATCTTCCCGGTGGCGGCGGTCCGGACGATGGTCCCGACGACGTCCTCCGCCTGGCCGTCGTCGACGAGCACCTCGAGCCGGATCTTGGGGACAAAGTCCACCTCGTACTCGGCGCCCCGGTAGACCTCGGTGTGCCCTCGCTGGCGCCCGAACCCCTGCGCCTCGGTCAAGGTCATCCCCTGGATTCCCAGATCCTTCAGTCCCTCCTTCACGTCGTCGAGCTTGAAGGGCTTGACCACCGCCACGACCAACTTCATGGTGTCCTCTCGCTTTCCTCACCCGTCCGGACCGGCCGGCGGCAACAGGTGCTCCCGCAACCCTACGGAAGAGCCTCCCCCGGTGTCAGCGGACATGGCGACCATCGCGCCGATCCGCTCGGCGAAGGTCTCCTCGGGGAACGCCTCCTCGTCGTGAATCGCCAGGTCCCCGACTTCGAGGACCTCGTCACGGTAGCGAGCCCCACGCAGCACCAGCCCGATCAGCTTCATCAGGATGAACGTCACCAGCGCCGACCAGAAGATCACCCAGATCGCCGCCCGGAACTGCTCCCAGAGCTGGTGGGCGGAGCCGGTGTACATGAGCCCGCTCACCGAGAACGGTACGCAGCTCTTCGACGAGGCCGCGTAGGCGGCACTCGAGGTGGAGACGACCTGGCCGGCCGCACTGAGGTGGCCACAGCCGTACTCCAGCATGTTCGGGTCACCGAAGATCCCGAGGAGCATCCCGCCGACGAAGCCGGCGATCCCGTGGGTGTAGACGACCCCCAAGGCGTCGTCCACCCTGGAGAAGGGGCGCACTTTGGACAGGTAGTTCCAGCACACCCACACCAGGGCGGAGCAGATGGCCCCGACCGCGATCGCGCCCCACCCGTTCACCCAACCGGCGCATGGGGTGATCCCGACCAAGCCGCAGATCATCCCGTTCACGCCCCCGAGGAACGTCGGCTTCTTGGACCGGGTGAACCAGGCGTCCATGGCCATCCAGACCACGACCCCGACCGCGGTCGCCAGGTTGGTGTTGACCACCGCAGCGGCCGCGTCCACCCCGGCGTAGTAGGGGTCGCCGCCGTTGAAGCCGTTCCAGCCGAGCCACAGGATCCCCGCACCTACTGCTGCCATCACCAGGTTGTTGGGGATGGCGTGCTGGCGATCTCGCATGAGCCGCGGGCCCAGAACCCACGCCGCCACGAACCCCGACACCCCGGCAGACATGTGGATCACGAACCCGCCGGAGAAGTCCAGCGCCCCCTCCTGCGCGAAGTACCCACCGCCCCAGAGCAAGAAGGCGTTGATCGCGTACACGAAGGTCGACCACAACGGGACCAGGAGGCACCAGGCGGAGAACTTGATCCGGCCGACCAGGCTCCCCATGAACAGCAGCGGCGTGATGGCGGCGAAGACGAACTGGAAGTAGGCCAACGACGTCGTCGGGAAGTGGAAGGGGATGACCGTGTTGGCCGCCGACACTGCCTGGCCCTGCTCATTGGTTGCGTTGGTGATCTGTCCCGGCTTGCCGACCAGGTTCTCAAAGAAGTGCTTCACCCAGCCCACGCCGGTGAGCTGGGTCTGCACCCCGTTGTGGACGCCCCCACCAAGCGAGGTCGACCCGAAGCCCATCTTGTAGGACCACAGGACCCAGGCGATCAGCACCAGCGAGAACCCGGCGAACATCATCGCCAGGACATTGACCGCCCACTTCTTCTGGACGATGGACGCGTACAACACGGCCAGAGCAGGAAGGCTCATGAGGCCGACGAAGGTGGCGGCGACGATCTGCCAGGTGTTGTCGCCCGTGTTCAGCCAACTCGGGTACGGGACCTGGTGCGCAGCAGCGAGCACGTACACGACTCGGGTCTCCTCTCTTGTGACGTCCCGCTGCCCGAGCCACGGCCCGTGTGCAGTGGTCCGTCCCTGCCGCCGACAGGATGCAGCCTGGGGGTTTCTGGACCGTCACGTCCGTGTTTCCAGAGCATGAACATGCGGCCCGAGGCCGTCTTCCCTGCTCCCTCGGTCGAGCGTCGACCTAGGATCCGCCCATCTCGGGCTGCCCCACGGTTTCCTCCGACGCTCCGGTCTCGACGCTGCGCGGCGCAACGGTGGCGGTCAGCGCCGGGTCGGTCGCGCGCGGTGCCGCCATCGCGCTGGCCGTCGGCCTGCTCGCCTCGGCGGGACTGCTGCTCGCAGCCGGACTGCACCAGCGCGCCCAAGCCAACGACCTCGAAGCGCACGGGGTCCACGCCCTGATGACCGTGACCGGGTGCGTCGGGCTGCTCGGGGGCAGCGGTAGCAATGCTGCGGGGTACGCCTGCCGCGGCACCTACCGCTACCGCGGCGTCACCTACGCCCAGGCCGTCCCAGGGAACATCCGACGGGCACCCGGCTCGATGGTCCAGGTCGTCATCGCCTCGGACGACCCCGAACTGGTGTCCGCCCCGGGCACTGTGGCACTGCACCGGTCACTGGCGAGCCTGGTGGTCATCCCGTCGTTGTTGGCGCTGGGCGGGCTCGGGGCCCTGGCCCCATGGGCACTGCGGGCGAGCCGGCGCCGAGTGGCGCGTCCGTCGGGAGCTCAGGCTGGGGGTGTGTAGCGCCGGTTGGCCTGGGGCCGGCCCCGGGTCGGCCGCGCTGGGTCGCGTGCCGGCTTGTCAGCCTGGGAGCTCCGATAGGCGCGGACCAGGTACCACGCCCCTCCCAACAGGAAGGGCACCCCGAACCCCCAGTAGTGGAGGTTGAAGATGGCCAGCCCATAGAGGGCCATGGCCATGCCGACGAACAGACGCTTGCGGTACCAGGCGGCAGCCAGCATGACCACCGCCAAGGCGAGCAGGACCAACTCGAGCAGGTGGTAGGTGGCGATGCTGGCGTGCAGCTTGTTCAGCTGGCCATCTCGGAGCCGGGCCGGTGGGTCGTGCGCGATCAAGTAACTGGTCACCACCAGCGCGATCGCCGCCGCCAGGGGGGCGGCGGCCAGGGCCACCAGGCGCTCCCGGTCTTCGGAACCCGGATGGTCAGCGGCAGCTCGAGTACCGCCGCCACCGTCCGACGGCTTCAGCACCAGCCGCCGGAGCCGCTCGCCGAACGAGCCGGACGGTGGATGGGTCGGCACGCCCCCACGTTGATCCTCTGGCATTGCCGGGGACATCGGCGAAGGGTACCTCTTGGTGGTCTGGCGTCAAGACCCGAGCACGACACGCCGAACCCTCCACACTGCCGGGCAGGTCCGGCCCAGGCCGACTACCCTTTCCGCCCATGCCACGCACGAGCGCAAAGGAAATCGACCTCTCCCAAATCTGGCTGTTCGCGGCGTGCTCGGCCAGGGACCTCCGAAAGGTGCGCTCGTCGCTCGACGAGATCCACGTGGACGCGGGCGAGGTGCTCTGCGAGGAGGGGGCCACCGGTCACGAGTTCTTCTTGATCGTGAACGGCACGGCTGCGGTCAAGCGCAAGGGGCGCAAGGTGGCCACCCTTGGGCCCGGCAAGTGGTTCGGCGAGCTGGCCCTGCTCGACCGCCAGCCACGGTCGGCCACCATCGTGGCCGAGACCGACATGGACCTGCTGGTCCTGGAGCAGCGCCACTTCCTGGGGCTGCTCGACACCATGCCATCGCTCAGCCGCAAGATGCTGGCGGCGATGGCGTCCCGCCTGCGCGAAGCCGACAAGCTCGCCTTCCCCGGCTGAGGCGGTGGAACTCTCCCGTGCCGTGCAGTTCGCGCAGTCGCGGCGGCAGGGAGTCCTGATCACGATCCGCCGGGACGGCCGGCCCCAGGCCTCCAACATCATCTTCCTCATGGAGCCGGACGGATCCACCCGGATCTCTGTGACCGAGGACCGAGCAAAGACGAGGAACCTCCGCCGAGACCAGCGAGCCGAGCTCTACGTCCCGGGGGACTCGTTCTGGGAGTACGTCGTGTTCGACGGCACTGCCCAGCTCAGCCCGCCGGCGGCCGAGCCGACCGATCAGGTCGTGGACGAGCTGGTCGACCTGTACCGGCAGATTCGGGGCGAGGACCACCCGGACTGGGACGACTACCGCCGTGCCATGGTCGCGGAGCGGCGGGTCGTCCTCAGCTTCCGCCCGGCTTCCGCCTACGGTCAGCTCCGCGGCTGACGGGGCTGGCCGTCCCTAGGCCGGCTGCGAGCCCGAGCGCTCCGCTGCTGCCGGGGACAGTGACTCCTCGACCAACTGGGAGAGGTCGAGGACCCGAACCTCGTCCTCCTTGCTGTTCGCCCGCACCGCGTCGTCGAGCATGATCATGCAGTAGGGGCAGGCGGTCGAGACGACGTCGGCTCCAGTCGAGAGCGCCTCGTCGGTTCGCTCCATGTTGATGCGCTTGCCGATGGTCTCCTCCATCCACATCCGGGCCCCGCCGGCCCCGCAGCAGAAGCTGCGCTCGCGGCACCGGCGCATCTCGATCTGGCGAGCGCCGGGGATGGCATCGAGCACCGAGCGGGGCTGATCGAACACCCGGTTGTGCCGACCGAGGTAGCAGGGGTCGTGGTAGGTGACCGTGCCCTCGTAGCCGTCTCCGGGGCTCAACCGGCCGGTAGAGACCAAGTGCTCGAGCAACTGGGCGTGGTGGATGACTTCGAAGTCGCCTCCCAGGCGGGGGTACTCGTTCTTGATTCTGTTGAAGCAGTGGGGACAGGTCGCCACGATCTTTCTCGCCCCGGCGCTCTTCAGAGTTTCCACGTTGAGCTTGGCCTGCTCCTGGTAGAGATACTCGTTCCCCAGCCGGCGGGCCGGGTCGCCGGTGCACGACTCGCGCTGACCCAAGATGGCGAAGGTCACCCCGGCGCGGTGGAGCATTCGGGCGGTGGCCTGGACGGCCTTGCGGGCCCGCTCGTCGAGCGCGCCGGCGCAGCCGACCCAGTAGAGGTACTCGACGTCGTCGGGGATGGTGTCCTGGACCACCGGAACCTCGAAGTCCAGTGCCGCGATCCAGTCGGTCCGCTTCGCCTGGCCGAGCCCCCAGGGGTCGCCCTGATTCTCGATGTTGCGAAGCATGAGGCCGGCCTCGCTCGGGAACCGGGACTCCATGAGAACCTCGTATCGACGCATGTCGACGATCGCGTCCACGTGCTCGATGTCGACCGGGCACTCCTCGACGCACGCCCCGCAGGTCACGCAGGACCACAGCACATCCGGCTCGATGGTGTTCGGCACCAGGGTCTCGGTCGGCTCGGCTTTCTCGGGGTCCCGAGCGAGCAACCTCGATGCCTGGGAGAACATGTTGTCCCGCAGCCCCATGATCACCAGCTTGGGCGACAACGGCTTGCCGGTGTTCCACGCCGGACATACCGCCTGGCACCGCCCACATTCGGTGCAGGTGACGAAGTCGAGCATCTGTTTCCACGTGAAGTGCTCGATCAACCCTGCGCCGAACACGGTGTCCTCGGTCACGTTCTCCATATCCATGTCCGGGGTCTTGTCGAGGGCACCGAGCGCACGCGGGCGCCTCGACATGGCCACATTCAGTGGCGCAGCGAAGATGTGAAGGTGCTTCGAGTAGGAGACGAACACCAAGAAGCCCACGATCACGCAGACGTTCAGGATGACGAACACCGTCTCGAGCACGCTGTTCACGCCTGACCCCAGGGGATGCAGCGCCTTTCCCACCAGGTGGGATGCGAAGGCCCACCACGTGTAGGGAAAGTCGCCGGTGTTGGTCTGGGCCGCCCGATAGATGAGGAGCGTGACCATCACCATCGCGATGAGCAGGAGGGTGACCCACGCCGCATCGGTGTGGGAACCGTAGAAGCGGGACCGGCGATCAAGTCGCTTGGGCGCGTTGCGGATCCGGATCACCGAGAACACGCACAGCGCGACCAGGACGGCGCAGATGAAGAAGTCCTCCAGAAAACCCAGAACTGGGTTGTGTCCGAATCCCCAGATGGCGAAGGTCTTGGAGAAGAGGTCTCCGTAGGCCTCGATGATGGTGAACAGCAGCACGGTGAAACCCCAGAAGGTGAACGCGTGCGCCACCCCTGGGACCGTCCAGCGCAACAGCTTGCGCTGGCCCCCGACCTCGACCAGCTCTGCCTCGGCGCGCGACGCAAGGTCCTGCACCCGATCCGGCGCCGGCGCGCCCGAACGGACCAGCTTGGAGATCCGCCAGAGGCGACGTCCGGCAACCGCGAACGCCAGTGCGGTCGCGCTCAGCCCAATGACGATCCGTACCACCATGTATCGAGACCCACTTCCGGTCAGAGCAGGGATCTCCCTGCTCAGGAGCCATCTCGTCCGGTCAAAGCAACGTGGAACAAGAAGATAGTGTGGCGGGCACTGGCGGGCGTAGTTCAGCGGCAGAACATCAGCTTCCCAAGCTGAGAACGCGGGTTCGATTCCCGTCGCCCGCTCGCAGCGGTGCCGCGAGGCGGCCCGGACGGTGCCTCAGGACCCCGCGGACACGCCTGCCCACCTCGACCTGGCCCTTTCGGGGCGTGGTACCCCGACCGCTTGCACACGGTGACCGTGCCACCACGGTCGATGCGATCACGCCCGACCCGGCGGCGGGTGGGGAACTGCGACTCCGATCACAGTTCGGATCAGATTCCGGCCGCCTTGGCCTTGCCGCCGGGGGCCGAGACCATCAACCGAACAAGCTCTTCGGTGATCCGCGGTTCCAAACCCTCGGTATGCCCTTTGTCGAGGCGCACCACGTCGGCAATCACCCGGCCGTCGCGAGCGTTGGGATAGATGAACATGCGGGCCGTGCCCGGCCGGGGCAAGCGGCCCCAGCTCGGGGTCGAGCGATCACCCCACCGGGTGTCGTGAATCTTCCCCGGCTCGTCGTCCACGACGTCGGCCAGGTGTTGGCGCGGTCCAGCCCCGTACCGTTCCGCCCACGGCGAGGTCTCGGGCAGCACGGTGATCTCGTGCTCCCCGGTGGCGAAGATGAACGAGATGTCGGTCTGCGGTGGCGGCGGCGGCCCTTGGGCCCGCATCCGGGCCCGGAACGCCTCCATGGCGGCCTGCTCGGCCTCACTGCGCGGCGGACCAAAGTTCGGCGCCCGCTCGGCTGGGCCGATCCTTCCGCCCGACAGGCTCAACCACCCGTCGACCCGATCGGCGAAGAACGGACTGTCGAGCAGCCGCCGGGCGGTCGACCCACCCTGGGAGTGCCCGACCAACCAGAAGGCCCGGATGCGCTCGCGGCCGAATCGCTCAAAGACCTGCTCGACGAGACGCTCCAGGTACTCGTCATCGGCCTTCGGATCCCAATGGCGGGTCGGCTCGACGGTGGCGGCGCTC
This sequence comes from Actinomycetota bacterium, assembly GCA_021324355.1. GTDB lineage: Bacteria > Actinomycetota > Acidimicrobiia > Acidimicrobiales > RAAP-2 > Palsa-461. The sequence goes on from JAJPJD010000010.1 coordinate 63,939, forward strand.
GGGGTCGCGATCACCAACCGGTACTGGTTCGCGTAGTCGTAGGCGGGGAAGTACTCCCGCTGCCACGCGCCGGCGGAACCCCCGCCGTGCAGGCTGAGCAGGAAGGTCACCTCCTCCCCCTGGCGCAGGTCGTCGGGGAAGTCCAAGAAGCACTTCCGGCCGGTGGGCTGATCGACGATGGTGTCCCTTGCCATGGCTCCTCCGATGTCCGACCCGCACCCTAGGCAGCCCGACACGGCCTTGCAATCGTTCTCACAGGAGAACCCCGGACCGGCGGCGCCACAGACCCGCGGTCCGACGGCTCCACTGTCCGCCGAGCGCGACCGTGCCGCCGGCCATCGGGCCGGCGGCACGGCGGGTTCGGTTAGGGGCGAGGCCCTAGGCCGTCTTGACCAGCTTGGCCGGCGGCTGGGACGACTTGGCGGTGTAGGCCTTCACCGGCCCCTTGCCGACGTTGGTCACGTACGGCCCGGCGAGCTGGACGACCCCGGGGAACGACCCGTTCGGGGTCACGATCGGCGACGCCGAGGACGAGATCTGGACCACCGAGTCACCCTGGAACCCGAAGTGGCTGTTGGGGCCGTAAGTCAGCGGCACCAACCCCGGGGTGTCGAAGGACTTGCCGTCCTTGCTGATGGCGTTCAACAGGCTCTGCCGGGTGAGGTTCTTCCCGGCCTTCTCCAGTGCCTGGACGAAGGTGAAGGCGAGGGCCAGCCCGTACTCGGTGTTCCCGTCAAGCCCGTACTTCTGCCACACCGTCGGCGCGTAGTTCTGGAGCAGCTTGCGGTCGACCTGGATCCAGGCGTTCGAGGTGTCGTTCTCGGCCGGCAGATAGGCGTTGGTGATAATCCCGTCGAGCAGGCCGACCGCGGCGCTCGCCTGGGAGGCGCTCCCACCGCCCTTGCTGGTGAACGAGGAGAGCAGCGGCCCGACCGTTGGCGGGTCAGCTCCGACCGCGTCCAAGACGAACTGCGGGTGGTAGCCGATCTCATAGGCCGGCAGCAGGGCCAGCGCGGTGGCCGCGGGCACGGTGGCCATGGCGACCACCTGGGCCCCAGCCGCTTGGAGGGCTGACATCTGCGAGGTCAGCGGGCCGGCCAGGGTCGCGACGTCATAGGTCTGGCGGCTCACCACCGAGGACTTGGGAATCTCCATGTCCAGGCCCTTCACGAAGTCCTGGCCGAACTCGTCGTCCTGGTAGAGGTAGCCGACCTTCTTCCCGGCGAAGTGGGTCTTGATGTAGGCGCCCAGGATCTTCCCGTCGACCGTGTATGGCGGCTGCCATCCGAAGGTGTAGGGGGCCTTGGGGTTGTTCCAGCAGTCGCAGCCCGACTCCACGAACAGCTGCGGCACCTTCTCGGAGTTCAAGAACCCCTGCACCGCAAGCTGGGTCGGCGTTCCCAGCGGGCCGACGTCAGCGAAGATGTTGTCTTGCAGGACCAGCTTGCGAGTCTGGATCGTCGTCTGCGACGGGTTGTAGGCGTCGTCGACGTAGTCGTAGTTGATCTTGCGCCCGTAGACGCCGCCATGGGCGTTCACCCAGGCGAAGACGGCGTTCATGGCTGGGGCGATCTCGTCGTAGCCGGGCGCGGCCACGCCGGTCAGCGGCACCGTGGCGCCGATCGTGATCGACTTGGCCGTCACCCCGGTGGTCGGGGCGGCCCCAGCCGCACCCGAGAACAGGCTCAGGCTGCCGGCCACCAGGGCCACCAGCGACACTGCGGTCACCAGCGCCTTCGCCCGGCTCGTGGCCCGGCGGCTCCATGCTCGTACCATGCGTTCCCTCCCGGTTCGACCACTGCGGTCTCCCCGACCCCGGTGCCCGGGAACCGCTAGCGGCCTCCGGAGCTCGGCAGCTGTTCCGCAGCCGAACTGTCACCGGTCTGATCGGGTTCTGTCGTGTGCTGTAACGCGACAGAAATGTTACCGGTCGGTTCGGGCCGTGTCGAGAGGGTCACCAGGTGCTGGCCCAGCCACCGGAACCCGCCTTGGATCCCGCTCGGGGCAACCAGCATGACGACCACCAAGATGGCCCCGAAGGCGATGACCGCGAAGTTGGCGCTGAGCAGGTGGTTGAAGTGGAAGGTACTGGCCAGGGACTGGGACCACTGGCTGGGCAGGTAGACCACCACGACCGCCCCCCACCAGGCCCCGAAGATGGTCCCGGAGCCGCCCAGCACCATCCCGGCCAGGATGAAGATCGACAGCGACAGCGGGAACTCGCCGGTGTTCACCACCCCGCTGGACAGGGCGAGCAGTCCGCCCGCGAGACCGGCGCAGGCCGAGGAGACCACGAAGGCGATCACCTTGGTCCGGGCGACATGCACGCCGGCCAGCGACGCCGCCACCTCGTCGTCACGAACCGCCCGGAACGACCGGCCGAAGCGGCTGGACAGCAGGTTGGCCAGCAGGACCATGACCACCAGGGCGCAGAACAGCTGAATCCAAGTCAGCCACTTCTGGGGGTCGATCGACCCCGGGGCCGACGGTGGCGGAACCGTGAGCCCCTGGTCCCCGCCGAAGAAATTCGAGTACTTGTCGCTCAAGAACGGCAGGGCCAGCGCGAAGAGCAGCGTCATGCCGGCCAGGTACGGCCCGTGGAGGCGGGTCGCCGGCACGGCGATGACGAGCCCCACGACGGCGGTCATCGCGGTGGCCGCCAGGAGCTCCAGCACCAGATTCATCGGCTGGTGGACCTGCAGCTCGGCCAAGGTGTAGGCGCCAACCGCCACGAACGCGCCCTGGCCGAGCGAGATCTGGCCGTTGACACCGGTGAGAAGGCTGAGACCGGCGATCGCAATCGCATAGACGGCAAGCTCTCCGATCTCGAAGTCGTTGAAATCGCTCAACGACTGGGTCAGCAAGTAGAAGAACACGCCGCCCACCACCGCGAACAGCAGGTGCCGCAGGAGCGGCTGGCGGGGGAGGCGGGCCCAGGCCGGCAGCGGTGGCAGCTTGATCATCAGACCCTCCGTGCGGTCGGCCGGGCGAACAGCCCCTCGGGGCGGATCATGAGAACCACGATCAACAGCACCAGCGCGCCGATCGGCTCGAGCGCGCCGCCCAGGTACCCGCCCACGTACGCCAGGACCAGTCCGGTGACCAGCCCCCCGACCAGGGCCCCGACCGGGCTGTCCAAGCCCCCTAAGACCGCGGCAGTGAAGGCGTAGACCAGGATCAGGTCCATGTAGCTGGGCGAGAAGACACTGGTCGGGGCCACGAGCACGCCGGCGAGCGCACCGGCGACCGCGGCCAGCGCCCAGCCCAGCGTGAGCAGCCGGCCGACCCGGATCCCGAGCAGGCGGGCCGCCTCGGGGGCAAAGGCGGCCGCCCGCATCCGAAGTCCAAGGGTGCTGAAGCGGAACAGCGCGCCAATCAGCCCGGCCAGCACCAGCACCGCCACCACGATGAACACGTCGAAGTGGGAAAAGGCGATGGACGTCTTGCCGACCACCAACCCGCGCTCTGAGAACGGCGCCGGGAAACTGCGGTTCGTGTTCCCCCAGATTGCCCCAGCGATCCCTTCGAGCAGGATGAGCAGCCCGAAGGTGACGATGACCGCGTTGAGCGGAGGCTTGTTCTCGACCGGCCGCACCAAGACGAGCTGCACCGCGCCGCCGAGCAGGAGCCCGCACGCCAGCGCAACCACGAACGCCGGCCAGTAGCCAACCCCCCGACCGAGCACGCTGAACGCGATGAAGGTGGTGAGCATCGCCATCGCGCCCTGCGCGAAGTTGATGATGTTGGTCGCCCGGAAGATGAGCACGAGGCCGAGCGCGACCGAAGCGAAGATGAGCCCTTCGGCGATCCCACCGAGCGTCACGTTCACGAACAGCCGCATGAGCCCTCCTAGAAGCCCAGGTAATGGTGGCGAAGGTCGCTGTCGGCGGCCACGATCTCGGCCCGATCAGAGACCACCACGCTCCCCAGGTTGATCACGATCGCCCAGCTCGCGATGGACAGCGCGCTGCGAGCGTTCTGCTCCACCAGCACCACCGTGATCCCCTCTCGCTCGGTCAGCTCCACCAGCACCGCCATGAGGTTGGCGGTGACGATCGGGGCCAGCCCGAGCGACGGCTCGTCCAGCAGCAGCAGCTCGGGATGGGACACCACGGCTCGGCCAATGGCGAGCATCTGGCGCTCGCCCCCCGACAAGGACGACGCCCGCTGCTTTGCTCGTTCCTTGAGCGGCGGGAACAGCGCGTAGACCTCTTCGATGTGCTCGGCACGCTGGCGACGCCGGTAGCGCCATGCCGCCCCGAGCTCGAGGTTCTCCTCCACGGTCAGCTCGGTGATCACCGAACCGCCTTCGGGCACGTGCCCGACACGGCACTGGACGATGGACTCCGGTGCCATGCCGGTGAGGGTCCTCGACCCGAAGCGGACGGTGCCCCGCTGGACCGGAACCAGACCACTGATGGCTCGCAGCAAGGTGGTCTTGCCCGCACCGTTGGCCCCGAGCACCGCAGTGACCTGGCCGGCTCGGGCCTCGAAGGACACCCCTCGCAGCGCCTGCACCGCGCCGTAGGAGACCGAGAGATCCTCGACCTCAAGCACCGGAGGTTCGGTCCTTGCCTCTGGTGACCTCCCGCACGTCCTCACCCAGGTAGGCCTCGGTGACCTCGGGGTTGGCACTGATCTCCTCGGGAGTCCCGGTCGCGATCACTCGGCCGAAGTTGAGCACCACCAGCCGGTCACAGGTCGACATCACCAGGTCCATGTGGTGCTCGACCAGGACGATGCCCATGCGGTCGCGCAGGGATCGCAGGAACGTGCCGAGCTCGGTCATGTCCTCGGCGGACAGCCCACTCGCCGGCTCGTCCAGCAGCAGCAGGGTCGGCTCGGCAATCAGCGCGCGCGCCAGCGCAGCCCGCTTCTGCACGCCGTAGGGGAGGGTCGCCGGGTAGCGGTCGGCGAATTCGCCGATCTCGAGCTGGTCCAGGAGGGCCCGGGCTCGGGACCTGAACCTCGCCTCCTCGCGGCTCGAACGCCACGCGCCGAAGAGGGCCGACACGAAGTCAGCGCGCAACAGGGCCTGAGCACCGAGCATGACGTTCTCCACGATGGTGAGGCCCTGCACCAGGCCCACCCCCTGGAGCGTCCGCGCCACCCGGAGCCGGGCCAGGTCGTGCGGCCGGTGCCGACGCAGCGTCGAGCCGTTGACCGCCAGGCGGCCCGAGGTGGGGCGGACGAAGCCGCAGATCACGTTGAACAGCGTTGTCTTGCCGGCCCCATTGGGTCCGATGACCCCGACCACCTCCCCCACCCGGCAGTCGAGCGAGACGGCGTCGAGGGCCAAGAGCCCACCGAACTCCACCGACACCCCCTCGACCGCCAGCGCCCCAGGTGCTTGGTTGTCCATGCCCCCTCCGGTGCAGCCACTCGCGGTGCGCACTGCGGCCGGTGGTGAAGTATGGGGGAGGGTCATGCGCCGCGCAATCGCGTCGGCGGCGTCTGCCTCACGCCCCCAGCTTGCGATGGTCCCAACTCACCACCCGCTCGGGATGCACCACGACCCCGACCCGATTGTGCAGGAGCACCTCAACGACCCGTCGGTGCTCGGCTTCGCGGTAGGGACCGACGTGGCGCTCGAACACGCTGACCCCGATGGCGAAGAGACGCTCGGCGTCTTCCACGATCTCTGCCCGGCCGACGAGCTCCACCCCGCGGAGTTCCTCGTAGCGGGTCCCGGCCGCCACAAGGCAGGTGATCCGCGGATCGCGGCGGAGATTCTGCGCCTTCTGAGACTTGGCCTTGGTGTGGACCGCGACGTCGCCGTCCAAGAACCCGTACCACATCGCCACCGCATGGATCGTCCCGTCGTGATTGAACGTGCACAGGGTCAAGTCCCGGGCCTCGACCAGGAACCGCTCGACCTCCCCGGCCGTCATCTGGACCTGGCGGCGGCGGTTCACCCGGTCGCCGTAGGGCCCGGGGATGGCGCCGGTCACCACGGATCGCCGCCCATGCCCAGGTGTCCCGCCAGAAGACCCCGACAGTTCATCTCGGCGTCACCTCGGGTTCAGCGACCTTTCGCGGGCCGTTCATGTCGCCTGCTTACCGTAGTCTTCGATGTCCCTGCACTGCAGCGTCGAACGGGCCAGCGGGGCCTCCGAGCGGCGCCAGGGTGGCTCGGCGGCACGGTGACGCTGATGACCGGGGCATCACGGCCGGCCACGCGCCACGACCGCCGGCCTACCGTGCTGGTGGTCGACGACGAGCAGTCCTATCGAGACGCGCTGGCAAGCGGGCTGTCCCAAGAGGGCTTCGTGGTCGAGTGCGCAGCCGACGGCGAGGAGGCGCTGGACCGCTTCGTCCAGTTCCATCCTGATCTCGTGCTGGTCGACGTCATGCTCCCCGACCAGTCCGGCCTTGAGCTCTGCCGGCGCTTGCGAGCGCTCGCCCCGGTCCCGGTGATCATGGTCACGGCCAAGGATGCCGAGGTCGACGTGGTCCTCGCCCTCGAACTGGGGGCGTCGGACTACGTGGCCAAGCCGTTCCGGCTCCGCGAGTTGGTGGCCCGGATGCGAGCCGTCCTGCGCCGTGGCAGCTCCGAAGCCCGCGAGCCGGGCGACGACGTGCTGGTGGCCGGCGGGATCCGCCTCGACACCAGCCGGCGCGAGGTCACCGTCGACGGCCGGCCGGTGGAACTGGCCCGCAAGGAGTTCGACCTTCTGGCCCTGCTCATGTCCCACGCCGGCCAAGTGGTGACCCGCGAGCGGTGCATCGACCGGATCTGGTGGGACCAGGACCTCGCCGACACCCGGACCCTCGACACGCACATGAAACGGCTGCGCCGAAAGATCGAGCGCGATCCAGCCAATCCTCGGCACCTGGTGACCGTGCGGGGAGTGGGGTTCCGCTTCGAGAGCTGAGGGCGGCCGGCTGGGCCACGGTACGCTCGGGCCGGTGAGATCAGGAGACGTCGCCCCGGACTTCGAGCTGTCCGACCAGACCGGGACCCGGCGCCGCCTGAGTGAGCTCCTCGAGTCCGGCCCAGTCGTGCTCTTCTTCTACCCGGCAGCCATGAGCTACGGGTGCACCAAGGAGAGCTGCCACTTCCGCGACCTGCGGGCGGAGCTGGCCCAAGCTGGCGGCCAGCCGGTGGGGATCAGCGCCGATCCGGTCGACAAGCAGCGGCAGTTCTCGGAGCTGCACGGGCTGGGCTATCCCCTGCTCTCCGACGTCGACGGTGCGGTCGCCGCGCAGTTCGGCGTGCGTCGCCGAATCCCGGCGCTCCGGAACCGGCGCACCACCTTCGTCATCGACACCGACCGTCGCATTCTCGCGGTGATCCACTCCGAGCTGTCGATGGCCAAGCACGCTGACGAAGCGCTCGACGCTCTGCGCGCTCGTGCCGCCAGCTGAGCAACCGGCCGCCTCCCTGGCGGTCACGGCCCGCAGCGGGCTCCGGCGGATGCGAGAGCGAGGCACCCACGAGCGGGCAGCAGTGGAGGCGATCCTCGATGACGGGCTCGTCTGCCACGTGGGGGTCCTCGACGGGACGGTGCCGGTGGTCTCGCCCCTCGCCTACGTCCGGGTGGACCGCCACCTCTACCTGCACGGTGCGGCCGGGAACCGAACCTTGGGCCTGCTCGCGTCGGGGTCGGGCGCGTGTGTCACGGTGACCCTCCTGGACGGCCTGGTCCTCGCCCGCGCCGCCGCCCACCACTCGATGAACTACCGCTGCGTGATGCTCTTCGGGACCGGCACGCCGGTCGAGGACGCACAGGAGAAGCGGGCAGCGAGCGCCGCCCTGCTCGAACGCATGGTCCCAGGCCGCAGCGCACTGGCCCGGCCCCCGAGCCCCTCGGAGCTCCGGGCCACCGCCGTCGTCCGGTTCCCGATCGACGAGGGATCGGCCAAGATCCGCGCCGGCGGACCGAAAGACGACCCCGAAGACCTGGCCTTGGCGGTGTGGGCCGGGGTGATCCCGTTCGAGCTGGTGGCCCGGCCCCCGGTGCCCGAGCCCGGCCTTGCCGGCTCGCTGGTCCCGCCGGCCGCTGCCCCCAACCGTCCCGCTGGGCCACCAGCCCCCTGAGCACCGCCGCGACCGGTGCCCCGGCGGATCCTGGTCGATCCTGCGCCACTGCGGGAGAGCCGCGAGTTCCGCCTGCTGTTTCTCGGCCAGCTGGTCTCCACCATCGGCTCGCAGCTCACGGTGGTGGCCATCCCCTACCAGGTCTACGCCCAGACCCGCTCGTCCTTCCAGGTCGGCGCCGTCAGCCTGGCCCAGCTGGTCCCGCTGGTGGCTGGCTCCTTGATCGGCGGCTCGGTCGGCGACGCGGTCGACCGCCGCCTGTTGCTGCTCGTGGCCAGCACCGCCCTCACCCTCACCAGCGGCGGCCTGGCACTCAACGCCGTGGTCCCGCACCCCTCGCTCCTGGCCCTCTACCTCGTCAGCGCCCTCGCCGCCGGCCTCGGCGGGTTCGCCAACCCGGCCCGCAACTCGGTGGTCCCGGCGCTGGTCGGCACCGGGAATCTGGTCGCCGCGCTCTCCTTCCTCCAGGCCCTGGCGCAGGTGGGGGCGGTCGCCGGTCCAGCCCTGGGCGGCGTGCTGATCGGCCACGCCGGGGTGGCCTGGGTCTACGGGATCGACGCGCTCACCTTCCTCGTGGCCATCGCCGCCACTGCGATGATGCGTCCCATCCCGCCGGCTGCCGGGGCCGACCGGCCCGGCCTCCGCTCGATCGTGGAAGGCCTGCGGTACCTGCGGAAGCGGCCGATCATGCAGGGCGCGTACCTCATCGACATCAACGCGATGGTCTTCGGGATGCCCCGGGCGCTGTTCCCGGCCATCGGGCTGCGGGTCTTCCACGGCGGCCCAGCGGTGGTCGGGTACCTGTTCGCAGCGCCGGGAGTCGGCGCGCTGGCCGGCGCCCTCACCACCGGCTGGGTGGGCACGCTCGACCGCCGGGGCCGGGCCGTGGTGGTCGCGGTGGTGGTCTGGGGCATGGCAATCACCGCCTTCGGGTTCACTCGGATGCTGTGGCCGGCCCTGGTGCTGCTGGCCATCGCCGGGTGGGCCGACGTCATCTCGGCGGTCCTGCGCAACACCATCCTGCAGACCCTGGTGCCCGAGCACTTCCGCAGCCGGATCATCGCCATCCAGCTCGCCGTGGTCCAAGGCGGCCCCCGGGTCGGCGACCTCGAGTCCGGTGGGGTGGCCACGCTGGCCGGCACCCAGTTCTCGGTGGTCTCCGGTGGGCTGGCATGCGTGGTCGGCGCCGTGGCCTTGGCGCTCGCCCTGCCCGGTTTCGCTCGCCATCGGGCGAGCGACCTCCCGCTCATGCCGGCGGTCCCTCATAAGGACCAGGCACGCAGCTGAGGCGCTCAGACCCTCGACATGTTCTCGAAGCGCGCGTACTGGCTCAAGAACGCAAGATGGACCGATCCGGTCGGGCCGTTGCGGTGCTTGGCCACGATGATCTCGGCGTCACCTCGGCGCTCGATCGGGATGTCGGGGTCGTACTGCTCCTCCCGGTAGATGAACAGCACCACGTCGGCGTCCTGCTCGAGGGAGCCGGACTCCCGCAGGTCCGACAGCATCGGCCGCTTGTCCTGGCGGGACTCCAGACTCCGAGAGAGCTGGGAAAGCGCGATCACCGGTGTCTCGAGCTCCCGAGCCAGGATCTTGAGGCTCCGGCTGATCTCGGCCACCTCGACCTGGCGGTTCTCGGCCCGCCCACGACCGGTCATCAACTGGAGGTAGTCCACCACCACCACCCCCAGCTCCCCCTCGCTCTTGCGCAAGCGGCGGGCGCGAGCACGGATGTCCATCACGGTGAGGTTCGGGTTGTCGTCGATGAAGATGGGCGCACTGTCGAGCCGGCTGATCGCGACCCCCAACTTGCTCCAGTCGGCTTCGAGCAGCCGTCCCGTGCGCACTCGCTGGCCATCCACCCGCGCCTCTGAGGCGAGCAGCCGCTGGCACAGCTCGAGGTGGCCCATCTCCAGCGAGAAGAGCAGGCTGGGCCGGCGCAGCTCGATGCCCACATGAGCCAGGATTCCCAAGGCAAGGCTGGTCTTGCCCACCGCCGGGCGGGCCCCGACGATGGTGAGGGTTGACGGCTGGAGGCCGGCCAGGATGTTGTCGAGGTCCGTATACCCGGTCGCGATGCCGGTCACCGCGTCCCGGCCCCGGGACAGCTCCTCGATCCGGTCCAGGCTCGGCAGCAGGACGTCGTGCAGCGACTTGATCGACTCGGTGGTCCGCCGCTGCGCGACCGCGAAGACCTTTGCCTCCATCTCGTCGACCGCCGCGGTCACGTCCTCGGGGACCGAGTAGGCCAGATCCGCGATCTCGCCCGAGACCCCGATCATCCGGCGCAAGAGCGCGTGCTCCTCGACGATGCGGGCGTAGTGCTGAGCATTCGCGATCGACGGGGTGTTCGCCTGCAGCGCGACCAGGACCGCCGGGTCCCCAACCGAGTCAATGAGGCCCGAGCGAGTGAGCTCGTCTTTGACCGTCACCACGTCAACCGGCTCGCCTCGTTCGAACAACGCGACGATGGCGGCGAAGATGTGCCCGTGGGCCGGCTTGTAAAAGTCCTCTGGTCCGCAGGTCTCGATCGCGATCGCGACCGCGTCCGAGGACAAGAGCATGGCACCGAGCAGCGACTCCTCGGCCTCCAGATTGTGGGGCGGGAGTCGGGAACTCGAAGCCGGCCGGAGTGGACGCGCTCTGCTGTCGTCGATCGCCTGCACCATGGTGCTCATAACCCTGACCGAACTTCCTGTGGGTCGGAAGGCGCGCAACCTGGGGATTCTTGCGCCGAACGCCCAGGGAGAACCTGTGTCGGACCCTGTGGACGGAGAGTGGACAGCCCTCCGACGCGGTGGTCAGGCAGGCACGGTCCCATCCCGGCGGTCGTGGGGCACCTCACGGCTCCACGGTGACGCCCCCCTGTGACAGCCGCGACGCCCCGAGGATCAGCCGGCCGGGACGACCTCCACGGTCACGGTCGCGGTGACGTCGCCGAACAACCGGAGCGGTACCTCGACAGAACCCACCGACTTGATCGGCTCGCTCAGCTCGATCGCGCGGTGGTCGAGCTCGACACCCTTTTGGGCCTCCACTGCCTGGGCGATGTCGTGAGCGCCCACCGAACCGAACAAGCGGCCAGTGGGGCCGGCCCGGGCGACCACCGAGATCGTCGTCCCATCGAGGACGGCTGCTTGGGCCCGGGCCGCCTCTTCGCTCGCGGCGAGCTTGAGGTCCCGGGCGCGGCGCATCGCCTGGGCCTGCGCCGCCATGCCGTCGGTCGCCTTGAGCGCCCGCTCGGTCGGGAAGAGAAAGTTCCGGGCGTACCCGTCAGCCACCTCGACGATGTCGCCACGCTGGCCCACCCCGTGGACGTCGGTTCGCAAGAGCACCCGCATCAGACGACCCCGTCCTCGCTGACGGCCTCGGGGCTGATGGCCTCGGACTCGCCGTCAGCCACCGCCTCCTCGGCATCGCCCTCGACCGGCTCCTCGGCGGCATCGGCCATGGCCTCGGTCTCCGGACCGGCCACCGGTTCCTCGCCGGCCCGCCGACGTTCGCCAGCAACCCGGCTGCGGCGGCTCCCCGGCCGTTCGGTCACCGTGCGCTGGGTGTAGGGCAGCAGCACCAGCTCACGGGCCGTTTTGATCGCAAGAGCCACCCCCCGCTGGTGCTGCGCGCAGTTCCCGGTGACCCGACGGGAACGGATCTTGCCTCGGTCGCTCATGTACTTGCGGAGCAACGCGACGTCCTTGTAATCCACCCACTCCACGTGGTCCCGGCACAGGGCGCACGGCTTCTTCTTCACCTTGCGGCCGGCGTCCTTGGGGGCCCGCCGGCTGGAGGTCCTGGCGTTCCCTCTGGCCATCAGAACGGCTCCTCGTCGGCGGCGTAGTCAGCTGCCGGCTCGGGGCGGGGCGCGGCCGGACGGCCCCGCCCGCCCGCGTCACCTGGCCCTCGGCGGTCGTTCTTGGTTACCTGGGCCGTGGCCCACCGCAGGGAGGGGCCGACTTCGTCCGCGATGACCTCGATCTTGGAGCGCCGGTCGCCGTCTTGGGACTCCCAGGTCCGCTGCTCGAGACGGCCGGCCACCATGACCCGGGCGCCCCGGGTGAGTGACTCGCTCACGTTCTCGGCCATCTCCCGCCAGCAGACCACGTCGAAGAAGCTGGTCGCCTCCTCCCACTCCTGGGTCTGGCGGTTCTGCCAGCGACGGTTCACGGCCAGGCCGAAGGTGGCCGTCGCTTGGCCGGTGTTGGTGAAGCGCAACTCCGGGTCTCGTGTCACGTTCCCGACCAGCACGACGGTGTTGTCGGTGGGCACGGTTTCCTCCTTGCTGGCGCGCCGGCCGGGTCAGCCGGCCTGGCTCGCCGACGCCTCCGGGGCGCTGCCACCGGAGACACGGCCGGCAACCTTTTCGGGAAGCCGGATCACCTTGTGACGGATGACCTCGTCGGCCAGCGAGAGCAGCCGGTCGAGGTCGTTGACGGTCCGGGTCACCCCGGTCAGCTCGATGACGACGTAGTACCCCTCTCGCCGGTGCTTGACCTCGTAGGCGAACGGTCGCCGACCCCAGCGGTCGACGGTCCCGGGGTTGCCGCCCGACGACCGGATCGTCTCGAGGACCCGGTCGACGACCCCCTGGATGGCCGATGGATCGGCCCCGGCGTCGAAGATGACCATGACTTCATACGGCCGCATCTGGGCCCACCTCCCTCTGGACCGGACCCTCGTGGACCCGGGCCCCTGGTGCGGGGCAGGGTGACCGGCGGAGGCGCGTCAGCACGTCCCCGATCGGCGGATGATGCTACTCCAACGCGCCGGGCGACTTCTCCGCACGGCGGCCGGGGTCCAGGGCCGCTCGCAGCTGCTCGGAGGCCTCGTAGCTCTCGGCGACGCTGGGAAAGGCGCCACTGCGCACGTCGGCGGCAAAGGCCGCCAGGGCCTTCACCGCGTCCTCGGCCAGGTTGGCGTACCGCCGGACGAACTTGGGCGCCCTGCCGGTCCCCAGGCCCAGGACGTCATGGAACACCAGGACCTGGCCGTCGCAGTCCGGGCCGGCGCCGATCCCGATGGTCGGCACGCTCAGGGCCGCCGTCACCGCCCTCCCCAGTGCATCGGGCACCCCTTCGACCACCACCGCGAAGCACCCGGCCGCCTCGATCGCCCGCGCGTCAGCCAGCAGCTCGCTCGCCGCGTCGAGCTGGCGGCCCTGCACCCGCATGCCCCCCATGGCGTGGACCGACTGGGGGGTCAGACCGATATGGCCCATGACCGGGATCTCGGCGTTCACGATCGCCTCGATGACCGGGACCCGACGCCGACCTCCCTCTAGCTTCACGCACTGGGCCCCCGCCCGGACCAGCCGGGCAGCGTTGCGAACCGCGTCGGCGGGATCGAGGTGGTAGCTCATCCACGGCATGTCGCCAACCACCAGGCAGTCCGGCCGGGCCCGGGCCACTGCGGCCACGTGGTGGACCATGTCGTCCACGCTCACCTGGAGCGTGTCTTGGTAGCCGAGCACGGTGTTGGCCACGCTGTCGCCGATCAGGATGATGTCGACGCCGGCGGCGGACGCAATGGTCGCCCCCGGGTGGTCGTAGGCAGTGACCATCACGATCGGTTCGGCCCCGTCCCGCCGCTTGCGGGTCCGCAAGCTGTGGACGTTGACCGGCGGGCTCACCGGACCCGGTCAGCCCGCCGGCCGCCCGCCGGGTAGCGGCGGGTCAGGTGGTGCCAGGCGCAGTCGGGGCAGACCTCGACGTCGTAGCAGAGCACCGGCTCCCGGCGCCGCCGCAGCCGCTCGAGCTCGGCCGCGGTCCCCGGACAGCGGCCACCCGGCGGCAGGCGGCTCCCGAACACGTAGGTCACCTCGACGGTGTCGCACAGCTGGCAGATCGGACAGCGTTCGCCCCGCGGCTTGCCCACGTTGCGGGCCGCCCGCAACAGCTCGGGATGGGCGTCGCAGACGTCTTGGCGCCCGACCCGGCCGCGCTGGACGTCACGGACGATCGCGTTGCGGAGCAGGCGGTACTCGACGCTGGCTCCCTCGCCGCCAGCGTCGTCCCTGGACGCCCTCGGCTCCTGCGTCAGGGTCATCGCCGACAGGCTACCCCCGGGCCCCGTCGGGCAGCGGCCTCATGGCTCGAGCCAGGGAACCCCGGCGCACCGAGCTCGTGAAGCAGATCACGATCGGCGTCGGGCCGCCCAGTCGTGCAACTATATCGACGCGATATAGTTTTGCGCGATGTTGGACCTGGCGCTCCTCGGGCTGCTCGAAGAGGGCCCGCAGCACGGCTACGAGCTCCGCAAGCGCCTGCGGCGGCGGTTCGGGAGCTTGGCCAACGTGTCCTTCGGGTCGATCTACCCGACGCTGTCTCGCCTGGAGAAGAGCGGCGCGGTCGAAACGGTGCCTGGCTTCGGGCCGGTCGCCTCCCCCCCCACCGGGTCGCTCACCGGCGAGCGAGCGGTGGCCCGGGCCCGGCGACGCCCCGGAGGACGGGGCCGACGGTTCCGCAAGGTCTACCGGATCACCCCCGCCGGCCGGCAACTGTTCGTGGCTCGCCTGACCGACCCCTCACCCGACGACGCCCGCAGTTTCCTGCTGCGGCTGTCGCTCGCGGGCCACATGGACGCCGAGGACCGGCTGGCGCTGCTCGTGCGCCGCCGTGAGCAGTTGGTCCAGCGACGCCGGGAGATCCCGACCGAACCCGACGGGGGTGCGGACCCCTACGCTCGCTCGGTCGCCGAGCACCTCGCGGAGGGAGTCGATCGGGACATCGCCTGGCTCGACCGTTTGATCGAGGCCGAACGCGCCGAGGGCGCGCGAGCGGCCGAGCGTGACCGTCGGCGGGACCGCCGACCGGCCTGAAGGGAGACACCATGACCTCCATCCGCGTCGCGATCGCCGGGGTCGGCAACTGTGCCAGCTCACTGGTCCAGGGGATCGCCTACTACAAGGACGCCGACCCGAACGACTCCGTCCCGGGGCTGATGCACGTCGTCCTCGGCGGATACCACGTCGGCGATCTCGAGCCGGTGGCGGCGTTCGACGTCGACGCGACCAAGGTCGGCACCGACCTGTCCAAGGCAGTGTTCGCCGGCCAGAACAACACCGTGCGCTTCGCCGAACTGGGCGAGCTGGGGGTGCCGGTGCTGCGCGGGCCAACGCTCGACGGCTTGGGCCGCTACTACCGCGAGGTGGTGGAGGAGTCGCCCGAACCGCCGGTCGACGTCGCCCAGGCCCTTCGGGACGCCGACGCCGACGTGCTCGTCTCCTACCTCCCGGTGGGCTCCGAGCAGGCGCAACGGCACTACGCCGAGGCCGCGCTCGGGGCCGGGGTGGCCTTCGTCAATGCCATCCCGGTGTTCATCGCCTCCGATCCGGCCTGGGCCCGCCGGTTCGCCGAGGCGGGCGTCCCCATCATCGGCGACGACATCAAGAGCCAGGTGGGCTCGACCATCGTCCATCGGGTGCTCACCCGGCTGTTCGAGGACCGGGGTCTGGTGCTCGACCGCACCTACCAACTCAACGTCGGCGGCAACATGGACTTCCGCAACATGCTCGAGCGGGACCGGCTCGAGTCCAAGAAGGTCTCCAAGACCCAGGCGGTCACCAGCCAGATCGAGCACACGACGTTGCCGGCCGACGACGTGCACATCGGCCCCTCCGACCACGTGCCGTGGCTCGCCGACCGCAAGTGGGCCTACATCCGGATGGAGGGCCGCAACTTCGGCGACGTCCCGCTCAATCTCGAGCTCAAGCTGGAGGTGTGGGACTCCCCCAATTCCGCCGGGGTCATCATCGACGCGCTCCGGTGCGCCAAGCTGGCCCTCGACCGAGGGATCGGCGGCCCGCTCGTCGGGCCCTCGGCGTACTTCATGAAGTCGCCTCCCGTCCAGTACCACGACGACGTTGCCCGGGAGATGGTCGAGGCGTTTGCTGCCGGTGGGGATCCCGGCCGGTGGCCGCCGGCCTGAGGGCCCCCCTCAGCCCGCCTGCTCGGCCCACCAGGCCCGCAGCCGCCGGGCAGCCTCTTCTGCTCCGAGCGGTCCCTCGTCCATGCGCAGCTCGAGGAGGAACTCGAGCGCCCGACCCACCTGGGGCCCGGGGGGGATCCCGAGCAGTTCCATCACCTGGTTCCCGTCCAGGTCAGGCCGGATCGCATCGAGTTCCTTGCGCTGGCGCAGCTCGACGATCCGTTCTTGCAGCTCGTCCATCCGCCGCGCCAGGGCCCGGGCCCGGGCGGCATTGCGGGTGGTGCAGTCGCATCGGGTGAGCTCGTTCAAGCGATCGAGCAGAGGCCCGGCATCGCGGACGTAGCGACGCACCGCCCGATCGGTCCAGCCCAGCTGGTAGGTGTGGAACCGCAGGTGCAGCTCGACCAGTCGGGACACGGTGTCCACATCCTCCTTGGGATAGCGCAGCGCCTCCATGCGCTCTCTGGTCATCCGAGCGCCCACCACTTCGTGGTGGTGGAAGCTCACGGTCCCC
Organism: Actinomycetota bacterium; assembly: GCA_021324355.1. Taxonomy (GTDB): domain Bacteria; phylum Actinomycetota; class Acidimicrobiia; order Acidimicrobiales; family RAAP-2; genus Palsa-461. Next base: position 80,417 of record JAJPJD010000010.1, read on the forward strand.
CCGGGGCCGAAGGCCCGGGTCTTGGGCTTGCCCACGTCGTGGAAGAGCGCCGCCAGGTGCAGCAGCCGGTCGGGCGAGGTCCGGTCCACCACCGCCAGCGTGTGGGCGAGGACGTCTTTGTGCCGGTGGATGGGGTCCTGCTCGAGCGCCAGTGCCGGCAGCTCCGGCAGGAACTCCTCGGCCAACCCGGTCTCCACCACGAACCACAGCCCGAGCGAGGGCCGCGGCACGGTCAGGAGCCGGTCGAGTTCGTCACGCACCCGCTCGGCCGAGACGATGGCCAAGCGCCGGCGGCCCGCTCGGACCGCCTGGCGGAGCTCCGGTCTGGGCTCCAAGCTGTACCCAGCGACAAAGCGGGCGGCACGCAGCATCCGCAGCGGGTCGTCCTCGAAGGCCACCTCCGGCGCGAGCGGCGTGCGCAGCACGCCGGCCGCCAGGTCGGCCAACCCCCCAAAGGGGTCGATGAGCTCGAGCTGGGGCAGCGCCAGGGCCATCGCGTTCACGGTGAAGTCCCGACGGGCGAGATCGGCCTCGACGTCGGTGCCGAAGGTGACCGAGGGCTTGCGGGAGTCGGGTCGGTACGCCTCGGCCCGGTGGGTGGTGATCTCGTAGCGCCGGCCGGCTTTGGCGCAACCCACCGTGCCGAAGCGGGCCCCTTGGGTCCACACCGCGTCGGCCCAGCCGCGCACCAGGCGCTCGATCTCCTCGGGTCGGGCGTCGGTCGTGAGGTCGATGTCCGGCTCGCTCGCCGGCGCTCGGGCGGACCCGCCCGGCTGGAGCAACGCGTCCCGGACTGAGCCCCCGACCAGGTACAGCCGCTTCCCGGCGCCGGCGAAGCGGCCGGCCAGTTCCTCGGTCGCCTCGACCAGAGGGCGAAAGCGTTCGGGGACGGGGTGCTGCACCGCGCCACGGTAGTGGACCCGAGGATGTCACCCGCGACCGGCTAGCGTTGCTCGGTGGGATCGCGCGGCGTCCGTGGCCGTCTCGCCCTGGCCGTGGCGGTGGTGGCGGTGTCCTCCATGGCCGCGGGGGCAGCCGCTGCCTCCCCGGTCGCCCCGTCCAGCACCCCAAGCCTGGTGCTGGTGTCCCAGAGCGCAGCCGTCGTCCCTTCGGCACCCGGCCAGCCTGCGCCGTTCCAGGTCACCGTGGCGGTCCGGGGCGATCCGCCACCGGGTTCTGAGCTCGGTCTCGCCTTCTACGAGAAGCTTGAGAGCCGCTCGGCGTTCGAGCAGACCCTGAGCGGCCGGCCGTCCGGCCTGATGCAGGACGTCGCCCCCGAGCCGCTGACCGCCCTGCGCCCAGTGGGCGCCGGGCTCCAGCTGGCCACCGACGTGGTGGCCGGCACCACCGAGCCGGCCGGCTCCACCACTGTCGGGCTCGACGGCCACGGGGGCTGCGTCCCCGGCGACGGCGAGTGCTCGGGGGTGTACCCGGTGGTGGTGCAGCTGCTCAGCCCCCAAGGGGTGGTGCTCTCCCACCTCACCACCTACCTCGTGTATGCCGAGAACCGCAGCAGCCGGCCGATCGTCTTCTCCTGGGTGGTGCCGGTCGGGGCGCCGGTCGCGATCGCCGACCACGCGCCGCTCTCAGAGGCGATCCCCCCGCTGTCGCCAGCCCGGCTGCGAGACCTGGCCCAACTGACTGGGCTGCTGGCCGCCAACCCCTCCGTGCAAGTCACCGTGGCCCCCACCTTGTCCACCGTCCAGCGGCTTGAGGCCAGCCGGTCCCCCACGGCCCGCTCGACCCTGTCCAACCTGCGCGCCATCGCGGCCGACGGTCCAGGCCGGATCCTGGCCCAGCCGTACGTCCCGGTGAACCTGGCTGCCCTCAGCGGGGCCGGCCTCCCGGCCGAGATCGTGGGGCAGACCCAGCCAGAGACCTCCATCCTCGGGCCGGTCTTCACCGGCCTCCCGCCGGCCGACCAGCCGTCGCAGAGCACCTGGGTGGCCGACGGTCCGGTGACCCCGGCGATCGCCAAAGGGCTGGCCCAGGTCCGGGCGGGCCAGCTGGTGCTGCCCGACACCGATCTCGCCCCGGCCACCGAGGAGTACCACGCCACCTGGTCGCAGCCGTTCAGCCTGGACCTCGGGCACGCGTCGGTTCGGGCTGCGGCCATCGACACGCAGGTCTCGAGCCTGTTCAGCGCCGACCGGGAGGATCCGGCCCTCGCTGCCTACCAGCTCCTGGCCGAACTGGCGATGATCCAGTCCGAGCTGCCCGGGGCGCCGGACCCCCGAGGCATCATCGCCCTGCCGCCGCCCACGTGGGACCCAAACCCCCAGTTCGTGGCGGCCCTGGTCGGCGGGCTGGTGGGCAACCCGGTGATCGCCACCGCCACGCTCGGCACGTTCTTCTCGACCGTCCCGGTCGGGGGCAACCAGGCCGAGACCACCCGGCACCTCGCCAGTGGCGACGACCCCCAACGGATCGGACCAGCCGAGGCGGCCCAGATCGTGCGGGCTCGCACCCAGATCGACGCCTTCAGCTCCTCGTTGCTCGGCCCCCCGACGGTCGCCAATCAGTTGGAGGACCTGCTCCTCACCGCTGAGTCGAGCCAGCTGGGCACCGCCGGCCAGCTGGCCGGCCTGGCTGCGTTCAGCCGTGACCTCTCGGCCGAGCTGGCCTCGATCCGGGTCGTCACCACCAGCGTGACCCTCACCGCGCAGACCGCCACCATCCCGATCACCATCGTCTCGAACGCCAACCTCCACCTGAGCGCGACCCTCACGCTGTCGAGCCCCAAGCTCGTCTTCCCCCAGGGCGCGACCCGGATGGTGCGGGTCGACCACCAGACCAACTCGGTCCAAGTGGAGGTGCGGGCACGGACCACCGGGGACCTGCCGCTCTCGTTCACCCTCACCGCTCCCGGTGGCGGCCTGGTGATCGCGCACGGCCGCCTCACCGTCCGCTCCACCGCCACCTCGATCGTCGCCATCGTCCTCACGCTGGCCGCCGCCGCGGTGCTGTCGGGCTGGTGGGCCCGGACGTTCTGGCAGTCTCGGCGCAGGCGACGGTCCCGCGCCCTGCGCGGCGTGCCGGCGTGAGCGGGACCGTCGAGCAGGCACCGGCCCGCCCAGGGCCGGTCCAGCAGCCGGCCGGCCGGCTCCAGCGGGCGACGGTGGGGATGGCGCTCGGGACCGCCGCTTCCCGGCTGAGCGGGGTCGGCCGGGTCCTGGTCCTCGCCTACGCGTTGGGCTTCCACCACCTGGCCGACGCCTACAACCTGGCCAACACCACCCCCAACATGCTCTACGACATCGTGCTCGGCGGGGTGCTGTCGGCCACCTTCATCCCGGTCTTCGTGGACCGGCTGGCCACCCGAAGCCCGGCCGAGGCGTGGCGGGCCATCTCCTCGGTGGTGACCCTCGCCCTGGTGTTGCTGGCAGTGGCCACGCTCGCGTTCTTCCTCCTCGCCCCGGCGGTCATCGATGCCTTCACCGCCTTCGGACACACCTCGGGGTTGCCCGCCGCCGAACTGGCCAAAGAACGGGCGGCTGCAACCGACCTGCTGCGCTGGTTCGTGCCCCAGGTCTTCTTCTACGGCCTGATCAGTCTCACCACCGCCCTGCTGAATGCCCGGGGCCGCTTCGTGGTCCCCACCTGGGTCCCGGTGGCCAACAACGCCGTGTGCATCGGGTGCCTCTTGTGGTTCCACCAGCTGGCCGCCCGACCCAGCCTGCACGGCGCACTCGCCTCAGGGCACCAGGTGGTCCTGCTCGGTCTGGGCACCACCGCTGGCGTCGCCCTCCAAGCGCTCTTGCTCCTGCCCAGCTACGCGCGGGCGGGGCTGGGCCGGGTCCGGCTCCACTGGGACCCAGGCCACGAGGCGGTCCGCACGGTCGTCCGACTTGGCCTGTGGACCTTCGGGTTCGTGGTCGCCAACCAGGTCGCGTTGTACGTGGTCCTGGCGCTCGCGGTCGGGGCCAAGGGCCAAGGGACGGTGTCCTCGTGGACCTACGCCTACACCTTCATGCAGATGCCCTACGCGGTGGTCGCGGTCTCGGTGATGAGCGCGGTCACCCCCGACCTCTCCCGGTTGTGGGCGGTCCACGACCTGGGGGGATTCCGGCGCCGCTTCACCGGCGGCCTGCGAGCCGTGCTCTCGATCATCATGCCGGCCGCGCTCGGCATGCTGCTGCTCGCCCGGCCGGCCGTCGCCCTCCTGCTCGGCCACGGGGCGGCGACCCCGAACCAGACCGCCGACGCCGGCGCCACCCTGGCCATCCTGGCGGCCGGCCTGCCCGGGTTCTGCACCTTCCTCTACGTGGTTCGGGCACTGCAGGCGATGCAGCGGACCAACGTCGCGTTCTGGCTCTATCTGGTCGAGAACGGCATCAACGTGGTGCTGGCGGTGCTGTTGGTCGGCCCGATGAGCGTCCGGGGCCTCGCGGTCTCGCTGGCTGCCGCCTACAGCGGCGCTGCCGTCCTGGCGGTCGCGGTGGTGCGGCGCTGGCTGGGCCAGCTCGGGGGCCGGCGGGCATGGTCCCCGCTCGCCGGCTCGGCCCTGGCCACCGTGGTCATGGGGGTGGTGGTGCTGCTGGCGTCCAACCTCTCCGGCGCCACCCACGGCCCCGGCCTGGCGCTCCGGGTGGTGGGGTCGGTCGCAGCCGGCGGACTCGCGTACCTGGCCACCGCGATGTTCCTGGCCGGCCGGGAGCGTCGCCGACCCGGCCGGACCGGGCTCGGGGAACCCCGCCCGGAGTGACAGACTGCCCCCGAGCCGACGGGGAGCGAGGGGATGGCTGGGGTACGGATCGTCACTGACAGCGCATGTGATCTGGCCGACGCGATGGCGACCGAGCACGGGATCGTGATCGTGCCGCTGTCCATCCGATTCGGCGACGAGGTCTTCGTCGACCGACGCGACCTTGGGGCGGCCGAGTTCTGGCGGCGCTGCGCCGAGAGCACCACCCTGCCCGAGACCGCCGCGCCCCCGCCCGGTGCCTTCGAGGAGGTCTTCCGGGCGGCGCGCGACGAGGGGTGCGACGCGGTGGTGTGCGTGACCATCTCGGCCGAGCTGTCCTCGGGCACCCACCAATCGGCCCAGAGCGCGGCTCGGGCTTTGGAGGGCTTCGACGTCCGGGTGCTCGACACCCGCAGCGTCACCATGGGCCAGGGGTTCGTGGCGCTGGCGGCGGCTGAGGCGGCGGCGGCCGGCGCGGGGCCGGACCAGGTGGTGGCGGTCGCGAAGGACGTGGCCTCCCGCACCCGCGTCTACGGCACCATCGGGACGCTCGAACACCTCCAACGGGGCGGGCGCATCGGCGCCGCCCGGGCGATGCTCGGGTCGATGCTGTCGATCAAGCCGGTGATCCAAGTCACCGACGGCATCGTGGCCGAGGAGTCCAAGCAGCGCACCCGGGCCCGCAGCCTCGAGTACCTCGCCGACAAGCTCCGCGGCCTGGCGCCGCTCGAACGCCTTGCGGTCTGCGACGGCGCCTCGGCCGATCTGGACCGCTTCCTCGCCCTGTTGGAGGGGATCGAGGTCACGAGCGGCGAGGTGGTGACGGTCGACCTCGGCCCGGTGGTCGGCACCCACACCGGCCCCAGCACGATCGGGGTCTGTGCCCAGCTGCCCACCGCGGCCGGGCCGAGGGCAGCCGGCTAACCTCCCGCCCATGGTGCAAGGCTCCGACTCGTCCACGGGCGCGTCCGAATCGGCGAGCGAGGAGTGGTCGGAGCGGGCGCTCGACCTGGTCGACCAGGCCTTGGGCGTCGTGCACGACCGTGTCCTGCGTCCGGTTCTGCTGGTCGGCCGCTCGGTGGTCTTCGGGGTGGTCATCGCGGTGGTCGCCCTGGTGGTCGTGATCCTGGTGGCGGTGGCGGTCGTCCGGTTGCTCGACGTCTACGCCTTTGGGAACCGGGTGTGGGCCTCCGACGCTTTGTTCGGCACCGCGCTGTGCGTCGGAGGGTTCGTGGTCTGGTCCCGCCGCACCAGCCGAACTGGCGGCCGCCGATGACCGAGCATCGCAAGGTCCTCATCGCCGGATCCGGACCGGCCGGGCTGACGGCCGCCGTGTACACCGCCCGGGCGCAGCTCGAGCCGGTGGTGATCGAGGGCGAGCCGTCCTCCACCAGCGACCAGCCGGGGGGTCAGCTCATGCTCACCACCGACGTCGAGAACTACCCCGGGTTCCCCGACGGGATCCTGGGGCCCGAGCTCATGGCGGCGATGCGGGCGCAGGCGGCGCGGTTCGGGGCCGACATCCGCACCGCCAAGGTCACCCGGCTCGACCTTTCCGGCCCTCCGTTCGGGGTCTTCGTCGGGGACGGGGCGGTTCCCGACTACGAGGCCGAGGCCCTCATCGTGGCCACCGGAGCCCGCTCCCTCATGCTCGGGGTCCCCGGTGAGGAGCGCTTGCTCGCCCACGGCGTCTCCACCTGCGCCACCTGTGACGGCTTCTTCTTCCGGGGCCAGGACATCGCGGTGGTGGGTGGCGGCGACTCGGCCCTGGAGGAGGCCCTGTTCCTGACCCGGTTCGCCCGCTCGGTCACCATCATCCACCGGCGGGACCAGCTCCGGGCGTCCAAGATCATGCAGAACCGGGCCTTCGCCAACCCCACCATCACCTTCCGGTGGAACTCGAGGGTCACCGAAGTCCTGGGCGACACCCAGGTGCAGGGCCTGGCCCTGGTGGACACGGTGACCGGCGAAGCCTCCGAACTTGCGGTGACCGGGCTGTTCGTCGCGATCGGACACGAGCCCAACACAGCCATCGTGCAGGGTCAGCTCGAGCTGGACGAGCGGGGCTACATCAAGACGTTCGGCGGCTCGGCCACCAGCGTCGAGGGTGTGTTCGCGTGCGGGGACGTCCAGGACCACTACTACCGCCAGGCGGTGACGGCCGCCGGGTCCGGCTGCATGGCGGCGATCGACGCCGAGCGCTACCTGGAGGCTCGAGGTTCCTAGCGGGCCGGGGGAACAACCCCGGGCCATCAGGCGTTGGTCGGTCTCAGACGGCCCCGGGAAGCCCGGTGGCCGGGCTGCGGGGTCCCACCGCAGCCCACAGAGAGGATGGACATGAGCGGGAAGATCGTGCAGCTGGATGACGCTACCTTTGACGAGCATGTCAAGGCGTCCGACGTCCCGGTCCTGGTCGACTTCTGGGCCGAGTGGTGCGGGCCGTGCAAGGTGATCGCCCCGATCCTGGAGGAGATCGCCCAGGAACAGGAGGGGCGGCTGTCGGTGGCCAAGCTGAACGTGGACGACAGCCTCGAGGTGGCCCGCCGCTACGACGTGATGAGCATCCCGACCCTGCTCGTGTTCAAGGACGGCCAGCCCCAGGCCCGTCTGGTCGGAGCCAAGCCCAAGGCCCAGCTGCTCCAGGAGCTGGCGGCGTTCCTGTAGAGGGGCAGCTGCCCCTGGCCCAGGGCGACCGCGGGCCAGCCGTCGCCGAGCTCCGCCGCCGCCTCGGCCGGCTGGGCTTCACCACCGACGAAGACCCACCTGACGAGTTCGGACCGGCCACTCGGGCTGCGGTCGAGGGGTTCCAGCACCGCCGTGGGCTCCGGGTCGACGGGCTGTGCGGACCCCAGACCTGGTCCACCCTGGTCGAAGCGGGGTGGCGACTCGGTCAGCGGGTCCTCCAGCGTCAGACCCCGATGCTGCGAGGCGATGACGTGGCCGAGCTTCAACAGCGGCTGGGCGCCCTCGGGTTCGACAGTGGTCGGGTGGACGGCATCTTCGGCGACAACACCGAGGCCGGGGTGCTCGACTTCCAGCGCAACGCCGGCATCACCGCCGACGGGGTGGTCGGACCGGTGACCGTCCGAGAACTGCGACGCATGCAGGCTCGCCACCGCCGGACCGAGCTGGTCTCGACGGTGCGGGCCCGGGAGCAGTTGCGCACCTCCCCGCCCACGCTGGCCGGACGGCACGTCGCGCTGGCCGAATCCGGCGGTCTCGCCCCGGCGGTCGCCGCGCTCGCCAGCTGCCTGGCCGCAACCGGCGCCCGGGTGACTGCCTTGCACGACCCTGACGACTCGACCCAGGCCCAGGCGGCCAACGCCGGCGAGGCCGACGTCCTGGTCGGACTCCGCCTCGACCCGGACGCCACCGGCTGTGCCACCGCCTACTACGCCGGCTACCGGACCGAGTCGGAGGGCGGCCGCCGGCTGGCCGAGCTCATCCAGGCGCACCTGCCGGAGGCGCTCGGCGTCGCCGACGGGGGATGCCGCGGGATGTCGATCCCACTGCTCCGGGAGACCAAGATGCCGGCGGTGGTGGTGGAGCTGGCCCACAGCGCCCTGGTCGGTGGCGGAGCCCACCAGCTCGCCTCGGCGATCACCACCGCGTTGCACGCGTGGGCGGCCGCGGCGTGGGAGTGACCAGGTCCTCAGTGACCGCTGGGTGACCAAACCCTCGACCGGTGGACGAGCGTGACCGTCCACAACGTCATGCACAGGTTGTGGACAAAGCTCAACTAGCCATTCATCGGGCGAGGAGCATCCGGGGTCGGGTCCCCACGCTGCTGTCCCACCATGGTCCGGTAGATCCGCTCCAGGTCCTCGAGCGTCGCGAACTCGATGACCAGTCGACCCCGCTTGTTCTTGAGCTCAACCTTCACTCTCGTGTTGAGAAACCCGGCCAGCAACTCCTCGAGCTCCAGGAGCCCGGGCTCCGGAAGCCGGCGGGTCGGGCGCGGTCGATCGGTCTTCCCCGCGGTACTACCAGTGGTAGTACCAGTCAGCCGTTCCTGTGCCCGCCGGACCTCGTCCTCGACCGCTCGGACGCTGAGCCCCTCGGAGACCACCCGGGCGGCCAGCGCCTCTTGGAGCGCCCGGTCCGGCGTGCCGAGCAGCGCCCTGGCATGGCCAGCAGAGATCGTGGCGTCAGCCAGGGCCCGCTGCACACCAGCCGGTAGTTGCAGAAGGCGGAGCGTGTTGGTGATCGCGGCCCGGCTCTTGCCGACCCGCTTGGCCACCTGCTCGTGGGTGAAAGAGAAGTCATCGATCAGCTGCTGGTAGGCGGCTGCCTCCTCCAACGGGTTGAGATCCTCTCGGTGCAGGTTCTCGACGAGGGCCTGTTCCAGGCTGCGCGCGTCATCGGCGTGCGCCTGCGCCAGCACCGGAATGGTCTGGAGGCCGGCCCGTCGGGCTGCTCGCCACCGGCGCTCACCAGCGATGAGCTCGTAGCTCTCCGGCTCTCCCGGAAGCTCCTTCACCAGCACCGGCTGGAGGACGCCAAGCTCCCGGATCGAGGCCGCCAGTGCCGCCATCGCCTCCTCGTCGAAGTAGGTGCGGGGCTGGCGGGCGTTCGGGCGGATGCTGTTGATGGGGACCTCCCGGAGTGCCGACGTGTGCTGCCCCGGCAGCTCGGTGGGGATCAGCGCCCCGAGACCTCTACCCAGACCGCTTCGGCGCGCCATTGCTGACCTCCTTGGCCAACTCCCGGTAGGCGACCGCCCCCCGGGAGCTCGGGTCGAACACCGTGATCGGCTGCCCGAAGGACGGTGCCTCCGAGAGCCGGACCGTCCGCGGGATGATGCTCCGGCACACCACGTCCTTGAAGTGGCTCCGGACCTCGTCCGCGACCTCGACGGCCAGCCGAGTCCGTGCATCGAACATCGTGAGGACGATCGCGCTGATCTGCAAGCCGGCGTTGAGGTTGGACGCCACCAGCTCCACGTTGCGGATGAGCTGGCTGAGCCCCTCGAGCGCGTAGTACTCGCACTGGATGGGCACCATGACCTCGGTCGCGGCCGCCAACCCGTTCACCGTCAACAGTCCGAGGGATGGCGGGCAGTCGATCAGGACGAAGTCAAAGTCATCGACCACGGTGTCAATGGCCCGCTTCAACTTGAGCTCTCGGCTGAAGGCACTGACCAGCTCGATCTCCACTCCGGCCAAGTCGATCGTGGCCGGGGTCACGAAGAGGTTCTGGACACTGGTCGGCTCGATGCAGTCCTCGATGGGCGCGTCCCGCATGATCACGTCGTACATCGAGGCATCGAAGTTGCGGGTGTCGATGCCAAGGCCGCTGGTGGCGTTTCCCTGCGGGTCAAGGTCCACCACCAGCACTCGGTAGTCGAGCTCGGACAGCGCGGCACCGAGGTTGACCGTGGTGGTCGTCTTCCCCACCCCGCCCTTCTGGTTGGCGATCGCGATGACGCGCGGCAGCGGGCGCGGGGATCGCACCCCGTTGCCCGTTTGGAACTCACCCAGGCGTTCCATGGCCAGCTGGGCTCGTTCGGTGAAACTCTCTGCGGACTCCGGGCGTGCGTGCGCCGGCCCCCGAGATCGGGGGACGGCCTCGGCGCGGGTCGTTGCCGCTGGGTCGACCGGTGCGTCGCCTGGGAGCTCCGCAACGAGCTCGGTCGCGACCGCTTCGAGTGCCGGCTCGACACTGGCTTCGACCGCGACGTCGGTGCCTTCCACTGGCTGGTCGGCCACCGCAACGGGATCTCGCTCCGGCGTCGTTTCGCCCACCCCGTCGTCGGGTTCCTCGCTCGCTTCCGGCTCACCACCCGCCACCGGTGGGCTGGCGGCGGCGGACTCGAGGGGCACCTCGGGCACCGGCGGCGCGGTGGGATCCGGGCGCTCCGGTTCCGGTTCGACCTCGTCGACCGGTGGGGACGGGTCGCCCTCGGGCGACGGCGGCGCCGTTCCTCGCCGCCCCCGATCTCGGCGCCAGAGCGGCATCAGGCGCTCACCTTTCCTCCCAGGCGCACCGCTCCATCCTGGCCGAGCCTGTGGTCGAGGTCAAGGTCATTTGGGTTCTCCAGGTTTCACGTGAAACCGAAGCGTCGTCAGAACAGTGGCCGCTTCCTCGGCACCCCCACCCGCCGAGGGTAGCGCTCCGGACACAGCACTTCCTGGATCAACGTGACGAACCCGCCGGTGGCGATCGGTCGACCCAGGCCAAGCGTCCGCAGCCGCTCGGGCAGCCACCGCTCCCCACCCCCGCCAGGTGGTTCCGAGACCACCAGCACGCCCCCGAGCTCGAGCAGCGGTGCCCCGCATTCCGCCGTGACGCTCGGTGGCCCGAACGACCGAGCCACCACCACGCTGTGCCGGTTGCGCCACCGGCGGTCCCGCCCGGCGACCTCGGCCCGGAGGGGCAGCACCGAGACCCGCGACCCCCAACCCAGCGCTCGAACCGCCGCCGCCAGGAACTCAGCTCGGCGCGTCGAACCCTCCACCAGCGTGAACCGACTGCCGGGGAACGCCGCCGCCAGCACCAACCCAGGCACCCCACCACCCGGCCCCAGGTCGGCCACCCGATCCTGTTCCCCGAGCTGCCGCCTACGGACCGCCGCGATCGCGTGCGCGAACCCCAGCGAATGGCCAAGATGCGCCTCGACCGGCCCCGGCCCCAGGAAGCCAAGACCCTGTGCCTGGGTCAAGACCTCGACAACCCGTTCCGTCGCCAGCCGAGGGTCGGCGGCCACGGTTCAGTTCGTGGGGACGATCACCACGTGGCGGGTCGCGTCCTCGCCTTCCGACCGGGTCGAGAGTCCTGGGATCTCGTTCACGGTGTCGTGCACGACCTTGCGGTCGGCGGGGGCCATCGGCTCGAGCGCCCGCTCCACCCCGGAGGCCAGCACCTCCTCAGCGATCTGCCGGGTAAACCGCTGCAGCGCCGCGATCCGCCGCTGGCGGTAGCCAGCAACGTCGACCACGATCCGGTCCCCGTGCGACGGAAAGCGGTGCTGCACCACGGTGCGGACGACGTCCTGCAGCGCAGCCAGCGTCGCCCCCCGCGGCCCGACCAGCAGCCCGAGCCCATCCCCGGTGGCCGACACCTCGATCACCGCATCCTCAAGGAACCGCGTCTCGACCTTGGCCTCGTACCCGTAGGCCTCCAGCAGACCCTCGAGGAAGCTCCGGGCGACCGCCGCCTGTTCCTCTCGAGTTCCCTCCTCGGCCATCTCGGCCTCCTTGTCCCTCGGGACCTCCTGCTGCGCGTCCGGCCCCGCAGCACCGGCCCGTCCCGCGCCGTCC
>JAJPJD010000032.1 GCA_021324355.1 Actinomycetota bacterium
ACCGCTGCTGGGTCGACCGCACCCCCTACGACCCCGCGCACCACGGGGCGATCCTCCGCCTTGGAAAGTCTTTGGCCGCTTGAGGTTGACACAGAGGGTGTCATCGGTCCGGACCGGTCGGTGCCGGCCAGCCGCTGGTGTGCGTCACCACGCCGCGGTGGTCGACCAGCCGGGCCGGCAGGCCGAGCGAGCGCAGCCAGCCGGGCGCCCGATCGCCGTTCACGATCGCCGCGGTCGCGGCCGCGTTGGCGCCCACGCAGCTCGAGGCGACCACCGACACGGTGCGCCACCGGCCAGCTGCGGGGAGGCCGGTCCTCGGGTCGACGATGTGGTGGACCAGCTGCCCCCCGACCCGCCACCGCCGAGCGGCCGTCCCCGAGGTGGCCAGCCCACCGCCGCCCAGCTGCAGGACCTCGGTCGTCCCGTCGGCCGGGGGTTCGCAGCGGTCCTGCACCGCCACCGCGAACCCAGGGTCCTCGGGTCGGCACCGCACCGCCACGTCCCCGCCGAGCGACACCACGACCGAGCATCCGAGCCGCTCGGCCGCCAGCCCGGCGATCCGGTCGGCGGCCCACGCCTTGCCGATCGCCCCGAGGTCGAGGGTGACGCCCGCCGCCACCTGGGCCGTCCGACGTTCGGGGTCCAAGACCACCTGGCGCCAGCCAGGCACCGGGCCGACGGGGGGAAGGGAGCCAGGCGAGCGAGCCGGCACCGAGCCAAAGTCCCGGTCGTAGCCGAGCCGGCACAGCGCAGCGCCGACGGTCGGGTCCAGCGCGCCCCCAGTGGCCTCGGCCATGGCCAGGGTGACCGAGAGCAGCTCGAACAGCTCCGGGCTGACCGGCACCGGGCGACCTCCGGCTCGGCCCACCGCTGCCACCTCCGAGTCTTCCCGAAAACGGCTGGCCAGTCGGTCGACCCGGGCCAGCTCGTCGTCGAGCAACCGGGCGGCCTCGATCAGGCACGCGGGGTCGCCGACGGCGATCTCGGCCAGGGTCCCGAGCGCCCGGGTCCGGTAGCGCAGGACGGGTCGGGGGCGTCGCCCCATGCTCAGCTGGCTCCGCTGGAGACGACCGGCGAAGAGGCGCTGCGCGTCGGCAGGGTGACCGGCGGGGCGATGGCGCCAGACTGGCCCACGCTGCTCCCAGACGAACTGCTCGACGGCGCGGTGGCCGACGGCTGAGCGGACTGGGTCGAGACGGAGCCCACCGACGGGCTCCGGGCGGCGTGGCCGGGGATGGCTCGAGCCACGTAGACCCCCAGCGCCGCCAGCCCGACCGCGGCGGCGGCGAGGGCGCCGCGAGTCAGCCGCCCGACCCGGGCCAGCGCGTCATCCCGCCGCTCGGGGGCGACGGCGTGGGAGCCGAGATGGGCGCGCACCGCCTCACTGGGCACCCTCTCACCGTACGGAGCCCGGCTAAAGAACGGATGAAGGGCACCGCGCTGTGGTCTAAGAAGCAACTAAGAACTTCGACCGCCCTGGTCGCTCGCCCTGTCGCCGCCGGCCCGCCTGTTGCTCCGGCACCGACGGGGACCGCCGGCTGCAAGCCGACGCGGCGGGGGTGCCGCCGTCAACCGGTCGCCCGACCGGTGCCGACGGCCGGGCTGTGCGGGCTGCCGGAGCCGAGCCCGACCGGCGCGCTCGCGGCCCGGCGGTTCGCGCCCCGTCGCCAGGTCACTGCCAGGCGTGCCCCACCGAGCCGGGACCGCCCCACGCTCCAGGTGCCCCGGCTGGCCCGAACCACCGCATCGGCGATCGCGAGGCCGAGGCCGGCCCCTCCGGGCGAGCTGCTGGCCCGGTGGAACCGATCGAAGATGTACGGAACCTCCTCGTCGGGGATCCCCGGACCCGAGTCCTCGACGATGAGGCTGGTCCGGCCAGGGGCCGACCGGACCTCGACCACGACCTGGCCCCCGTGACCAGCGTGGCGGCAGGCGTTGTCCACCAGCACACCGGTCAACCGGTCGACGTCCTCGGCCGGGGCTGCGACCCACGATGGCGAGCGGCCGGTGCTCCGGACCTCGAGGGTGACTCCCCGGGCCTCGCTCACCGAACGGAATCGTTCGGCACAGGCGAGGGCGACCGCGTCCAGCTGGCAGGTCGCCCCTTCGGTCCGGGTGGGTGGGGTGGCATCGCTGCGGGCCAGCCAGAGGAGGTCCTCGACCACCCGGCGGAGGCGACGTCCCTCGGCTGCGATGCGCTCGAGCAACGCCGTGTCGGCAACCGGGTCGCGTCGGGTCCGCAGGGCCAGGTCGACCTCGGCCTCGATGACGGTGAGCGGGGTCCGAAGCTCATGGGAGGCGTCGGCGGTGAACTCGGCCTGGCGCCGCCGGACCAGCTCGAGCGGCGCCGAGGCCCGCCGTCCGACCAGGTAGGAGCCGGCCAGGACCGCCACCAGCAGGATCAGGCCGAAAACGACCGCTGGGACGGCGAACGCCGCCCGAACCCTCGGGACCTCGGCGATGCTCTGGCCGGCCACCAGCCACCGGCCGTCCAACCGCCGGGCGGCGAAGCGGAACGGCGTCGTCCCAACCTCCAGGGTGACCGGCGCGCTGCTCCACTGGTGGGCCGGGAGGCGGGGCGCCCCTGCCGACAGCGCGCTGACCCGTCCAGTGCCGCTCACCGACCACACGAAGCTGGGGGCGTCGTCGACGTCGGTGCTCCCGGCGGAGGCGAGCACCGGACGCACCGGGTTGTGGGCGTGGAGATTGGCCAGGTCGAGATGGGAGAGCCGAGAAGCCAGACGGACGTCCACCTCGTTGGTGAGCCGGTCGGCGACCAGCAGACTGAGCAGCGCCGCGCCGAGGACGTAGACCGCCATCACGAGCACGGTGGTGACCAGGGCCACCCGGGCCGCATGGGAGCGACCGGTCCGCGGCCGCCCGGGGCGGCGCCTCATCGCCCCTCGACGAGCTTGTAGCCGCTGCCGCGCACCGTGACGATCCTCGCGCTCGAACCCCGAAGCTTGGCCCGGAGGCGCCCGACGTGGACATCGATCGTGTTCGAGCCCACGGCGTCGGCCTCGTCGTCCCAGACCTGCAGCGCGATCGTCCGCCGGCTCACCACCGCCGGCGACCGCCGCAGCAGCAGCTCGACGATGGCCGTCTCGGTGGCAGTGAGCGGGACCGGCTCTGCGCCCAAGGTCAGCACCCGGGTGGCCGGGTCGAAGCAGAGGTCGCCACAGGTGATCTCGGGCGCCAGGCGCAGGGCCGGGCGGCGCTGCAACGCGTGGAGGCGGGCCAGAAGCTCGCCGAAGTCGAACGGCTTCACCAGGTAGTCGTCGGAGCCGGCGTTGAGCCCCTCGACTCGGTCGGCTGGGGCGTCCCTGGCCGTCAGCATGAGGATCGGGGTCCGGACCCCAGCGGCGCGAGCCTCAGCGACCGTCTCGAGCCCGCTCTTGCCCGGCATCCGCCAGTCGAGCACCGCCACCTCGTACTCGTAGGTCCGCAGGTGGGCCAGCGCAGCCGCGCCCTCTTCCACCGCGTCCACCGTGTAGCCATGGTCCCGCAAGCCCCGCACCAGCACGCCTCGCAGGGCCGGGTCGTCCTCGGCGATGAGCACTCTCATTCGATGCCGGCATGGTATTGGCCCCCGGCACCGGGGTCAGCGCCCTCGGGCGCCGCTCGGGCACGCGGGTGGGCAGCCAGGTAGGCCGCCCGCAGATGCTCGGTCGAGACCTTGGTGTAGAGCTGGGTGGTGCCGATGGAGGCGTGGCCCAGCAGCTCCTGGACGACCCGGATGTCGGCCCCGTGGGCGAGCATGTGGGTGGCGCAGGAGTGTCGCAGCACGTGCGGGCTGACCGGGCGGGTGATGCCGGCCGCCCGGGCCCGGGCCACGACGACGGCGAAGGCCCCCTGGCGGCTGAGGCGCGACCCGCGGAGGTTCAAAAAGACGGCCTCGGCGTCCTGGCGGCGGGCGAAACGCGCCGGGGCCAGCGCGCCGCGGCCAGCGTCGCACAACCAGTCGTCGAGGGCCTCCTGGCAGCGCGCCCCGATCGGGACGATCCGCTCCTTTGCGCCCTTGCCCAACAGCCGCAGCAGGCCGTCGTCCCGGGCCAGGTCGGCGAGGTCCAAGCCGACCACCTCGGAGATCCGGGCGCCGGTGCCGTAGAGAAGCTCGAGCAGCGCCCTGTCCCGGCGTGCCCGCGGGTCGGGGCCGCTCGCCGCCTCGAGCAGCCGACCGACCTCCGCCTCGGTGAGGGCCTTGGGGAGCCGAGTGCCGACCCGGGTCCCCTCCAGCCCGTCGGTCGGGTCGACCGTGGCCCGCCCCTCGTCGAGGAGGAAGCGGTGGAGCCCTCTCAGGACCGACTGGGCCCGGGCAACCGAGGCCGGGGCATGGCCCCCCTGACGCAACCGGGCCAGGTGGGCTTCCACGTCGATCGCACTCGCCTGGGCCGGGGTCCGTCCCCGCTCGGCCAGGGTCCGCACGTAGGCCACCAGGTCCTGCCGGTAGGCGCGGACCGTGAGCGGTGCCCGGCCGCGCTCGACCACGAGCCAGGACAGGTACTCCTCCAGGTCGCCGGGGAGGCCGTCACTCGGCGCCTCAGGGGCGCGCACCGGACACGATCAGCTGGGCCAGGGCCACGCCGGCCAGGGTGGGGGCATCGATCAGCTCGCCGGCCGCGGCGAGCTCGACCACCCGGTCGAGCGGGACCTGCTCGAGGGTCATCGCCCGCTCTTCGGGTCCCTCCCGGGCGGTCGGGCAGGGTCTGAGCCCGGTCGCCAGGAACACCGTGGTCTCCTGGTTGGTCACGCCGGGCGACACCGGGAGCCGGGCCAGCCGTCGCCACGCCGAGGCCTCCAGCCCCGCTTCCTCGGACAGCTCTCGCTGGGCGGTGGTCAGGGCATCCTCGCCGTCGTGGTCGCAGGTCCCGGCCGGCATCTCGAGCACCGTGGTGCCGAGCGGGGCCCGAAACTGGCGCACCAGGGTCACCAGGCCCTGGTCGTCCACGGCGATCACCCCCACCGCACCGGGGTGCTGGGTGAACTCGCGCTCGAACTCCTCCCCGTCGGGGGCTCGGACCACGACCCGGGCCATCGACAGGCGGCGCCCCTGCCAGAGCACCTCGGTCCGGAGGCGTTCGAACGCCGGGGTGGGTCCCACCGCGGGCTCAGCGCAGGTCGAGCTCGAGCAGGTGCGGCTCGCGCCCCTCGGCCCGCTCCAGCGCCGCCGCCACCAGCTCCCGGAACAAGGGGTGAGCCCGGTCCGGGCGGCTCTTGAACTCCGGGTGCGCCTGGGTGCCGATCCAGAACCGGTGGCCGGGGAGCTCGATGAACTCCACCAGCCGACCGTCAGGCGAGTTGCCCGAGCACACCAGTCCGGCAGCCTCCAGCCGGGCGCGGTACTTGGCGTTCACCTCGTAGCGGTGCCGGTGGCGTTCGGAGACCACCTCGGTCCCGTAGCACGCCGCCACCTGGGACCCGGGGGTGAGCATGGCCGGGTACGCGCCCAGTCGCATCGTCCCCCCGAGGTCGACCACCCGGTACTGCTCGTCCATGAGCGCGATCACCGGATGGGGGGTGGTGGAGTCGAACTCCCAGGAGTTGGCCCGCTCGAGACCGGCCAGGTGTCGAGCCACCTCGATCACCATCACCTGGAGCCCGAGACACAGCCCGAGGCACGGGATGCCATGCTCCCGGGCGTAGCGGGCAGCGGTGATCATGCCCTCGATCCCCCGCTCGCCGAAGCCACCGGGGATCACGATGCCGTCCAGCTCGCGCAGACGGTCGGTGGCCAGCAGGTTGGGCACCTGCTCGGCGTCGATCCAGTCGATGTCCACGGCGGCCGCATGGTGGAAGCCGGCGTGCCGCAGCGCCTCGACCACCGACAGGTAGGCATCGGGGAGGTTGACGTACTTGCCGATGATCCCGATCCGGACTCGGTGGTCGGCTGCTGCCGCCCGGGTGACCATCGACTCCCAGTGCCCGAGGTCGATCGGGTGCTCCTCGGGAGAGATCCCCAGGGTGGCACACACGTAGGCGTCGAGACCCTCTTCGTGGAGGACCAGGGGAATCTCATAAATGCTCGAGGCGTCCACCGCCGAGATCACCGCTTCCACCGGGACATCGCAGAGCAACGAGATCTTGCGCTTCAAGGATTCGGAGATCGGGTGGTCGCTCCGGCAGACGATCGCGTCGGGCTGGATGCCTCGGCTCCGCAGCTCGGTCACCGAGTGCTGGGTGGGCTTGGTCTTCTGCTCGCCCGAGGGCGCGAGGTACGGGACCAAGGTGAGGTGGAGGTAGCAGACGTTCTGGCGGCCGACGTCGCTGCGGAGCTGCCGGATGGCCTCCAGGAACGGGACGATCTCGATGTCGCCGACCGTGCCGCCGATCTCCACGATCACGACGTCGACGTCGTCGTCGGCCAGGCGCCGGACCCGGTTCTTGATCTCGTCGGTGACGTGGGGGATGACCTGGACGGTCTTGCCCAGGTAGTCCCCCCGACGCTCCTTGCTGATCACCGCCGAGTAGATCGACCCGGTCGTTGCGTTCGAGCTCCGGTTGAGGTTGACGTCGATGAAACGCTCGTAGTGACCCAGATCGAGGTCGGTCTCCCCGCCGTCTTCGGTGACAAAGACCTCGCCGTGCTCACCGGGGTTCATGGTCCCTGGGTCGACGTTGATGTAGGGGTCGAGCTTGACCATCGTCACCGCCAGCCCCCGCAGCTTGAGGAGCCGACCGAGCGACGACGCCGTGAGGCCTTTGCCGAGCGAGCTGGACACCCCTCCGGTGACGAAGACGTACTTGGTCACCGGAGGGGTCGGACCTCGACTCGATCGCGCTGGCCATCGGACCAGTGGCGCACCGTCCCACCCTAGTGGACGCCGGCCCAGCCCCTGGTGGACGGCGTGGCGGTTGGCGGCGCTTCAGCCCGGCGCTGGCTGCCGGTCCTGGGCGGCCAGGTCGAGCAGCTCCTCGGCGTGGGCCCGGGCCCGGCGAGAGCCGGGGTGGCCCGAGAGCATCCGGGAGATCTCAGTCACCCGGTCCTCGCCAGTGACCACCTCGGCGGTGGTCGACACCCGGCCGTTGGTCTCGACCTTGCGGACCGAGACATGGCTGGTCGCGAACGCCGCCACCTGGGCCAGGTGCGTCACCACCAAGACCTGGCGCTGGCGGGAGACCTCCGTGAGGGCGCGGGCCAGGGCGAGGGCGGCGCCGCCCCCCACGCCGGCGTCCACCTCGTCGAACACCATGGTCGGCGGGCCACCCGGGGCGACGAGGCGCAGGGCGAGCATGGTCCGGGCGAGCTCGCCCCCCGACGCCGCCCGGGCCAGTGGCCGCAGCGCCTCGCCGGCGTTCGCGGCGAACAGGAAGCTGACCGCGTCCCCGGCGCCGGAAGCCGGGACCTCGACCTCGAGCCGAGCGCCGGGCAGCGCCAGTTCGGCCAGCTGGCGCTCGGTGGCCGCCGCCAGGGCCGGGGCCGCCCGTCGGCGAGCGGTCAGGACCGCACGCTCCGCCTCGGCCAGGTCCCGACGGGCCTGGTCGAGCTCGGCCTCCAGGCTGGTTGCCTCCTGCTCGGCCTGCTCCAGCCGCTCCAGCCGCTCCCGGGCGGCCCGGGCGAACGCCAGCGCGCGCTCACGGTCGCCCCCGTACTTGCGGTAGAGCTCGGCCAGCTGGCGCCGACGGGCCAAGACGGCTTCCAGCGCCGCCGGGTCGTCCTCCCAGGTCTCCACCGCCACCCGCAGCTCCCGAGCCAGGTCGACCACCTCGGCCTGGGCCGCCCGCAGCCGTTCGACCGCACCGGCGAAGGCGTCCCGGCCCTCCAGGGTCGAGGCCGCCCGTCCGAGCAAGTCGACCGCCCCCAGGCTGTCGTCGGCCCCGTCCAAGGCGGCCAGGGCGCCGGCGGCACGCTCTCGATGGGCGGCCAAGTCCGACAGCCGGGCCTGCTCCGCGAGGAGCCAGCGGTCCTCCTCCGGATCGTCGAGGCCGGCCCGGTCCAGCTCACCGAGCTGGTGGGACAGCACGTCCAGCTCCCGGGCCCGGCCGGCCGCATCGCCGCCCAGCTCGGCCAGTCTCCGGCTGAGTGCCGCCACTCGAGCCCGGCTGGCCTCCAACGACCGGGTGTCGACCTGGCCGAACGCATCCAGCGCCCGGCGCTGGGCCGCTGGCCGGAGCAGATCCTGGTGGTCGCCCTGGCCGTGGATGTCGACCAAGGCGCTGGCCCGCTCGAGCACGGTGGCCACGGTGGCCAGACGGCCATCGACCCAGCACCGGGACCGCCCGGTCACCGGCACCGAGCGGGCGAGGATGGTCTCGACCCCGCCCTCAACGAAGCAGGCCTCGACGGTGGCCTCGGTCGCGCCGGTGCGGACCAGCCCGGGGTCGGCCCGGTGGCCGAGCACCAGCTGGAGCGCCTCGACGAGGAGGGTCTTGCCGGCACCGGTCTCACCGGTCAACACGGTCATCCCTGGACCGAGGTTGACCGACAGGTCCTCGATCACCCCGAGCTGGCGAACCCGTAGCTCGACCAGCACCGCGACTACCGGTCGCGCTCGGTGGCCAGGGTGTCGCGCAGCAGGGTGCCGAACCCCGGCCGTGCCGTCGAGACGAACCGCACCGGCGACGCGGCCGTCCGACAGGTGATGGCCGAGCCGGGCGGGATCCGGGCCAGCGCCCGGCCGTCGACAACCACCAGGGCCGGCCGCACCCCCTCGATCGTCACCGTCACCGCCTGGTCGACGTCGAGCACCACGCTGCGGTCGAAGCCCAGGTGCGGGGCGATCGGGGTCACGACCAGCGAGCGCAGGGCCGGCGACAGCACGGGCCCACCGGCCGAGAGGTTGTAGGCAGTGGAGCCGGTGGCCGTCGCGACCAGGATGCCGTCCGCCACGTAGTGCAAGAACGGCTGGGCGTCGATCTGGGTGCCGAGCCGGACCGTATGGCCGGGGTAGGTCCGCTCCACCACCACCTCGTTCAGGGCCAGCCAGCTGCGGACCACGCCTTCGGGCCCGTCAGCCAAGGCCGTGCCCGGGTTGCGCTCGTCCACCGGGACCTGTCCTCCGTCGGTAGTCACGGCCAGGACCGCCCGCTCCTCCAAGACCGCCTCCCCGGCCAGCGCCCCGGCCAGCGCGTGGTGGACCTCGGACGGCTGGACCTGGAGGAGGTAGCCCAGGTGGCCGAAGTTCACCCCGAGCACCGGGACCCCGGCCGCGTGGGCGAGCGGGATCATTCGCAAAAAAGTGCCGTCCCCGCCGAGGCTGGCCGCGAGGTCCACCCCCTCGAGGCTGACCTGGTCCAGGCGGCAGCGGTGCTCGCCCTCTCGGACCCGGTCTGGCGGGTCGAGCAGGAGGCTCCGGACCCGGTGCCCCCCGGCGCTGAGCCACCGGGCCGTCTCCGCTGCCAGCTCGCTGGCGGCGCGGTTGCTCGGATTGACCAGGATCGCGACGGTCGCCACCGGTCAGCCCTCGGCCGCCGCCACCGCGTCGGCCAGCCACCGATCGACGGTCAGCGGCGGGGTCGGCGGCGCACCGGCCACCGCGTGGAGAAAGAACTCGGCGTTGCCGGCCGCGCCGCGCAGGGGCGAGGTCATTGCCCCCATGATGCCGGCTCCGGCGGACTGGAGGGCCGAAGCCACCTCGTCGAGTGCGGCTCGCCACAACGACGGGTCGGTGATCACCCCCCGGCCCCGAGTCGCCGCCGCCCGGCCCACCTCGAACTGGGGCTTGACCAGCACGACCAGGTCCCCGCCGTCCTCGAGCAGCTCCACCAGCGTCCGGGCCACGGTGCGCAGGGAGATGAAGGCCAGGTCGGCGGTGAGCACGCCGACCTGTCCCCCGGCACCGAGCTCCTCGACGGTGAGCGTCCGGAGGTTGCGGCCCTCGAGCACGACCACCCGTTGATCGGCTCGGAGCTTGGGGTGGAGCTGCCCTCGCCCGACGTCGACCGCCAGGACCCGACCTGCCCCCCGCTGGAGCAGACAGTCGACGAAGCCTCCGGTGGAGGCCCCGGCGTCGAGGGCTCGGGCGCCGTCGACCGAGACTCCGAAGCGATCGAGGGCCGCGTCCAGCTTCTCCCCCCCGCGCGACACGAAGCGAGGGGGTGGACCGAGAACCGACAGCGGTTCGGACGGCGCGACGAGCCGGGAAGGCCGTTCGACCGGGGCCCCACCGACCAGCACCCGTCCATCGGCCACCGCCTCGAGGGCCTGGGCGCGAGAGCGAGCCAGCCCTCGGCGGACCAGCTCCGCGTCGAGCCGTCGGCGGGCCGGGGTCAGGGGCGCTCCGGCGCCGGGCCGGCGTGGCCGTGCCGGTGGCGCTTCTTGGACTTGCCGCCTTTGGCCGAACCCTTGGCCGACCCCGAGCGCCCGGCCTTCGCCTTGGCCTTCGCCTTGGCATGGCGCTTTTCGGACGTTGGTCCCCGTCGCCCCTCGGCCTCCGCTGGCTCGGCGGCCCGGGTCCCGGTTGCTGCGACCTCGGCGCGAGGCTGCGCACCCTGTGGGCGGTGCCCAGCCTCATCGCGGCGGGCCAGCACCACCCCATCAAGCAGGTCGAGGAGCGCCTCAACGGAGCCCGACTCGCGGGCCACCCGCTCGAGCAGTCCGTCGCGGACCGCCTCGGCCAGCTGCTGGCCCAGTCGGCGACCGGCCCGACCGAGCTCGTCGAGGTCTTGGAGGGCACGCTGGCGGGCCTCAGGCTCGTCGTCCATGAGCCCCCTGGCGATCTCGTTGGCCCGGGTGAGCGTCGCCTGCCCGACCGCCGCGCCGACGTCAAGGAGGCGGCGCCAACTCTCGTTGGAGGTCACGGCCCAACCGTAGTGCCCGCCGACTCCCCCGGGGTTGAGGAGGTGCCGTGGGTTGCCTGCTCGACCAGCTCGAACAGGTCGGTGGCGACCACGTCGGCCGGGGGATCGGGCTCCTCCCCAGGCCCAGTGACCCCCGACAGCACCAAGGCGAAGGGCGCGCCCAGGGCCCGGGCGAGCAGGCCGTCGGTCGACGGGCGGTCACCCACCACCGCGGTCACCTCCGGGTGGCGAGCGGCGATCAGCTCGATGACCGGCCGATGAGGCTTGCCGGCGACCTCGGCCCGTCGGCCCGAGGCGGTCTCCACCGCCGCCAACAACGCGCCGGCGCCGGGCAGCAGGCCCTCGGGGGTCGGGTGGGTGGGGTCCTCGTTGGTCCCGATGAGCCGCCCACCCTGGCGGACCGCGGTGGCCGCCTGGGCCAAGCGGTCGAAGGTGAACTGGCGCGTCCATCCCACCACCACCGCGTCAGCCGGACCGTCCTCCACCACCACCGCACCGCGGGCCTCCAGTGCTTCCCGGGCGCCGCCGTCGGCCAGGGCGAGCACTCGCTCGCCTGGCTGGATCAACGATGCCGCCGCCTGGGCCGAGGTCACCAGGTCCTCGGGCGGTGCCTCGATGCCGGCAGCTCGCATCCGAGCCAGCAGCTGCTCGAGGGTCGGCGCCGAGTTGTTGGTTGCGAAGACCACCCGGACCCCGTGGGCGCGCAGCGCGGCGATCGCCATGCCCACTCGCTCGATTGGCTGGCCGGCCAGCCAGACCACCCCGTCCAGGTCGACCAGCCAGGTCCCCCGCAGCGGTGGGGTCCGGGGACCGGGCACCGTGCTCACTCGCCCCACCTTGGTCGCTCCCTGCCGGTGCGTCCAGCCGGCGACTAGGTTCAGGCGGCGGTGACGGGCAACCACAGTGCCGGCCGCTCGGTGGCGGGGAGGGGCGCCCCGCCAGCCAGCACCGGGAGCCTTCGCTGAGCTCGCCGCCTGCACCCAACGCCGACCAGCGGCGACGGTGGAACGACCCAGGCTGGGTCGAGGCGTGGCTGGAGCGTGACGCGATCCCCGGGGCCACCACCGACGCCCTCGTGGACCGCATGGCGCTTGTCCCGGGCGAGCGAGTGCTCGACGTGGGCTGTGGTGCCGGCGGGCTGCTCCTCGCCGCCGCTCGTGCGGTCGGACCCGGTGGCCGGGCGGTCGGGCTCGACCTGTCCCGACCACTGATCGAGGTGGCCCGGGGCCGGCTCGAGGCGGCTGGGCTGCGCCAGGTCGACCTCGTGGTCGGCGACGCCCAGGTCGACCGGGCCCCGGGCGGGCCGTTCGACGTGGTCGCCAGCCAGTTCGGCGTGATGTTCTTCGACGACCCGGTGGCAGCCTTCGCCAACCTGGCCCAGCAGGTCGTGCCGGGTGGGCGCCTGGTCTTCTCGTGCTGGCAGGCGGCGGAGGCCAACCCGTGGTGGGTGGGCGGGGTGCTGGCCCGGTACCGGGTCGAGGCCCCGCCGGCGTCGATCGCGGCCGGCCTGTTCTCCTTGGCCGACCCGGACCGCACCGCGGGGATGCTTCGCGCGGCCGGCTGGGCCGAGGTGGCGCACTTCCCGGAGCGCCGCTGGGCGGTCCTGCCGAAGGCGGCGCTGCTCCCGCTCGATGACCAGAGCCTGGCTGGGGTGCCAGCGGCGGACCGCCCAGCGGCGGTGGCCGAGACGGCCACCCACCTCGAGCCGTTCTGGCTCGGCGCCGCCTACCGCGTCCCGCTGGCCTTCCAGGTGTTCACCGCCCGGCGGCCCTGAGGACCGGTCGCTCGGCCGGCGATCCCCCGCTCAGCCGATGACCGCCAGGTAGGCTCCCTTCACCAGGGCAAACAGGCGGCCGTCGTTGGGCGTTCCGGCGACGGGCTCGCCCTCGGGCGCCGGCCCGCTCTGGACCGTAACCATGGGACCTGGTGGAGGAACACCGAACCTCCCCGAGGAGGCGGAGCCTCGGCTGCAGCGAGTGGGCGAGGGCGAGCGAACGGACTTGGCGCGTCCGAACCCCGGGTCGCTGCGGCGCAGCCGGGAACGGTCCGACCTGGTGGCCGGGTTCGCTGGCGGCCTGGTTGCCCGCAACCGCGAGCTTGCGCACCTCGACCACATCTTGTGGAAGGCGCGCGCTGGGGCGTCGAGCGCGGTCGTGCTCCGAGGGGAGCCAGGGGTGGGCAAGAGCGCGCTCATCGAGGCCGGCGTGGCCCGGGCGAGCGACTTCTATGTGGTCCGGCTGCGCGGCAACGCGCTGCGGGACCGGAACGCATTGCCGCCGGAGTGGCCCCAGCCGGTCGTCGAGCTGCTCAACCAGACGCCGGCGGCGCTGACGGGGCAGCCGGGCACGCCGCTCTCCGACCTCACTCCGGCCCAGCTCGCGACCGGGGTGCAGGCCGCTGCCCGGGCAGTCCGAGCCCTGTTCAACGACGCACAGCTCCCCTTGCTGGTCGCGGTGGACGACTGCCACCTGCTGCCCGCGTGGTTCCCGAGCGTGATGAGCGAGGCCGTGGTCACCGAGCTGAGCGAGCTGCCGGTCGCTCTGGTGCTGGCGTGGCGGGACACCCCCCACGTCGCGTCACCCGAGTTGGCGGTCCCGGTCCCTGAGCACCGCCTGGAAGGGCTGACCCTCCCCCAGGCAACCACCCTGCTCACCCAGCAGTTCGGCGAGCTCCCGGTCGAGGGGGTCATGGCGGCACTCCTGTCGGCGACCGGCGGCAACCCCAGCGCGTTGATCGACATCTGCCACCGGCTCGGCGAGGAGCATCTCCAGGGCTGGCGGCCGCTCCCCGAACCCCTGCCGCTGGGCCAGGCCCTGGCCAGCGCATTCGGCCAGCGTCTGCTGGCGCTGGCCGAGGACATCCAGTTCGCCTTGGCCACCGCGTCGGCCGGCCGCTTGCCGGTGAGCGTGCTCGAGGCGGCCCTCGAGGACCTCGGCCTCAGCATCGAGCTCCTGCGACCGGCCCAGAAGGCCGGCATCGTGGCGCTGCGAGGGGAACGGCTGGACTTCGCCCACCCCTTGGTCAGGGCGAGCGCGTTCTGGTTGGCCCCCAAGGACCTTCGGCTCCGGGCGCACGCGGCGATCTCCCGGGCGTACTCGGCCCGGGGCCAGGTCGAAAAGAGTGCCTTCCACGCCTCCCAGCACACGGTCCGCCGGGACGAGACGGTGGCCCGGCTGTTCACCCAGAGCGCCCGGATCGCCCTCGACCGAGGGGACTCGATCGCGGCCGCCCACCACGAGGAGATGGCCGCCGACTATGGGCCGACCGACGACGCCAGCGCCCGGCACCTGTGTCGGGCCGCGTCGCTGTGGATGAGCGTCGGCGAGGTCGCTCGCGCCGGCGTGTGCCTGGAGCGAGCAGCGGACTTCTCGGTCTCCGACAAGGTGGCCTGCGAGATCGCCTACCAACGGGCCCGCCGCCAGTTGGCGGCCGAGGTCTCGGTCGAGGTCTCCTCGGAACTGCGGGCCGCCGCCGCCCGCAGCGAGACCGACGCGCCCCACCGGGCTGTCCTCATGCTCGTCGACGCGGTCGCCTGCCAGATCCTGCGAGGCACGAGCGACGACTCGGCCGCGGTGGCCGAGCGAGCGGTCAGGGTGGCCCGCTCGGTGAGCAGCCACGCCGAGGCCCTGGCAGTCGCGGCCCTGGGGGCGGCCCAGATCTTCGAGGGCGGGGCCCCTGGCCGGGAGGTCGACCTGGTGGCGTTGAGCTCGCTGCTCATCGGCCAGACCCAGGAGTTCGCGGCCTCCCCCCAGCTGGCCCTGGTGGTCGGGAGCAGCCTGATCCACCAAGGCCAGCTGGACCAGGCACTGCGCTGGGCGCAGTGGATCGAGGACTGCGCCGACACCGTCGGCGACCGAGCCCTGGTGGCGGTGCCCGCGATCCTCCGAGCCACGGTCTCGCTGGAACGAGGCGAGCTAGCCGAGGCGGCCCGGGATGCCGGCGGCGCGGCGGAGCTCGCGGCGCGCTGCGAGCAGCACACCCTGGCGGCGCAGGCCTATGGCGTGCAGGCCGAGGCCGACGCCGGCTACGGCTCCTACGACGCGGCCTTCGAGACCGCGGCCCGGCTGTTCGGCCTGAGCGGCGAAGTCGGTCGGGGCCCGCGGGTGCGCACGCTCACCATGCTCGCCAACCTGGAGCTCCAGCGGGGTCGCCCGTCCTCGGCGTTCGCCTGGCTCGGAGCGGCTGAGGACGACGCCGTCCCGACGGTGGGCGCCAGCGCGGCGGCGCCGGGCCACGACTCGGTGCGGGCCGTCCTCGCCCCGGCGGCCGCCGAGATCCTCCTGCTGGGCCGGCGCCGCCGTGAGGCGGCGCCGTTGGTCGCGGTGGTCGCGGCGGCTCGCAAGGCGGCGGCGGTGCCACCGGGCTGGCTGGAGTGGGTGAGCGGGATCGCGGCCGACGATCTGGCCGACGCGGTCGACCTGCTGGCCGGGGCGCGCGAGCTCCTGGCCGGTCGGCCGCTGTTGGCCGCCCGGGTCGAGCTGGCCTGGGGCGTCCGGTTGGCCGAAGCCGGGCAGCCTCAGGCGGCGGAGCAGCACCTGCACGCAGCCCTCTCGACCCTCGAACCGCTCGGCGCCCAGGGTTGGGCGGCCCTGGCCCGCCGGGAGCTCGCCCTGGTCCCGGCAGCCGACCAGCGCCGCGAGCCGGCACCGTCCTTGACCCCCTCCCCGATCGGTTCGCCGATGGTGGTGACCAGCCCGGCCACCAAGGTGGAGCACCCGGCCTGGGAGATCACCCTGCTGGGATCGTTCTCGGTCCGACGGCTGGGCGAGCCGGTGTCGCTGCCGCTGTCGCTCGCCGCCCAGGGGCTCAAGATCGTCGCGCTGCACGAAAAGATCCCCGTCGAAGAGCTGGTCGAGCTCCTCTGGCCAGATGCCGCCCCGGGGGTCGGCACTCGACGGTTGCGCAACGTGCTGTGGCGGGTGCGAGCGGCCAGCGGCGAGCTGCTCGAGCGGGACGACAACTTCATCCGCCTCGCGCCCGACGCGGTGACCGACGTCGCACAGTTCCGCCAGCTGGCCGAGCGCGCCATCCGCCGTGACACCCCGCCCGAGGAGGCGGCGCAGCTGGCTCGCGAGGCGCTCACCTTGTACCGAGGCGAGCTGCTGCCCGGCGACCGCTACGCCGACTGGGCGGCCGGCTACCGAGAGTCCTTCGCCCGCCTCCACATCCAACTGCTCGACCTGCTCTTGGAGGAGGCCCTGGCTGCGCAGCACCACCAGGAAGCCCTGGCCCTGCTGGATCGGCTCATCGATGCCGACCCCTACGAGGAGCACCACTACTTGCGGGCGGCCGAGCTGCTCGCCCGGTCGGGCAACCGCCGGCGGGCCCTCGCCATGCTCGAGCGAGCCGAGCGGATGCTGGCCGACCTCGGGGTGGCCCCGTCTCGAGCGGTGCGCGCGGCTCGGGACGCGCTCAGCCCCGACGGCCCCTGATCCAGCCCCGCCACCTCTGGGCGGTGGCTCAGTGGGCCAGCTGCGAGAGCGCCGCCACCACCACCCGAGCGAAGAGCGCCGCACCGGCCGCGCTGAGGTGGACCCCGTCGGCCAGACGGACCTGCACCGGCCGGCCGTGGCGGCCCGGCAGGAACTCGCGGTAGTGGCCGGTGCCACCACTCAAGGCCGGGGTCACGTCGATGAGCGGCGGCGGCGACGAGGAGCCGGGCCGGTGCAGGTGCTGGTAGATGCGGTCGAGGTGGACAATGCCGGCCTCCGCGGCCCGGGGAGCGACCGGGGGCCCGATCACCCAGTAGACCGTCGCGCCCCGTGAGGCCAGGATGTCCTCGAGCCGCTGGGCGGCCGCGGCCCAACGGGAATAGAACGCCGCCGAGTAGACGCGGACCCCAGGGATCGATCCATAGACGCCGTAGTTGCCCACGTACTCGACGACCGCCGCCGCTGGCCGCTCGGTCCGCACCAGGCGGGCGGCGATCCCCAGCCAGTCGATCCGGGTGTCGAGCAGTCCGGCACCCGGGTACGCAGCCGAGGCGTCGACCCGGTCACCGAGCCGGGCGAGGCGGTGGGCGATGTCGGTTGACGCTTGGGCCAGCAGCGAGTCCCCCATCAGCACCACCCGCCGCGTCGACCCCGATGCCCGAGGCAGGGCGGCACCGGCACCGCCCCCGGACAGCGCCACCACGACCGTCACGGCCGCGGCCAGCAGCCGCCGCCGTGACCTGCCGGCACGGCCGGACGGCGGTCCGGAGGCCACCTCAGCCGAGGCCGGTCCCACCGTTACTCACCGGGCTGCGTCCCCCCCGCCGCCGCGCAACAGCCGACCCGGGGTGCGGGCCAGGATCCGGATGTCCGTGGCGAAGGACCAGCTGGTGACGTACTGGCAGTCCAGTCGGCACAGCTCGTCCAGGCGCAGGTCGTGCTGGCCGCAGACCTGCCAGAGCCCGGTCATCCCGGGGCGGATGTCAAAGCGCCGCTCCACCCACGGAGGCAGCGCCGTGCACTCCTCGGGCACGAAGGGGCGGGGCCCGACCAGGGACATCTCCCCCCGCAGGACATTGACCAGCTGCGGCAGCTCGTCGATCCCGAAGCGCCGCAGCACCCGACCGACCGTGGTCACCCGGCGGTCGACCTCCGGCCGCTCGGTCAGGGGACGGGGGCCGTGGCAGGGCGGCCCCGGCACCTCCGAAGGGTCTGGCTCGCGCATGGTCCGCAGCTTGAGGATCTCGAAGGGTCGGCGGCCCCGACCGATCCGCCCCTGGCGGAAGAGCACCGGCCCCGGCGAGGTCGCCTTGATCGCGACCAGCGCGACCAGCAGCACCGGCGCCAGCACGAGCAGGCCGGCGGCCGCCCCGAACAGGTCGAAGGCCCGTTTGGCCAGCCGGCCGGCCCGTCCCGGCCCTCCGCCGTCGAGGCTGATGACAGCCAGGCCGTCGAGATCCTCCAGGGTCGCCTGCCACCCGGTGAGCTCGAAGTAGCGGGGCACGACGTCGACCGCGACCGAGCCGAGCAGCGAGCGGAGGATGTCGGTGGCACGCGCCGGGTGCGAGCGGCTGAACGCCACCACCACCCGGTCGACCTGGTGGCTCCGGCAGAGCCGGGGCAGGTCGTCCAGGCTCCCGAGGACCGGGTGCCCAGGGACCGGATCGTCGTCGACGAAGCCCACCAGCTCGACGTGGCGTGAGCGCGAGAGCCGGGCCCCGACGTCGGCCGCGATCGTCCCGGTCCCGACCACCACCACCCGCGCTGGGCGCAACGTGCTGTGCCCCCGGATCCCGGTGACCGCGGCCCGAGCCAACGGGAGCGCGACCGCGCAGCCCCCGAACGCCACCGCGACCGGGCCTGGCGCCAGTGGGCCGTGCAGCAGCCGGGGGACCAGCGCGCCCAGCGCGAAGGTGACCAGCGCGCCGGTCGCGACCGACGCCTCCAGCAACGTGAGGTCGTCGGCCGGCTTCGGCCCGATGTGGCGGCGCGATCGGGGGTAAAGCCGTTTGCTCAGCGCACCGACGGCCAGTGCGGCGAAGCAGATCACCACGAACACCACGTTGTCGGCGATCGAGCCGCCGAGCGAGCTGACCCTGGGCACCAGGTTGCTCGTGAGCGACAGGACCACGAGCGCGCTCACCCCGTCGCTCAGCGCCAGCCAAGCCCAGCCACCCGGGGGAGCCGGGCGGTCGAACGCGGCCGCGGGCGCGCCGGCAGTGACCGCCAGGGAGCCCGAACCGGGTATCTCCCGGGGGATGGTCCGGGTGCTCACGAGGACCGCCTCGGCTCGCCCAAGACCGTGCAGTCCACGGTCTTGAGGACAAACGCCAGGAGCTCGTCCAAGGAGCGCACGGCGAAGCGCTGGCCGGTGGCCACCGCCTCCACCTCGCCCCGGAACCGACCGTCGCGCAGCCCCTCGGGCCGCACCCTCAGCACATAGGAGACGAACACGCCCCGAACCGTACGGAGCGCCTGTCCACTGACCGTCCCCTGAGCTGGGCGGCAAGGCGTCCCACCAGCGGGACACTCGAAAGACGCTCGTGGGACCGGCCCCTCGTAGTCTGCCCCCATGGCTACTGCCGAGGACCGGACGATCGAGCCCGTCCGCCTTGCCCGCGACTTGTGCATGGGCATGGGGGCCTTCGTGGTCTCGACCGCAGGGGAGGTGCGCTTCGAGCTGGCCGAGCCCGGCCCGCACGGCATCGGCGAGCGGGTGGTCGCCCTGGCGCGCTCGTGCCTCGAGCGACCCGGCGCTCAGGGGAACGAGCCGTTCTGGAACGCCGAAGTCCTCGGCGAGGACGAATCGGCCGACGACTCCCTTGCCTGCGTGGCGGTTCCGATCCGGACTGGGGCGCAACTTCTGGGCCTGCTCGGCGTGGTCGACACCTGGCTGCCCGAGCTCGACGAGGAGCAGCGCCTGGGGCTGGTCCGCCTCAGCCAGGTCCTGGGCCAACAGGTTGCTGGCGGCGAAGCCGTCCTGTCGGGCCCCGGCTACTACCGCCCCGGCGACACGGTCGAGGTCGAGGAGCACCCCACCGACGGGGCCGGGATCGCGGTGGTCGACGAGTCGACCGACACCGAGTCGACCGAGCAACCGCCGACCGAGCGCCCGGTCGAACCGACAGGCCCGCCCGAGCTCTTGGACGAGGTCATCGAGAGCCTCCCGGACGGCCTGGTCGTCACCCGGGAAGATGGGACGATCGTCTTCGCCAACGCCGCGGTCGGAGACCTGAGCGGTCTGCTGCCTGAGGAGATCCTGGGCAAGGACATCGCCGAGATCCTGCACTCCCCCGACCCCGGCTCCGACACCGCGGCATCGCTGCTCGACGCCCCGTTCCCCGGCCGCCGGCTCGAACTCGACCACGTCGATGGCGAGTCGCTGGCGGTTCAGGTGAGCGGGACCCGGTTCCACAGCCAGATCGTCGGCGAGTGCCACGTGGCCATGCTCCGCGAGGCGTTGGCTGTCCGCGGGGTGTCCTCCAGCACGACGCTGCAGGTCCTGCTGGACGCGCTCGACGAGGGGATCGTGGTGTGCGACGCTGACGGCATCGTCCTGGTGGCGAACCGGGAGGCCCGCACCCTGCAGGGTCTGCCGGCTGACGAGGATCTGGTCGGCCGCTCCTTCCCCTACTCCCCGGCCCTGTGCAGCTCGGACGGCTCGCCGCTGACCGAGGCCCACCACCCCATGAGCCGGGCCCTCAACGGCACGGTGGTCCGCTCCGAGCAGCTCCAGCTGGCCGGGGAGGAGCGCCGCCACCTGGTCGCCTCGGCCAAGCCGTTCGAGCTCGAGGACGGTTCGACTGGAGCACTGCTGGTCCTGCGGGACGTCACCTCGCAACTGGAGGAGGAGGCCTGGCTCATGCACCTCGCCCTCCACGACCCGCTCACCGGCCTGGCCAACCGCTATCTGCTCCTCGACTACCTGCGCCGCACCCTGCTGCAGTTCCGGACCCGCGGCGGGTCGATCGCGCTGGTGTTCTTGGACCTGGACGATTTCAAGGCGATCAACGACCGCTTCGGCCACGACGTCGGCGACGAGGTCCTCGTCGCAGTGGGGCGCCGGATCCAAGGGGCGGTGCGCTCCAGCGACATCGTGGCCCGCCTGGGCGGCGACGAGTTCGTGGTGGCCCATGCCGCGTCCGACGATCCCGGCGAGATCGAGCTCGTGATCTCGAGGATCCGCAAGACCCTCACCGCCCCCTACCAGGTGCGTGGCCAGACCCTGGCGGTCAGCGCGTCGATCGGGTGGGTGGCAGCCGACCCGCGGCACGAGGACCCGGCGACCCTGCTGGTGCGAGCCGACCGAGAGATGTACCGGCGCAAGAGCGAGCGCCGCCGACAGGCCGAGGCTGGTCCGTCATGATCTTCCCGAGCGTTCCCGCCGAGGGCGAACTCCCGGTCGACCAGGCCCGCCAGATCGGCCGACAGCTCGCCGCGCACCCACTGGTGGCCGCCCGGCCCGGTGACGCCCGCCCCCCGCTGGCCGAGGTCCTGGCCGACACCCGCCCCCTGCTCAGCACCTACGGCATCGTCTTGGAGGTCGTCCGCAGCCGACCGGGCTGCGTGGTGGTGCGATCGACCGCCGCGGGATCGCTCGGTCGGCGCGCCGCCTGTGAGCTGGTGAAGGCGATGCTGTGCGACGTGGCCGAGGAGGTCTGCGCGGTGCGGGCCGCCCTGGTCGAGAACACCTGCGCCCAACGAGGCGCGCCGGCCTGCGTCTATTCGGTGGTGTGGGAGGACGGGAGCGTCGCCAACGGGTCGCCGCCGCGGCGGCCGCCAGGACCCGAGACCCTGCTCGACGCCGAGCTCGAGCTTGGCGCGTTCGAGCCCCCGATCCCGCCGCTCCCCGAGTGGGACGGGACGGTCCCCGACCCGAGGCCACCCTCGCCGTCGGCGAACGAGCCGTCCGGCCGGCCGGCGTCGCCCGATGCCGTCCGGTCGGTCGAGGCGCCCCCGCTGCGGACCGCGACCACCTCGACCACGCACCACTTCCAGCCGGCAACCGCCAGCGCTTCGGTGAGCCCGCACCCGGCTCCGCCAGGCGAGCCCGAGCCCCCGGCCCGGCCCGAGCCCCCGGCCCGGCCCGAGCCCCCGGCCGAGGACTCCCCGGCCACGGCGGTCGGCCCCGGCCCTCGGCGTCGGGTTCTGCGACCCCTGCTGCGTCGGAGCTGGCTGATGGCCCTGGCCGTGGTGGCCGGGGTCGGCGGCGGCTGGTTCGCCGGTCGCCACGCCACCACGTCGTACGTCGCGCAGGCGACCGTGGTGGTGCGCTCGGGCTCCGGGGTCAACGGCCCCGGGAGCGCCAACGACGCGATGGCCCTGGCCACCACCTACGCCGCGTTGATCCCCAAGGACCAGTCGATCCTGTCGGTGGCGGCCAGGACCCTGCGCACCTCGCCGGCCGCGATCGGCCATGGCCTCAGCGTCTCGGTGGAGAACGGCACCTCGATCGTCGTCATCGACTACTCGGCTCCCACCGCCCGTCAGGCGCTGGCCGGCGTCCGGGCAGTGGCCGGCGCCGTGGCCTCGACCCGCCCGGTGAGCTCGGCGATCGGCCCCGGTTCGGTGGCCGTGGTGAACGAGCCGTCCAGCGCCCACCGCCAGGGGACCATCCACCGCTACGGGGCCGTCCTCGGTGGGCTGGTGGGCCTCCTGGTCGGGGTGGTCCTGGCGGTCGCCGCCGAGCGCGCCGACCCGAGGATCGATGATCCGGCCACCCTGGCCGGCGCGACCGGGTGCCGCGCCGCCGCCGTCCCCGATGGGATCTCCCACGCCGAGCTGGCTCGGGTCCTCGCCGATGCCGGAAGGGACGTCGGCCACCTGACCGTGGTGCCGCTCGCGATCTCCGACACCAACCCGACCATGGACCTCGCCCGTCAGCTGCGCCCCTGGTGGCCGGCGGATGGCCCGGCCGTCCAGATCAGCCCGGCCTTCTCCTCGGGGGTGGTCGAGCTGGCTCGGGGCTCTGGCCCGACCGTGGTCGTCTCACACCCGGGGAGCCGCCTGCGGGAGGCACGGGTGGCGGCACAGCGGCTTCGGACCATCGGCCGGGCCCCGGCATGGGCGATCCTGGTCAGTCGGCGTCGAGCCGGAGCCGCCCACCGTGTCGT
Source organism: Actinomycetota bacterium (assembly GCA_021324355.1). Lineage (GTDB taxonomy): Bacteria > Actinomycetota > Acidimicrobiia > Acidimicrobiales > RAAP-2 > Palsa-461. The sequence continues at coordinate 22,283 of JAJPJD010000032.1, forward strand.
CTGATTCGGCTGCCGCGACCGTCCCTTCGGCACCCTTCCTGGCCGCACCGAACAGCACGGCCTGGTTCGACACCCGGCCGCGTCCGGTGCTGCTCGGACTGGGCGCGCTGGGGCTGGCCTTCGCCTTGGGGGTCGTGGGCGTGCACAAGCTCACCTGGGCGGTGGCCGGGGTGGTCGGTGTCGTCCTGGTGGTCGCGGTCCTGCTCCGCCCGGTGATCGGAGGGCTGGTGCTGGTGGGCGCGGTCCCAGTGCTCTCCGGGCTCGCCCCGGGCGTCCCGGTGCCCCACCTCAGGGCCTCCGAACTCCTGGTCGGGCTGGTGGGGGTCACGGTCATCGCCTCGGCTCGCCGGGCCGACGCCGTCGCGTGGTCAAAAGTGGACTGGCTGCTGCTTGCCTACGGCGTCGGCTGGGCCCTCTTCGGGGTGATCGGCGTCGTCAGCCTCCACCAGCACTTGAGCATCGACCAGTGGGGGACCACGATCGGTCAGCTCCAGTTCTTCCTCCTCTATCGGGCGGTGCGGATCGCGCTGCGCAGCGCGGCGGAGCGCCGGCTCGCGACCAAGGTGCTGCTGGCGGCAGCGGTCCCGGTCTCCCTGCTGGCGTTCTTCCAGGAGCTCCACGTGGGGGTGGTGACCCGCTTCCTCAACACGATCACCGGCGGACTGGCCGCCGAGATGGCCGCGTCGATCGAGACCGGCAACAGCCTGCGGGCCACCGGCCCGTTCAACAACTGGGCCGCGCTGGCCGGGTACCTGGTGCCCATCCTGTTCGTCCTGGGTGCGCTGGCCTTCGGGGGCCAGCTCGGGCGGCACCGGCGGACTGCCGTCGCGCTGGGGCTGTGCGTGCTGGTTGGCCTGCTCGTGACCATCGAGATCTCGGCCATGGCCATGGTCCTGCTCGGCGCGGTCGTCCTGGCCCGCCAGTACGGGGTGGGCCGCCGGGTGGTCCGGGCGGCGGCGGCCATCGTGGTGGTCGGTGCCCTGGGCGCGGCCCCGTTCATCGCGCCGCGCTTCGCCGCCGAGTTCTCGCCGTCGGCCGGCTCGTCCCGGCCCGCCGGGGTCCCCCAGACCCTGGCCTTCCGGTGGGACGTCTGGGGCGGTCAGTACCTGCCGGCGATCGAGCAGCGACCCCTCACCGGCTACGGCTCCCTGCTGCCACCCTCCATTACCTGGGTCTACCCCGAGTCCCAGTACGTCTCCTACTTGATCGAGGGCGGCCTGCCCATGCTCGCCCTGTTCGGCGCGCTGGCCTGGGCGATCCTGGAGGAGTCCCGGGCCGCCGCCGCCAGCGCCGACCCCTTCGAGCGCGCCCTGGGACGAGCCGCGGTGATGGCGGTCGTGGCCATGTTGGTCATGAACTTCATCTGGCCGTTCCTGAGCAACGGAGGGATGCCCCAGGTGCTGTGGTGCCTGCTCGCGCTGGCCGTGCCCCGGCGGAGCCCGGCGGCCGGCGTCACACCCGGGATCCGCCAGCTCGAAGGAGCGCTGCGGTGATCCGACACCTCCCGAGCTGGACCGCCGGCAGCCGGCTGGCTCGAGCCCTGCGCCCCCGCCGCCTGGCCACCACGGCCGCCCTGCTGGCCGCCGCTGCCCTCGCGCTGTGGCTGCTGGTCCGGGTGGTGGCGGACGCGACCGTCCACTCGACGACGCCGACTCACGCCGCCTCCCCCACCGCCCACGCCCCAACGGTTGGCCGACGCGCTGGCGTCGCGCACCGCCGGCTGGTCGCACCCCGGCCCCCCGTCCCCTTGGGCGTCTACGCCGGCCCGGGTTCGGTGGCGACCGCCGACGCCTTCGGCGCCGCCGCCGGGGCACCGGTCCCCTACGCCTTCGACTACCTGGACGGGACGTCGTGGCAGACCATCGACGACCCCCGCTGGTTCCTCGAGCGCTGGGACGGGAGCGGCTTCAAGATGATCTGGGGTGTCCCGATGCTCCCGTCCACCGGAGGGGCCACCATGGCCGCCGGGGCGGCCGGACTCTACGACGGCTACTTCAGCACGCTGGCCCAGGTGTTGGTGGCCAACGGCCAGGCCAACTCGCTGATCGCGCTGGGCTGGGACCCCAACGACGCGTCGGTGCCGTGGGCCGCGACCAGCGCGCAGGCGGCCCGCCTGTACGTCGCGTACTGGCGCCAGGTCGTCACCACCATGCGGTCGGTGGCCGGCCAGCAGTTCCTCTTCGTGTGGGACGACGCCGCCGGCTCCGGGGTCGCTCCGGACACGCTCTACCCCGGCGACACCTACGTCGATCTGGTGGCGACCGACGCCTTCGACGTGGGCCTCGGGCTGGCCAATCCCAGCTGGAGCGAGCTGGCCTCGGCCGCCTACGGCCCAGACTGGTTCGCGGCATTCGCCGCCCAGCACCACAAGCCGTTCATGATCGCCAAGTGGGGCGTGGTCCCGACCGCGGCCTCGGGCGGCGGCGACGATCCGACCTTCGTGCGCCAGTTCCTGGCATGGGCTGCGCAGGAGGGCGTGGTCATGGCGGTGGCCTGGGACGACGGGAGCTGGGCACTCGCCGGCGGCTCGTTCCCCCGGTCAGCGCAGATGCTCCGCACCGCCGAGGCGGACGCCCCAGCGCCCTTGGCGCGTGCCGTGGGCGCCTGAACCCAGCCCGGGCCAGCCACGGCCAACCGAGCCTGCCGTCAGCCGGCCAGCTCCAGACGGCCGTCCCGGCGCCATCGGGCCCGCACGCCGGTCACCACCGCCGGCGGGCTCCCGCCGGGCTCGCCCGGTCGGTGGGGACGGGCGAGCCCGGCACCGCGCAGCACCAGCGTGCCCACCACACCCACTGCGACCGGCTCGCCAGCCTCGTCGACCACCTCGGCGCGGGCCCCAGCCCTCGGTCGCCCAAGGGTGAGCGGCCCGTCGGCCTCCACCGGGCCCCACAGCGCGTACCCAGTGGCCTGTGGCCCTCCGAGGGCGACCCACAGTGCCTGGGTCCGGGCCGCCAGCAGGTCGCGCAACTGGTCATCCAGCCCCGGCAGCCCGACCAAAGCCCGCAGGCCACGGATCGGGCGCAGCCCGGTCTCGACCAGCCGACGCCACCGAGCGGCCGAGGCGTGGAGGAACGAGGCTCGTTCGGCCGAAAGCAACCGGCTGAGGGCAGCGCCGTCCTCGGCCAGCGGGGCGGGGGCGAGCACCACCCGAGCGCCGGCCGACAGCGGCGCCCACAGCTCGAGCGCCGAGCACGAGGAGAGGGTCTCCGGCAAGACGACGACCGTGTCGGCCGGCCCGAGGCCGAGGTCCCCCGCCAGGGCACTGCACCGCGTGGCCACCGCCCTGTGGGCGAGCGCGTAGGCCTCGACACCCTCGCCGCCGGGGTCGGCGAACTGGACGCAACACGTGCCGGCGTCGACGACCGGCGGCCGGCTGCCGTCACCACGAGCCCCGATCGGCTCGGCCGCTCCGGTGAGGCGACCACCCAACTCGGCGTCGGCGTACACCAGGGTCGCCTCGGCCGCGTCGAGGAGTGCCTCGAGGCGCTCGGCCGGCAGGGCCGGGTCGACCAGGAGGTAGGCGGCACCGGCCAGCATGACCCCGAGGGCGTTCGCCACCAGCGCCGGGTCGGGCGACGTGCACAGCGCGACCAGGTCGCCCGCCCCCACCCCGGCCGCCGCCAGCCGCTGGGCGCAGGCGGTGGCCCGCTCGAGCAGCTGGCGGTAGGTGAGGCCGGTGCCGGCACCGCACAGCGCGCTCGACTCGGCGTGCCGGTCGGCCACCGGACTCAGCAGTTCGGGCACCGAGGCGGCGGTCGGCTCGACGTCGGTCGCGTTCCACCGGGCGACCGCCAGCCGGTCGCCTTGGGAGGGGGCCAGCAGCTGCCGCACCGGCACCGTCGGCTCCTCGGCCGCCCGGCCCACCACCGCCACCCAGTGCTCGAGCATGGCCATGGCGCTGTCCGGCTCGAACAGGGAGCGGTCGTAGACGAGCCGGCCCTCGATCGAGCCGTCGGGGCGCTCGTCCAGGCCGAGTTCGAGGTCGAGCTTGGCCGCGCCGACCACGTCTCCGATGGCTGGCTCCATCTGGTGGATCGACCACGACGGGTCCGGCACCACCATCGTTGGCTCGAGGACCACCATGGTCTGGTAGACCGGGTTGGCCCCGGCCACGGTGGCGAGCCGCAGGTCGCGCACGATGCGCTCGAAGGGCACCAGGTGCTCCAACCCGTCGAGCACCTCGTTTCGGGTCCGGAGCACCACGTCACTGAACGCGTCGTCCGGCCTCACCCCGACCCGCAGCACGAGCGGGGTGAGCGAGCAGCCGACCACCCCTTCGAACTCCGGGCGCTGCCGGAGGTCGGCGGCCGTCGAGAAGACCACGTCGTCCTGGCCCGCTCGCCCGGCGAGGACGACCGCCCAGCCGGCTGCCAGCACCTGGAACAAGGTGGCCCCGACTCCCTGACCGAGCGTCCGCAGCCGGCGCACCACCATGGCGTCGAGGTCCACCGAGACCACCCGGCCCTCGGGGCGGGCCGCGCCCCGCCGGTGATCGAGCGACAAGGTCGAGGCCGGCGCCCCGGCCAGGTGGCCACGCCAGTACTCGAGCCGCCGACGGGCGCGCGGTCCCTCGATCCAGTCCTGCTCCCAGCGGGCGTAGTCGAGGTAGCTCGTTGCCGGTTCGTCGAGCGGGCTGGGCCGACCCTCGAGCGCGGCGTCGTAGAGGGCGACCAGCTCGGGGAGGACGATCCGATAGACGCTCACCCCGTCGAAGATGAGGTGGTGCATCGCCAGGTAGAGGCGGTGGTGGTCCGGGGCGAAGCGGATCAAGCGGGGTCGAAGCAGCGGCCCTCGCCGCAGGTCGTAGGGGACCCGGGACGCCTCGGCAACTACCCGGACCGCCTGGGCCTCGGCATCCTCGCCCAGCGAGCTGAGATCGAGGAGCGGCAGGTCGAAGGCAACCCCATCGTGGACCACCTGGACCGGCTGGCCACCACGCACCTCGAAGGTGGTCCGCCAGGCCCGGTGGCGTCGGACGACCTCGTTGAACGCCTGCCGAAAGGCCGCCAGGTCCATCGGCCCGTCCTTGCGGATGGAGATGGTCTCGTTGTAGGTGCGGGCATCGGGCGCCAGCACCGACTGGTAGTAGATGGCCTCCTGGGCCACCGAGATCGGAGCCGATTCGCCGGCTGCGCCCGGGACCCCGCTCACCTGGCGCAGACGCGCAGCTCGGTGAGGCCCCGGAGCCCGAGGTTGGGCCGCCAGGTCACCTCCTCGTCGGCGAGCTCGAGGGAGCCGAAACGCGCCAGCATGGTCGAGAACGCGATCTGGCCCTCCATGCGGGCCAGCGGCGCCCCGAAACAGAAGTGCGCTGCCCACCCGAACGCCAGGTGGCGGTTGTCCTGGCGACCGAGGTCGAGACGGTCGGGGTCCTCGAAACGCCATGGGTCGCGGTTGGCAGCGCCCATCACCGCGATCACCGCGTCCCCCTCGGGGATGGGCACGCCGGAAAGGACCGCGCCACCGGGCGCGAGGCGCGCCGTGTGCTGGCTCGGGCTCTCGTAGCGGAGGAGCTCTTCGACCGCGCTGTGCATGATCCCCGGATCGGCACGGAGCCGCTCCAGCTGGTCGGGCTGGCGGAGCAGGGTGAGCAGACCGTTGCCGATGAGGTTGGTCGTGGTCTCCTGACCGCCGACCATGGTGACGATCACATTGGCCACCACCTCGGACTCGCTCAACCGGTCGCCGTCAACCTCGGCGGTGCTCAGGGCATGGATGAGCCCGTCGGTGGGGCGACGGGCTTCGCGGCGGACCGCAGCCGAGAAGTACTCGGTCATCTCCTCGACCGCCCGCAGCGACCGGCTCGCCCGACCCGGGTTGTGCTGGAAGTTGCCCAGCATCTCGGCGAAGTCCTGCGACCATCCCTTTAAGAGCTGGTGGTCGGAGGTCGGGACTCCCAGCATCTCGGCGGTGACGATGGCCGGCAGGGGGTTGGCGAGCGCGCGCATGACGTCGAAGGTCCCGGCGCCAGCGACCTCGTCCAGCAGACGCTCGGCGATGGATTTGATGTGCGCACGGAGCACCGCGACCCGGCGAGGGGTGAACGCCCCCGACGCCAGGCGCCGGACCCGACCGTGCTTCGGCGGGTCGAGAAAGAGCATCTGCTCCACCATGACCCTGGCGATCGGGGTGAGCTCGGTCAGTCCCAGCTCCTCCAGCCGCTGCGGGGTCGGCGTGCGATCGGCCGAGAAGCGGTGGAGCACCTCGACCACGTCCGGATACCTGGTGACCACCCAGGCATGCAGGTAGGGGTCCCAGGAGACCGGCGCCTCCTCCCGCAGCCGGCGGTAGAGGGGGTAGGGGTTGGCCAGCACGTCGGGGTCGAGCAGCTGGACCAGGCTCGGCGCCGGGGCCTGCGGACGGGCGGCTGGTGCGCTCATTGGCGCGCCTCCTCGGCCGTCCGCTCGGCCAGCTGACGGTCCACCGCCGCCGCGATCTCGCCCAAGGTTGGATGGTCGAACAAGTACCGCAGGCTGAGCTCCACGTCGAACAGGGCCTCCAGCCGCACGATCAACTGCGCACCGAGCATGGAGTGGCCGCCCAGGAGGAAGAAGTTCTGCTCCGGCCGGACCGCCGGGACGTCGAGCAGCTCGGTGAGCACGGCCTCGATTCTCGCCTCGGTCGGTGTGAGCGGTGGCGGATCCCCGGCGTCACACCGGGCGACGCGCTCCGGTGCGCCCAAGGCTCCGAGCGCGGCTCGGTCGACCTTGCCGTGCGCGGTCAGGGGCAGCGCGTCGACCCAGACGAAGCGGTCCGGCACCAGGTACTCGGGGAGCGAGGTCCGCAGGTGCTCGACCAGCTCGACGCGCCCTGGGCGGGCGGAGCCGCTCGGGACGAGAAACGCCACAAGTTGCCGCTCGGCGCTGGTGGCTCCGACGCCGGTGACCACGCTGGCCGCCACCGCCGGGTGGGCGTTGAGCGCCGCGGTCACCTCCCCCGGCTCGATGCGGTAGCCCCGGATGCTCAACTGGTCGTCGAGGCGGCCGAGGAAGTCGAACGAGCCGTCGGCACGCTGACGGACCAGGTCGCCCGTGCGGTAGCGACGGTCGGAGCCCTCGCCCACGAAGCGCTCGGCGGTGAGCTCGGGCCGGTTCAGATAGCCGCGGGCGACGGCGATGCCACCCAGGACGAGCTCACCGGGTTCTCCCGGCGGCACCGGGTCGCCGTCGGCCCCGACCACCGAGGCCACCACGCCGGTGATCGGGCGGCCGATGGTCGGCGGGCCGTCGCCGTCGGGCTCGACCACCCCGGAGGTCGCGACGACGGTGGTCTCGCTCAGTCCGTAGTTGTTGACCAGCCGAAACGGCAGGCCCCGAGGGGGGCGCCGACTCAGGGCGTCACCGCCGGTCAGCAGGTAGCGCAGGGCGGTCCGCTCGGGCCAGCCGAGACCGATCACGCCCTCGGCGAGGGCGGTCGGGATGAACGACACCGTCACCGAGGCGGCGACCAGCCAGTCGCGCAGGCCCACCGGGTCGGTCCGCAGCTCCGCCGGGACCACGTGCAGGGAGGCCCCGACCGCGAGCGCCGGCCATACCTCCCAGATCACCGCGTCGAAGCCGGGGCTCGAGATCTGGGTGCAGCGGTCGGCGAAGGAGAGCTCGAAGGCCTCGGTGTGCCAGGCCACCAGGTTGGCCAGGCTCGCATGGTCCACCACGACCCCCTTGGGCTGGCCGGTGGAGCCGGAGGTGTACACCACGTACGCCGGGTCGTCGGGCCGGGCCCGCGCCGGCGCCCCGGAGCCGCCGGCACCCGGCAGCCGACCGCCCCGCCCGAGCACCACCAGCCGGTCGGCCTCGCCCAGCCGGGCCCCGGCCGCCTCGTCGGCTACCACCGCCCGGGCGCCCGAGTCTTGCAGCATCCAGGCGATCCGCTCGTCGGGGTACTGCGGGTCGATGGCCACGTAGGCAGCCCCGGCCCGCAGGATGCCCAGCGCCCCCACCACCAGCGCAGCGGAACGCTCCACGCACAAACCGACCAGGTCGCCAGGGCCGATCCCCCGCCGGGCCAGCGCATGGGCCAGCCCGTCGGCCCGCTCGAGGAGGTCGCCGTAGGTGACGGTGGCCTCCGAGCTGTGCACCGCCAGGCGCCGGGGTCGGGACGACGCGACCTGCTCGACCAGGTCGACGACCGTGGAACCCAGTACGACGGCTGTCATTCGATCGCTTCCTCCCTGTGCGCGGCCCGCCGCGAACACGAAGCGTGGCGACAGGACCCTGCCCAGCGCCCGCTCCGGCGGCACGCCGATTGCGTGGTGCTGGCAGGGTACGGGTGCGCCGTCCCAGCGCCGTCTGTGCGATGTCCCAGGTTCTGGAGCCGAAAACGGGAGCAATCAGAGCGGGCGCGGCGGGCCGAGCCGCCATGGCCCGCTCGAGCGTCCGGCCACCGCCGCTGCGAACTCGTCGCCGAGGTCGATCGGATGGACCCTCCACTCACCGACGGTGGTCGAGGCCGCTCCGGGGACCCAGGTGACCACGGAGCCGGCGGGCCCCGGCAGCCCGGTGCCGGTGCCCTTCAGGTAGGCCTCCTTGCAGCTCCAGCACTGGTAGGCGGCACGGTGGCGGGCCTCGGGACCCATCGACGCCAGCGCCGCCTGCTCAGCTGGGGCGAAGAACCGAGCGGCGACTGCCTCCATGGCGACGTCGGGCCGAATGGCCTCGAGATCGACCCCGACCTCGAGGGTCCAGCTGGTGGCGATCAGCATCCGGCTCGCGCTCTTGGAGGTGCTGAAGCGCAGCGGCGAACCGGACAGCGCCGGCTTGCCGCCGACGGCCAGCTGGAGTCGCAGGGCCGCCGGTGCCACCCCGGTCAGCCGGCCGAGCAGGCCTCGGAGGACGGCTCGCCCGACCACGAAGCGGGCCTGGTCGACCGGCGCCACGAACGAGGCCGCTCGGGACACCTCGGCCGACGACAGCAGCTGGACGCCCGCCTCCACCGCGCCAGCCGACAGGTCGAGATCGGTCCACCACAGGTCGACCTGGTGCGGCGACGCTGACCCCCTGGGTTGCGGGCCCACCCGGGCACTGTAGAGGGCCGGGCACGGCCGGTCCCGCGCTGCGAGCCTGGGCCAGCCGAGCCTGGGACAGCGCCGAGCCTGGGACAGCAAGGAAACGGCGTCGGGACGCGGACTCCGTACGCTGGGGGCAGCGAGGTGGCCGGCGGCCACGCGGGCCCGGTGGCCCGCACCGACCCCAAGTTCGGACCCGATCAGGAGGGCAAGGCGTGTCGACGACGATGACCGACGACCACGGACGTGCCAACGGAGCGCACGGCGGGGTGGGCCACCTGCTCCGGATGGCCAAGACCCAGTGCGGCGGGTCGCTTGCGTTCGCGGCCTTGCGCAAGCCCGACGGTGGGTTCGCGATCGCGACCTTCCCCACCCTGACCGCCGATCCGACCTGGACGGTCGAGTCGGTGGACGAACTCGTCCGCCAGACCTGGGAGGACCCACACCTGACCAGTGGCACGGTGCTGGTGCGGAGCGGTCGGGTGCTGCGCAGCATGTGGACCGGACAGGGCCACCACATCAAGCTGGCGGTGGCCGCCCTGAGCGATCCTGACGCGCCCCAGCACCCCTGGGGGCTGCTGTGCGTGGCCGAGCCGGTGGCCGGCCACTTCGAGCAAGACCAGCTCAAGACCCTGGCTGCGTTGGCCGGTCGGCTCACGTCCTACTTGCGGGCCCGCCAGCGAGTCCTCGAGGGTGGCCTGGCCGCCCCCACCGAGACCCCTGCCCCACCCCCGCCAGTAGCAGCCGAGCCCGCAGCGCCGTCGACCGAGCCGCTGGTCGCCGCTGGCCCGACGTCGCCGGCGGCGAGCCAGTCGTGGGCCGAGGGCCTCGAAGCCCTGGGTGAACCGCCGGCCGTGGAGCCGACCATGGACGACGTCGAGCACGAGGAGCACCCGCTGGAAGCCGCCGCCGACCGTCTCGAGGCGTTGGCCAGCTGGGGCCAGCCGGCCCATGAGAGCCGGGTCGACGACTGGGAGTTCCTCGGTCTCGACCAGATCGAGTGGGTCGAGGCGCTGACCCCTCCCCCGCCGCCCGACGACCTCGGGGCGGCGCCGGCGCCCGACGAGCCGGCCCGGCCTGCGTCGAGCGAACCCATGGCGGGCACGGGCGGTGGCGACGCCCCGGTGTTGTCGGCTCCTGCCGATCGACCTGCCGGGACCCAAGACCTCGATGCCTTGCTCGCACCGGACCCCGAGACTGGGCTGGCCGGCCTCACCACCTTGGTCGGCCGGCTCGGCACCGCCCTGGCCGGGGTCGCCAACCACGAGGGCACCGTGGGGCTGATCCTGATCGAGGTCGCCCCGGGTGAGCCGGGCCAGGACCTGGGCCCCACGGCACGCCTGGCCGTGGCCGGCCGGCTGACCAACCGGCTGCGCGAGCGCGACCTGGTCGCTCGGATCGGGCCCAACCTGTTCGCCGTCTTGGTCGACCTGCGGCCCGAGGCGAGAGAGCTCGAGGCGATCCGGGCCCGCATCACCGACGCGCTCGCCTCCGGGGTCGACCCCGCCAGCGGGCCGCTCCAGGTCCGCACGGCCATGACCCTGGCCGAGGCAGGCAGCACCGAGACGGCCGAGTCCCTGCTCCGCCGAGCCGCGGACGAACTCGCAGGACGATGAGCCTCGGCTCGCCCGCTGGCGCGAGCGTCGAGGTCGGCCCTCCGGGACCTCCGGCGGTCGAGCGCGCCGGCGACCGCACCACCGCTGGCCTCACCCTCGGGCAGCTGGCAGTGCGCGGCGGCAGCTACCTGTTCGGTCGGGAGGCCATCGGCACCCTGGTCCGCCTGGGCGGCGTGGTGGTGGTGGTCCGCCTGATCGGCCCCAGCGCGTTCGGGATCTACACCGCGGCGGCAGCGTTCTCGCTGTTCACGGCCAGCTTCGCCCAGATGGGGCTGGAGGTGTACCTGATCCGGCTGGGCGCCGACCTCGAGGCCCGCCACTACGACCAGGCGTTCAGCGTCCTGGTGGTGCTGTCGCTGGCCGTCACCTCGATCGGCGAGGGGCTGACCTTCGCCCTTGGCGGGATCCTGCGACCGGTCGGAGTGCTCCTGCCGCTCCGAGTGCTGCTGGCCAGCATCCCGCTCAACGTGCTGTGGGCACCGGCCCAGGCCGCGATCGAGCGACGGTTCGACTACCGGATCATGGGCCTGATCGAGCTGGGCGGAGACGTCATCTTGTACACGACCGCGATCCCCCTCGCCCTCACCCACCACCGGCAGTGGTCCCTGGTCGCCGGGTTCGTCGCGTGGCAGGGGTGGCTGTTCGTCGCCACCTGGCTCGCGTCGGGCCTTCGCTACCACTGGAACTGGTCGCTGCCGGCAGTTCGCGAGTTCGTCCGCCACGGATTGGGCTTCTCCAGCTCGGACTGGCTCCGGCGGGCCGGGGACCTGATCAACCCGCTGGTGGTGGGGACCTTCTTCGGGGCAACCGGCGTCGGCTACGTCGCGTTCGCGCAGCGCCTGGTCGACACGGTCGGCTTCGCCAAGCGCAGCGCCTTCCGCCTCGGGATGGTCGCACTGTCGCGGGTCTCCGACCGCGACCACGCCCGGCTCCGCTACTCGATCGAGCAGGGGTCGCTCCTCCAGCTGCTCTCCCTGGCGATCCCCTACGGCTGCTTCAGCGTGGTCGCTCGCTGGGTGGTGCCGGCGGTGTTCGGGCACCAGTGGACCCGGAGCCTGCCGGTGTTCGCCCTGCTGGCGCTGGCCACCACGGCGAGCGCCAGCGGTCTCATCCAGACCACTTTCTTGTACAGCCGGGGCCGCAACCTGGCGGTGACCGGGGTGGTGCTGCTCCGGGACCTGATCCTGGGGGCCAGCGCGCTGGTGCTGGTGCGGCGGCTGGGCATCGACGGCTTCGGCCTGGCGGCCCTGGCCGCATTGGGCGCGCTCGTCTCCCTCCACTACCAGGTCCGGCGCACCATCGCCTTCAGCTACCGCCGGATCTGGCCGTGGCTGGTCGCCCTCGGCCCCGCCCTGGCATTCCCAATGGTGCCGATGCCCGAGTCGCTGGCGCTGCTGGCCCCGCTCGGCCTGCTCGCCCTCCCCTCGATGCGCGCCGAGCTGGTCCGGCTGGCCGGCTTGCTCCGCCGGACCACCGCCGCGCCGCGAGATCCCGCCGCCACCGCAGCTGCCGGTGCGCCCCCCGCACGCGGCCGCCTCGGCCCGGCCGGCCAGAAGCTCGCCCAGCTCTTCGGTCCCGACCCGGTGACCGGGTTGCCCGGCCTGCCGGCCTTCGTGGCCCAGCTGGGCGGATCGCTCAACCCGACCCGGCCCAGGCGCTCGACGGTCGGGGTGGTCCTGGCCGAGCTGTGCGGGCCCGAGCCGCTGGCCGAGGCAGACCTGCGAGCGGTGGCGGCCCGGCTGACTGCCTCGGTGCGGGCCCGAGACCTGGTGGCCCAGCTCGCCCCAGGGGTCTTCGGGGTGCAGGTCGCGCTCCCCTACGACGTCGACCTCGGCCCGTTGGCCGACCGGATCGGCCGGCTCGTGGGCCAGGGTCGGCCCACCGGGGCCCGCAGCGCCTACGCCGCCGCCCGCGGTGGCGCCGAGGTCAGCGCCGAGGCGCTGCTCCGGTTGGCGGTGGCCCGCCTGCACGGCTCCCACTGCCAACCCGAGCCGCTGTGGCTGCACAGCCTGCGGGCATTGGGATCGGGCACCGAGCCCGGAGGGAACGGGGCAGTGCGCCCTGTGGTGGAGGCGCTGCGATGAACCACAAGCGGCCCGACCTGCAGACCGCCGTGGAGCTGGTGGAGGTGGACGCGGTGGCCCGCGCCGTTCGTCGGTTCGGGGATCGGTACCTGCGCGAGGTCTTCACCGAGCACGAGATCTCCTGCTGCGGGCGCCGAGGCGGGCCGTTGTCCGCGCTCCAGCTGGCCGCCAGGTTCGCGGCCAAGGAGGCGACCTTGAAGCTGCTCGGCCCGGCGGCCGGACGGCCCGGCTGGCGATCGGTCGAGGTGGTTCGCCTGCCCACCGGGGCCTGCCAGCTCCGGCTGCGCGGCGCCGCGGCGCGGCTGGCGCTGCAACGGGGACTCGGTCCGTTCACCGTGAGCCTGACCAGCGAAGCCGGGCTCGCGGCGGCGGTGGTGACCTGCGGGTCCGCGCCCGGGACCGAGCAACCAAGGACAATGAGGTCCTCCGACCAGTGACGAGGAGTTGAGGTGCGGGAGCAGATCCGAGCTGTCATCGAGCAACATGCACGGCTGTCGGTTCCGATCGAGGCAGTCGACGACCACACCGACCTGTTCCAGGCCGGCATGACCTCCCATGCCAGCGTCAGCCTGATGCTGGCTCTCGAGGAGGCATTCGGCGTCGAGTTCCCCGAGGCGATGATCCGCAAGGCCACCTTCCAGTCGGTGGCCGCGATCGAACAGGCACTGCTCGAGTTGGGTGGGGTCCCGGCGTGAGCGCGATGCCCACCGCCGGGTCCGCACGACCGGCCAGCCCGTCCAGAGGAGCCCAAAGGTGAGCGTCCTCGACGCCCACCTGGACATGCGGGACCGCCTGCTCGCCGCCGGCCTGCTCTACCCGACCGGGGTCGACGGCGTCTACGCCCGCTCGGAGGCCTACGAGCGCATCGCCGCCGCGCTGGACGCCACGGTGCGCCGGTGGGGAGCGGGGCTCGGCGCGACCCTGCTGCACCTCCCACCGCTGCTGCCCCGCACCACCTTCGACGGGACCGACTACGTGCGTGCGTTCCCCGATCTGATGGGCTCCGTGCACGTCTTCGAAGGATCCGACCGCGAGCACGCCGAACTGGTCCGTCGGGTCGAGCGAGACGAGGACTGGTCGGGTCTGCTCGGGCCGGCCGAGCTGGTGCTCGCCCCCGCCCTGTGCCATTTCATCTACCCGATGTGCTCGGGCCAGGTCCCAGACGGCGGCGTCCTCTACGAGGCGATCGGCTCATGCTTCCGCCATGAGCCCAGCGCCGACCCCACTCGCCTGCAGACCTTCCGCCTCCACGAGGTCGTCTACGTGGGCGAGCCGGCACGGGCGCTCGAGCACCGCGACCGCTCGCTCACCGCGGGGGTGGCGCTGCTGGAGCAGCTCGGCCTCTCGATCAGCGTGGTCCCGGCCAACGACCCGTTCTTCGGCCGCCTGGGTGCGGCGCTGGCAGCCGAGCAGCACGAGGAGGGGCTCAAGTACGAGGGGGTGGCGCCGGTGGTCCCGGGAGCTCGGCCCACCGCGCTGCTCTCGAGCAACTACCACCGCGACCACTTCGGGGTGCCGTTTGGCATCCGGACCGCCGACGGCCAGACCGCCCACAGCGCCTGCATCGGCTTCGGCACCGATCGGATCGTGCTCGCGCTGCTGGCCGAGCACGGCCTCGACCCCGAGCGCTGGCCGTCGGAGGTCGGCATGGAGCTCTTCGGGTGAGCATCGCCCCGACCACCACCCCGGCGGCCGCCGACGAGGACCTCGCCCCACTGGCCAGCGCCCGGTGGTTCGGCCCGACCGGGCGTCCGCTGTTCGGCTGGGTGCACCATCCGGCCGACGGACTGGCCTCGGGCGGCGTCGTGCTGTGCCCACCGCTTGCTCGCGAGTGGGTCAACGCCCACTACTGCTACCGGGTGCTGGCCGAGCAGCTGGCCGCGGCCGGACTGCTGGCCGTGCGCTTCGACTACGACGGCACCGGGGACTCGGCCGGGTCCGATCACGACCCCGACCGAACCGAGGCGTGGCTGGCCAGCATCGAGGCCGCAGTGGCGCTGGTCCGGCAGGCCGGGTGCCGGTCGGTCTCCCTGGTCGGGATGCGGATCGGCGCGCTGCTGGCAGCGGTGGCAGCGGCCCGGATGGGCGGCGTGTCGGCCGTCGTGCTGTGGGACCCGTGCCCGTCCACCCGGTCCTTCCTCCGGGAGCAAGCCGCCCTGGCCCGGCTGGCCGGCGTGACCGACCACCCCGAGCAGGCCGCCGGCGAACTGCCCGGGATGGTGCTCGGCCCGAAGAGTGCGGCCGACCTCGAGGCGCTCGCGGTGCCGCCGCCGGTCACGCCGCCTGACCGGGTCCTCCTGCTCACCCGGCCCGGACGCCGGCCGCAGCTCGATCTGGCCCAGGCCCTCGGGGCAGAGGTCACCCATGGGGCGGCCGACGGCCAGGAACGGCTGTTGGAGGTCGACCTGGCGGAGCGCCAGGTCCCCGACCGGACGGTCGCAGAGGTGGTCAGCTGGCTGCGCGCGGACGCGGCCGGGCGCTCACCGGTCACCGTCCCGGGCACGGACCAGGCGCGGATCGCGCTCGGAGCGACCGAGCTCAGCGAGCGAACGGTCCGGATCGGCCCCGCCGGCCTGTTCGGGATCGTGACCGAGCCGCCCGCCCCCGCCGTCTCGACCACCGTGCTCATGCTGAACAGCGGCAACAACTCCCACGTCGGCCCGAGCCGGCTCTGGGTCGAGCTGTCGCGGCGGTGGGCGGCGATGGGCGTCCGCTGCGTCCGCCTCGACCAGAGCGGCCTCGGCGACAGCCCGACTCGACCCGGCCAAGCGCCCCAGGTGATTCGGGCCCCGGAGAACTTCGACGACGTGGCCGACGCCCGCCGGGCGCTTGCCACCGACCCCCACGACGTGGTGCTGGTCGGCTTGTGCTCCGGCGCCTACCAGGCCCTGGAGGCCGCCTTGGACCAGCCGGCCCGAGCGGTGTACGCGATCAACCCGGTCCTGCACTTCACCCCGCCCGAGCTGGCGACCGGCCCCATGGACCCCAGGCGGCGGATCTGCTGGCCAGTCGGGTCGGTGGTCAGCGCGTACCGGCTCCTGGCGGCCCAGCCGCTCCGGCGACGGCTGAGCAAGCTGACCTGGAAGCTGGCCCATCGGCTTCACCGTCGGCGCAGCCCGATCGGCTGGCTCGGGGAGCTGCAGCGAGCGGGGACGAAGGTGCTCATCATGTGCGGCTCCGACGAAGCCCGCTCCTTCGGGCTGGAGACCTACGGGTCCCTGGTCGGCCAGGCCGGACGGTCGGTCCAGGTCGAGGTGGTCGAGGGTCTGGACCACGCGCTGGTCCCGGCCCGCCAGCGCGTGGCAGTCGCCCAGCGCCTCACCGACCACCTGGTCCAGCTGCTCGGGACCCTGCCGGCGCCGTCGGCGGCGACCCCGGGGCCATGACCGCTTCCACCGGGCACGCCGTCGGGCGGGCGGCCACCGACCCGGCCACCAGGCGTCGACCGGGTCCCAGCGCGTGGCGCCTCTACGGGTCGATTCCGGCCGGGCTGCGTGCTCGGATGGAGCGCCTGGCGGTGGTCCAACGGCTGAAGCGCCGCGCCGTCGGCGTCGACACCGCACGGGTGCTGCGGGTGGTGGGGGCGTTCGAGGCCGCCGGCCTCCCGGTGTGGCTGGCCGGCGGCTGGGGGGTCGACGCGCTGGCCGGCCGCCAGACCCGCTGGCACCACGACCTCGACCTGGTGGTCCGAGCCGAGGACGACCAGGCGGTGGCCCGCTGCTTGGCCACGCTCGGGTTCGAGCCCTACACCGCCGCGGTGGTCCCATGGGCCGGGTTGCCGACGAGCCGGGTCTTTCGCGACCGGTTGGGCCACCACGTCGACGTGCACCCAGTGTCGGTGGCGGAGCGGAGCAGCGGCCACCACGAGGTCCCATTCCTGACCGAGGACGCGTTCGCCACTGGGACCATTGCCGGCCGTCCGGTCGGATGCCTGAGCGCCGAGGTCCAGCGAGCGTTCCACCGGGGGTACCCGCCTCGGGACCGCGACCTCCAGGACCTAGCCACCCTGCGGGCGGTCCTCGACCGGCGGGCCGAGCGGGAAGCGGCCACGCACCTCCCAGCGCCCTCCCGGGTCCTCGGCCATGAGCAAGACGGCCCGAGCCCGGGCGGCGATGGGGACGGCGGTCTCGATTCGGGAGCGCCACGAACGCCGTAGCCGGCCCCGGCCCACCGTCAGGTGGGGAACCACCTCGGCATAGCGGCCCTCGTAGCGGGAGAGCGTCGGCCAGCGGGCGAGCACCGAGTCCCCCAGCGCGACGAACGGCTGGTCCGGCTCGGGCCGCAGCCAGACCACGCCCGGGAAGGTGCCGAGGCCGGTGAGCGAGAACTCGAAGGCCCGGTGGCCGGCCACGATCCGAGAGAGCTCGGTCGTCACCGCCTCGTCGAGCGCGACCGCCGGCAGGAACGGGTACACGATGGTGACGTGCGGTGGCAGGCCGGGGCCACCGGCGCTCGCACCTCGGAGCGAGCCGAGCAGCGGCTCGGCCTCGGGCACTGGGACCAGCAGGGCACTGTGGGCCAGCGCCGGCGAACGGGGCACCTGCCCGAGCAGCCGGCCGAGGCGCTCGAGGCGCACCGGAGGAGACTAGGCCGACCGGGGCGGGGACCCGGCTCTTGGGGAGATTGGCCCGTAGGCTGGCACCATGTGCCGAGCGATCCAGCGCCTGTTCAACGTCGAGCCTCCAGCCGAGCCCGAGGAGATCCAGGCGGCCGCCCGCCAGTACGTGCGCAAGATCGCCGGGTCCACGACGCCATCGCGCCGCAACGCCGAGGCGTTCGAGCTGGCGGTGGCCGAGGTCGCGGCAGCCTCGGCCCGGCTGCTCGCCCAGCTGGTCCCGGCGGCCCCGCCGCAGGACCGGGTGGCGGCGGCGGCTCGGCGCCGGGCTCGGGCAGCCGCCCGGTAGCTCACCGCGGACCGCCAGGGTCGGGCGTGGTGCCGACCGGTTCGGGCTGCTGCTCGGCGATGGAGAGCCCGGGGATCACCGGAAGCGGCACCGGCTCGTGGCTGCGGCCGGCGTGCAGGTCGAGGATCCGCTGGTGGTACTCCTCGGCCGCCTGGCGGAACTCCTCGGTGTGGTAGCGGCGGCCGTCGATGAACGGCCCGGGTCGCCCTTCGATGATCGCCAAGACGTCCTCGCCGGTGATGGTCTTGAACCGCTCGAGGGCATGGGCGACCGCCAGCACCTCGAGGCGGTTCGCCTCGAGGAGCTTGCGGGTCTCCTCGACCAGCCGAGCCAGATTGGCCTCGATGCGCGAGCCGAGGCTGCCTTTCAAGATCTCGGTCTCCTTGCCCCGCCGATTCCGGTCCGGGTCCCCGCCGGAGACACCGGCCTCCCGGGTCACTCCGTGGCTGGCGACCGTCGACCCCATCCCCCAGTACCCCTCCATGAAGGTCGCGATCCGGGTCGCGTGCTCGAGATCGCCGCTCACTCCCGACGAGGTGTCCCCGTCGAAGAACATCCGCTCTCCGGCCAGGCTGGCGAGAAAGACCATCACCTCGGACTCGAAGTCGCTCTTCCAGCGGGTGAAGGTGTCCTCGACCTTGACCGGCTTCACCATCCCGAGGTAGGTGCCGCCCTTCTCGATCGTGGCCACGTCGATCGCCCAGTCCCGATGGATCCGAGCCGCAGTGACTGCGTGACAGGCTTCGTGGACGGCGACCGCGTGCCGCTCGCGTTCGATGTACTCCACGTCCTCGGGCGGCCCCAGTTCCTTCAACTGCTTGGCCTTCACGACGTCACCCCAGGTGATGACGTCGCGGCCATCGCGGATGGCGTTGATCAGCGACTCGTTGACCAGATCCTTGATCGTCGCCCCGGTGGCGTAGGGGGTGATGGTGGCCAGGCGGTCGATCTGCTCGGCGTCCAAGGTGTGCTTCACCTTGGCGAAATAGCCCTCGTAGGTGCGGATTCGCCCGGCCTTGGTCGGGTAGCCGACCTTGTAGACCCGGTCGATCCGACCCGGCCGCAGCAGCGCCTCGTCCAGCGCCTCGGGCATGTTGGTGGCCATCATCACCAGGATCCGGTACTTGGGCGGCGGGACCGGCTTGAGGCCGAGGGCCCTGCGGATCACCCGGTTGACCAACCCACGGGGCTTGTTCAGCCCGGAGAGCTCCGACAACAGTGACTGGAGCGTGCCCATGCCGGCGCCGCCGGCGGCCGCGACGCCCATCATCTTGAACGGGCCGACCCGTGAGGGCTCCGCTGCCGGCTCCGGACGGGATGCCGCCAGCACGTGAGCCAGTGCGGCCGGGTCGGCATAGGCCGGGCCGTGGCACCCGGCTGCGCTCCACGGCGCCCGATCGGCGTTGGGCCCGAACACCCGACCCGGAGTGAGGGCACCTCGGCTCCCGAGCGAGTCAGCCTCGTCGAAGAAGACCACCACCCCGCCGTAGCGGAGGGCCAACCGACGGAGCTTGCGGAACAAGCCCTTCACCTTCAGGATCCCGACCCCGAAGAACATGTTGTTGAACGCGCCGGGGTCCACGAAGACGAACGGGTTGTGGGTCTCGCCGGCCACCGCTTCGGCGATCAAGGTCTTGCCGGTGCCCGGCGGCCCCCACAGCAGGATCCCGCCGGGGACGTAGCCGCCTCGGGCCTCGATCGCGTCCGGATCCTTCAGGAAGATGATGTTCTCTTTCACCCGGTCCAGCACCGCGTCCTGGCCCCAGACGTCGGAGAAGCGAGTCTTTACGTCGCCCGGGTAGTACGTGTCGATGCCGCCTTTGGACAGGAACCAGAACAGCCCGACGAACTGGATGATGACGAAGAAGAAGCCGAAGACGATCTGGACCAGGAGCGGCAGGGCCGAGTAGATGGCCGCCGGGACCTGGAACAGCGACACGAACGGCGAGGTGTGATAGAAGCCGGCCAGGATGATCGCCAGGATCACCAGCGCCACGAAGACCTTGATCGCCCGGGCGATGCGGTAGCGGTTCCAGTCGTTGATCCGGTGGGTCAGCCGATGCAGTCCACCGAAGACTCCTTCGGACCACAGGTGGTGCCAGGACGCCCACCGCTCGCTCACGAAGTAGTGGAGCTGGCGAACGATCTCCAGGCCAAAGAGCGCCTCGAGCCACCACAGCGAGGTGAGCTGGTTCCGGGCAGCGTCGCTGAACGGCTCGATCGGGTTGTTGGTCATCGCCGACCACAGCAGGAGCCACCACAGCCCGAACAGCAGGATCAAGATCTTGCTGCGGTCCCACAGACTCGAGCGTGGCCGGACCGCGGCGGCGCCCAGCGTGGGTGCCGTGCTCGGCGGCAGGACCGGCAGGTCGGCCCCCGAGGGGCCAGTGGTCGTGCTGCCGTTGGGATTGTGCCCGTCGCTCATGGGGCTTGCTCCTTCAGAGTCCACGACTTGAGCAAGGTGTTGATGGCACTGGCATTCAGGCTCCAGCAGCTCGCCTCACAGCCAACGCCGATGGTGAAGAGGTAGTTGGTGGCGGCGTCGACCGCGGTGATCTGCCCGAAGGTCAGGACCGGGGTGGTGCTGGTGATATTCACCACCATCTTGATCCCTCGGATCCCCCCGCTGCCGGTGAAGTCGCTGTAGTTGAGGACCTGAAACCCTGACGCCGCGGTCAGCGGGTCGGTCCCGAGCAGCTCTGAGCGCATCGCGGCGAAGTTGAGCGAATCCCGCTCCGACGCGCCGAGCTGACGCTCCACGACCACTGCGGTCGGGTACCGCTTGCCGATGCCGATCGAGTCCTTGGCCGTGATGCCTGGCCGGTTCGACATCGTCTCGATCCACTCCCCCGTCGAGAGCTGCTTGAGCTGGGTGGGCCCGAGCTTGCCGTTCTGGGCCTCGAGGACCTGGTCGGTGTCGAAGATGGTCCAGTTGTTCGGGACCTTGAAGTACAGGTCCACGCCGTCGGGGGCGCGATGGCTCACGTACCGGAAGCTCGAACCGAGCTGGCACCCGGCGACCAGCAGCCCGGCGCCGAGGGCCAGCACGAGAACCAGCGAGCGTCGAGCGCCTCTTGAGGCTCGCCTGCTGTGCCCGCCCACACCGACCGACATGCGTGCCCACCACCCGCTCTCAGGACCGTCAGCGTAGGCCACGCTGCCACCGCTGGCGTCATTTCTCCGGCCCAGCCGGCCGAACACGCGGGACTGAGGGCGAACTGTCGCAGCTTTGTAACACGAGTCGCCTCCCCGACCCCGCCGACTCAGCCAGCCGGCGCCGGGCCGGGCCCGCCTCCGCCTGGCCCGGTGTGCAGCCGCAGGCGCATGGGGTCGGAAGCCAGCTCGTGGCCGAACAGTCCCGGAAGGCCTCCGGTGTGCACGAAGACGGTCAGCTCGTCCCGGCCGATCTCACCCTCGGCGATCGCGGCCCGAAGTCCACTCAGTGCCTTGGCGGTATAGACCGGGTCGAGCACGATCCCCTCCAGGCCGGCCGCATCCCGGATCGCCCCGATCGCCTGCTCGGTCAGCACCCCATAGCCTGGGCCAACCTGGTCGGAGCGGATCCGCAAGGCCTCCGGCTGGCACGGTCGGGAGAGGCCCTCGAGCAGCGAGGTGACCCGAGCGACCGGATCCTCGGTCGCGCCGACGTCGACCCCCAGCACCCGCTCGGCACCGAGCACTGCCACCAGGCCGGCCAGGGTGCCGCCAGTGCCCAGGGCGACCACGACATGGCGCAGGCCCGGGACCTGGTCTTGGAGCTCTCGAGCACAGGCAATGGCGCCGCGCGCCCCGAGTGGGCTCGAACCACCTAACGGGATCACCGCCACCCGCGCGCCGCCGGCCTCGAGCGCCGCCGCCTCCTCCGCGACCCGCTGGTCGAGCTGGCGATCGCCGACCGGGCCGGCCCAACGGATCTCGGCCCCGAACAACTGGTCCAGCACGAGGTTGCCAGCGAGCGTCCTCGGGGGCGCCCCGCCCAGCACCAGCACGCAGCGAAGGCCGAGTCGGCACGCAGCGGCCGCGGTGAGCCGGGCGTGGTTGCTCTGGGCTCGTCCGCTCGTGACCACGACGTCGGCTCGCTGCCGCAGCGCGTCCGCCATCAGGTACTCGAGCTTTCGGACCTTGTTGCCCCCGGCGCCAAGGCCAACGAGGTCATCCCGCTTGATCCACAGGGCCCCGGCATCGAGTCCGAGTGCCTGGGCCAGCCGTGGCGCGGGCTCGACCGGGGTCGGCCAGCTCCCAAGGGCGACCTTGGCTGCACCGTCCTGCGCCATGGTCACCTGCCAATCATGACCGCCGAGCCCCGCCGGCGTCGTGGCCCCGGTGGCCCCTGCTGCTCCCGGTAGCGTGCGGGCGTGCAGCTCCTGCTCATCCGCCACGGCCAGACCCAACGCGCCGAGTCCGACCATGGGCCGGCTGACCCACCACTGACCGATGCCGGTACCGTCCAGGCCCAGCTGCTCGCCGACTGGCTTGCCCGCAACGAGCGGATCGGCGCCCTCTACGTGAGCCCGCTGCAGCGAGCCCGCCAGACAGCGCTCCCGCTCGCCGAGCGCCTGGGCCAAGAGCCGATCGTCGTGCCGGAGCTTGCCGAGTTCGATGCCACCTCCTCCAGCTACATCCCCATGGAGGAGCTCCGAGCCACCGGCCATCCGCGGCTTCGGGCGATGGTCGAGGGCCGCTGGGAGGAGTTCGGGTCGGCGGTGTCGCCGGAGCGCTTCCGCCAATCCGTCGTCTCGACCCTCGACACGGTGGCTGCCGCCCACCCCGGCCAGACAGTGGCGGTCGTCTGTCACGGGGCCGTGATCAACGCCTATCTGGGGGCCGTCATCGGCAGCCCCCGCCTGCTGTGGTTCGAGCCCCGCTACACCTCCCTGCACCGGGTGCTCGTGTCGAGCAGCGGGGTGCGTGCGGTGGAGTCGGTCAACGAGCTCCCGCATCTCGACCCCCACCAGGTGGGTCGCCCCCGCTGAGCTGGGATCGGGCGGAGGCCAGCCGCACCCCCCATCGGCGCCGCAGGGGGGTCGAGCCACGGCTCGCCGTCCCGCCGGCGTCTCTTCACGCCCTGGCTCGGCGCGGGACGGGCCGTGGACGGCGCCGTGAGACAACGACCAGGTGCTCCGGGCTCCCAGCGTCGAACGGCCCTCGGCCGAGGAGTCGGCGGCCCACGCGCACCGCCCGGTCGCGTTCGTCGCCTGGGGCTCGGTGGCCGGCCGGACCACCGAGCTTGCCGATGCGCTCGGAGGCGATGCCCGCTGCTTCTTCCCGATGGGCCGCCGGGTTCGGATCCCGGCTCCCGTGCGCTACCTGTTGGCCACCGTCGCGACTGCACGCTACTTGGTCCGCCACCGACCCAAGCTGGTCGTGGTCACCAATCCCCCGATCCCAGGAGCGCTCGCTACCTACCTCCTGACCCGGGTGTGCGGCGCGGCCTTCGCCCTCGACAGTCACCCGGGCGGCTTCGGCGTGCAGGGGGACACCGTCTCGGCTCGACTCCAGCGAGTGCACCGCTTCTTGGTGGCGCGGGCCGCCTTCGTCATCGTGGCCGAGCGGTCGTGGTCGGAGCGGGTCCGGTCGTGGGGCGGCGTGCCGGTTGTCGTCCACGAAGCCCCAGGAGACTGGCCGACCGCGCCTCCTGCCCGGCACCGCCCGCTCCGGGTGCTCGTGGCCGCGACCTTCAGCCCCGATGAACCGGTCGGCGAGGTGGTCTCGGCGGCCCGAAGGCTCCCCGCGCTGGACTTTGTGGTGACCGGCGACCCCAGTCGGGGCTCGCAGCGGGACCTGCGCAACGCGCCGTCGAACCTCCGCCTTTGTGGGTTCCTCGATCCGGCTGCCTACCGGGCCGAGGTGGAGGCATCCGACGTGGTGCTGGCGCTGACCACCGAGCCGACGTCGGTGATGCGGGCGGCCTGCGAAGCGACCTACGCCAGGCGGCCGGTGGTGGTGAGCGACTGGCCGGCAGCCAGGGAGCAGTTCCCGCTAGCCGTGCACACCGACAACGACGCTGCCTCCATCGCCGCCGCGCTGTGCACCGTGGCCGCGAACTACCAGTGGTTCGCGGACCGAGTCGACCGGGCCCGCCAGCTCCGCCTCGACCAGTGGCACCGCCAGCTGGGCGAGCTCACCGAGCTGGTCGAACGGGCGCTGCCCCCGGTGCGCACCGACCCGGTCGAGCTCATGGGCGTCGCGCTCGACAACCGCACGCACCACGAGGCGGTCGACCAGGTGATCGCGTCGGTCAAGCGAGGAGAAGGCGGGCGGGTCGTCAACCTGAACGTCGACATCCTCCGCCGGGCGGTGCGGGACCGGTCCTTCGGCCGCCTCCTCGCGCAGGCGGACCTCGCCCTGGCCGACGGCACGCCGGTGGTCTGGGCCTCGCGCCTTCAAGGCACGCCGCTCGTCGAGCGGATCCCGGCGTCCGAGATGATCTGGACCCTGAGCGAGGCCGCGGCCCGCAACGGCGCCCGGCTCCTGCTGCTCGGGGGATCCCCTGGGACCGCCCGGCGAGCCGCCCAGGTCCTCGGCCAGCGCTGGCCGCTGCTGCAGGTCGAGAGCTTCTGCCCCCCCTACGGGTTCGAGCGCTCCAGTGCCGAGATGTCCCGGATCCACGCCGCCATCGAGCGGACCCGACCCGACATCGTGTTCTGCGGCTTCGGCGCCCCCAAACAGGAGCGCCTGATGGCCGAGCTCTCCGGTCGGTACCCGGCGGTCTGGTTCGTCGCCTGCGGGGGCACCTTCGCCATGGTGGCCGGCGACCTGCCCAAGGCGCCGGCGTGGATGAGCCGGTGCTCTCTCGAGTGGCTCCACCGCCTCCGCCTGGAGCCGCGCCGGTTGTTCCACCGCTACGTCGTCTGCGACCTGCCGTTCGCGCTACGCCTGCTCGGCCACAGTGCCTCGCTGCGGCTGCGCAGGCTCGGGCGGCCATGACGGCCTGCGGCCAGCGGCAGGTGGACCGCTCTGCGCAGGGCGCGCACCCGATTGCGGGGCAGGCTGGCGGCCTGCGGTCGGTGTTGACCGGGGCGACCGATCCACGCTCGGTCTCGGCTCGCATGCGCCGCCGCCGCTTTGCCGCCTTCCTTCGCACCTTTCCCGACCTGGCCGAGATGGCCGTCGTCGACTTGGGCGGGCGGCCGTCGACCTGGCTCCAGGCACCAGTCCGCCCCCGGCGGGTGGTCTGCGTCAACGTCGAGCCCCACGAGTCCACAGAGGAGTGGCTGGTGACCGTGACCGGCGATGCCTGCGACCAGGGCCTGGTGGGTCAGCTCGGCTCCTTCGACCTCGCGTACTCGAACTCGACCATCGAGCACGTGGGCGGGCACCTCCAGCGCCTCGCCTTCGCGGCGGCCGTGCGAGCCTTGGCACCGTGCTACTGGGTGCAAACGCCCAACCGCTACTTCCCGATCGAACCGCACGCGGTCTTCCCGATGTTCCAGTTCCTGCCCACCCGGACGAAGGTCGCGCTGGCCCGACGGTGGCCGCTCAGCCCGCTCGGCACCCACGGCGACCTGACCGATGAGGTCATGAGCATCGAGCTGCTGTCGGAGACCGAGCTGACCTTCTACTTTCCCGAGGCTCGCATCTGGAAGGAACGGGTCGCCGGCCTGACCAAGTCCCTCTCGGCGTACCGGCCGCCGTCCAGCCAGACCGGGTAGCCCGCCGCCCGGCCGGAGCCCGGACCTAAGGTGCCGGGATGCACGGCGAGCGCATCCTCATGGGACCCGGCCCGTCCAACCCCTACCCCGAGGTGGTCGCGGCCCTCACCCGGCCGGTGCTCGGCCACCTGGACCCTGAGTTCCTGGCGGTCCTGGAGCACACCTCCAGCCAGCTTCGAACGGCATTTCGGACCGACAACCAGCTCACGTTCCCCTTGAGCGGCACCGGGTCAGCAGGCATGGAGGCGGCGATGACCAACCTGGTCGGCCCGGGGGACGTCGTGGTGGTCGGGGTCAACGGCCTGTTCGGCGAGCGGCTCTGTGAGATGGCGGGCCGACTCGGAGCCGAGGTGGTCCGGGTCGAGGCGCCCTGGGGCGAGCCGCTCGACCCCCAGGCCGTCGTGTCGGCGCACCCGAGCCCCACGGTGATCGCCCTCGTTCATGCCGAGACGTCGACCGGGGTTCGCAACGACGTGGCCGAAGTCGGAGCGGCCAAGGGCGACGCGCTGTTCGTGGTGGACACGGTCACCTCCCTCGGGGGTATCGAGGTTGCGGTTGACGACTGGCATGTCGACCTCTCCTACAGCGGGACGCAGAAGTGCCTCGGCGTGCCTCCGGGGCTGTCGCCCATCACCGTCTCGCCGCTCGCCCGGGAGCGCCTGGTACGGCGCCCGACCTCGTGGTACCTGGACCTGGGCCTCATCTCCGCCTACGTCTCCGGCGGCTCGGGGCGCACCTACCATCACACCGCGCCGATCTCGATGATCTACGCCCTGGAAGCGGGCCTCGGGGTGCTCCTCGAGGAGGGCCTCGAGGCATCCTGGGCCCGCCACCGCGCCTGCGGGGAACTGCTCCAGGACGGCCTCGAGGCGTTGGGTCTGCGCCTGGTGCCCCCGGCCGGGCACCGGCTGCCCCAGCTCACCACGGTCTGGG
This sequence comes from Actinomycetota bacterium, assembly GCA_021324355.1. Taxonomy (GTDB): domain Bacteria; phylum Actinomycetota; class Acidimicrobiia; order Acidimicrobiales; family RAAP-2; genus Palsa-461. Next base: position 48,476 of record JAJPJD010000032.1, read on the forward strand.
TGCCCGAGCTGCCGAGGGGGATGACCGAGGCCGACGTGCGGGCGCAGCTCCTCTCCGACTACGGCATCGAGATCGGCGCCGGGGTCGGTCCCATGGCTGGAAGGGTCTGGCGGATCGGCTGCATGGGCCACACCGCCCGGCGCCGCAATGTCGAGCTCTTGCTGAGCGCACTGGCCTCGATCCTCGGCCACCGGCGGCTCGGCGGCTCGAGCTGAAGCCCTCGACCGGCCTCAGTCCGACGTCACGCGCTCGACTCGGCGCAGGTGTCGCAGACCATCCGGATCCCAGGGGGCAAACCGCGAACCCTCAGGTCGTTGCCGCCGGTGACCTCGATGGTGAGGCGCGAACCGGCGAAGGGGATGTTCTCGATTCGCAGCTCGCCAAGCTGCTCGGGCACCTGGGGGTCGATCGCGAGGACGTGCTGGGAGAGCGACGGCTCGAAGCCGAGCAGGGTCCGCAGCACGAGGAAGATCGACCCGGCTGCCCACGCCTGAGGGCAGCAGGAAGTCGGGTAGGCAACCGGGGCACGGTAGGTGGCTCGGTCGAACCCGCAGAACAGTTCCGGAAGCCTCCCACCCATGCGGGACGCGGCCTCGATCAGGCCCATGGCGACGCGCTGGGCCTCCTCCACGTAGCCGTAGCGCATCATCCCGGCGGCGATCAGCGCGCTGTCGTGCGGCCACACCGAGCCGTTGTGGTAACTGACCGGGTTGTAGGCATCCATGGTGCTCGCCAGGGTGCGAATGCCCCAACCGGTGAACATCTCAGGGGACATGAGCGAGCGCACCACCGCTTCGGCTTTGTCGTCGTCCACGATCCCCGCCCACAGGCAGTGGCCCATGTTGGAGGCGAGCGCGTCTATCGGGCGCTTGTCGGCGTCCAAGCCGAGCGCGAACCGTTGGTGCTCGGGCAACCAATAGGCCTCGTTGAACGCTGCCTTGAGCGAGGCAGCTCGCTCGTGCCAGTACCTGGCACCACCGCGGTCTCCCAGTTCGGCCGCCATGAGGGCGCGCCCCTCGTATGCCGCGTAGACATATCCCTGGACCTCGCACAGGGCGACCGGCGGCTCAGCCGCTCGACCGCAGGCGAAACTCACCGCGTCGAACGAATCCTTCCAGCCCTGGTGGACGAGCCCGTGGTCGGTCGCTCGCTTGTACTCCACGAAGCCGTCGCCGTCTCGGTCCCCGTAGTCCCGGATCCACTCCAATGCCCGGTCGACCGGGCCGAGGAGCCCGGGAAACCAGTCGTCGCCGAGGCCCCACCGGCGGAGCTCGGCTGCCAGCATCACGAACAGCGGTGTCGCGTCGACGCTGCCGTAGTAGGTATCTCCCTGGCCACCTGCCAGCGGGCTCCCCCATCGGACCTCGTGGAGGATCCGGCCCGGCTCCTCTTCGGTCCGGGGATCCTCCTTCACGCCCTGCAGGTCGGCCAGGGCTCGCAACGTGCCGACGGCCATGGAAGGGTCGACCATCAGTGCCATCCATGAGGTGAGGATCGAGTCCCGCCCGAAGAGCGTCATGAACCACGGCGAGCCGGCAGCGACCGTCACCCGGTCCGGGATCTCCGGGTCGAAGATCCGGAGCGAGCCCAGATCGTCGACCGCGGTCGATACCACGGTCGCCAGGTCCTCACGCCCGCTGGCCACCGAGGGCGACCGCTTCCTCCAGGACGCCAGGCGGACCACCGGCTCGGACCGCTGCACCGGGGTGGCAGCGCCGAAGTGCGGCTCCGCCGTCGCGCCGTCGGCGCCGAGGAGCAGCAGAACCGAGCCGGTCCACTCGCCCTTTGCCGGCACCACCACCTGGAAGACCAGCCGATCCGGTCGAGCGACCGCTCCGGGTGCAGGCTGGAGCACCAGCTCGCGCTGTCCGTCGGGCCATCGGGCAACGTAGCGGAGACCGTCGGGGATCACCTCCGGCGACGGTCGGGAGCGCAGCGACGGTCGCCCCTCCTTCACGTCGAAGATGTGAGCGAAGTCCACGTCGAGCTCCAGCTCGACCTGCACTGCACTCGGTTCGCCGGCCATGTTCTGCACGGTGAGGTCCTCGCGCATACCGTTGCCGACGAAGCGGCGGCGGAGCACCAGCAACCGGCTGTCGTGGCCTCGGACGACCGGACGAGCCCGGGTCACGAACGTCGCCGAGAACGGATCATCCTGCTCGATGGCCAGCGGCTCGAGCGACGAACCGCCGACCCGCAGCTGCCAGCCTGACAGGTAGCGGGTGTCGCGGAAGAACAGCCCGTGGGGGCTCGACGGGGCGAGGTCACCATTCGCGGCGCCGATGCAGAAGCAGCTTCCCTCGACAAGGGTCACCTCGACGCCGGTCGGGCCGGCTGTCGGTCCTGCCTCCAACGCCCAAGCGGACATCGACTCCCACCTCGTCGTGGATGGATGACCGAGCGCGGCTCGACACCCTTGCGTGCCGATGGTACCCAGCCGCAACCGGTGCAACGGTGATCGTCTGGTCGTCAGATCTTCGCGCCGGCCGCTAGGGCCGGTTCAAGTCGACGCTGCGACCTGGCCGGCGAAGGCCGCCACCACCTCCGCGTACTCCTGGACCATCTCGAGCACGACCTGGCGGGCCGGCTTCACCTGGTTGAGCGAGCCCACGACCTGGCCGACGAAGTAGTTGACCAGCTCGGCGCCACCGGTCCCGGGCTTGTTGGCGGCCCGGCGGATCCGCGCCTGGGCCTCGGCGACCAGTGCCGACTGAAGCGGCATGGGCAACGGCGATGGAGCCCCAGGACCTTCCCACTCGTCCGTCCAGGCGCTGCGCAGCATCCGTGCCGGCTTCCCGGTGAGCGAGCGAGACCGGATCGTGTCCTGGGAGCTCGCCGTCAGGAACTTCTCCTTGACCGTCGGATGGGTCTCGGCTTCCTCGGTGGTCAACCACACCGAGCCGCACCACACTCCCTCGGCGCCCAACGCCATGGCCGCCGCGATCTGCCTTCCCCGGGCGATCCCGCCGGCCGCCAGGACCGGCGTCGGGGCGACGGCGTCGACGACCTCGGGGACGAGGACCATCGTCGAGACCTCGCCGGTGTGTCCGCCAGCCTCGGTCCCTTGCGCAACGATCAGGTCCACGCCAGCCGCCTTGTGCCGCTCGGCGTGGGTTCGGGCCCCGGCGAGCGCTGCCACGACCACGCCTGCCTCGTGGGCGCGCTCGATCAGCGACGGGGGTGGGGGTCCGAGGGCGCTGGCGATCAGCCGCACCCGGTGGGCGAAGGCCACGTCCAGAAGCGGCTCGTATCCAGCAGGGGAGACTCGCATCCCGCCACCGCGAGCCGCCATGCCCTCTCGCTCGTGCTCGGGCAGCTCGGGGATCTGGTATCGGCGGAGGATGTCATCGACGAAGGCCTGCTGTTCTGCGGGCAGCAACTGTCGCACTGCCTCCCGGTCGAGCCCGCCACGCTCCGACCCGGCGTACTTCTGCGGCAAGAGGAGGTCGACGCCGAACGGACGGCCGCGGGTCTGCTCAGCGATCCAACGGAGGTCGACCTCCAGCCGTTCCGGCGTGTGGGCAACCGCCCCCAACACGCCGAATCCGCCGGCGTTGGTGACGGCGGCCACCACGTCGCGGCAGTGGCTGAACGCGAGGATCGGGAACTCGACCCCGAGCAGGTCGCTGACTCTCGTACGCATGGGCTCCTCCAACTGATCGCGGCTCCAGTCTGTCCGAACCGCCGACCGCACGCCCGGCCGGCCCCGGGAGGCACAACGGTCCAGCGGGGTGGCAGCGATGCCGCCCGCTCGACCCCGGCCTGGCAGGGATGCGGATGGCCGAGCGGCCTGACAGACTCCAGCTCGCGGGCGGAAACGCCCGCCGACACGGAGAGCGGATCGCATGAAGCTCGACGCCATGACCCCCGCCGCCCCCCTCCGGCGGGTCTCGCGCCTGGCTCAGGACGCACGGTTGGCCGGGTTCGACGGCCTGGTCGTGACCGAGTCCGGCCGGTCCGCCTTCCTGTCCTGCGCGGCCATCGCGTTGGCAGCCGAGATCGACCTGGCGACCGGGATCGCGGTCGCCTTCGCCCGCAGCCCCATGCTCACCGCCTCCATCGCCTGGGAGCTCGCCGAAGCCACTGGTGGGCGGTTTCGCCTCGGGCTGGGCACCCAGGTCCGGGCTCACGTGACCCGGCGCTACGGGTCCGAGTTCGACCCCCCGGGGCCTCGGATGCGCGAGTACGTGCTCGCGCTCAAGCACATCTTCCGGGCCTTCCGGCGAGAAGCACCGCTCGACTTCGACGGTCGGTGGTGGAAGCTGTCACTGCTCCCCGACCAGTGGTCGCCCGGCCCGATCGACGTGCCCGATCCCCCGGTAGACGTGGCCGCGGTGAACCCATGGATGCTGCACATGGCCGGGTCGGTCGCCGACGGCGTGCACGTTCACCCGCTCAACACGCCGACCTACCTGCGCCAGAGCGTGCTGCCTGAGGTGTCTGCCGGGGCGGCCCGTTCCGGACGAACCAGGGAGTCGCTGTGCCTCATCGTGCCGTGCTTCACCGCGTTCGGAGAGAAGGACGAAGAGATCGCCCGCTGGCGCGAGCGGGCACGGGCCCAGATCGCCTTCTACGGCTCCACCCCCAACTATGCGTTCATCTTCGACCAGATCGGTTTCGAGGGAGTGACGGCCCGCATCCGCGAGAAGCAGCGCGCCGGCGACCTGGCGGGGATGGCGGCCACCATCACCGACGAGATCCTCGACCACTTTCTCGTCACCGCGACCTGGGAGACTGCCGCGTCGGCGCTCCACGACCGCTACTTTGGCATCGCCGACCGGCTGGTGCTGTACTTCGGCGCCGCCTCGTTGGCCGAGAGCCCCGAGAACCTCGACCGATGGTCCGAGGTGGCCAGGCAGCTTTCCGCCAAGGCCTGAGTGCCCGGGTCGGTCAAGACGCCGGTTTCAGCTGCTCGATCGCGTCGAGCACGGTCTTGAGACCTCCCTCGGTGTGCAGGTCCAAAAGGTCGAGCGCCTTCGCCAGGGCTCGGCGGGCTTCCTCGACGTCCTCGAAGGTCTTCGCCGCCCTGACGTCGGCGGCCTCGTTCTGCAGGTTCTGGCCGACCATGAGGGCGGGCAGCAGGACCAGCTGGATGAAGTTCTGAGAGGCCCAGGAGACCATCAGGATGAACCCGTTGGCAGTGAGGAACCCCACGGTCCCAATGATGTGGGCGGCGTACATCACGGCCAACAGCGAGGACAGCGAGATCATGCAGAAGATCCAAAAGCAGGTCATCGTGCCGACGTTCTGCGTGATGACCAGGGCGAGGCGCTTGTTGAAGCGCTGGTAGGCCGTGGCCTCGGGAAGGTGATCGACGGTCCGCCGATGCACGGGCTGGCCGCCCTTGGTGTAGCCGTGCCCCGGTGCTTGACTGCGCTCTGCCATGCCAACTCCAGTTCTCGGGCCGCCGGACGCGGCGGCCGGCGGTCGGTGCCGCCACGTGTTGAAGCCGGGGACTCTATCGAGGAGCCGAGGCCGGGGCGATCAGGTCGGGTTGGGGACCGGCGCGGTGGGCTTGGCTCCTGGCGGGCAGGCTCTGGGGTCCCACGGCTTGAGGCCCGAGGTCGCAGGTGTCGGGGTGGCAATGGCACTCGAGGTCGGCGGCGTGGGCGTGCTGGCTGCCCCGGTCGGTGAATCGACGGTGAACTGAGTCCCCGTGACCACCGTGACCTCGGCACCGTCGATGACCCGTGAGGGGTCGAATGCCATCACCACCGAACCATTCAGTGCGCGCACGACCTTTTCGGCCGCCGCTTCCACGGCCGGGGCGCGCGAGCCGTAGTAGACGACGGTCTCGGAGACGTCGCCGGTCGGCGTGGCATCGGCCACGCCGACCGTCTTGAAGCCGAGCGCCGCCAGGGCGCTCGCGGTGTCCGCGGCCTGGTTGGCCTGGCCAGTGCCGTTCGCCACCGACACCGTCACCGTCGAGGCGGAGGGCAGCGGCTTGCCGGTCATGGTGTCGACGTCGGGCTTCACCCCCAGGACCTGGTCGATCACGCTCTGGTCGGGTACCGACGCCGGGAACTCGACCTGGCCGTAGTCGCCTCCCTCGTAGATGAGATCGCCCGAGGACGTCGCCGGGTCGGTCACCAGAGCCACCGGCAGGGTGAGCTGCGGGACCGAATTGATATTGACCGAGTGGAACTCAAGCAACAGGTGGGCCATGTCGTTGACCGACCACGATTGGTCGAAGGTGATGTCGGCCTTCACCGAGTTGATGAGGTCGAGGTCGGTGATCGGATTCCCCAACCCCCGCTGGGCCACCGCCGAAGCCAGGACGCGGAGGAACTCATGGTCCCGCCGGATCCGGGCCAAGTCGCTCTGGGTCTCCTGAGGCCAGTCCTGAGCGTAGGGACTGGACTCTCCGGGCGGGTCATACTGCAGGTGGCGAGCTCTGACCACCTGCAGCGCCTGGGTGCCATCGAGGTGCACGCAGGTAGCCGCGTGCACGTTGAGACCCGACTCGGCGTCGAACACGGACATCGGGAAGGACATGTTGATCCCTCCCAAGGCGTCGACGATGTTGGCGAACTGATCGAAGTTCAAGGAGACGGCGTGCTGGATCGGAATCCCGAAGTCCTCTTCAATCGCCGTCACCAGTTGGGACAGCCCCTGGTACAGAGCAGCGTCGATCTTGTTGGCCCCGGTGGTCCTGGCGTTGGGCACGAAGAGATCTCGGGGGATGGACAAGAGCGCGAGCCGATGGTGAGTCGAGTCCACGTGCAAGATCATGATGACGTCGCTGTTCACGCCGTTGACGCCCTGCGAGCACAGCCCGTAGGCGGGGTTCTGGACCTTGAGTGCGCACCGTGACGTCGACCCAGCCATGAGGATGTTCTCGGTCCCGAGCTCGGCCCCATCGGTGAACGCGCCGGACAGACCGTGCACCTCGGTCCGCTTCAGGTCGTGGGTCACGTAGTACGCGTACCCGGCACCACCGATCAGCGCGACCAGGATGACCGCCACCGATACCAGCACCGTGCGCCGGAGCCGGCGAGCGCGCCGGGAGCGAGGCCTGCTTCGACCCGAGCGCCGCGGCCCTCCCGATCGCTGCATCTGCTCACCCAGGGCGCGGAGGCGGTCCTCGCTGGTCTCTCCCGGCATGTAGCGGTCCATCCTGAAAACGTGGGTGAGGCGTGGCAGCCCGATGCCGCCAGGGTCGGTGTGGCTCCCCATTCAAGACGAGACGGGGCGCCACCGGGTGTCATCCCGCACGAGCTGGGACGAGACCGGTGATGCCAGGTGGCGAGCACGATCCGGCCCGCCGATTCGGCGTCGCCCGTGCCGCCGCATGGCGGCGCCTCCAGGTCGACCGGTGCCACCTCGTTTCTCCCTGCTGACCAGCTCGGGTCGTTCCTTCGGTCCCCCATTGCGAACACGGGCCAACGAGCCCGATCCCATGGCTGTCCAGGTTCGTCTCGCCGATTTCGGTGTTCGACGGTTCCACAGCGGTCATGATGTGGGCCGCGCCGGATCGAGGAGGGGGCGATGGGGGAACTCGTGAGGACTCGGACGTTTGCCGGCCGCTGGGGCATCACCCAGCGAGCGCTCCGGATCGCGCTCGGGTTGGTGTGGATCTTCGACGCCGCGCTGCAGTACCAGCCGCGCATGTGGGGACACGAGTTCGTCTCGGAGATGATCGCTCCGATGGCTGCGGGTCAGCCGGCGCCGATCGCCTGGCTGGTCAAGACCGCCGCAGCGCTGATCGCCCCTGACCCTGGAGCATGGAACTTCCTCTTTGCCACCCTGGAGCTCGCCATCGGCGTCGGCTTGCTGTTCCGTCGGACCGCCAGGCCGGCACTGGTCGCGATGTTCACCTGGGTGCTGGCGGTCTTCGCGATCGGCGAGGGCTTCGGTCTGCTGTTCACCGGCCACGCCTCGCCTCTGACCGGCGCACCGGGGGCCGTCCTCCTCTACGGCGTCGTCGGCCTGCTGGTCTGGCCCACTTCGACCACGACCCCCGACCGGGCCGAGGCCGGGTTCGAGAGTTCGGTCGGCGCCCAGGGTCCATTCGGTGCACGCGGAGTGCTGGTGGCCTGGGGCGCCTTCTGGTCGGTGTCAGCGGTCCTATGGCTCCTGCCGGCGAACCGGTCCTCGCATGCGATCAGGGAAGCCATGACCAGTGCGGCAGCTGGACAACCGAGCTGGTACGCGCATTTCCTGCACGTCTTGAGCTCGGCCGCTCCCCAGGGAGGGGCCCAATGGGCGTGGGCGTTCGCGCTCGCATCGCTGGTGATCGGACTTGGGCCGCTCGTTGCCCGGAGGGTCGTCTGGTTCTTCGTCGCCGGTTCGGTGCTCGAGCTGGCCTACTGGGTCAGCGGCCAGGCACTCGGCGGGATCTTGACCGGCATGGGCACCGATCCCAACGCCGGGCCGCTTGTCCTCCTGCTGGCGTTGGCGTGTGTGCCCCGGGTCGTCGAGATCCCGATCAGCTCCCTGGAACCTTCCGAGGCCCGCCGTCGGACCCGACCGGCACTCGCCCGACTGGTGGGAGCGCACCCGGTAGCCACCGTCACCACGGCCGCCGGGGTGGGCGCCCTCATCCTCCTGTCGGCCACCTACCCCCAGACATCCACCGGGACCCCGAGCGCAGCGTCCATGGCCACCATGCCTGGCATGACATCTGCCGTGCCGGCTTCGCGAGCAGTGACCGAGTCCAGCGTGATGCCCGGCATGTCGATGGCTTCCAACGCTCTCCTGGCCCCCGAGGCCATGGGCGGCACGGATCCGTCATGGCACTACGACGGTCCGGCGCTGTCCAACGGGGAGACCACTCTGCTCACGACGGTCTCGCAGGAGACCGATGCCGGACACCACATGCAGACGCCCACCTGCACCAAGACGCCGACGGCAATGCAGCTCGAGTATGCCGTCCGACTGGTCCAGGAGACCTCGGCCGACGTGTCCCAGTTCGCCAACCTTGCCGTGGCCAGGGCCGCTGGATATGTGCCGGTGACCAGCCTGGCGTACCCGGTGGTGCACTATGTCAAGCCGGCCTACATGACCAACCAGTACGTCCTTGACCCGAGCCACGTGGACTCACTGGTCTACGCCACCACGCCGTATGGAACGGTCCTCGTCGCGGCGATGTACCTGATGCCTGCGGTCGGCGAACCAGGGCCGATGCCGGCCGGGTGCATGCTGCAGTGGCACGCCCACACCAATCTCTGCACCTCGCTGACCAGCCACGTCATCGTTGGATTCACGCCGTGCGCTGCCGGCACGGTCCACACGATGACCCCGTACATGGCTCACGTCTGGCAGGTGCCGGTGCCCGGAGGGCCGCTCGCGCTCGACCCCTCGGACCTCCAGACCGTCCAAGCGGCGATCATGGCTCAGCAGTGCGGCGAGGCGCCCTACAACCCCGCCACGCCTCCGCCCCCGCCGTCGGCCGGCGAGTGCGCGGCCTACTTCGGCCACGCCTCCGGATCGACGACTGCCTCGACCGGCTCAGGAGACTTCGCCTTGGCGCCGTAGCCCAGGTCGGCTCTCAACAGGCCAGCCCCGAGCGAGCAACCTCCGCTCAACCCACTCTCGAGAGGAAGCGCAGCGAGCGCTCCAGCATCAAGGCAGCAGCCACCGGATCATACGAATCGAGCGAACTGTCAGCGAACAGGTGCCGGTCACCCTCGTAGACGAAGAGCTCACCCAGGTCCGGCCCCACGGCTTCCACGAGCTCACGAGCCGCTTCAAGGTCCCCTGAGAGGGCGAAATACGGATCTCGATCCATCCCGTGCACCTGCAGCGGGACTCCTGCGGGCCAGGAGCCCACCGCCCAGGTCGGGAGGCACGCCTCGTAGAGCAGTGCACCTCGCGCCCCCGGGCGACCCTGAGCGCATCGCTGGGCCACACCAGAGCCGAACGAGAACCCCGCGTACACCACTGCTTGCGGGAGCTGGTCGAGGACTCGCTCGGTGCGCCGCAGAAGCTCCGCTTCCCCGATCCGCTGGACGAGAGCGATCCCGTCCGGGATGGTGGCCGGTCGCTCACCCTCGAACAGGTCCGGGACGTGCACGACGTGCCCACCGCCGCGCAGCTCAGCCCCGAACTTCTCCACGCCTGGCGTGAGGCCTTGCACATGATGGAAGAGCACCACCTCTGCCACGCTGCCACCGTTCACCGGGAGTTTCGGCTCGATGCCCTGTCCCCCCACCTGCCCCAGCCGGATCAGGACGTTGAAGGAGGGACCGCGCCGCGAATCCTAGGTGCGCCACGCCTTCCGCTCGCGATCTCCCTCTTTCGGAGCGAGGACCGCCGGACCCGCCCGTGACAACGTGCTGCTCGGCACGTCGCAGCACCGAACCCACGGTCGGCACAGACGAGGGAGGTTCTCGTCCACAGCAAGCCTCCGGTCAACGGGCTGCGCTCCCAGGTCGGTCGTCCTGTTCGTCGCGGAGACGGATCAGTTCGGCCGCCGTGGCCGAAAGCCTCTCCCTCCCACCGCCGACTGATCAAGCGGCTAGTCACTTCGACCTGAAAAAGTCGTTCTGAAACTCGTCCCCGACCAGCGCGTTTAGCGGGCGCGGGTGCTCGCGTTTTCGGCCCCCGTCAGGAAAGATGGCCCCGACCCGT
>JAJPJD010000018.1 GCA_021324355.1 Actinomycetota bacterium
ACCGCTGCTGGGTCGACCGCACCCCCTACGACCCCGCGCACCACGGGGCGATCCTCCGCCTTGGAAAGTCTTTGGCCGCTTGAGGTTGACACAGAGGGTGTCATCGGGTGACCTGTCTCACAGCGTCTCCAGGCCCACGTCTATTCGAGACTCCGGGCCCTACTGTACGAGCAACTGGCCAGGCGGCCCAGGCCGGCCGGCGAGCTGGCGCTTGCCGGTCAGTGCGCCCGGGTCCAGGCCCTGGGCGATCAGCCGGCCGAGCCGACCTGCCGTCCCGAGAGGGTTGGCGGCCCGGCTGCGGGATGGCCCAGAGCCAGGTGCTGCATCGCAGGCAAGGACTGGTTCAGAGTCCGCACTCGGCGGCCGTCGACCACTGGTCCCAACCGCCACGCAGGTAGATCTGGTAGTTGATCTGATCCTGCACCTCCGGCGGGGCATCGCTCGGAAGCCCGGTTCCGCCATTGGCCTCCCAGGTCGAGAGCAGGTCCTGGTATGCGCCGTAGTAGCCGTTCCCGGTGTCTTCGCTGTAGTTGCCGCCGGACTCGTGGTCCCTGATGCACGCGACACCGGGGAGCGCGGCCCAGGCCGCTGCTGCTGACGTCTCGGCTGGTTGCGGCGCGGTTGGCGGCTCGGGTGCCACTGGTGGCGTTGGCGCCGCTGAACTCGTCGTGGGGATGAACGCAGGCGTCTCGCCTTGGCCGAGAGGGCGCGGCATTGGCGACGCAAAAGAAAGGTGAGCAGTGGGTTGGAAGGATCGCCGTGCAAGCGCAACGGCATGTGCTTGGCCTTTCCCGGCCAGCAGCGCAGGGCTCGCCCACAAGGCGACGATCGCCACTGGGAGACCTATGTGCGCCAGTGCCTGCCTAAGGGGAATTCGGTGTCGATGCTCGGATCGCGGGTGCGATCGCGCGCTGAGGTCGATGCGGCGGATGTCCACGTCCGCTCCTTTCGTCGCCCGTACGGGCTGATCGGGTGTTCGTGGGCTGATCGCCGCTGGTCACGCTCGCCGGTCGACTCCACGACCGTGGATGTCTGGGCAGTACGCGCTGCCATACCGGTTGCAGGAGCGGAGATTTCGAAAGCCCGGGCCAACTCAGCCAGGGGCGCCCCCGGTTTTCGATCCGCCGGGATCGCGCGGCGCCCACCGGGCGCAGCCAACCGGCCGCGCCCCTTGAGACCGAGGCGCGCTCCTGCCTGTCAACCGGTAGGTGCCTGCCGTTCCGCGACCTCGCTGGTCGCGCTGGTCACAAGACGTTCTCATGGTCGGCCGGCCAGCACGCCTGCGCCAACCTGTTCGTGTCAGTTCGGTCCTGGTTGATGCACCCGGTCGGCCAAGCCATCTGGCGAGCCGACGTCGTCGTGCTGGCGGCATCGATACTGTAGCGGACCAGTGCACCCCCGCTGGAATCGAGAGGCTCCGTCCGAGGCCGAAGAGGCCGAGTCAGGCCCTTTGAACTGGGAGAATGGCTAGCGGACCCTGGAGGCTGGGCGAGCCGCGCAGTTAGCGAGCCAACACGGCAGCTACCACTGCATCGAGTGACGGGGCAGACGGCACGTCCTTGAACCCGGCCAGGCGTTCGTACACTGCAGCTGCCGCGAGCGCCGCACCGTCGGGGAGCTCAGCATCATCCAAGGTGTTGGCGATCTCCAGCATCTCGTCAACCCACCGCCAGGCACGGTCAGCAACCCTCCCTTCACCTTCGGAGCGAGCCAACAGATCGGGCTGCGTCTGGGCCCACAGGTCACACAGAGCGCTGTCGACGCCGTAGCGGCAGGCGGCGGACCGAACAGTGATGAGCAAGGCCGAGGAGCACTTGGTCCAGGCCGCGTGGCACATCTTTAGTGTCGACGCCGCGGTGGGATCCTCGCCGAGGTCGGTCACGACCAGCTCATTGGTTGTGAGGTCCTCGACCACGGCACCAGCATGGGGGCCTGAGACGAACAAGTCCGTTCTGCCCATGTCACGCGGTGGACCGCCGATGATCCCGCCGTCCAGGTACTGCCCACCAGATTCTTCGATCGTTCGAGCGATCAGCTTTGCTCTGGCCGGTGAGATCGCGTTGGCATCGAGCACGACAGGGTGGTGCCCAGTCTCCGCCATTGCGTCTGCAAGATGCTGTGCAACCTCCGCCGCGCGAGCAGGAGGAACGATCGAAAGAACAAGATCGCTCTGACCAACGAGCTCGGTGACGGTCCCGACGTCGACCAGGCCCGCCCGCGCCGCTCGATCCGCCGTCTGTCGGCTTCGCTGCTCGAGGGCGACTACCACTCGTGTCCCCTTGGCGGCCAGGGTCTTGCCGATGGCCGAACCCATCGAGCCGGCACTCACGATTCCGATACACCCGAGCATGATCTTCTCCTCCTGGAGCTCAGGCGAGCCTGGTCAGCGCCAGCGCTGTGGCCAGCAGGACCACACCCAGGGCGGTGGCTCGCAGGGCTGCCTCGAACGGGGCGAGCAGGAACGTCCGATCAAGGATCTGCTCGCCTCCCTCGACCAGTTCGATCTTGCCCGTCACGCCCAGGGTCTTGCGACGGAGGAGACGGGCGGGGGTGGACAAGGAACGCTGAGCCGCCGAGAGGGCAAGCGCGGCTACCGCGGCCAGGCCGGCCGGCCACGAGAGCCCGCCGGTTTGAGCCACGTACGCAGTGAGCACCGGGAAGGCTCCCCAGGAAGCGGCAAAGACGAGGTCCTTGTGAACAGCCCGGATGTCGAGGTTGTAGGCGACCACCAGGAGTGGGCCGACCACGATGAAGGGGATCAGGGAGGGACCAACTCGCCCGACACCGAGCGCCCCGAGCGAGACCGCACCGCCGAGCGAGAGAACCGCCACAACCACGAGCCACCGGGTCGGGATGACGGTCCTGAGCGGCCGTCCGCTCACCTCGTCGAGCGCGTGGGCAGCCACGCCGACAGCCAGGAGGAAGGCGAGCACGGTCGCGACCAGCCGATCGGTGCGTACGTGCGGTGCCAGACAGGCACCGATGACCACGTAGGCCAGGTGCCAGGCGGTGTAGGGCGGGTGCAAGAGTGTCCACCAGTCACGCCAGCCACCGGTGCCGGTGGCGTAGAACGCCGGTCGAAGGGTTCCTGGAGGGTCCGAGGGTGTGGTCGTGTTAGCCACCGGCCCGTCGCCCCCACATCACCAAGCCACCACCCAGGCTCATGGCCTTGGCGTGTACATCGACCATGCCTGCCGCCTCCCATGCCTGAACTGTCCAGGCAACCGGGTACCGGCGGTCGTGCGCGGTGATGCTCGGCCCGAGGAAACGCCCAACGCGCCACCAGGGAGGCCCTCCGGCCGCCCATCCAGCTGCCGGCAGGACGATGCGGGTGTAGCACCACCAGGCCAACCGCCACGGGAGGCTTGGTGGGACCAGGAAGTCGAGGCTGGCCATCGGCGCCCCAGGCTTGAGTACCCGAGCCAGCTCGGCCAGTGTGGCCCCGGGGTCCTCGACGTAGCGAAGCAGGTAGGTGAACGTGAGTGCGTCGAACGCGCCGTCGGGGAACGGTAGGTGTTCAGCTCGGGCCCGGGTCAGCGAGATTTGGTGATCCAGCCCGGCCGACTCCACCCGCCGACGCCCTGCTCGCAGCATCGAGTCGGTGAGGTCGCAGCCGACGATCTGTGCGTCGCACCGGTCGGCTAGCTCGATCGCGACCGCTCCGGTCCCGGTTGCCACGTCGAGGACTCGGGCCGGTCGCCGCTCGGCGATCGGCCCGACCATGGCTCGCCGCCAGCGCCGGTTCTGACCCAGGGAGAGGACCTCGCACAGCAGGTCATAACGCTCAGGCAGCGGCGAGAACAGACCGATCGCGATCCCGCTTCTCCCGGCGGATGGAGCTGATGGCACCCCGGCCACCCTACGTTGGCCGGCCACCGGCCGCTCCCCGGCCACCTTGTGAACAAAAGCCCAGCTCAACGGGGTGCTTGATCCCCGATCCTCGCGAATGGACCCTCTAGGCTTTTCCAGGATCGGAGGCTGCTTCGGTGCCGACGAAAAGGCAAAACCTTCGCGAGAGGGTGACGCAAAGCCACGGGACTCTGGGGAGTCAGCCGGGCCGCCGAACCGGTAGGTGCATCCCGGCTCAGGCTCTTCCCAGGTGGTGGACCAGGACAAGGACGGGGAAGGGCTGATGGCCAACGGGTGCGGCCCGATCGTCGGGTCGTGCTGAGCTTCTGGCGGGTGCTCTGGCGACGCCGTGACCGGCGCCGGCGCAACGGCGCGGCGCGAGCGCGCACAGACGAGGGCTTCGGCCTGATCGACTGCATCGTCGCGATGGTGGTGCTGCTCGCGGTCCTGGTCCCCACCAGTTACCTGTTCACCAACGTCCTGGCCAACGCCGCTTCGGCCCGCCAGCGTCTGACCGCGCTGTCCGTCGCCGAGCAGTGGATCGAGGTCCTTAACAACCAGGGGCCGCCAGCCGACGCCAACAACCAGCCCGAGGTCGGCGTCCCGATCTCAGAGCCACCGTCGCACCTCTCGGGCGTCACCTACAACGTCCTGGCGACATTCCACTGGACCGATGCCACCGGCGGCACCCCCGACTTCTGCACCACCGACACCGCGCCGTCTCTCGGGTTACAGGTCACCGTGTCGTGGGGAGTCGGCCAGAGCATCACCGATCAGGCGATCTTGGACTTCCCGCCTTCAGGGAACCTGACCGACGGGTTCCTGGCGATCCAGGTCAATGGCGATCCCGCCTACCCGGGTACCCCACCGACCGATGTGTTCTCCACCTCCTGGAGCAGCCGAGTCCAGAAGGTGCCGGTCCAGGTATCTGGATCGAACCTCACCACTCCCTACTCGCTCAACCCTGATGCCAACGGGTGCGTGTTCCTGGAGCTCACGCCGGGCGTGTACAACGTCCAGGTCGGCCCGGGACCAACCGCGGCGTACGTCGTCAACTACAACGAGGCGCCCTCGGAGACCCAGGCACTGGCCAACCAGTCCCCGGTCACGGTCAGCGTGGCCGAGATCACCGAGGTCCAGTTCCAGTACGACGAGGGAGCCGACATCGGGCTTTCCTATCCGACCAGTACCGCGGTTGCCGACGGGATCAGCTGCCCGCACAAGGGTCCGCTCATCTGTCTGGTCGCTGGACAGTCACCGGCCAGTCCTGCGGCCCCCAGCTCGTCTCCCCAGGCAACCGCCATCGTGCAGACCTCCTCGGGCTGGTCGGTCGCGTCGCTGCCCTCCTCGATGGCCAGGCTCAAGGGAGTCGACTGCACGACCAGCGCGTGTCTTGCCGTCGGCTACGGCTCCTCCGGAGCGGTCGCTGCGGTGACGACCAACGGCACCAGCTGGACGCCCACCACCCTGCCGTCCGGAGTCTCGGCGCTGTCCAGCGTGGTCTGCCCCACCGGGGCAACGACCCCGGCCTGTGTCGCCATCGGTTCGGGGACGTCCTCCAACGGCGTCCTGCTGACGGCAACCCTCTCGGGCTCGACGGTGACCTGGACTCGCGACACCATCCCCAGCACCACCGCCCTGAACCAGATCGTCTGCCCGAGCACCTCGTCGCAGCCGGTCTGCTACGTGACTGCCACCACCACCTCGGGGGCGATCATCTTCTCCAACAGCGGGTCGCCGTCGCCTGGGACCACCTGGACGACCTACTCGACGCAGTCCGGCTTCACCATGAGCTCGCTCACCCAGCTGGTCTGTAACAGCACCACCTTTTGTGTGGCCATCGGGGCGGTTCAACCTCCGCCACCGCGCCGCGGCCCACCACCTCCCCCAGTGCCTGAGATCATCCAGCTAGTCAGCGGGACTTGGCAGGAGTACACCAACAGCACCGGCGTCACGCCGACCGGGTTCACCTCGATCGCCTGCACCACGTCGGGCAACCACTGCTGGGCTACCGGGACCACCGCATCGGCTCCGATCGCGATTTACTTGAGCAGCGGGACCACCTGGCAGTCGGACACCGGTATCCCCGCCGGCGCGACTGCGCTCGGCAACCTGACCTGCCCAGGGTCCACCTCGGGCTGCTTCGCGCTCTACCAGACCTCGACCAGTGCGGGCGTGATGTCCATCGGCAGCGGGACCAGCTGGTCGACCGCCTCCCTGCCCGCCGGTGTCGTATCCATGGAGCAGTTGGTGTGCCCGTCGGCCACCTCCTGCTTCGCGGTGGGGACCTCGGCCAACTCGGCCGTGATCGACGTCCTGGCCTCAGGCAGCTGGTCGTCCGCCACCTTCTCGGCCACCCCCGGTGGAAACCCAGTGGACATCACCGGTCTTTCCTGCAGCGCTGCGACCACCTGTGCGGCTGCAGGTACGACCGAGTCTGCGGGTGTGGTCCTCACCTACAACAACGGCACTTTCAGTGGCTCGGCTACCCCGACCGGCCTTTCGGGCATGTTCCTGGCCAATCCGCCGATCATGGTGTCGAACCCCAACCTGCAGCCCAACTCCATCATCGAGATGGCGGCGCCCACAACCGCCAACGGTCCCCAGGTCGCGGTCGGTCCCTTGTTCCCGTTCGTCTCGGGGTACTCGGTTGCCGCCGGATACTGCCCCTCGGAACTCACCACGGCCTCGGCGAACGCGTCGACGGTGCCTGGGGCCACGCCCAGCACCTCGCCGGCGGCACCGACGGTGACCTTGCCGATGGGTCTGCTGCCCATCGAGGCGACCAACACCAGCGGGGTGCCGATCTCCGGTGCCACGATCTCGATCGCCGATGCGTCGTGCACCTCCTCGGCTGAGCTCACACCGCTCAGCTCTGGTTCGTTCCCCGCCCTATCCAACCCACCGGCCAACCCGTCCAACCCCACCAGTTACTCGATGCCGACCTCTGGGGCCGATGGGCTGAGCCGGCTCGCCGTCATCTATGGCACCTACCTCGTCACTGTCACCCTCGGCTCCGCCCATGCGACCACGACCGTCACCGTCAACCCAACCTCGATCGTGGTCGGCTCGACCACCTATTACATGCCGGCCTTCGTTCCGGTGCCCGACTGATGCGAGCGATCGGCAACCTCTTCTGCTGCGTCCGGCGGGGCCTGGGCCGGCGTCCCCGAGGGGAGGAGGGACTTACCCTGGTCGAACTGATGGTTGCGGTGGTCACGTTGCTGACCTTGTTCATGATGACCGTCCCCATCGTCGACACGTTGTTCTCGACGGTCGCGCGGGTGAACAACACCTACATCAATGTGAACCAGCTGCTGCCGATCTCGACCAACCTGCAGCGGTTCATCCGTTCTGCGGTCGAGCCCGGCCCGACCACCGGGGGGGTGCCGGATCCGGCCTTCGTCACCGGCAGCATCTCTCCGACATCGGTGACCTTCTACACGAACATCGGCGATCCCAGTGGTCCGGCCCGGATCGTGGCGTCCTGCGCCTCCTCGCAGCCCTCGAGCGGGCTGTGTGATGCCGGCGGCGTGTTCTCGGTCACAGAGGCGACAGCCAACGCCGGGACGTGTCCGCCCGCCGGCTCCGGATGCACCTGGGGGACCCCTCGCACCCTGATCACGGTGGACGGCGTCTCCAATGCTCTCGACAACCAGCCCCTGTTCGAGTACACGCTGCTGGTCGAGGACGCGACCTCGACCGCCACCACCTACACCACGCCAATGGTCGGGAACGCCACCATCAATGGCACCACCTATTCGTGCCTGCCCTCAAGTCCGAACACCCCATCGACCCCGTACCAACCCACCGTGGCCTCGTGCCTCTACGGGGCTGACACCAACACCTTCGCCACCTGTACCAGTACCCCGAATAGCTCCTCGGATCCCCTTGCCGATTGCCCTCCGGCAGAGATCTACGCAGTGACCATCGACCTGCAGGTCAACGGGGTCTCGAGCGGCCGCACGGCCGGGGGGCAGTCCGAGGACGACACGACGGTCTACTTGCTGTCTCCCACGTCCTCCCAGTACCAAGCGATGGTGGGGTGAGATGACTCGGTTCCGGACCTGGCGGCTCGTCACCTATAACCTGCACGATCAGCGGGCCGTGCGACTGCTGAGCCGAGCGCACGACGTCGGGCAGGCGGGAATGGCGATGGTGATCGGTCTGGTCCTGCTCATCTCGATCAGCGCTGGCACGCTGGCAGCCACCGCGATGCAGCATGACCCCTTGGTTTCCGAAGACGTGGTTCAGCACCTCGCCTATCGGGCTCTCGAGTCGGGCATCGACACTTATCTGGCGGCGATCAACCAGAACCCGAACCTGGTCAACTGCAACAGCAACAACACGTCGAGCACCAGCACCTCGTGCCCCTCTTCGGAGCTTCCGGCTCTCAACTCATGGGTGACGGTGACTGGGAACGCGAACAACCCGGTCACCGAGAAGTTCATGTGGACCAACCCCGCGCTGTGCTTCAACACTGCGTGCAGCGCGGTGGGCTCGACGGCTGGGCAGACCCTCGACTACGTGAAGGAGCTGATCTACGGGGCCGCCAGCATCGGGCACATGGTGTCGTTCCAGAGCTCGTATGTCGATCTCACGCCCGAGAACGGGTTTCTCACCCACCTCTTCTGGAGCAACTACGAGTCCACCGTGCCAGCGGCCGGGCAGACCCAGGACTGCACCTACGACTGGAACAATGACTACCAGGGCCCTGACATCACCCAACCGGGGAACTTCAACAGCTCGAATTGCTCGGCGGTGTACTTCGGACCCCATGACGTCCTCTACGGTCCCATTTACACGAACGACTCGATCTATGTCTACGGGCAGCCGAACTTCGGCTCGAACTCCAACCCGCAGACGGTTACCACCCATGACCCTCACTGTCTCTTCGTTGACCCGATCGACAACGTGGGGAGCCCGCCAGCCTGCTCGAATGCCCCTTCCTACGTCGGCGCCTACAACCAGTCGACAAGCTCGGACAACGCCCCCTTCGAGCCCCTTCCCTCGACCGACAGCGCGCTGGCCAGCATCGCGGCCCGCAGTGGCTGCTTGTACTCAGGACCCACGACGATCACCCTCTCAAACTCGGGGACGACCGAGTACATGACCGTCACCAGCCCCGACACCCCCTACTCGTCGTCTGGGGTGAACGAGAACGATGCTCCGAGCAACCCGAACAACTGCGGGACCGGCAAGGTGCCGGCACCGGTCAATGGGGTGGTCTTCGTGCAGAACACGCCGTCGTCGCAGACCTGCCAGGCCTTCGCCAACCCCTTCGACGGCGAGGCCCCCAACGGGACCTACTCGCAGCTCGGCCTCTACTACGGCCAGACTGGCTCTCCTGATTGCGAGGGCGACGCCTTCGTCCGCGGCACGGTGTCAGGAGCACTCACCATCGCCACTCAGAACGACATCGTGGTCGATGGGAACATCACCTATGCAGACTGTGGCAGTTCCTTCAACAGCACGTACGCCAACCAGTGCGCCTACAACACCGCACCAGGGGTTCCCAATGACGTGCTTGGCCTGATCGCCTACGCCTACGTCGAGGTGGACCGGCCTCTTGCCACCTCCAACGGCACCACCTTCGTGATGACCAGCTGCGGGGCCCAGGGCGCACAGCCACCACCGCTGTGCGATCCGGGAGCCGGCGGCCTCACCATCGACGCCGCAATTCTGGCCCTCAACGACGGTTTCGGCGTGAACAACTACGCCTTCCAGGGCAACGGCAACTTCAACGGAAACTCGGAGGGCGTCCTGGACGTCTACGGGACCATCGCCCAGGACTACCGACCCGCAGTCGGCACCTTCAGCGGGAACACTTTGGCCTCCGGCTACTCGAAGTACTACGTCTGGGACAGCCGTCTGGAGTACGTGAACGTTCCCGACTATCTCGACCCGGGGACCCCGCACTGGTCTATCGCCTCGACCGCGGTCAACCAGGGAGTGGCTTGCACGGCGACCACACTGCTCCCGGGCTACTGGTCGCCCAACCAGAACTACGGCAGCTACCCGCAGTCGAGCGGGGAGCCCTACTGCGACACCGCCCCCAACCACCCCTGAGTCGGCCAGGAGCGGTGCTGGACGCGGCGCCGACCGCGCGCGTCCCCGGCCCGCTGGCCCATCGGCCGGCGGACGCGCCCTAGCTCGGGTGACCGTCTGACGAGCGAGCGCGCGACGAGACGCGCGCCACCAGATCGAGGGCGGCGCGCTGAGGGTCCTGATCTGCGAGCACCGTTCCGGCGGCCGATCCGATGACAGCCGAGATCTCGCTTCCGACCAGCTCGTTTCGTTCGAGCAGGGCGTCACGCAAGGCCTCGACCACGCAGCGGTGCTCCCGCAGCATCGTGCTGGCTTCCTCCTTGCACCGGGCGAGGAGCCGCTCGACCTCCTCTCGCCCCTTCTCGTGCTCGAGCACCCGGGCTGCCGGGTCGGTGCTGCCAGTGAGGCCGGGGGAGTTGTCGGCGATCAGCGAGCTTCCCATGCCCAGAGACCCGACCATCTGGCAGGCGGTTGCGGTGGCCGAGGCCAGATCCCCGCCGACCCCCGACGAGGACTCCCCGAAGAACAGCTCTTCGGCGGCCATACCACCCATCGCAATCTGGATCAGCGCCCGCATCTCGCTCTTGGTCCGAGTGAACCGCTCCTCGGCATCGGAGTGGGCAAGCAGACCAAGAGCGTCGCGCCGCTTGACAATGCTGAGCACGTCGAGGGAGCGTCCGCGCCCGACCAGCCAGGCGACGGTGGCATGGCCAGCCTCATGGGTGGCGATCATGCGGCGTTCGGCCTCGGTGTACACCGTCTCGTGCGCGAGCCCGATCTCGTTGGCCATCTTGGCGGTGGTGATATCGGACCACGACAGCTCTGTTGCTCCTCGCCGCAGCGCCCAGACCAGCGCCTCGTCCAACAGGTGCTCGATCCTTACCGGTGAGTACCCCTGCGTCATGCCGGCCAGCGCGTCGCGGCGAGCGGGGTCGTCGAGCTCGGCCTGGTGGGCCTTCTTCTCCAGGTAGTAGTCGATGATCTCCCGGCGCCCGGCTCTGGTCGGCAGGTCGAAGTAGATCGAGCGGTCGAATCGTCCCGGCCTGAGCAGGGCCGGATCGAGATCGCTGGCCCGGTTGGTCGCGCCGATCACCAAGATGTTGGCCGGCTGCACCGGCCGTTTGCGGAGCTGGTGGCTCCTGGGCAGCCACTGGTTGGCGAAGTCGATCGCAAGACCACGGACCCGGGCCCACAGCGTAGGGACCTCGAACGACTGGAGCTGGATCAGCAGCTCGTTGACCACCCCGGCGATCCCCTCCCGGGGTCCGATCCCGTTATGAGCCCGGGCGGCCCCGATGGCGTCGATCTCCTCGATGAACCCGATGGCACCCCCCTCCCGCCGGGCGTGACGCCGAAGTGCCCGGAAGTAGGAGCGGATCTTTCGGTTGGTCGCCCCGTAGTACATGGATTGGAAGGCCGACGAGGACACGAAGAGGAAGGGGACCTGGGCCTCGGCAGCCAGGGCTTTGGCCAGGTACGTCTTCCCGGTCCCCGGCGGGCCTTCGAACAGGATGCCCCGGCGGGGCGTGCCGCCCATCCCTTGAGCGAAGGTGCGGTGGGCGAGGAACAAGTTGAGGGTCCGGCGGACCTCGTCGACGACCGGTCCTGCGCCTTTCACGTCCTCGAAGCGGACGTCGAGCTCGCCCGGGCGGTACAGCACATGGGGCGACCGGCCGGCACCGAGCAGCGAGACCGCCACCAGGGCGCCGAGCAGGGCGAGGAGCACAGCTGCGGGCAGGTAGTGAAGCTCATTGGGGGTGAGGTGGGGCAGCGAGAGCCCACCGCGGTGCCAGGCCAGGTCCCGGATCCCCAGCCAGGCTGCAATTGGGGTGAGAACCAGGGCCGCCACGAGAAGGCGACGCTGTCTGGCCCGTTCCCGGCTGCGGGCGACATCGGCACCGTCGAGGACCCCCGCCCCGGCCAGCTCGGCCAGGTCGGCGACAGGGCCGGCGCCCGGTCCAGGGGACCTGACTGAGGGGTCGGGGGCTGCGGGGGTGTTGGTGGCGTCCGTCTGCTTCGGCTCCATGGGCCGTCCTTTCGGCTCACCCGAAAGGGCGTCGGTTTCGCCACTCGCTCCCCGCCGGGCAGGCGACCACATGAGCCCGGCGGATCGATGCTCCGCCCCTGGTGCCAGCGGTGTTGGGGCACCGCCGGCAGTTTGCACCGATCTGTGTCTCCCCAGCGTCCCACACCTGTCCCGACCTGGGAAAGTGGGATTCGCTGGCGCTGCTCGGCCACGTTGCACGCGGGCACAGTTCGTGGTGGGCTGCACCGATGCCCCGGACGTCCCTGTCCAGCGCGACGTCGCCGGCCGAGCGGCTCCGACAGCGGTTGGCCGGAGCCCTCCCCGAGCCGGTGGTCGACGCCATCCAGTCCCTCCGGGGACGTCCGCGCCCGGAGGTCATCACCCTCGGGGAGCTGGACGGCAAGCTCGCCCAGGCGGCCGAGCTCTTCGCCAGTTCGGAGGACGCCGCCCGCCGGTTCCTCCAGAGCTTCCGCCTCGCCCTGCCGGCGGGCCGACCGGCGGACCCCTTCACTGACCAGTACCGGGAGTGGGTGTGGGACCTCTACCGCCAGGTGTCTGGCCGCCCCAGCTACTCGCTGGCCAACGAGGCCAGCTCGTTCGACCTCGAGGAGGCGGTGGCCACGCCGTACCCGTACTCGACCCGCTCGACCACGGTGGTGGGCGAGGAGCTGATGGGGCGGGGGTTCCTCATCGCTGCCCTCGGCCTCGTCCCGCCAGCCCGCATCGTCGAATTCGGCTCCGGGTGGGGCAACCTGACCCTGGACCTCGCGGCGATCGGCTTCTCGGTTACCGCGGTAGAGGTCGAGGCCAAGTTCTGCGCCCTGACCGAGCGGCGGTGCCGCCACCGGGACCGGGTGTCGATCGTGCACGCCGGCATGCTCGAATTCGAGCCTGAGGAGCCATTCGACGCCGCCATCTTCTACGAGTCATTCCACCACTGCGCTGACCATCTGGCGATGCTGGAGCGGCTCCAGCGGATCGTCCGACCGGGGGGATCGGTGTTGTGGGCGGCAGAGCCGATCGCTCCCATGAGCTACCCGTGGGGCCTTCGGCTCGACGGGTACTCGCTGTGGTCGACCCGCACCTACGGCTGGCTCGAGCTGGGATTCGACGAGGACTACTTCGCCGAGGCACTTGCTCGCACCGGCTGGAGGGGCTGCCGTCAGCGGCTGCGGGCCGGTTCGCCGCTGGCAGACGTCATCAGGGCGACCAGGGACCCCGACCCGCGGTTGTGAGGAGCGGAGCCGCTGGTTGGCCCTCGACAGTGCCAGCTCAGGCGACCGCCTGCGGACGGCGCCCAAGATCAGCGCACTGGAGGCAGACCCGCTCGGGGATGACCCCGACCCGCATCAGCAACGAGAAGATCTTGCAGCCGAGGCACAGCCCCAGCCCAGCCTCGAGCGCCGCCGCCGCGATCAGCGGAACCAGCACGAACCGGGCAACCCCCCAGCCGGAGAGAGACCAGGCGAGCAGGGCCGCCGTGCTCAGCGCGGCACCGATGGCCTGCGCGAACCGCTTCGGGGGGCCGGGGACCGGTCGGGGTGCCACCGGGAGCAGCTTGGGGCCCAGGCGGGTGGCCAGCTGCCCGAGCGGGCTCAGGGTGGGCCCGGTGAGCACGCGAGCCCAGAACCCGTAGGTCAAAGGGACGAGGAGCCACGGCTGCGCTAGCCCGAGCGCCAGCCCGCTCATGACCACCACGCCCGCTGCCACCAAGCGGGCTGCCACCTCGTTCACCGGGTCCGGGAACGAGAACACCGCTCGACCTTGCTGCGCCACTGCCCCTCCGTCAGCTCTCAACGGTCAACCGTCGCCGCCGACCACCTATTCCCTGGCCGGTCGCCAGCCGAGCCAGGGCGTAGGCGAGGAAGGCCAGGCTGGTGATGAAGAAGCTGACCGGGTAGGCGAAGTAGTAGCCGATGGCAAGGCCGAGCCAGCTGCAGGCCAGTGCCAGGCCGACCGCGACCGCCATGGCTGACCCCGGCCGAACGGTGAGCCGTTCGGCCACTGCCGCCGGAGTGACCAGCAGGGCGAAGATCAACAAGACGCCAACCACCTGGACAGCCACCGCGACCGCAAGGGCCAGCGTCAGGAGGAAGGCGATCGACAGCAGCCGGGCCGGCACCCGCCGAGCCACCGCAACCTCTTCGTCGACCGAGGCGAACAGAAGAGGGCGGTACATGGCGGCCATGCTGACCACGGCCACCGCCCCCACTGCGGCCGTCACCACCAGGTCGGACGGCGAGATCCCGAGAATCTCGCCGAACAGGATCGAGTAGGCCTCGGTCGAGAATCCGTTGTAGAGAGAGATGAACAAGACACCGAGGCCGAGCATGAAGGCCAGCACGATGCCGATGACCGTGTCGCGGTCCCGCAGGTGCTGGCCGAGGGAGCCCATCACCAGCGCCCCGCCGAGGCAGAAGGCGAGCAGACCCCAGACCGGGTTGATCCCCAGGACGACCGCCCCGGCTGCCCCGGCGAAACCGACGTGGGACAGGGCATGGGCGGCGAAGGCGGTTCGGCGAAGGACCACGTTGTAGCCCACCACCCCGGCGACCACCGAGACGATCGCCGCCGAGAGGAAGGCGTTGCGCATGAACTGGTAGGAGAGCATCTGGGAGAGGTCCGACCACAGGTTCCAGCTGAAGGTGGCTCCTCCGGCAGCGGCGGTCACGGTCTGGTTCCCGGGGACGGCTGGTGGGGGTGCGCGGTTTCCTCCTCGATGCCGACCACGAACCGCCGGCCTCGACTGTCAACCAGCACCTCGACTGGCGCACCGTAGAGGTCGGAGAGCACGGCCGAGGTCACCACCTGGTCAGGCGGTCCGAAGGCGATCCGTCCGTTGGCCACGTAGCAGACCAGGTCGATGACCGTCCGCAGGGGGTTGAGGTCGTGGGCGACCAGCAGGACGGTGAGCCGTCGCTCGGCGGCCACCGTCGAGATCAGCTCGACCATCGCAGCCTGGTTGGCGACGTCCAGACTGGCCAACGGCTCGTCGAGGAGCAGGAGCTCTGGTTCGCCGACCAGGGCCTGAGCCAGCAGGAGGCGCTGACGCTCACCGCCGGACATTGCGCCGAGCTTGCGGTTGGCGTAGCTGGCGGCCCCGACCGCCTCCACTGCTTGCCGAAGCGCCTGGTCCTGTCGGGCGCGCGGTTGCCACGGGGCCCGGAAGCCGAAGCGATGGCCGTCGAGCCCGAGCCGGACGAGGTCGATCCCCCGGAAGGCGATCTGGGGATCGAGAGTCCGGGCTTGGGGCACATAGCCGATCGAGGGGTTCCCCCGGCGGGGCGGCTCGCCGAGTACCTCCAACCGACCGGCGAGCGGCGTGAGCAGGCCGAGGAGCTGGCGGAGGAGGGTGGACTTGCCCGAGCCGTTGGGCCCGAGGACCGCCACGAACGAGCCCCGCTCGATGTCGAAGGTCGCCCCGGACCACACCGGCCGGTCGCCGTATCCGGCGGCCAGGTCATGGGCGCAGACTGCCGGCCGGCCTGAGTGGAGGGTCGGGCTCACCGGACACGGGCCCGGGCCAGCGCCGCCCCCAGGCGGTCGAGCTCGCCCACCATCCACCGTTGGAAGGTCGTGGTCGGCGGGACCATGGTCTCAGAGACCGGGACCACCGGGATGTGCCGGGCCCGGGCCGCGGCGACCAAGCCGTCCGTGAGCGGGGTGACGGTCTGGGTGTTGTAGATCAGCACCGCCAGCTGGTGGCTGTCGATCTGGTGCTGAACGGTGACGAGCGTGTCGATCGGTGGATCCACTCCTTCGGAGACCGCGTCCATGAACGCGGGCGGGGTGACCAGCCGAAGCCCGAGGTCGCGTGCCAGGTAGACAAAGATGCTCTCGGTTGAGCCGACTGGAGTGCCGGCATACCGAGCTCGCAGGGCGGCGAGCTCCGAGCGGTAGCCGGCGAGCGCCGACTCGACGGCGCTATGCCGGGTGACGAAGTAGGCCCGCTCGGTGGGCACCATGGCCGAGTAGTCCGCGCTGATCGCGTTGACGACCGCGGCGACGTCGGGCGGGTCATACCACAGGTGCGGATTCGCGCCGTGCGGCACGTGCAGGAGGCTGGCCACGTCGAGCACCCGGCGGCCGGGCCGGGGCTGGGCGGCAAGAAGCTTGCCCGCCCAGGTGTCGTACCCGGCCCCGTTGACGATCACCAGGTCAGCCGCGGCGAAGAGCCGGGCGTCGGCAGGGTTGCTCTCGTACTCGTGGGGGTCGGCGTTGGGGTCGGTGACGATGCTGGTCACTCGGACCATCCGGCCGCCCAGCTGGGCGGCCAGGCTGCCCCAGAAGTCCTCGGCCGCCACCACTCGGAGCACCTTCGGTGCCTGGGCGGCGCTGGCCGGCGTGGCAGCCGCCATCGGGGCCAGTGCGCTCAGCACACCGAGGAGGAGGCTGGCCAGTCGTCGCACGTGGTAATAATAACGATAATGACTTTGGATTTCCAAGTTCCGGCCACCGGTCGGGGGTAACATGCGGCCGATGGCGGCGGAGCATGGCGGGGCCGCCCGGACCCGGCCCCGGGCAACCCGCCAGAAGCGTGCGGTGGCCTCCCTCCTCGAGGCCACCGGCGAGTTCACCAGTGCCCAGGAGCTCCACGCCCGCCTCCGGGCGGCCGGGGAGCGGATCGGGCTGGCCACCGTCTACAGCCAGCTGCGATCCCTGGCCGCCGCGGGGGAGATCGACAGCCTCCGGGCGGACTCGGGCGAGACCCTGTACCGGCGGTGCGGAACCCCCGTCCACCACCACCACCTGGTGTGCCGGCGGTGCGGGCGCACCGTCGAGGTCGACGCGCCCGAGCTCGAGACGCTGGCCGTGCGGCTCGGAGAGGACCACGGCTTCGCCGACCTCCGCCATGTGGTGGAGATCACCGGCATCTGCCCGGAGTGCACTCGATCGCCCTGACCGGGGCCGTCCGGAGGCACGGTACGATGGCGGCAGTATCAGGCCTGCTGAGAGCAGCCGGGCAACGGGGACGACATTTCAGATGACCAGCGAGCAGACCAGCGAGCACCAGCCCTCCGAGGAGATCCTCGAGGAGGTGCGCCGCTGGCTCAAGGAGAACTGGGAGCCTGACCTGACGGTGGCCGAGTGGTGGGAGCGGCTCGGTCTGGCCGGGTGGTCGTCCCCGAGCCTCCCCCCAAACGCCTATGGCCGTGGACTGTCCCGGACCGACGCCATGGCGGTCGGCCGGGAGATCGCCGCATTCGGTGCGCTGGGCCCGCCCGGAGGCTTGGGCCTCCTGCTGGCGGCACCGACCATCGCCACCCACGGGACCCAGGAGCAGATCGACCGCTACGTCCGGGGCATCGTGACTGGCCAGCAGGGATGGTGCCAGCTGTTCAGCGAGCCGGGGGCCGGCTCGGACCTGGCCGGCCTCACCACCCGGGCAGTGCGGGACGGGGACGAGTGGGTGATCAACGGCCAAAAGGTCTGGACCTCCCTTGGCCAGTTCGCCGACCTGGGCATGCTGTTGGCCCGGACCGATCCCGAGGTCCCCAAGCACCAGGGGATCTCCTGGATGGTGCTCGACATGCACCAGCCGGGCGTGGAGGTCCGCCCGCTTCGGGAGATGACCGGCAACGCGATGTTCAACGAGGTGTTCATCACCGATGCTCGGGTGCCGGCGGACGCCGTGATCGGTGGCGTGAACAACGGGTGGGCAGTGGCCAACACCACCCTTGCCTTCGAGCGGGCCGGGCTCGGGTCCGGGGGCGGTGGGGCCAGCATCTCGGCCATGCCGGGAACCATCGCCGGCCAGCTCGGACGGCGGGCCGGCGACTTCGTGGCCGCCCGGCGCGGCCGACGACGGCCTGACGACGACGGTCCGATCCTCCAACCGATGGGCTCCCAGATGCTGGCCTCGCTGGCCCGGGAGGTGGGCAAGGACAAGGACCCGGTGATCCGCCAGGGTCTGGCCCGGCTGTACATCCTGACCGAGCTGGGTCGGTTCAACACCGAGCGCCTGCGGGCGGCCCGTGCGATCGGGCGGGACATCCCCGGCCTGCCCAACATCGCCAAGCTTTCGATGAGCGAGATCATGCGCCAGTCCAGGGACCTGGGCATGGCGATCGCCGGGGCTGCGGGCATGCTGCACGCCTACCGGGACGAGGACCGCTCCCGGCTCGAGCAGCTCGACATCGCCCCGCAGGTCCCGGCCGTGACCGGACACGCCCTCTACGCTCAGGCCCCGCCCATCTACGGCGGGACGGACCAGATCCAGCGCAACATCATCGGCGAGCGCGTGCTCGGCCTGCCGAGAGAACCGAGCAACGATCGCACGGTCAAGTTCTCGGAGCTGCCTCGCAACGGCTGAGCAGGCGGCGGGTCCTCGTTACCCAGCCCCGCCGAACAGGTGCGAAAGCCAGTGGGAGACCGAGGGAAGGCCAGCGCTCAGGCCGCCGAAACCCATCGCCACCTGGAGTAGCCCTGCCGACCAGAGCAGCAGCCGCTCGTAGAGGCTGGGGCTCTCGGGCACCAAGACGAGCGAGACCGCGGCCAACAAGATCACCGTGGCCGGGCTGCCGAGGCCGACCCCGAGCCAACCGTCGACCACGGTGCACCCCACGACAGACGCCGCGGCAAGCGACGACCACGGCCGGCGCACGAGGAGCAGGATCGTTGCGACCACCAGCAAGGGGGTGAAGGCGAGGTCACGCGCCGTCGTGGCCAGCGAGTCCCCGAGCGATCCCCAGAGTCGGTGACCGAAGGTCGCGAGCGCTGGATCGGCGAGGACGAAGCTCCTCGTCCAGCTCCCGGTGAAGCGCCACTCGAGGAATCCCCAGCCCATCACCGCGGCCGCCGAGGGAAAGAGCACGACAGTTGCAGCAGCGCGCCGGCGGGCGATCTCCCGAGGGGCGTGGCTTCTCGGGGTGACCAGGAACGCCGCCAGTGCCCCAGTCAGCGCGAACGAAGCTGCGGCAAGGCTGCACATCGTGGCCAAGCCGAACCCGATTCCGGCGATGAAGCCGCTCTGGGTCGACCGGTTGAACGTGAAATCGAGGAGCCCGCTGAGCGCGACCGACAGGAAGCACAACGTGGCGAAGGTGCTCAGATCGGTGGTGGCGACGAACCAGAACGCTGGGACCAGCGCGACCGACGCAGTCAGCAGGGCAATGGTCGGCGGCGGGATCGAACGAAGGAACAGCCGCTCGGCTGTGAGCTGGAGCAGCCAGCCGGTGCACAGCGCGCCCAGCACGGCCAGGCTGCGAGCGCCACCGGGGACGAGCCGAGCCAGGGCGAGGGGGATCGGCGGGTAGGCGCGAGCCACCCATCCGAGCCCGGACGACCAGTGGAGCGCGGCTGCTCGCTGCACGAGCAGCGCGTTGGCTCCGGACGCCTTGCTCAGCGATCCCGCCAGCGCGACCAGCAGGACGTAGGGGGTCGCCAGGCCCACGCGCAGGGTCCAGCGTGCTCGGGCACTCCGAGGCCAGCGTTCCTGCCGCCAGCTGCGGAACGCTGGCGCTTGTAGCGACGTCGCTGCGCTGGCCATGGTCAATCGTCCAGCTGGGTCAGACCCGACGAGGACCAAGGGGCGTGGTCAATCACGCGAGGAAACAGCGCCTTGCTGGGGACCGACGCCACCCCGATCCACCGCATCCCACGTACACGAGGTCGACATGCTCGAGCGCACTGCCTCGATGCTACGGGGCGACGCCGGCCCTTCTGTGGACTTTCACGCTTTGTTGACTCCGTTTGGCCGAGCCCACCGAAGCGCCATGTCACGCCATGGCAGCGACCTCATGAGCCGAGTTGCGGCGATCTGCCCGGCGCAACCTCGCCACCCCTGGACGCCGCGGCCCAACCCTGTTTTCGGGCCACCACGGTTCATGGAGTGCCATCTTGGGTGCGTGGCGATCAAGCCAGGGAGGAGACGATCGATGTCAGCGGTGGCCAGACGGGTCGCCCGGTCCTCACGCGACCTCTGTACTGAGCCCATGTTCAGTCTTCTCCCAGTAGTGCGGCCGAGCCACCAGCTGCCACAGGGCCTTATAGGAAGCCAGAGAGTGGAGCAACCAATAGAGAGGGTTCGCAAGGGCCCAGAGCACCAGGCGGTAGCGGCGGCGCTTGAACACGCCCATCATCGAGACGTAGATCATCATCGCATTGCCGAGGATGAGGCAGGCCACGCTCACCCAGAGGACCCATCCTGGGAAGAGACGGGCAACCGACTGGGGACCCAGGACCATCGTGACTGCGAACAGCACATAGAGCGGCGGCACGAAGAGAAAGGAGAGTGGGGTGCCACCGATCAACAGCGCGAAACCGAAAGCTTTCACCCAACCGATCCGGCGAACGAGCTCGATCGGGTGGCGAAGGTGGACAAGCGTGGTCTGCAGGTAGCCCTTGATCCAACGGGAACGCTGCCGAATGAAGTTCCCGTAGGCGCTGTTGGCCTCCTCCAGCGTGGTCGACGAGATGACCCCGACGGTCTCGCCCAGGGCGGACGAGCGGATCCCGAGGTCCGCGTCCTCGGTGACGTTGAAGGGGTCCCATCCACCCAGCCGACGCAGAGCCTCGGTCCGGAAGTGATTGGAGGTCCCGCCGAGAGGGATCGGCAGGCCGAGCGCCTCGAGGCCGGGAAGCATGTAATCGAACCAAAAGGAGTACTCGAGCGTGAACATCCTGGTCAGCGCGTTCTCGCCAGCGTTGAAGTAGTTGAGTGCAGCCTGGACGCAGACCTGGCGCTCGTCGGCACGGGAGAAGGCCACGAGGGCGGCCTTCAGCTGCTCGGGCTCGGGTCGGTCCTCGGCGTCGTAGATGACGAGGTACTCTCCGCGGGCGAGGAACAGCCCTACGTTGCACGCCTTGGGCTTGGTCTGCGGGGGGCCGGGCGGGACCGTGACGATGGTCACGGTCTCAGGTGGCCGTGCTGCCAGGACCGCCTGGCGGGTCTTGTCGTCGTCGGCCTCCAGGAGGAGCAGGATCTCCAGCTTGTCGGCTGGGTAGTCCAGGCGGGACAGGTTGGCGACCAATGACCCGACCACGTTCGCCTCGTGGTACGCGGGCACGAGCACCGTGTACAGCGGCAGCTCGGCATCCGACAGTGCTTCGATATCGGCGCGGGTCACCGACTCGGCATGCTCGTACCGGGCTCCCACCATGCAGACCACGAACTTGAACAGGACAGAGACGAGGAACCCGACACCGATCACCGCCGAGGCGACCACCATCGTGCCGACGGGGTCCAAGAAGAAGGCCTCGGCCACGACCACTGCCAGCGCCACGGCCACCACCACCTGGGCTCGGCTGAGGACCTGACGGGCCGAGCGATCCTCGTCACGACGCCAGAGCCCGAGCGTTGCCTCGTCGACGATCGTGTCGGCGAAATGCCGGGCGATGGCATGGCGGATGTCCCAGTCAGTGGTGGCCGCCAACCTGACCGGTTGGCCGATGGCGAGGGCGATGTGCTCGGCCCGGCTGCGGTCGGGAGGCTCAGCGGTGGCGACCACGATCGAGCCGTCGTCGAGCCGCCGGACCGGCATCCACAGTTCCCCGGCGAGGCGGCGCGGGTCGAGTCCTCGGAGGATCTCTCGGTCGATCGGCGCCACCGTGAGGTCGACGAAGGGGCAGCCCCAGGACTCGGAGAGGACCCGGTAGACGTCGAGGCGCCGGACCAGGCCGGCGGCAATGAGGATGGCACCCAGGCGGGAGCCGGTGGATTGCTGCACTGTGAGGGCCCAGTCGAGCTGGTCGGGGGTCAGCAGTCCTCGCTGGAGGAGCGACATCCCCAGCGGCTCGGCGGTGCGGCGCCGGGCGATGACCATCCCGATCAGCCTAGGGTTGCCGTTCTTGTGGTCCGGGGACCGTGACCCAGTCAGACCACGAGCGTGACCCGGCCGGCGGTCACGGCCCGGCCACCCAGAACCACCCGCTCCCCTGCGCTTCGCATGTGGACGATGCCGCCTCGGGGCGAGGCCTGCTCCCCGACCAGCACCGGGCGGCCATGGCGGGCTGCCCAGAACGGTGCCAGGGTGCAGTGGGCGGAGCCCGTGACCGGGTCCTCGGGGACCCCGAGGTTGGGAGCAAAGAACCGGCTCACACAGTCGATGCCGGGCCGGTCGCCGGCGGCGGTGACGATCAGGCCGGACTCGCAGCAGGCGGCCACGGCACGGAGGTCGGGAACCAGACGGCGGACCGCTCCGGCGTCCTCGAGGAGCGCCAGGTGGTAGGCGCGCCCCCGGCCGAACCACCGGATCCTCCCGATGCCCAGATCGCCAGGGACCGCGGCGGGCCTGGGCGGATCAGCTGGGAAGTCCATCTCGATTAGGTCGTCGGGGCCCCGGGAGCATCTCAGTTCGCCGCTGCGGGTCGAGAACCGGACCGGGCAGCCGACCACATGGGCAGCGGCCAAGGTGGCATGGCCGCAGAGGTCCACCTCGGTGGTCGGGGTAAACCACCGCAGGTCGTAGCGGTCGGGGCCCCGGGCGACCGTGAAGGCGGTCTCCGACAGGTTGAGCTCGCCAGCCACGGCCTGCATGAGGGCTTGGTCGGGGAACTCCTCGAGGCGGCAGACCGCGGCCGGGTTCCCGGCAAACCGGCGATCGGTGAAGGCGTCGACCAACACCAGCTCCAACGGCACCGGATCAGGCCTCCTGAGCCGGCGGCGGCATGTGCGAAATCGTTTGCATTGGGCGAAGATAGGCCGGTCGAGCAAGCGGCCACCCGGTCGCCTGCCGTGGACGAGGAGGGATGCCGTGGGGGAGTTGTCCGGAAGGGTTGCCGTGGTCACCGGGGCCAGCCGGGGGATCGGAGCCGCGATCGCCGAGCGCCTGGCGCAGGCGGGAGCAGCGGTGGCAGTGACGGCACGAACCGCCCGGGAGGGCGATCACCCGTTCGAGGGCAGCGTCGCGACCGTGGTGGAGAAGATCAATGGGGATGGCGGCCGAGCCATCGGGGTCCCGGCAGACCTGTCTGTCCAGGCGGACCGCGCGCGCATCGTCGACACGGTGACCTCCGAGCTCGGGCCGATCGACATATTGGTCAACAACGCAGCCATCACCTACTTCGAGCCGGTGCTCGAGTTCACCGAGAAGCACTTCCGCCTCATGTTCGAAGTCCAGGTGCGGGCGCCGTTCGAGCTCGCCCAGCTGGTCCTGCCGGGCATGCGGGAGCGGAAGCGCGGCTGGATCGTCAACATCTCCTCTGGCGCGGCCCGGCACCCGGTCGGCCCGCCCTATGCCGGGCGGATCGGCGGTGGCACCGTCTACGGCATGTGCAAGGCTGCCCTCGAGCGTTTCACGACCGGCCTGGCCTCCGAGGTCTACGCAGACAACATCGCGGTCAACGTGGTGTCCCCCTCTGGTCTGGTCGTCACCCCGGGGGTGAAGCACCACCGTCTGGACGAGTTCACCCCGCCCGAGCGTCAAGAGCCGGTCGAGGTGATGGCCGAGGCGGTCTACGCCCTGGCGAGCGGCGACCCGTCGACGTTGACCGGCAAGGTCACCTACGCCAAGGAGATTCTGGCCGAGCTGGGCAAGTAGCGGGCAGGCCACACTCGCCGCGAACTCGAACCGGTTGGGCAGAGGCGGTCCCCGGCGCGGCGGGACCAGGCATCTAGGCCCGGCCAGGTTTGGCCACAAGAGCGGGGGGCCGTGGCCGACCTCCCGGCCTGATGGCGCGGGAGGTCGGCCTGAGGCTCACCGCCTTACGCGCTGACCGTCACGACGCGATCGGTCCGGTCGAGCCGGGAGCAGTGAACAGTGGCGGCAGCTTGCTCGGCCACTGGCCGATGGAGAACCGCTTGCCGCCGAACAGGTCGATGTAGGTTCCCGGCTTCCCGTTCGCTGGGGAGGTCGCGTTCTGATCCCAGTAGACGAACATGTCGTTCACGATCGCGGTGTGGTCACCTTGGTTCGGAGACCCGCTCGGCCCGGTCCGGAAGTCCCAGAGCCCGTCGGAGGTGTTCCCGAGGATCGGGAGGGCGTGGGTTCCGCGGGCCAGGTTCTGCGGGGTGAGGTCGGGGCCGGCCGCCTGGAGCTGGTCGAAGATCTGGACCAGGTCGTAGTAGTCACCGTCGGTGCCCGGCGGGATCTGGTGCCCGGTGATCTTCTGGTAGAGCTTCCCGGCGAGCGAGTCTGGGCCGTAGAGGAGCTGTTGCGGGGGTGATTCGGCCACCCCGAAGAGGTGCCCCTCGGCCTCGTCGGCCGGGAAGGTCTGGGCGACCGAGTCGGTGTCCTCGAGGGCCACGCCGTCGGAAAGCCACT
Organism: Actinomycetota bacterium; assembly: GCA_021324355.1. GTDB lineage: Bacteria > Actinomycetota > Acidimicrobiia > Acidimicrobiales > RAAP-2 > Palsa-461. Next base: position 24,127 of record JAJPJD010000018.1, read on the forward strand.
CTGGGTAGTAGTGCTGGGCCGCTGCCGCCTTCATCAACAGAGAGGCCGAGTAGGGGTCACAGGCCAGGTTGATGGTCGTGTCCCCGTCCGCCTTGAACTGGACTGCGGCTTGCTCAGCTGACTGAGGGAACGTCGAGACGTCCAGGTTGTAGGTGAAGAAGTTCGGTGCGGTGTTTGCGGGCAGGTGGTAGCGGTTCTTCAGCAGCTTGTTCATCGAGCTGTTCGGGCTGCCATTGCACTCGATGTACTGCGGAAGATTCGGGATGTAGGTGCCGATCTTGCGGATCTTGTCCCGCAGGCTCGCCTGCCCAGCGTAGATGGCCTTCTTGCCGGCTAGGTACTTGGCGATGATCTGGGCCTCGTTGTCTGCGATCCGCTGGCAGTCCTGGGTGATGTTCCAGACATACGGGTTCAGCGATTCGTACCAGGACTCCGAGAAGTAGGCACCACCGGTGAACTCGACGAGACCGTCATGAGCCGCACACACCGAGAAGGGGCCGGTACCCCCGCCGCCGACCCCGTTGGGGTCCAGGGTGAAGCCCACTTCGCCAAAAGCATGCAACGTGCGCGCGATGGTGTCCGCGTCGGCGCACGCCTGCTGCTGGCCCTGGTTCAGAGCTTCGGCAGTTGCATTGCCCACCGCGTGCTCTTCGACGAGCTTTACGTGGCGACCATAGAGGTCATAGACCTTGTTGAAGTAGTTCACGAATACCTGCGCCACCTGATCGGTCACCGCGGGTACCGCTTGGCCCTCGGCCTTGGCCTCAGCCGCGAGCTGCTGCGAGTTGGCGGTCTGCGGGAAGGTGCGCATCGCGAGGGTGATCGTCGTCGCGGTGACGCCGTTGTAGGTCGCACCACCGTTGTTGCCGGACCACTTGGCAATGCAGGGGGCTGCGTAGGGGGAGTCGAACTGGCCGACCCCCGGCCGGCAGGTCTGGCCGGTGATGGTCTTGCCGGTGCCGACCTGCACGTTCCCCGATGCTGGGTACTTCCACGGGTACGGCCCCTCGCCGCTAGGCCTGGCGCCACTGGCAGGGGTGGTGGCACCCACCAGCACGACCGACATGGCGGCGACAACGGCGACTCGTGGCAGCGCCCAGCCGCCCAGGTGTCGTGATGTTCCTTTGGGCCTGTCGGCCAGTCGGGAGAACCACCCCACTAGGCGCCTCAGCATGCTCCCCTCCCTCCTCCGGTCGATCCGCTCGACCGGCTACGCAATCGTTCCCATTTCTCGTAACACATTCGTCATCTGAGAACAAAGCGGGCCCTCACGCGGTCATCGTTCCTGTTCAGCGAGGTTGTTGATCGAGCGCCGCGTGGGCATGTGCCGCTCGAGACGGCGGGGCGACACCGATACCACCCCGTCACCAGCGTGGGGACCGCGGCAACGGGAGCCGGCGGGGGGCGGTGCGCTCGAGTTTCGGCCGCCGGCCGAAACCGGCCCGCCGCGGCGACTTCGTGCGAATGCGGCGCCGTCCTTCGGACCCGGGCACCACAGCGCCGCCGGGCCCCCGATCGCTCCGGAGGCCAGCGGCTGGGCCGGGCCGATCGCCCGACGAACCCAGCGCTGAGCTCAGAGCGGCGTGCTGGTCCGAGCCTCGTCGACCAGGGTGTCGGCCTCGCTCGGGCGGAGCACTCCGGCTGCGACAGCAGCCTTGGCCGCAGCCTCGAAGCGGGTCAGGTACCCGTTGCGATCACCATAGAGAGCGACCAGGACCTCGCGAGTGAAGGGCTCGTGGAGACCGTCGAGACCGGCCAGTCCGGTCTCGGGGCTGATCCCGGTGTTGTGGGCGATCGGGACCTCGATGCCGGGCAGGCGAACGCCACCGCGGGCGTTGCCGTGTTCGTCCCGTTCGATGGTGGGCGGATCGGTTGCCAGCACTGCGATCGGCGGCTGGGATGGAGGCGGCGGACCGCCCGCAGCCCAACGTCGAAGGTGGTCGAGCGCAGCCGACGCCGCCGGGACGTAGGAGATGTGCGAGGGCTCGTGGAGGCTCTCGCGCATCGGCACACCGTCTCGCTCGCACTTGGCCGCCCGCCGGGCTCGCTGTGAGGCCGACACATGGGAGGCCCCCGCCACCTCCCAGAAGCAGAATCGATCGGAGTCCGGCTGCCGGGCCGGATAGTAGGCGAGGGTCTCGGTCTCGGAATTGACCACCATGATCCGGGCCTCAAGGTCGTCTCGGATCCGAGTCCTGGTCCGAAAGACCGGGGCAGGTCGCGGAGCGTTGGCATCAAAGACCTGGTCGTCGTCGATCGACGCGCCACTGCCGAAGTGGATGAGGACGAGGAAGCCGTCGAACGCGCTGGTAAGTGGCTGGACCGCGTTGATGTAGGTGGCCAGCCGGGCGGCCGACTGCGACGCCCCCAGGGCCAGCACCTGTTCGACCTGCAACCCGGCAAGGGGGTCCGACGGACCGGAGGGACGGTGCCGGCCCACCGCCTGCGCGCACGCGGTGAAGATGCCGTAGGAGAAGCGATCACCGGGGTGCCGGAGGCTGCCGTAGCGGTCAGGGTCCCAGGCCCGCAAGCCATGGGGTTCGGTTCCCACTCCGTCGATGCCGACTGCCTGAACCGATGCCTGGACGTAAGCGTACCCCTCCTCCAGGATGCTGGGGAGCTCGGCCAGCAGCTCGTATCCGGCGGTCACGTTGTTCCAACCGACGACCACTGTCCCGTTGAACCGAGTGGGGTCCACTGGCCGCTGGACCAGGATCCGGGTGCGGAAGGGCGCGCTGCCAGCGGGCTCAACCGCCCAGAGGCCGTCGGGGCCGAACTCGGCCGTCGGCCGGTACGCGGTCGCCTCGCCCTCCACGAAGCGCTCCTCCTCCACGTACCCGGCAGCCGCCAGGTCGTCCATCGACGCAGCGAACGGCCAGCCCCGTTGACCTCCGGTCACCGGGGGCGACACCGAAGGCAATGCCGTCTTGGGCTCTGGACTCACGTGCCGGTGAAGTGTGGTGGTCGCCGTTCGCGGAAGCTGGCGATCGACTCGGCCAGGTCATTGGGGGCCCGGCGTGCGTAGCCCAGCCCGGCGGTCTCGTAGAGGAGCGCTTCGTGCAGCGCCACGTTGATGTTGTGCTGCAGCACCCGCTTGGCCGACTGAATTGCAAGCGGCGGCAGGGAGGCGATGCTGGTTGCCAGCTCCACCGCCGCATCCAGCGCCCCCTCGCCCTCAGCCAGCCGGTCGAGCAGCCCCAGCCGGTAGGCCTCCTCGGCACCCACGTCGCGGCTGGTAAAGATCAGGTCGGCGGCCCGCGCATAGCCCACGATCCTGGGCAGGAAGTAGCTCATGCCCGAGTCGGGGCTCAGGGACCGTTCGGCGAAGACCGTGCGGAACCGACTCCGGCTGTCGCCGGTCCGCAGGTCGCACGCCAGGGCGAGGCTCATGCCGGCCCCGGCCGCGACGCCGTTCACCGCTGCCATGGTCGGTTTGGCGATCCCCGAGACGGCCAGCGCCTGGCGACCGACCCAGCCCAGCTCATCCAGCCGCTCGCTGTGGCTCTGCTCGGAAAGCTCCCGCCGGCGTCCGCCGCCGCTCAGGTCGACCCCCGAGCAGAAGCCCCTTCCGGCCCCGGTGATCACCAGGGTCCAGATGCTGTCGTCGTCGTTGACCTCCCGGCACAACCCAAGCAGTTCGGCCGAGAGCTCAGCGCTCAGAGCGTTGAGCCGTTCTGGCCGGTTGAGCGTGGCCACCGCGACGTGACCATCGCGCTCGAGGCCAAGGATCTCGCTCACCGGAGAGCCGCCGTCAGTTGAGCCGCTCGATGATCATCGCCATGGCCATCCCGCCAGCAGCGCACATGGTCTCCAGCCCGATCGACTTGTCGAGGGTCTGGAGGTCGTTGATGAGGGTGGTCATGATCCTGGCCCCGGTCATCCCGAAGGGGTGGCCCAGAGCGATGGCTCCCCCGTGCGGGTTCAGCTGGTTCTCGATGTCGATCCCGGTCTCCCGGCACACCGGCAGCACCTGGGCCGCGAACGCCTCGTTCAGCTCGACGACGTCCACGTCCGAGAGCTTCATGTTGGCCGCTTCTAGAACCTTGGGCACGGCGTCGATCGGGGCCACCCCCATGATCTCGGGATCGTTGCCGCTGATAGCCGAAGCCACGATCCGGGCCAACGGCTTGAGCCCGAGTTGGTTGGCCCTGGTACGGCTCATGACCAGGACGGCAGCTGCGCCGTCGTTGAGGGGACAGGCGTTGCCGGCGGTGACGGTGCCACCTTCCTTGAAGGCCGGCTGGAGCTCGGCCAGACGCTCCAGGGTTGTGCCAGGGCGGGGCCCGTCATCCTTGCTGACGACGGTGCCGTCCTCTTTGGTCACCGGGGTGATCTCCCGGTCGAAGAACCCTGCTGCCTGGGCCGCCACCGCCCGGTCCTGGCTGAGCTTGGCGAACGCGTCCTGGTCCTCCCGGGTGACGTGGAACCGCTCGGCGACGTTCTCGGCGGTCAGGCCCATGGGGATGTAGACGTTGGGGAAGGCCGGGTCCCGACCGGTCAGCTTCGGGTTGAGGCCCCCGGGCCCGATCCCCCGGCCGCGCGGCGGCGGTGCCTCGCCTTCGGGGGCCGGAGGTCGGGAGCTCTTCTCCACCCCGGCGGCGATGTAGGTGTGACCCTCACCCGCTTTGATCGCATGGGCTGCAGTCCGGATGGACTGCAGGCTGGACGAGCAGAAGCGGTTCAAGGTGAGCCCTGGGACGCTCAGCGGGAACCCAGCCAGGATCCCGGCGGTGCGGGCGATGCTGAACCCGGTCTCGCCCTGCTGAGCGACGTTGCCGCAGATGATGTCGGAGACGTCGGCCCGGTCGACTTCTGGGACCTTGTCCATCAGGGCGTTGAGGATGAACGCCATGAGCTCGTCGGCGCGGTAGTCGACCAGCGAGCCCTTGTTGGCTCGGCCGATGGGGCTGCGAGCAGTTGCAACGATGACAGCTTCTTCTTCGGGCACTCGGTGCTCCTCGTCTCGTAATGGTTGGTCTGGATGGATCAGGTCTTTGGGCGGTTCTCCTAGCCGACTGCCGGCTCCTTGGGGAGACCGAGGGCCCGTTCGCCGATGATGTTGTGCTGGATCTCGCTCGTGCCCGAGAAGATCGTCCCTGCCCGGCTGCCGAGGAAGACCTGCTGCCAGCGGTCGGTGCGGTAGCCGGGACCCTCCGGACGAATCATCCCCTGGGCTCCGAGCAGGTTGATGGCGATGTTGCCGAACCGCTTGTGGTACTCGGACCAGAACAGCTTGTTCACGCTCGCCTCCGGGCCCGGCTCCCGCTTGGCCGCCAGGGTCGACAGCAGACGCAGGCCCGAGTACCGCATGAGCTGGACATGGGTGTAGGCCCAGGCGAGGTCCTGGCGGACGAGGGGATCCTTGTCGGCCGAGAGCTTGCGGGCGGTGTCGACCAGGTCCCAGAACTCGCGCTCGTAGCGGAGGTGCTGGGTCGTTGCCCGGCCGCCCCGCTCGTTGCCCAGCGTGGTCATTGCCACCCGCCAGCCGTTGTTGAGGCCGCCGATGACGTTGAACAACGGTGCTCGAGCACCGTCGATGAACTCCTGGCAGAACCCGCTCGCCCCGGACATCTGGCGCAGTGGCCGCAGGTCGATGCCGTTGCTCGAGCCATCCTCCCGCTTCATTGGGACGAGGACGTATGACAACCCTCGGTGCTTGGGGGCGTCGGGGTCGGTGCGGCACAGGATGAAGATCGTGTTGGCTCGGTGGGCGCCCGATGTCCACACCTTCTGGCCGGTGATGACCACCTCGTCACCGTCCACCACGCCGCGAGTCTCCACACCGGCGAGGTCCGACCCGTGGTCGGGCTCGGAGAACCCCTGGCAGTACCGGTCGGTCCCGTCGATGATCCGGGGCAGGAAGTACGCCTTCTGCTCTTCGGTCCCGTGGACGATGATCGAGGGGCCGACCAGCGACTCGCCCATGCCCCGGACCACCCTGGGCATGCCGGCCCGGTCGAACTCCTCGTTCAAGATGGCCATCTCGACCCCCGACAGCCCCCGGCCCCCGACCTCTTCGGGCCATTGGGGACAGATCAGGCGCTCTTTGGCCAGGGCCGCCTCCCACTCGCTCCACGCCGCCGCCCTGGTCTCGGACTCCGGCTCGGCCTGGCCGGCGTACCCGGCCATCTCGTCCTGGCCGGCCAGCTCCTCGATCCGGTGCTCAGCCAGGAAGGTCCTGATCTCGTCGCGGAAGGCTCGCAGTTCGGGTCCGAGGTCGAGTTCCATGTTCCCCCCTTTCGCGGTGGACAATCCCAGAAATTAGCCCCTGATCGGCCTCCGCACACTTTGGACGAATCCCTGGTGGGAGGAGGTGGGAACGGTTTCGAGCGTGGGGTGGCGCGTTTGTTGGGGACCCAGTCGGGTATATCTGGGGTGGCGGGCACGTCCCGTCAGCCACAAGCGCACGCGGCCCCTGGTCCACCCCCCGGACTCCAGGGGTCGTTGCGCGTCGGGTCATGATCGGGGAGTGATGCCGGGACCGGCTGGGTATGCGGACAAGGCCGTGATCCCGCCCCGTGTCCCCTCCGCCCCCGGCCGACGAACTCGGCTCCACCGGTGACCGGCGGCCCTGCGGCCGAGGCCTCGGGAGCCCCGGCCGGCCTTGAGGTCAGCGCCCAGGGGCTCGGGTCGCCAGCCCAGGCAGTCGCCCTCGCCACCCTGTGCGTGGTCCTGTTCCTCACGTTCCTCGACAACACGATCGTGAGTGTGGGGCTGGCCGACGTCCAGCAGAGCCTGCACGCCGGAGTCACGTCGCTTCAGTGGGTGGTGAACGGCTACGCCCTCACCTTTGCTGCGTTCATGCTCGCCGCGGGGTCCCTCGGAGACCTGCTGGGGCGGCGCCGGGTGATGCTCGTCGGGATCGGCGTGTTCTGCGCCGGCTCGGTCCTGGCGGCGATGAGCCCCGACGTCGCCACGCTCATCGGTGGGCGGGTCGTGATGGGCCTGGGAGCGGCCGCTTCTGAGCCCGGGACGCTGTCCATCCTCCGCCACGTCTACCCGGACCGCCGGACTCGGGCCGACGCCCTCGGGGTGTGGGCGGCGGTGGCGGGCCTGGCCCTGGCCCTGGGACCGGTGGTCGGCGGCGCCATGGTCGGTCTGAGCAGCTGGCGGGACATCTTTTGGTTCAACCTGTTCGTCGGGGTGGTCGCGTTCGCGATGTCGGTGGCCTTCGTCCCCGAGACCGCGGACCCACAAGGCCGCCGGATCGACGTGCCAGGGATCGCCCTCGGGGCGGTGGCGCTGGCCGCCGGGTCCTTCGCGGTGATCCAGGGAGAGGAGTCCGGCTACACGACCTGGTGGATCGTGGCCCTCTTCGCCTTGGCGGTGCTGAGCGCGGCGGTCTTCGTGGCGGTCGAGCGGAGGGTGGCGAGCCCCCTGGTCGAACCCTCCATGCTGGCAGTTCCCTCGGTCGCCGGAGCCAATGTGGTGGCCTTTGCGGCCTACTTCGGGATCTTCTCGATCTTCTTCTTCACTGCGTTGTACCTGCAGGTGGTCGTGGGCGTGAGCCCCTACCGGACTGCCGTCGACTTCGTGCCCATGGCGGCGGCACTCATCGTCGCCTCGCTGTTCACCGGCTGGTGGGTGGCTCGCTCTGGTCCGCGCCTGCCGATGACGGTCGGCTGCTTGTTGGCGGCAGCCGGCGTGCTCACGACCGGAGCGCTCCTCGACCCTCAGGTGGGCCTGGGGACCCTGGGCTGGGTCCTTCCGCTGGCGGGGGCGGGCTTCGGGATCGCCGCGGTGCCGATGGCCTCGACCCCGCTGTCGGTGGTCCCGCCCGAGCGTTCGGGGATGGCCGCGTCGGCAACGAACACCAGCCGGGAGCTTGGGGCGGTCTTCGGCGTGGCCGTCCTAGGGTCCATCGTGAACGCCCGGTTGACCGGCGACCTCGCCGTCAAGCTCCGAGCGATTGGGATCCCGCCCAAGTTCCAGGCTCTCGTCCTCCAGGCGGTGACCAGTGGCGGGCTTTCCTCCGGCCAGGCCGCTCGGGCCCAGCACTCGAGCAACGCCGCGGTGGCCCGGCTCGCCAGCCGGATCGTCCATGCCGCCTATGGGGCATTCGGCTCCGGACTGCACACCTCGCTCGAAGTCGCCGGGGCGCTGCTGTGCCTGGCCGCGCTGGTCGCCGCCCTCACGGTGCGGCCGCGGATGCCTCCGGCCGAGGACGGCGTGGGTGCCGCCGCGGTCGGAGGACCATCCCCCCCGCCGCGTGAGGCGAGCCCGTCGGTGGACCGGCTCGCCACCGGGAGCTAGGGGTCGAGGCGCGCCGAGGCGGTGCCGGACAAGACTCGGTCACCGGCCTCGTTGACGGTGACCACCGAGAAGCGGGCAACCTTTCCCTGGTCGGTGTCCTCGATCGCCTCGACGGTGGCGGTCGCGGTCAGCGTGTCGCCCGGCCACACCTGCTTTTCGAACCGGGCGCCGTAGGAGAGGAGACGCCCGTCGCCGGCCCAGTCTGTGAGCAGCCTCCCAGTGAGGCCCATGGTCAGCATCCCGTGGGCGAACACGGAGGGAAACCCGGCCACCTGGGTCGTGTACACCTCGTCGGTGTGGAGCGGGTTGTAGTCGCCCGAGGCCCCCGCGTACTGCACGATCTGGGTCCGAGAGAGGTTGGTGACGACGACCTCGCTGCGGGAGTCGCCGACCTTGAGCGCTGATGCCGACAGTGCCATGGTGCCTCCTAGCTGCGCTGGGCCGGGCCGCTGGTCCGCACCCCGACCCCCCGAGCCGTGACCACCAGGTTTCCCTGGGCGTCTCGCCACTCGGTGATGGTCTCGCTGAAGACCAGGTGGCCTGAGCGGCCCTCCCGTTCCCAGGTCTTGCCCTCCTTGTTGGTGGGCGTGAGGACGTCGCCCGGTCGGATTGGGCGGTGGTACTCGAAGTGCTGCTCGGCGTGGAGGCCGACGCCGCCACCACCGCCTCTGCGGCCGCCGCCGGCTGCCTCCTCGGGCGGCGCGGCGTTGGAGCCGGTCGGTCCCTTGCCGGAGCCGAACCAGTACTGGCCGATCTTGGGCCGCAGGAAGTAGTCCGGGTTGAACTGGGCGCTGGCCTGGATGAAGGTCGGGGGGGCGATGATCCCACCTACCTCGGTCGACCGAGCAGCTTCCTCGTCGTAGTAGACCGGATTGGGGTCACCGATCGCTCGGGCGAACATCATGATGTGGCCCGCCTCGACCGGGAAGCTCCACTGCGCCATCTTCCACCTCCTCGGGGATCGACCGCGCCTGGGCCGACCGGGCGGCCAGGCTAGTCCGTCGGCACCCACCCTAGAATCGGGCGCTCACGGAGGGGGCCTGAGGCCATGCCGGAGAGGAGGGCGCGGTGAACAGTGCCGACTTCGCCCAGAACGTCTCGGTCACAAAGGAGTTCGTCCGAGACCGGGTCGTGCCGGCCGAGGACGAGATCGAAGAACGTGACGCGGTCCCCGACGACATCCGCCAGAGCGCCAAGGACCTGGGGCTCTATGGCTTCGCGATCCCGCAAGCCTACGGCGGGCTGGGCCTCAACCTGGAGGAGGAGGTCCAGCTGGTCTTCGAGCTCGGCTATACGACGCCCGCCCTCCGTTCGATGTTCGGGACCAACAACGGGATCGCCGGGCACGTCCTCCTGGAGGGCGGGACCGAGGACCAGAAGCGGGAGTGGCTCCCGAAACTGGCCAGCGGCGAGCTGACCGCCTCGTTCGCGCTCACCGAGGCCGAAGCCGGCTCCGACCCCTCGACCCTCACCACGAGGGCAGAACGGGACGGGGACACCTGGGTGCTGAACGGCTCGAAGCGGTACATCACCAACGCGCCGATTGCCGACGTCTTCATGGTCTTCGCCCGGACCGATGCCGCGGCGAAGGCGACCCGCGGCATCTCAACCTTTCTGGTCCCCCGGGACACCCCGGGGCTCACCGTCGGACCCAAGGACCGCAAGATGGGCCAGTCCGGTGCTTGGACGTCGGAGGTCTTCTTCGACGACGTGCGAGTCGACGGCTCGGCGGTGGTGGGTGGCGAGGAGGGGGTCGGCCGGGGATATGCCACCGCCATGCGGTGCCTGGCCCACGGCCGCGCCCACATGGCGGCGTGCTGCGTGGGGCTGGCCAGCCGGCTGGTGGACGAGTCGGTCCGCTACGCGCAGGAGCGCCGCCAGTCGGGCCGTCCCATCGGCAGCTTCCAGCTGGTCCAGGGCCTCATCGCGGACTCAGTGACCGAGTACCTCGCCGGCCGGGCCCTCACCTTGGAGGTTGCAAGGGCCTACGACGCCGGCACCGATCGCAAGCTCGGGCCGTCGGCCGCCAAGTACTTCTGTTCGGAGATGGTCGGTCGGGTGGCCGACCGGGCGGTGCAGATCCACGGCGGCGCGGGGTACATGCGCGGGGTGCCGGTCGAGCGCTTCTATCGAGACGCCCGCCTGTTCCGCATCTTCGAGGGGACGAGCCAGATCCAGCAGATCATCATCGCCCGGGCCGCCCTCGGTGCTGCCGCCGACGGGTAGGGTACCGGCCCTACTCGGGCGCCTCGAAGATCGCGGCGATGCCTTGACCGCCGCCGATGCACATGGTTTCGAGGCCCAGTCGAGCTCCTCGACGGTCCATTTCTCGCAGCAAGGTGGCCAAGATCCGGGCGCCAGTGGCACCGATCGGGTGCCCGAGCGAGATCCCCGAGCCGTTCACGTTGAGGCGATCGAAATCGCGTTCGGCAAATCCCCACTCGCGGGTTACCGCAAGCACCTGAGCGGCGAACGCCTCGTTGAGCTCGATGAGGTCAATGTCGGCCAGCCGCAGTCCGGCCCTATCGAGCGCCTTTGCCGTCGCCGGCACCGGCCCGATGCCCATGGTGGCAGGCGGGACTCCGGCCACCGCCCAGGATCGGAGCTTGGCCAGCGGGCGGAGCTCGAGCTCGCGGGCGCGCTCAGGACTGGTCACCAGGCAGATCGCGGCCCCATCGTTCTGACCACTGGCATTGCCGGCGGTGACCGTCGCGTCGGGATCTTCCCGGAGGCGGATGGGCCGCAGGGCCGCCAGCGACTCGAGCGAGGTATCGGCGCGTGGATGCTCGTCCACCTCGACCAGGGTGTCGCCACCCCGAGTGGTCACCGGCACCGGGACGATCTCGTCCTTGAAGCGGCCCTCGTGCTGGGCCGCCACCGCCCGCTGGTGTGAGCGCAGGGCCAGCTCGTCTTGCTCCTGGCGGGAGATCCCGTACTCGCGGCGGAGGTTCTCGGCCGTCTCGATCATCCCGCCCGGCACCGGGTAGCGCTCACCGCCTGCGGTGACCCGGCCCCGTGCAAGGCGATCGAACATGGTCACGTGCTCGGCCCGAGCCCCCCAGCGCATCGACGTGCTGTAGTACTCGACCTGGCTCATGGACTCGGCTCCCCCGGCCAGCACCACGTCGGCCACTCCCGTCTGCACCTGCATGGCGGCATAGAGGATTGCCTGGAGGCCCGAGCCGCAACGGCGGTCGAGCTGGACCCCGGGGACGCTGACCGGGAGCCCAGCATCGAGCGCAGTCACCCGTCCGAGCGCTGGTGCCTCGCCGTTCGGGTACCCCTGGCCGAGTACGACGTCGTCGATCGCCTCCGGAGGCAGTCCGGTACGGGTCATGACCTCGGAGATGACGAGTGCACCGAGGCGCTGGACGGACACGTCCTTGAGCACCCCACCGAACCGACCGACCGGGGTCCGCACCGGCTCGCAGATCACAACCTCTCGCATCGTCCCTCCTCGTTGCGCTCGGCAGCGGGCGTCGGGGTGCTCCGACCTCCCGGGCCAGTCCCATGGTGGCAGCGGTGAGAGCACGCACCCGGAGCTGGTTCTTTGGAGCGTAGTTGGGGGGCGATCGGGAAGGTCGACGTGCTGGTGGCACGCCGAGCACCTCGGCCTGGCCAGGTCTACGCTTGCGCACGCACCAGTGCGCGAGGGCGCGCTCGGGGGCACAGAATGGAGGCTGTCCGGAGCAGCCTTCAAAGGAGCAGCATTGAGCGACCACGACATCCGCATGGTTGTCCTGTCAACGGACAACCTCGATGAGTCGATCAAGTTCTACAGCGAGACCCTCGGCATGCCGCTCAAGTTTCGCGACGGCGGTCACTTCGCGGCGCTCGACGGTGGGTCGATCACCCTCGCGCTGGCGACGGCGGTGGATCACCCGATGCCTGGCCAGGTCGTCGTCGGCATCATGACCGACGACGTCGATGGTGCCGCCCAAGCAGTCGAGGCCAACGGGGGCGCAATCGTGAAGGGCCCCTACGACGACGCGCACGAGCGTCGAGCCGTCGTCTACGACCACAAGGGTAACGGCCTGGTCTTCTACCGTCCCCTGGCTCGGTAGTCCCTTTCGCTCCGTTCCGCAGCCAGCAGGTCGAACCCGAAGTCGACTGACTTCGCATCGAGCAACGCTGGCGACGTCGGGTTCGAACGCGTCGCACTCTTCGGTCGGATGCGGCTGGGTGTCGGCGTTGCACCGACCGCGCACGCGCTCGTCGAGGTTCATGGCTCGACATATACGGGCGTCCACGCGACCCGAGCCGACCCGCTGACCATTCGCCACTTCTCAGCCGGGCTCGTGTACAACCGGCGGTGCCGTCACCGACCTGTTGGAGGTATGACCCTCTGGAGAGTCAGCAATGACCCGGGGACACCAGCAAGGCGTCCGGTCGGTGCTCGACCAGAGCACCGACGTGATCGTGGCGGCGCGCCGAGGCGAGGAGTGGGCCCTCACCTCTCTCTACCGTTCGATCCAGCCGGCCCTGTTGCGCTATCTCGCCGCGTGTGCGCCCGAGGATGATGAAGACCTCGCGATGGAGGTCTGGCTGGACGTGGCGGCAGCGCTGCCCCGGTTCTCGGGGAGCCTCGAGGACCTGAATCGGCTCGTCTTCACCATTGCGCGGCGGCGTGCCATCGACCATGGTCGCAAGCGGCGCCGACGCCGGACCGAACCTGTAGGTGTCGAGCGCTTCGAGCGCATTCCGGGCTCGATCGATCCCGAGGCCGTGGTGCTCGATTCCATGAGCGGCCACGAGGCCGCAAGGCTGATCCGCGAAGTGCTCACCCCAGAGCAGGCCGAGGTGGTGCTCCTTCGAGTGGTCGCCGGTCTGAGCGTTTCCGAGGTCGCGTCGGTTGTGGGCCGTCGGCCCAGCGCAATCAGCGTGATCCAGCATCGGGCCCTTCGTCGGCTGGCCGCCAGACTGTCGGACCGCTGACCAGCGTCGGCGTCGTCGACCACTGCGCCCAAGGATGGGGGTCATGGTTCGACGGTGAAAGATTTCCCGACCTCGGGCGATGTTCATGGCATGGCGACCCGTCGCAGGCTCGATCACCGCGTTGCCGAGCGGATGCTGGCCGGGTGGATGGCCGACACGGACGTTCCCCCTGGGTGTTCGGCGGTGGACACCCTGTTGCGACGACTCCGGGTGGGAGGAGTCTGCGCGCCGCTCCCTCGAGAGGCGGAAACCATCTCTGCCATGCGGGCAGTGGTTCTTGGTCGGCCGGTGCCGGTCGAGGTTCCCCGGTGGCCACATCCGGTGAGAAAGGTCTTGGCAGCCAAGGTCGTCGGGGTCGCGGCGGCTGCAGTCCTGGGTGCCGCTGGGGCTGCGGCGGCCACCGGCAACCTGCCTGGCGGTCTCCAGTCAGCGGCCAAGGACGTGTTGGGGACCTTGGGGGTCAGCGTGCCGGGACCGACCAGTGCGGCATCCGGCGGTAGCGGGGCAGGTTCGACAATCGGCGGCAGCGGTACTGCCAGCACCGACTCGGGCGGTGGGCACACCGTGACCGTCAGTCAGTCCACGACGTCGGCGGGGGACACCAACGGTGACGTCAACGGGAACGCCGGGCGCTGCCTCGCGGAGTCTGCGGCGAACGGCCAGTCGAGCTCGACGGTCTTGTCTTCCTCGGCCAGCTGTGGCGGCACCACGACTGCGGGACCACGCAGCACTGGTTCGACCACCCGCGTTGCCGGCCCGCCGGTGACGACGCCCGCCGGCCCGCCAGCCTCGACTCCAGCGTCGGGGATTGCGCCGGTCACGACGCCGAACTTGGGTTCGGCAGCGACGTCGAGTCCGGGCAGCGGCGCCGGATCGTCCGCTGCGAGCAGTGGGTCGACGCACGGGAGCGGCGCCGGTTCTGCCGGCAGCACCGCCTCGGCCGCTGGCGCTGGCGGCGAACGGGGGCGGCCGTGACCGTGTCGCGCCCCACGGCACCAGAACGGCTGTGTGACCGCGAACCCCATCCCGAGGAGCTCGCGGGTGGGGGCCGGTGCCTCCATGACCCCAGTACCCTTCCGGCGATGCTGCAGGCTGGGGCGAGTGAGCGCCAGGTCCTCTTCCTGGCACTCGAGGCCCTGGTTCGGGCGTTGCCGTCCGAGCCCGCCAGGTCGGGCCCCAAGGCGAGCGGCGAGGGCAACCGCCGGCGCTGAGTCGACGTCGGGGTGCGTTCCGATCGCAGCGCGGTGGCACCGGGGTTAGACCGCAAGTCCTTCGTTGCCACCCACCAGCGGCCTCCGATGCACGGCCAGCGGGGTCAGCACGGTGGACGCCTCGGCCAGCACGGGCATCGGCGCTCGCCAGTCGTCTGCTTCGGTCTGCCAGAACGACCGTCCATTGACCGGGAACCCGGGGTTGCGATAGGGAGGAACATGGCCCGGTATGCAGAATGCCCGAGCGTGGAGGTGGCAACCCACGTCGACGCCCCGGCCGACGTGGTGTGGTCGCTGTTGTGCGACGTGAACCTCCCGGCTCGGTTCTCCAACGAGTTCCTCGGAGCCGAGTGGCTAGACGGCGCGACCGGGCCGGTCCTGGGCGCCCGGTTCCGGGGCAAGAATCGCCACCCGGCCATCGGTGAATGGGAGTCGGTGAGCGTGGTGACCGCCTGCGAGCCCGAGCGGGTGCTCGAGTGGAGCGTGGGGGACCCGGACCGGCCAGCGGCGGTGTGGCGCTTCGAGATCGAGCCGGACGGGGCGGGGGTGACCCTTCGTCAGCGAGCCCGGATGGGACCTGGCCGCTCTGGGCTGAGCGCCGCAATCGAGGCCAACCCGGACCGAGAGGAGCGGATCGTCGAGCGTCGCCTGGAGGAGTACCGGACCAATATGGAGGCCAACTTGCGCGGCATCAGTGCCCTTGCCCGCCAGGCTGTGCAGGCTGGCTGATCGGGCGCCGGACCAGCGTGACGCTCCAGATCGGTATCGGTGCCGCCTCTTTCTCGCCCGAAGGGGTTCGCTTCGTTCAGGACGCCGAGCGTCTCGGGATCGACTCGGTGTGGGCTGGGGAGGCCTGGGGTTATGACGCCCTCACTCCGCTCGCCTTCCTGGCTGCCGGGACGTCCCGGGTCCGGCTGGGGACTGCCATCGTGCAGCTGGGTGCCCGCACGCCGGCTGCACTGGCCATGGCCGCCCTCTCGCTCCAGGCTCTGTCGGGCGATCGCTTCGTACTCGGCATTGGTACCAGCGGCCCTCAGGTCATCGAGGGATGGCACGGCGTGCGATTCGATCGGCCGCTGCGCCGGACCCAAGAGACGATCGAGATCGTGCGCCTCCTCGCTTCGGGGGGCCGTTCCAGCTACGACGGATCGATCTATCGACTTCCGCTGGCGGGCGGGGAGGGGAAGGCGATCGCCAGCTCGGCACCGCCGCGGCGGGTACCGGTCTACGTTGCCTCCCTGGGGCCGGCCAACCTCGAGCTGACCGGCCGGCTGGCCGATGGGTGGATCGGGACCGCCTTCATGCCCGAGAGCGCCGACGCGTTCGTGGAGCCGCTCCGGCGTGGTGCCGCCTCGGCCGGCCGGGTGCTGTCGGAACTGGATCTCACTGTCGCCGTGACCCTGGAGTTCACCGAGGACGTCGATGAGGCGGCCCGACGGCATGCTCGGGGCTACGCCTTCACCATGGGCGCCATGGGCAGTGAGACGCACAACTTCTACAACGACGCGTTCAGCCGGCAGGGCTTCGCCGACGACGTCGCGGCGGTTGCCCAGCTTTGGCGGGCTGGCCAGCGGGAGGCCGCTGCCGACCGGGTCCCGGTGGAGATTGGCCTGCGCACGAACCTCCTCGGCCCCCCCGACGTGGTGCGGGACCGCCTCCGCCGCTACCGCGACGTCGGGGTGGGGACCCTGCGAGTGGGCCTCGTCGGGCCGGACCGCACCGCCCGGCTGGACGCCCTGGGCACCCTCGTCGACTTGGTGGCCGAGGTCAACGCCGAGAAACGCTGAGCGAGCACTAACCGCAACGGCCGCTCATGCGGCCTGACCCTCGGCGTGGGAGATCCAGGTCTCGTACATCTGCGCGTACCGGCCGCCCGCGGCCACCAGTTCGTCGTGGGAGCCGACCTCGACGATGCCCCCGTCGTCCACCACCACGATGCGGTCCGCCTTCATGGCGGTGGTGAGCCGGTGGGCGATGAGAATGGCGGTCCGCCCCTCGAGAAGGACGTCCAGGGCCCGCTCGATCTTGCTCTCTGAGAGCAGATCGAGGTTGGAGGTCGCCTCGTCAAGGACGAGCACCCGGGGGTGAGCCACGAACGCTCGAGCGAGCGCGATGAGTTGGCGTTCACCGGAGGACAGCGACTGGCCGCGCTCGTGGACGACCGTCTCGATCTCGTCGGGGAGACGCTCGATCACGTCCATCAGCCCGACTGTCCGGATGGCCTCGCGCACCTCCTCATCGGTCACGTCTTCTCGGGCGAACGCGATGTTGTCGCGCACGGTGCCGGCGAAGAGGAACGGCTCCTGGGGTACCACGCCGAGCTGGCGCCGGAGCGATTGCACCGAGTAGTGCCGGATGTCGTGGCCGTCGATCAAGACCCGTCCCGAGGTCGGGTCGTAGAAGCGGGTCACCAGCTTTGCCAGCGTTGACTTGCCGGCCCCGGTCGGCCCCACGAAGGCGACGGTTTCACCAGCATGGATCTCGAGGTTGATGTCACGGAGCACCGGGGTCTCAGGGTCGTATCCGAACGTGACGTTCTCGAACGTGATGTTTCCCTCGATCGGCGGCAGATCCGGTGCCCCTTCGTCCTCGGGCACGCTCGGAGTCTGGCTGAGCAGCGTGTTCAGCTTGATAACCGAGGCCTGCCCCTGTTGGTAGGTGTTGTACTGCTGGACCAGCAGGGTGATCGGCTGCAGGAACCGGTTCAGATACAAGATGAAGGCGGTCAGCGCGCCGAGGGAGAGCTCGTGGTGGAGCACCATCACGCCGCCCACGCCCAGCAGCACTGCCTGGCCGAGGAACGACAGCATCTGGGTCCCGGGGCCGTAAATGGCGTTGATCTGGGCGGTGAAGATGTTGGCGTCCCGGTACTCGCCGACCACGTTTCGGTGGTGAAGGATGTTGTGGCGCTGGCGGTTGTGGGCAGTCACCACCCGTACCCCGTGGAGACTCTCTGACAGGTCGGCCAACACATTGGCGATCCCGTCCCGCACTCGTTGATAGCCGATTTCCGAGGCCGAGCGGAACCACAGCGACAGGGCAGTCAGCACCGGCACCACCGCCAGGACGGTGATGAGCGCCAGCTTGACGTTCAGCACGAACAGGATGATGGTGATCACGATCATCGTGAGGCCCTGAACCGCGAAACTGGCCAGGCCGTCCTGCAGCAGCTGCTGGAGGTTTTCGATGTCGCTGGTCATGCGGGTCATGATCACGCCCGCCTTCTCGTCGGTGTAGAAGTCGAGCGACATCCGCTGCAGGTGGGTGAACACCTTGACCCGCAGGTCGTTCATCACCCGTGCCGCCAGCCGACCGGTGGTGCGGACCTGGCTGCTCTGGGCGGTGCCGCTGATGGCGATGGCCACGAAGAACAGCACCGCGTAGAAGACGACCTTGCCGAACACCCCCGAGGTCTGGTGAGTGAGGATCGCGCCCTCGATGACGTTGGTCCCGTGGTCGATCAGCAGGGGCCCGGCCTGGTTGGCCAGGCTGACCATGGTCACGAAGAGGATTGCCAGCGCGGCCAGCCACCAGTGCTGCAGGATCAGGTGTCGCAGGGTGAGCGGCCGGCGGTCGGCCTCGGTCATCTGGTAGCTGAACCTGGCAGTGGGCTCGCCGTGGTCTGGCTCCTTCTTGAGCAGCAGGTCGACGCCTTCTTGGAGCTCAGGTGGGATCCCCGCGAACGGAAGGCCGTTGCCCGGGTTGCCCGGCGAGCCGCCGGGGCGGCCACCCATGCCACCGCCGCCCCACATGCCACCGCCGGGGCCGCCCCAGGCCATCAGAATCCCCCCCGCATGCCCAGGCCTTCGGGCTCGCTCGGACCGACGGGTCCGAGCCCTTCCAGGCGCAGGCGGCTGGCCGCGCCGTCGCCTCCCGCGTTCGCCATCCGCTCGGCGTCCTCCTTCTCCCCTTGGGCCAGGACCTCGGCGTAGAGAGGGACCGTCGCCATGAGCTCGGTGTGGGTTCCGTCGGCCACGATCCGGCCCTGGTCCATCAGGAGCACCCGGTCGGCCAGGCTGATGGTGGACAGGCGGTGGGCGATGATCAGGGTGGTCCGCCCCTCCATGAGCCGGCGCAGTGCGCCGTGGATGGTCAGCTCGACCTGGACGTCGATCGCGCTGGTGGCGTCGTCGAGGATGAGGATCGGCGGGTTGACCAGCAGGGTGCGGGCGATCGCGATCCGCTGGCGCTGCCCGCCCGACAGGGTGTAGCCGCGCTCACCCACGACGGTGTCGTAGCCCTCGGGGAGCTCCCGGATGAACTCGTCGGCCCCCGCGGCCCGAGCTGCCGCGACGATGTCGTCAATGTCGGCGGTCGGTGCGCCGTACGCGATGTTGTCCCGGATCGACACCGAGAACAGGAACGGCTCGTCCAGCACGATGCCCACGTTTCCTCTCACGCTGGTCAGCGTGAGGTCCCGCACGTCCTTGTCATCGATGAGCACCCGGCCATCGGTGACGTCGTAGAAGCGGGCCAGCAGTCGGGCCACCGTCGACTTCCCCGATCCAGTCCGCCCGACCAGGGCCACGGTCTGGCCTGGTGGGATGTGGAGGTCGAAGTTGTCCAGGACGAGCGGGTTGTCGTCGCTGTACTTGAACTTCACCGAATCGAACCGCACGTCCCCACGGCAGTCGACCAGATCGACCGCGCCTGGCCGGTCGACCACAGTCGGCTGCTCGTCGAGGATCTCGTAGATCCGTTTCGACGACGCCGCTGCCCGCTGGCCCATCATGATGATCATCCCGAGCATCTGGAACGGGGCCTGCAGCATCACGATGTAGAGGCTGAACGAGATGATCGCAGCGACCGGCAGGCTTCCCCGCAGGGCGAGCCAGCCGCCGAACAGCAGCACCAAGGCCAGGCCGATCTGAGGGAGGTTTTGGACGGTCGGGGTGAAGGTGGCTCGGATGTCTGCGTCCTTGATGTAGGACCACTGCAACCGGTCCGCCGCCTTGGCCAGGGTGGTGAGCTCCCTCTGCTCGGCGGCGAAGGACTTGACCACCCGGACCCCATTGGTGTTCTCGTCCACGATCGTCGCGACGTCGGCCAGCCGAGCCTGGATCAGCCACGACACCGGGAACATGCGCTTCCGCATCTGGACGCCCAGGAAGTAGACGAACGGCATGGGGATCATGGCGACCAGCGCGAGTGGGACGCTGATCGAGAGCATGTACCCGAACGCGACCAGAGCCACACTGCATTGGACCAGGATCGACGGTGCGAATGTCAGGTACATCTGCACCGAGCGGATATCGGAGTTGGCCCGCGAGATGAGCTGTCCCGACTGCACCCGGTCGTAGAAGGGGAACGACATCTTGGCCAGGTGCGTGTAGATGATGTTCCGCAGGTCGAACTCGATCTCGTACGCCGTGCGCATCAGGAAGTACCGGGAGATGTAGCCAGCCACCCCGGCCGCGATCGCGAGTGCGACCATTGCGACGATGTAGGTATGCAGGGCCGCTCGGTGGGCGACGACCGCGTTCTGGACCGCGTCCTGGAGGAGCTTGGGGATCTGGACCTGGATCATGAGGCCCACGAACGACAGGACCAGCGAGGTGATGAACATCCCCTTGTGGGCGAGCACCACCGGCAGCGCTCGGCGGAGCCAGGTCTTGCTCTGATCCGAGGAGATCGTCGCCTTCGGAGCCCGGTACCGGGCCTCGGTGGCGATTGGCTCGAAGGCCGAGGGTTGGCCGATGTCGAGGTCGACCTCGGCGCCCTCGGTGGGGCGGCGAGAGAGGATGGTCATGACTTGGCCCGTGCGGCTCGGTAGCTGACCATGGCGTCGTGCCAACGAGCCAGGCAGGCCAGCGCCCGGCTGCCGGCCTTGGCTCCCAAGGCTCCGGCGATCTGCTCCAGTCGGTCGTTCACCGCGCGGTCGGCCGACGCCAGCAGCTCCTGGCCCTGGGTGGTGAGCTCCAGGGCCACCCGCCGCCGGTCGTCCTCCCGGTGGGCCCGCTCAACCAGGCCCCTTGAGACCAGCCCGTCGATCACCGCGGTCACGCTGGGCGGGCGCACGGCGAGCCGCTCGGCCAGGGACGAGGACTGGGCGGACCCTTCGGCCAAGATGGCGAGGATCCGGTACTGCGAGAGGGACAGGTCGACCGTGGCCAGGCCGAGCTCCACCTGTTTGGCCAGCCACGCGGCCGTCCGGCCGGGGTTGTAGACCCGGGCCGGCGTCTCCAGCTGTTCGACACTCACATTATTAGGTTATCTAACAGATGGGGTGGCAGCAAGCGACCGCCGCGCCGGTGTTGTCCTTGGGCGGCCTCAGGGCGATACTGGGCCCCGAACCGGGCCGGGCCGGGAAGCAGGGAGACGGGAGGGTCGATGCGGACTCGAGCAGCGGTCTGCCATGAGCAGGGATCCCCGTGGGTCACCGAGGAGATCGAGATCGACGAGCCCCACGCCCACGAGGTCCAGGTGCAGGTGGCCTTCGCTGGCCTCTGCCACTCCGACGAGCACCTCCGGCTGGGGGACATGACCGCGCCGCCCGAGGTGCTGTCCATGCTTGGTCTGACCTCAATGTTCCCGGTGATCGGGGGCCATGAGGGCTCCGGGGTGGTGACCGCCGTCGGCCCCGAGGTGTCCAACGTAACCGTGGGCGACAAGGTCGCGGTGGCCTTCATCCCGGCCTGCGGCACCTGCTTTTGGTGCGCGTCGGGCCGCCAACACCTCTGCGACCTCGGCATGTACACCCTGGCCGGCCCCATGATCAGTGACGGCACCTGGCGGCACCACCTGGGCGAGGTGAACCTGGGGCGGATGACCCAGCTGGGCACCTTCGCCGAGACCATGGTGGTGCACGAATCGTCGGTGGTGAAGCTGGCTCCCGATGCCCCCCTGCGGGCAGCCGCCCTCATCAGCTGCGGCATCGCGACCGGGTTCGGTTCGGTCGTCGAGCGGGCCCGGACCCGTCCGGGCGAGGTCGTCGTGGTGGTGGGCTGCGGGGGGGTGGGCTCCGGGGCGCTCCAAGGGGCCCGGCTGGCCGGAGCCCGCGCGATCGTCGCCGTCGACACGGTGCCGTTCAAGGTGGACCAGGCCAAGCGGATCGGGGCCACGCATGGGGCGGCGTCGATGGCCGAGGCTCTGCCCCTGGTGGCCGAGATCACCCAGGGTCGCATGGCCGACGTGGTCGTGCTGACGCCGGCCACCTTGACCGGCGACCTGATCGCGCCGGCCTGCTCGCTCGGCTCCAAGGACGCGCGCATCGTCTGCACGGCCGTGGCGCCGATCACCCAGACCGACGTCCAGCTCAACCTGTTCAACCTGGCTATGTACAACCAGTCCCTGCTGGGCACGGTGTTCGGCTCGGTCAGCCCGAGGGTCCAGGTTCCCAAGCTGCTGGCCCTCTACCAGAGCGGCCAGCTCGAGATCGACGAGCTCATCACCAAGGAGTACACCCTCGACCAGGTCCAGCAGGGCTACGACGACCTCCACGCGGGACGCAACATCCGCGGCGTGGTGCGGTTGGCCGGGGACTCCTGACCCGACGCGTCCCTGACGAAAGGGTCGATCGGGCGAGGGTCGGCGTGGGCCGGCCGGGAGGACACGCATGGCGGGGTCGTGGTTCGAGACCGTCGCAGAGGCCGAGCGCCGGGCTCGGCGGCGCCTGCCGCCCTCGGTGTACTCGGCGCTGGTGGCCGGGTCAGAGAAGGGGCTGACCGTCGCGGACAACGTGGCTGCCTTTGGCGAGCTCGGCTTTGCTCCCCATGTGGCCGGGTTGGCCGAGAAGCGGGACCAGGCGGTGACCGTGATGGGCCAGCCGATTTCGCTGCCGGTGCTGCTCTCGCCGACCGGGGTCCAGGCTGTCCACCCCGACGCCGAGGTCGCGGTGGCCCGAGCGGCCGCCGCCCGGGGGACCGCGGTCGGCCTCAGCTCCTTCGCCTCCAAACCGATCGAGGAGGTGGTCGCGGCCAACCCGCAGACGTTCTTCCAGGTCTACTGGAGCGGGACCCGCGAGCACATGGCCGCCCGCCTCGAGCGGGCTCGCCGGGCGGGGGCGGTCGGGCTGATCGCGACCTTGGACTGGTCGTTCGCCAACGGTCGGGACTGGGGCAGCCCCCGGATCCCCGAGCGACTCGATCTGGCCACCATGCTCCGGTTCGCACCCGAGGTCCTGCGCCGTCCTCGCTGGCTGGCCTCCTTCGTCCGGGCGCGACGCCTGCCCGAGCTGACCGTGCCCAACATGGCGCTCCCGGGCGAGCCGGCGCCCAGCTTCTTCGGCGCCTACCGGGAGTGGATGCAGACTCCCCCTCCCACCTGGGACGACGTCGCGTGGTTGGCTGGCCAGTGGGGTGGTCCGTTCATGGTCAAGGGCGTGGTGCGGGTGGACGACGCGACCCGGGCGGCCGATGCCGGCGCCAGCGCGATCTCGGTCTCCAACCACGGAGGGAACAACCTGGACGGCACGCCGGCTGCGATCCGGGCCCTCCCGGCAGTGGCCGACGCGGTTGGCGACCGGGTTGAGGTTCTGCTGGATGGCGGAGTCCGGCGGGGGAGCGACGTGGTCAAGGCGCTGGCCCTGGGGGCCCGGGCGGTCATGATCGGCCGGGCCTACCTGTGGGGCTTGGCGGCGAACGGCCAGGCTGGGGTGGAGAACGTGCTCGACCTGCTTCGGGGCGGGATCGACTCGGCCCTGCTGGCCCTGGGGCGGGCCTCGGTTTCCGAGCTGTGCCCCGACGACGTCGTCGTGCCCCCGGGCTTCGCCCGGGCTCTGGGACTCCCCTAGCGCCCCCGGGTCGGCGCGGCCCGGCGGGTGGCGATTGCCGGTACCAGCGGCCGGAGCGTTCTGGCCCGCAGCGATCCCCACCAGACGCCAGCGCCGTAGGCGAGATCGTCGGCCAGCCGGAGGGCGAGGTAGCGCGCCGGGTCGAGGTCGGGTGGTCGGGTGCGCCATCCGCGGAACAGGCCCATGGCCAGGATGCCGGCGGCCGCCAGCCGGACCCGCCCGAGCCGCCGCACGGTGAGGGAGGCGACCAGCGCCGGCCCCCAGGCCCGAGCCAGCCCCGCCAGCGCCGGGACCGCGGAGCGGGCGACGCCAGTGATCGCCACGCGGGCCGCCAGCTCGAACGGGCGGTCGACCACCCCGTTGAGCCGGGCGCCGAGCGCGGCGCTCGACGCACCGAGCACGCCCAGCGCGGCGCCCGGCCGGCCGGCACAGGCCAGGACCCAGGCGGCTGCGGCCGCCGGTGAGAGCCGGAGCGGCGCGACCGCGTCCCGGTGCCGGACTGCCAGAGGCCCGGCCGAAGACCCGTACTCGGCGCGCCTGGCGGCCCACGAGGCCACGGTCAGCGGGCGATGGTGGGCGACTTCGACCTCTGGGACGTAGCGGGCTTCCCAGCCGGACGCGACCAGGCGCCAGACCAGGTCCACGTCCTCGCCCACGCGCAGGTCGGGGTCGAAACAGGGCACCGGGGCGGCGGCCCGCCGCAGGACGAGCGCCGCCGACGGGACGTAGGCCACCGGCCGCCCGGGGCCGATCGGCCCCTCGCGGGTCCCAAGATCGAGTGGCGAGCGACCAGCCTCGTAGCGGGCGAGCGAGGAGCGGCCACCGGGGGTGACCACCCGGGGGGCGACCAGGGCCACCGCCGGGTCTGCGAAGTGGGCGACCAGCGGGCCGAGCCAGCCGGGCGGCACGGTGCAGTCGGAGTCGACGAAGGCCACCAGCGGGGAGGTCACCGTGGCCAGGCCGGCGTTGCGAGCTGCGGCCGGTCCGGTCCTCGTGTCCAGCCTCAGATACTCGGCCCCGGCTTCCCGGGTGACCTTCTCGACCTGGGCGCGCCCGATCGAGGCATCGTCGACCACCACGCAGCGGACCGGGCCCAACGAGCCGAGCAGCCGTTCGAGGAGCTCCGGTCGATCCCGGACCGGCACCACCACGGTGACCAGCGCTCCTGGTTCCACCGGTTGGGGCCGGGGGTGCAGCATCCCCGCCGTCACCAGCCTCCGAGCTACGGCGCGCTCAGCTCGGTGGTCACCGACCGCCTCCCCGTCGAGCCAGCGTCGAAGCATCTGGGCGGCACGGGGACGCAGCCGGAGCAGCCGGGTCGGGCTCCCGCCCAGTAGGGCCCGGCCGTCGCCCAGGACCGCCAGGTCGCGGTCGGGGACCAGGTGGACGCCGGCCGGCAGCGGGACCGCCGGACCCCGCGGCCCCGTCCCGGGTCGGCCCGTCGCGCCGCCGGCTGCCATGGCTCCATCTTCGCAGGGCCTTCACGGCCGGGAGTGCCGTGCCTCGACGCCCACCGGCCGCCCGGCCGACCAGGTCGTGCGCAGTAGGCTCGGTCGTCGGGGCCACCGGGGTTGCGGCCGGTGCTCCGGCGCACGGAGGAGGTGCGATGACGACGATCGAGGACGCGACGGTATCGGTCGAGGAGGCCGAGGAGGCCGAGGCCGACGTCGAGGCCGACGAGGTCCTGGTCGAGGAGATCTCGATCGACGGGATGTGCGGGGTCTACTGACCCGGTGCCTGGCCAGCGGGTCGATCCGGCTGCTCCCGAGGTGGACCTCGGGCGTCCCTGGCGCCTGCACCCCCAGGTGGCGCTGCGGGACGAGCCCTTCGGCGCGCTCGCCTACCACTACGGGAACCGCCGGCTGATCTTCCTGCGCAGCCCGGACCTGGTCCGGCTGGTCCGCTCGCTCGAGCGCTTCGACAGCGCAGATGCCGCGCTGGCCGCCGTGTCTCCGCCCCAGCGTGCGGCGTACCGGGCAGCGTTGGCCCGGCTGGCCGCCTCGGGGATGCTCGATGCCGGCTAGGGCGCCCGGGAGCGCCCTGCGGGACGAGCTGGCGAGGGGGCTCGACGCTCCCATCTGCCTCACGTGGGAGCTCACCTACGCCTGCAACCTGGCCTGCATCCACTGCCTCAGCTCGTCCGGGCGACGGGACCCGGCCGAGCTGTCCACCGCCGAAGCGATGGCCCTGGTGGACGAGCTGGCCTCGATGCAGGTGTTCTACGTGAACGTGGGCGGAGGCGAGCCGCTGCTGCGGCCCGACTTCTTCGAGCTCCTCGAGTACGCGGTCAGCCACCAGGTGGGGGTGAAGTTCTCGACCAACGGCACCCGCCTGGACCGAGCCAAGGCGGCCCGCCTGGCCGCGATGGACTACGTGGACGTGCAGGTCAGCCTGGACGGGGCGACCGCCGAGGTGAACGACGCGGTGCGAGGCCAGGGCAGCTACCGGGCAGCTCGGCGGGCGATGGAGCACCTGGCCGACGCCGGCTTCGAGGGCTTCAAGCTCAGCGTCGTGGTGACCCGCCACAACGTCAGCCAGCTGGACCAACTGGAGGCGCTGGCCGGTCAGTACGGGGCGCAGCTCCGGCTCACCCGGCTGCGGCCCTCGGGCCGCGGCGCCGCCTCATGGGCGGAGCTCCACCCGAGCCGGTCCCAGCAGCACGACCTGTACCGCTGGTTGCGAGATCGGCCGTGGGTCCTGACCGGTGACTCCTTCTTCCACCTGTCGGCCCTTGGCGAGCCCTTGGAGGGGCTGAACCTGTGCGGGGCCGGGCGGGTGGTGTGCCTGGTCGACCCGGTCGGCGACGTGTACGCGTGTCCCTTCGTAATCCACGAGCAGTTCCGGGCCGGGAACGTGCGGGGGCCGGGCGGGTTCACGGGGGTTTGGCGGAGCTCAGCGCTCTTCCGCTCGCTGCGGGAGCCGACCAGCGGCGGTGCCTGCACCAGCTGTGGCTCCTACGATGCCTGCCGGGGCGGCTGCATGGCGGCCAAGTTCTTCACCGGGCTCCCGTTGGACGGTCCCGACCCCGAGTGCGTCCACGGTCACGGGGAGGCCGGGCTCTCGGACCGGGACCGGCCGGCGCCGGCTGCCGACCACTCGGTCCGGGTGCCGGTGCGCCTGTCGGCCCGTGCCTGACCGCCTCGCGGTGACCTGGCCGGACGTCGGCTCCCTGGCCCGGGCGTGCCTGCTGGTCGTCCCGGTCGGCTCCTGCGAGCAGCACGGCCCCCACCTCCCGCTCGACACCGACACCACCATCGCCCAGGCCCTGGTCGACGCGGTCTGTGGGCAGCCGCACGTCCTTGCGACGGCGCCTCTCGCCTACGGCGCGAGCGGCGAGCACCAGGGGTTCCCCGGCACGCTGTCAATTGGGACCCGGGTCCTCACCGAGGTGGTGGTCGAGCTGGTCCGCTCGGCTCGTGACAGCTGCGCCGGGGTGGTGTTGGTGAACGCCCACGGCGGCAACGCCCGGGCCCTGGCCGCGGCCCGCCGGCGCTGCGCCGCCGAGGGGGACCGGCTCTTCATCTTCCCGGTCCGCGTCGAGGGGGGCGACGCGCACGCCGGCCGGACCGAGACGTCGCTCATGCTGGCCATCGCGCCCGAGCAGGTCCGGATGGACCGGCTCGTCCCCGGGCGGACCGAGGGTCTCGAGACGCTGTGGCCGGTGCTGCGCTCGGCCGGCGTTCGAGGAGTCTCGCCGACCGGTGTGCTCGGAGACCCCACCCTCGCCTCGGCCGAAGAGGGCCACCGGCTCCTCGCCGAGCTGGCCGACCGGCTGGCCGGGGCGCTGCAGTCGTGGTGGCGGGAGGTCGACGTCGCCGCGCTGACACGGTCGTGAGCCCGGTCGCGGTAGTGACCGGGGCCGCCCGGGGCATCGGGGCGGCCATCGTCGAGCGGCTGGTCGCCGACGGCTGGGCGGTGGTGGCGCTCGACGCCTGTGAGGACGACCCGGTCGTCTCCTACCCTTTGGCCACCCGGGCCGAGCTCGAGGCGCTGGCCGAGCGGCTCGGGCCGTCGGTGGCTCCGGTGGTCGGCGACGTGCGGTCGGCCACCGATCTGGTCGAGGCGGTGGCGCTGGCCGAGCGGCGCTTCGGCCCGCTCGATGCCGCCGTGGCGTCGGCCGGCGTGCTGGTCGGGGGCCCGCCGGTCTGGGAGATCGGCGAAGAGGAGTGGGCCGCCGCCTTCGAGGTCAACGTCTCGGGCGTCCGGCGTCTGGTCTCGGCCGCAGTGCCGGCCCTCCTCCGCCGGCCGGTTCCGCGCCAGGGGCGGGTGGTCGTCGTGTCATCGGCGGCGGCGGTGCTCGGCCTGCGTCGCCTGGGGGCCTACGTTGCCTCCAAGCACGCGGTGGTTGGCCTGGTCCGTGCCCTGGCTGCCGACCTGGCCGGGACCGGGGTCACGGCCAACGCGGTGTGCCCGGGCTCGACCCGCACCGCGATGCTCGAGGCCTCGGCCGCCATCTACGGGCTCGGCTCGGCGGAGGACTTCGGCGCTCAGGCGCTGGTCGAGCGGTTGCTCGAGCCGGACGAGCCAGCCGCCCTGGTGGCCTGGCTCTGCGGGCCGGAGTCGAGCGGGGTGACCGGGGCGGTGCTCCCGGTTGACGGCGGGATGACCGTCACCTGAGCGATGATGGGTCCCCGACCCGCCAAGCGCGCCGGGGCGTGCCGGGGACGGCGCTGATCGCGGGCCAGCCGGCCGAGCTGGACCCGCGGGTGGTTGTGGAGCACCCCGTTCCGACGGCCTGGTTCGGGTGCGAAACCGCCGAGTCGACGGCGCCCCCCTCCCTCGGCTGACCGGCGACGTCGCCCTCGCCTCCGAGGCGGTCGAGGGCCGGCGGATGGCAGACCCCGGCTGGTGTGCCGGACCTGCGGGCGGCCTCGCGCCGGTGCTCGGTCTGTGGCGGGTCCGAGACGCTCCGTGCCTGGCGGTGGCCCGCGCCGCGCACTTGCGGTGCTCGGCCGGGGCGGCCAGAGTCGGGCGGTGAGCGAGCGTCGGGGCACCTACCGGGTGACCGTCGGGTCCCAGGAGCTCGAGATCCCTCTCGTCCCCCTGGCAGAGGACCTCACGGTCGCGCTGCTCATCACGGTCGACCTGGGCGTCGCCTTCGCCCAGACCGCCGGGCGGGAGTTGGCGGCCAAGCTGGCTCCGGCCAGGCCGGAGATCGTTGTCTCGGTCGCCACGATGGGCATCCCGATCGCGATCGAGGTCACCCGGGCGCTCGGCCTCGACGACTACGTCATCTTGCACAAGACCCCCAAGATCCACCTAGCCGACGCGATCGCCGAACCAGTGCGCTCGATCACCACCGCCACCCCTCAGCGGTTGCTGCTCGATCCGGCCCGGGTGGACGCGGTCGCCGGTCGCCGGGTGGCGGTGGTGGACGACGTGATCTCCACCGGCGGTTCCACCAAGGCCGCGCTCACCCTCATGCGCCGAGTCGGGGCGCAGCCAGTGGTGGTGGGCGCGCTGGTCACCGAGGGGGCCCAGTGGCGTTCCTACCTCGGCGAGGACGCCGCGCTGGTGCAGGCACTGGGCTCGATCCCGCTGTTCCGCCACGGTCCTGACGGCTCGCTGGTCGAGGACTGGGAGGGCCTCGGTGGCTCGACCCCGGCCCAGGCGGCGTCCAGCGCATCCGGTCCGCCCGGCGCGGGCTGAGAGTTACTAGTCGGGGGTTGCGGCCGCCAGGAGCCGGTCCTGCGCGTCGGCCTGCCGGCGCACCGAGCGCCAGGCGAGAGCCAGGTAGACCAGGGCGGCGACGCCGATCCCGAGGAAGACGCTGAAGTCGGCGCCGAAGCCGTCCTTGTCGGCGGTGTGGTAGGTGACCAGGTTGAGCCAGTGGGGCAGGTGGAAGGTGGCCGCCAGCGACTCGATGGCGGCAAACATCCCCACCAGCTGGGCGATGATCGCGGGCCAGAAGACCCCCCCGGTGCGGTAGTAGAGGCCGCCCCGGTCGGTTCGCTGGAGCTCGGCCGGGACGTAGCGGCTCCGGCGCATCCACCAGTCCACGATGAACACCCCGAACCAGGGTGCGATCCAGACGATCACCAGGTCGACGAAGTCCTTCAAGTAGGTGTTGAAGCTGGTGTTGAAGATGGCGACCATCGTCACCGTCCCGGCCAGCACGCAGTCGAGCAGGACCGCCTGGTTGCGCCGGATCGGAGCTCCGAGGGCCTGCAGGGTCACCCCCGAGGAGTACAGGTCCAAGCTGTTGATGGCGAACAGCTGGGCGATGGCCAGGACCAAGAAGACGTAGACGAACCAGGCCGGGAAGTAGGACTGGTGGATGAACGGCAGGAAAGCGTTGGCCGAGGTCCCCACCTTCACGAAGAAGGTGCCCACCGATGCGCCGAGCAGCATGATCAGGATCTCGGGGACTGCCGTCCCGAGGAACACCCAGCCGACGATGCCGGCCTTGGAGGTGTCCGGGGGGCAGTAGCGGGTGTAGTCGTTGCCGTTCTCGCACCAGCCCAGGCCGGACAGCACGATGACGAACGCCAGGCCCTCCATGTAGGTCTGCCAGTCGGCCGGATGCGCGACCCCGTGGGTGGTGGCGTGCGGGATCGCGAAGCCCAGCATGATCGCGAACATGACGAGGAACGGCACCACCAGCGCCCGCAGGGTCTTGAGGATGGTGGCATGCCCCAGGAACGGAAGCACCCCCTGGATCGCCACCGCCACCAGCACGAAGATCACCTTGGCCGGATCGCCACCGGCAAAGCCGGCCTTGGCCTGCAGGACCAGTGCCGCGCCGACGATGAGGATCAGCCCTTCGACCTCGAAACCGATCTGGGTGACCCAGTTGAACAGCGAGATGAGCCGGGAGCCGTTCGGGCCATAGCTGGCCCGGTTGGTCGCGAACACCGTCGTGCCGGTCTGGGGCGCTTGGAGGCTGGCCAGCCCGAGCAGGAAGTACGAGAGGTTCCCGATCAGGATCAGGCTCACGGCCTGGGCGAAGTCGAGGCCGAAGGTCATGAGCACCGCGCCGTAGATGAAGTACTCGACCTGTATGCTCGCCCCGGCCCACATCGCGCCGACATCGCGCGGGCGGGCCCAGCGCTCTGAGACCGGGATGTGGTCGATGCCGTGGGTCTCGACCCGGAACGCCTGATCGGTCGGCGGCAACGACTCCTGCGCAATGGTGGCCAACGTCCCCTCCTCCACACCGCCCGGTGGCCGGACGGCGGGTGCTCCCTGGGCCACCCCCCCGGCGGGAGAAGGATGGGCGAGATCCACGGCGACGTCAAACGGGCAGCTGGTGCGCAGCCGGCCGGCGCGCGGTGGTGGCGCGGTTCGGTAGCGTACGGCCGGTGCACCCGCCTTCTGTCTCCTCGCTCGGCGCGCCCGGCGGCGGAGTCGAGGCCGCCGAGGGGGCCGTGGTCACGGCCCGCCGACTGACCAAGGCCTTCGGCGACCTGGTGGCGGTGGACCACATCGACTTCGACATCGTGCGGGGCGAGTCGTTCGGGTTCCTCGGTCCCAACGGAGCCGGGAAGACCTCGACCATGCGGATGATCGCCTGCATGTCGCCGCGGACCTCGGGCACCCTCACGGTGCTGGGCCGGGACCCCGAGACCGACGGGCCGGCAATCCGGGCCCGCATCGGGCTGGTGCCCCAGGAGGACAGCCTTGACCTCCAGCTGACCGTTCTCGACAACCTCATGATCTACGGCCGCTACTTCGACCTGCCCAAGAAGGTCATCAGGGAGCGGGCCGAGCGACTGCTGGCCTTCGCCGAGCTGACCGAACGGGCGAGGGATACGGTCGAGCCGCTGTCGGGAGGCATGAAGCGCCGGCTCACCATCGCCCGGGCGCTGGTGTCCGAGCCCGACCTGTTGATCCTGGACGAGCCGACCACCGGCCTCGATCCCCAGGCTCGGCACCTGCTGTGGGACCGCCTCTACCGCCTGAAGCTGGCCGGGGTCACCCTGGTGATCACCACCCACTACATGGACGAGGCGGAGCAGCTGTGCGATCGGCTGGTGGTGATGGACAAGGGCCGGATCGCGGCCTCGGGCTCGCCGGCCGCCCTCATCGAGCGCTACTCGACCCGAGAGGTCTTGGAGCTGCGGTTCGTCGGCCACGAGCCGCCGGGGCACGACAGCCTGGCCGGCCTGGGCGAGCGAATCGAGGTGCTGCCAGATCGGGTGCTGGTCTACGCCGACGATGCCGAGCGGGCCCTTGGCGAGCTGGAGGGCCGCGGCATCCGGCCGGCCAACTGGCTGGTGCGCCGTTCCAGCCTCGAGGACGTGTTCCTGAGCCTGACCGGGCGCACGCTGGTCGATTGATCGGGGTCGAGTCGTGACGACGATGGAGACCTGGGGAGCCCAGCACGCCGCCGGTGGCCGCCTGCCACCCAGCCTGCGGGTCCTGCGTTACCACCTGTTCAGCTACCTGCGGACCTGGCGGTCGTCGCTCACCACCAGCTTCCTCGCCCCGGTGCTGTACCTGGCGGCGATGGGAGTCGGCCTGGGCTCGCTCATCAACCACCACGTCGGGACCGTCGACCACGTCCGCTACCTGAGCTTCGTGGCCCCCGGCCTGCTGGCCGCCAGCGCGATGCAAGTGGCCGCCAGTGACTCGATGTACCCGGTGATGGCGGCGATCAAGTGGATCCGCACCTACTACGCGATGCTGGCCACCCCGTTGGCGGTGAAGGACGTCGTGCTGGGCCACTTCGGCTGGGTGACGGTTCGGCTGGTCATCACGAGCGTCGCCTACCTCGGGATCATGGCTGCGTTCGGCACCGTCCACTCCGCACTGGCCCCCCTCGCGCTGGTCGCTGCGATCCTGGTCGGCCTGTCGTTCGCCGGGGTGATTTCGGCGTTCGCCGCCACCCAGGAGAACGACCAAGGTTTCGCGACCATCTCCCGTCTCGGACTCATCCCGCTGTTCTTGCTGTCGGCGACCTTCTTCCCGCTTCGCCAGCTGCCCGGGTGGCTGCACCCCCTCGCCTACGCCACCCCGTTGTTCCATGGGGTCGACCTGTGCCGGATGCTGGTGCTCGGTCAGCTGGACTGGGTCTCAGCGGGATGGGACCTGGCGTACCTGGTTGGGCTGTGCGCCCTCGGGCTGGTCCTGTCCCGACGCCTCTTCACCCGGCGGCTGGTCGTGTGACCGAGCCAGCCGCTGCCCTCGACTCCCGGGCCGCCGCCGGTCCCTTCCCGGCCGCGGGCCGGGGGGCGTGGCGAGTGTTCCAGCGCAACGTGGTCGTCTACCGCCGCGGGTGGCGGTTCTTGGTCTCGGGCTTCTTCGAGCCCTTCTTCTACCTGGTCTCGATCGGCCTGGGGCTGAGCAAGCTGGTGGGGACGGTCCACCTCGGTGGGCACGCCGTCGCCTACACCGCGTTCGTCGCCCCCGGCCTGCTGGCCGCGTCCGCAATGAACGGCGCGATCTTCGACTGCACGTTCAAGATCTTCTTTCAGCTCAAGATCATGAAGGTCTACGACTCGATGCTGTCCACGCCGCTGTCCCCGGGCGACGTCGCCGCCGGGGAGCTGCTGTGGGCCCTCGCCCGCGGCGGCCTGTACTGCGGGGTCTTCATCTGCGTGATGGCCGCCTTCGGCTACGTGGGCACGCCTTGGGTCGTGCTGTGCCTCCCGGGCTCGTTGTTCGCCGGCTTCGCCTTCGCCGGGGTCGCGATGGCCGGCACCTCCTTCATGCGCAGCTGGCAGGACTTCGACTTCGTGTTCCTGGCTGCCCTCCCGCTGTTCTTGTTCTCGGCCACCTTCTACCCGCTTGGTGTCTACCCAGGGTGGCTGCAGCTGGTGGTCCGGTGCACCCCGCTGTACCAGGCGGTCGCCTTGTTGCGAGGTCTGGATCTCGGGCTGTTCGACTGGTCCCTGCTCGGGCATGCCGCGTACCTCTTGGTGATGGGCGCGGCCGGCCTGGCCGTGACCGGCCGGCGCATCGCCCACCTGGTGCTTCCCTGAGCCCGGCGCGCTGGCGCGCCCGGGGCCGGGCGCGGAAGTCTTGCGGAGCGGTTCTTCGGACCAGGAGGCGCGATGGAGCTCGAGCTCGAGGGCAAGGCGGTGCTGGTGACCGGTGGCTCCAACGGACTGGGCCGGGCGCTGTGCCACCGGCTGGTGGCCGAGGGCGCATCGGTGGCGTTCTGCGGCACCGACCCCGGGCGGGTCGAGACCGCCCGGGCTGCGCTCGAGTCCGCAGGCGGTGACGTGCTGGCGATGCGGGCCGACGTCACCGACCCGGCCGACCTGGCCCGTCTGGTGGCGGGCACCCTCGAGCGCTTCGGTCGTCTCGACGGTCTGGTCAACAACGCCGGCCGGTCGGCCGCCCGGCCGCTGGCCGAGCTGGGCGACGCCGATTGGGACGAGGACCTCTCCCTCAAGCTCTACGCCGCCGCCCGCCTCTGCCGGCTGGCCATGGACGCGTTGGCTCGCCAGGGTGGGTCGATCCTCAACGTGCTCGCAATCGCGGCGAAGGCACCGGGCGCCGGTTCGATGCCCTCCTCGGTGAGCCGGGCTGCCGGCCTGGCCCTCACCAAGGCGCTTTCCAAGGAGGTCGGCCCGGCCGGGGTCCGGGTCAACGCGGTGCTGATCGGGCTGGTCGAGAGCGGCCAGTGGGAGCGGCGGGCAGCGGCAGCCGGGGTCCCGGTCGGCCAGCTCTACGAGGACATGGCTCGGGGCTCGGGGATCCCGCTCGGCCGAGTGGGCCGGGCCGAGGAGTTTGCCGACCTGGCCACGTTCCTGCTGTCCCCGAGAGCCGGCTACGTGAGCGGGGCGGCCATCAACCTCGACGGCGGCCTGTGCGCCGTCGGATGAGGTGACCGGGTCGCCAGAGCCGGTCGTGGTCACCGCGCCCCTCCAGGGGACGGTGGTCTCGGTGGTCGCCGTCGGCCAGCAGGTGGCGGCGGGCGACCAGGTGGCCGTGCTCGAGTCGATGAAGATGGAGCACGTCGTGGCGGCCGAGGTGGCCGGCACCGTGCGCGAGGTGCGGCCCGGCCCAGGCGACACCGTCGAGCGCGGCGAGCGTCTGGTGGTGATCGAACCGGGCCCGGTCGACGCCCCCCGGGCGGTCGAGGGACCCGAGGCGGCCGGGACGGTGCGACCCGAGCTGGCCGAGCTGTGGGCGCGACGGGCCCGCCTGGCCGACGAGGCCCGCCCCGAGGCGATGGCCCGCCGGCATGGGACCGGGCATCGCAGCGCCCGGGAGAACCTGGCCGATCTGGTCGATCCGGGGTCCTTCGTCGAGTACGGCGGCCTGGTGGTGGCAGCCCAGCGCCGCCGCCGTCCACTGGAGGAGCTCATCGAGCGCACCCCGGCCGACGGCCTGGTCGGCGGGATCGCCCGGGTCAACGGCGACCGCTTCCCACCCGACGCGGCCCGCTGCGCCGTGCTCTCCTACGACTACACGGTCCTGGCTGGGACCCAGGGGCACATGAACCACCGGAAGAAGGACCGGCTGTTCGAGCTGGTCGAGCGGCTCCGGCTGCCGGTCGTCCTGTTCGCCGAGGGCGGCGGCGGCCGCCCGGGCGACACCGACGGGGCCACGGTCACCGGCTTGGACACCCGAGCCTTCGCCCTGTTCGCCCGGCTGAGCGGGCTCGTCCCGCTGGTGGGGGTGGTCGGCGGCCGCTGCTTCGCCGGCAACGCCGCCCTTCTCGGGTGTTGCGATGTGATCATCGCCACCGCCGACACCACGGTGGGGATGGGAGGGCCGGCCATGATCGAGGGCGGCGGCCTCGGGGTGTTCCCGCCCGAGGCGGTCGGCCCCCTGGCGGTCCAGGTGCCCAACGGGGTCGTCGACATCGCGGTGGACGACGACGCCGCTGCGGTGGCGGTGGCCAAACGGTACCTGTCCTACTTCCAAGGGCCGATCGGCCAGTGGGACTGCGCCGACCAGGAGCAGCTCCGGGCTTGCGTGCCCGAGGACCGTCGGCGGGTCTACGACGTCCACCAGGTCATCGAGCTGGTGGCCGACACCGGGTCGGTCCTTGAGCTGCGCCGCGACCACGCCCCGGCCATGGTGACCGCGCTGGCGCGCTTGGAGGGCCGGCCGATCGGGATCGTGGCCAACAATCCGGCCCACCTGGCCGGCGCCATCGACGGGCCGGGCGCGAACAAGGCGGCACGGTTCCTCGCCCTGTGCGACGCCTTCGACCTTCCGGTGGTGGCGTTCTGCGACACCCCCGGGTTCATGGTCGGGCCCGAGGCCGAGCGGGCCGCGCTGGTGCGGTCGGCCGGACGGCTGTTCGTGACCGGGGCCAGCTTGTCCGTTCCCTACTGCACGGTCGTGCTGCGCAAGGGCTACGGCCTCGGCGCCCAGGCCATGGCGGCCGGCAGCTTCCGCGAGCCGTTGTGGATCGGCTCATGGCCGACCGGGGAGTTCGGCGGGATGGGGCTCGAGGGCGCGGTCCGGCTCGGGTACCGGCGGGAGCTCGAAGCGGTCGAGGACCCGACCGAGCGGGAGGCCCTCTTCGAGGCGATGGTCCAGCGCTCCTACGCCGCCGGCAAGGCGCTCAACGTCGCCTCCCACTTCGAAGTGGACGAGGTGATCGACCCGGCCGAGACACGCAGCCGCCTCGGCGCGGTGCTGGCCGCCGCCCCGCCACCCCGGCCTCGGGCGGCGAAGAAGCGGCCGCTGGTCGACCCCTGGTGACCGGCGAGGTCGCCTCCTCCCTGAGCCTGCCCATTGTCGGAGCCCCGCGGGACGGCTAGGTTCGGGCCGCCCCGGGACGTGCACCGTTCCGGCCGGGTTTGGGATGGGGGGTTCCGCGGGGCGGCGCCTCGGGGAGTCGGCGAGTGCCGCTCCCCGAGGAGGCCGTCGAGGCCAACCCCCTGGCTGTCGTCGACGCAGCGCTGGTCGAGCGCAGCGCACCGCCCGAAATGGCGCCCGCTCAGGTCCTTTGCCCGCTCGGCTTTGAGGTTGGGGACCGTCGTCTTTCGCCAGCGCTTCTTGCTCCGGCCCTTGAGACCGGCCCGGCGCATCAGCCACCGCACCCGGTGCCGCCCGCAGTCGAGCCCCTGGCACCGCAGCTCGGCGTGGACCCGGGGGCTGCCACGGGTGCACTTGGAGGCAGTGTGCACGACGTCGGTCCTCTCGGTCTGCGAGCTTCCTCTGCGAGGGGGTCTGCTGGTGCTGGCACTTGGCGGCACGGGAGACCTCGAGCAGCGCACCACGCGGTGACCTGCAGGTCCCTCCGGCTCGATGAAGGGTCCATCACCGGGTCTTCTTCGCGAAGAAAGCCGTTGCTCGCTTGCGCAGGTCGACATCGGTCTTTTGGCGCCTGTGCTCCCGCCGCAGCCAGGAAAGCGCTCGCGCTCCTGCTGGTCAGGCCCGGCCGATACCGGTGTCGATCTCGGCCTGAGCCGCTCACCTGCGTACTGCCGACTCCGTCAGGTCGAATTCCCGGGCCACCCCTGCGATCGACCGGTCACCAGCCCGGCACCCCTCCACGATCTCCGACTTGAAGTCCGGGGTGTACGACCAACGGTCACTGCGCCCCGGCGCGGCGCGCCACTTTGTGGATATCCGTCAGAGCGTGCCAAGCCCAAGCCCTGGCACCGGACCCGAGCCTGGCCACGGACCTAGCATGTCGGCGGGCAGGTCCGTTGTGCCAGGGGGCGCATGAGGAGAGGTTGCTGGTCTTGGGAAGGCTGCGCTCGGGCGGCCTGCGCCGGCCTGGGGTTCGCAGCTCTCGCCCTCGGGACACTCGCCATCGGTTTCTCCCAGGCAACGGCCGCGGTCGTCGTGGGTCCGGACCATGGGACAAGCGCCGGGACCGGGAACTTCGCCACCGGCAGCTGGCCTGGTTGGGCCTCCCTCAACTGGTCAGGGTACGCGGTGTCGACGGGCGCGCCGTACCATTCGGTGAGCGCGACCTGGATCGTCCCTGCGGTGAGCGGTCCGAACGGGTCCTACTCGGCAGCGTGGGTGGGCATCGACGGCTTCACCAACGGCTCGCTCATCCAGACCGGCACCGAGCAGGACTTCCTCAACGGTGCTGCCCAGTATTCGGCCTGGTGGTCGACCTCGTCACAGAACTTCGTCGAGCAGACGATCACCAATGGCTGCTCCGGTGCCGTCGCCGGGCCAGCTCGGTCCCGTCCCCAGGGCCCCGGCGGGCTCCTCGCTGCGCCCACTGGCCGCGCCGGCGGTCCCCGAGCCTCTGCTCACGGCGGGTCGGGGCCGCCTGGGGCCACCACCGGCTCGGCGACCGGCGTGTCGTCGACCAGTGCCACCCTCAATGGGACCGTGAACCCCAATGGCCTTGCCACCTCCTACTACTTCGAGTTCGGCACGACCACGTCGTTCGGGTCGACGACGGCCGTCTCGAGCGCCGGATCCGGCAAGCGGGCTGTCACGGTGAGCGCGTCGCTGAGCGGTCTGTCGGCCGGCACGACGTACTACTTCGAGCTGGTTGCGACGAACGCCGACGGCACCACGGATGGGGGGCTTGGTTCGTTCACCACCAGCTCGGGCTCCGGCTCGGGCGGCAGCAGCTGCGGGCTGGTTGAGCCAGGGGACCCGATGTCGGCCACCATCGCGCAGGCTTCCGGGTCGACCTGGGACATCACGATCGGCGACGGCTCAAGCAGCCACGGGTGGAGTTTCACCACGGCCGTGACCTACAGCGGCCCCGGGGCGTCGGTGGAGTGGATCCTCGAAGCCCCCACGGTGTGCCGAGGCTCGCACTGCACGGTCGCCACACTGGCCGACTACGGCTCGGTGGTCTTCGACCAGGCGACGGCGAACGCAGCCGGGCCAGGCCTTGTCATCGGTGATGCCGGCGAGATGGTGAACGTCTCGGACACGGCAGTGCTCTCGATCCCCTCGGGGCCTGATGCCAGCGCTGACGGCTTCACCGTCGCCTACGGCTCGACCCAGCCAAGCCCTCCACCGGGGTCCTAGCCGAGCAGTCCGCGGCCGGCCGGCTGGACCCACGCCCGGTTGGTCAACCCCCTGCGACCGGGAGCGGGTTGCCGGTCTCGAGCAGCGACTTGAGGGCGGAGAGGATCCATGGCCACCCCTGACTGAGGCTCTCCAAGGTCGGGCTACCGGGCTCGAAGCCATCATGGATGACGGTCAGTCGCACCACCTCACCGACCGGCTCGAGCTCGAAGGTGACCCTGGAGCGGGGCTCGGCCGACACCGCTGCGAAGTACTCGTCGTCGAACCCGGCGGCCTGGGCAAACTCCGCGGTGATGGTCTGCCAGGTGTACGAAAGCCGGCGGTTGGGCTCAGCCTCCAGGACCACTTGTTCGGGGTCCTCGACGGTCACTCCGCCGTACTCCCAGGTCATGGGGGCGCCCGGTTCCCAGCTGGTCACGTGGGCGGCGCCCCAGTAGCGACGGGTGAAGGCCGGATCGGTGAGGGCCTGCCACAACCGTTCGGGGGTGGTGCGGATGTACGTGGTGTAGACGAACTGCGGTTTGTCCATGGGACTGTCCTCCAGGGCGTGCTTGAGCTCGGACAGGACGGCAGTCCGGGCTCGGTCGTAGCGGCTCATCCAGCGTTCGGCGATGTCGTTGAGTGGGACCGGGTTGAGATAGTGGAGCCGAACCCGGCCCCGGCGGACGCTCGTCACCAGGCCGGCCGCCTCGAGCACCGCCAGGTGCTTGGTCACCGACTGGCGGGCCATGGCCAGGCCCGCGCACAGCTCCCTGAGCGTCTGGCCGTTGCGGTCCCGTAGCCGGTCGAGCAACATCCGGCGGGACGGGTCGGCGAGCGCCTTGAACACCGTGTCCATCGCCTCCCCGCCCATCGTCGATGGAGGCCATTTTGGCAGCCTTTTGGCTGCCTATCAATGGCTACCAGGGAATCCGCAGACCCGCTGGGCGAGCAGACCGCGCGATCGTGCTCGCCGGTGCCGCCTCCCGGACATTCGCAGCCCAGCTTGTGGTCCATGGGGTCGTTGCGCTCCGGGCGCCGCCCGGGGCGCGCCCAGCACACTGGACCGATGGCGGGCCGGCCACTCCTGCTGGTGGACATCGATGGTGTCCTCAATGTCTTTGGTGTCGACGCGTGCCCTAACGGCTACGCCGAGCACGCGGTGTTCCCAGAAGACGACCAGCCGATGCGGTCGGCGACCATCCACGGCGTCTGGCTCCGCGACCCGGCGGGCGCCTTCGACCTGGCGTGGGCCTCTGCCTGGGGCTTTCAAGCGCAGCAGCACCTGGGGCCGATCCTCGACCTGGAGGAGTTCCCCTTCGTGCCCATGCCTGAGATCCCATCTCCACCGGCCGAGAGGGTCCCCGAGCGGCGCCATGTGGACCAGCTTCTTGCGTGGGCTCGGGCGCTCGCGCTCCGATGACTCGAGGACACCCTCCGGCCGGTCGCGGCGCGACCGCCGGAGGGGCCGCCCTCAGCCCTCGGGCTGGTCCACCAGGACCACCTTGCCCAGCTTGCCGCCGGCTTCGAAGCGGTCGTAGGCGCGTTCGGCATGGGCGAAGGCGAAGGTGTCGCAGACCGGCACCGTGATCGCCCCGGTGGCGAGGTGGGGGAGCACGTGGCGGGCGACGCCGTCGATCACCAGCCCCTTGGCCACCCGGTCGCGGCCGCGCAGCGTGGAGCCGGAGATCCGGGCCCGTTTGGCCATCACCACCCCCAGCTGCAGCTGGACTTCGCCGCCGCTGCCCAGTCCGATGACCGAGATCCGCCCCCGCTCAGCCAGCGCGCCGAGGGCGACGCCGAAGCTGGCGGCGCCCACCAGCTCGAGCACGACGTCGTAGGGACCGTGCTCGGCGATCGAGCCGGGGTCGATCACCTGGTGAGCGCCCAGGGACCGGACCGCGTCCCGTTTGGTCGGATCCCGGACCGAGGCGACCACCATGGCCCCGGTGACCCGGCCGAGCTGGACCGCGGCGGTGCCGACCCCGCCGGCCGCCCCGGTCACCAACAGGCGCTCGCCCGCCGCCAGCTCGGCCTGACTGAACAGCGCGTCGTAGGCGGTGCAGAAGGTCTCGGGGAACCCGCCGGCCTGGACCCAGGTGACCGCCTCGGGAACGGCCAGCGCGTGCGCCTCGTCGACCACCGCCAGCTCCGCCTGGCCACCGCCGCCCAGCAGGCCCATGACCCGGTCCCCGGGCGCGAACCGTTGGACCTGGCGGCCCACCGCTACCACCTCGCCAGCCATCTCCAGGCCGGGGATGTTGGCCGGGGCACCGGGTGGTGCCGGGTACCGGCCCCGCCGCTGGCCCATGTCGGCCCCGTTGAGCCCGGCTGCCCGGACCGCCACCAGCAGCTCGGTGTCGCCGACCTGCGGATCGGGCTGCTCGACCCACACTGGCCGGCCATCGTCGATCACCACGGCGTGCATGGCCCGAGCCTGGTCCAGCTCCCGCCGGCGTGCCACTGGTGCCCAGCCCACCAGGTCGTGGGCCCAAAGGTCAGCGGCCGGGTGGGTCGGCGTTGGGCGGGTCGACCAGCACGCCCGGGTTCATGATCCCGGCCGGGTCGACCGCCTGCTTGGCTGCCCGCAGCGCCGCCGCGAACAGCTCTGGGCGCTCCCGGTCGTACCAGGGGCGGTGCTGGCGGCCGACCGCGTGGTGGTGGGTGATGGTGCCGCCAGCGGCCAGGATGGCTTCGGACGCGGCAGCTTTGATCGCCGCGTGCTGACCCAGCGGGTCGGCATCGGAGCGGTAGGCGCCCACGTAGGTGTAGTAGGGGGCCGGGCCGTCGGGATAGACGTGGGTGAACCGGCAGTTGACGGTGCCCCCACCGCAGGCCTCGGCCAGCGCGGCCAGGGTGGCAGTGCGGACCGCGTGGTCCAGCTCCGGCCAGCGGTCCCAGGTGACCGCGGTCTCGAAGGTTCCCGCGACCAGGCCGAGCCCGGCATTGGCCCCCCCGAGGCCGCCCGACCCGGGGATGAACGCCTGCCGCCACGCCCCGACCGCGCCCGTCCGTCCGGTGGCCTGTCCGCTGCCGTCGTCGACCATCAGCTCGTCGTCGGCGACGACGCCGCCGCAGGTTCGGGCCAGTCCGACGGCGTGCTCGAGGAAGCCACGCTGGGGGATCTCGGCCGACTCGAAGCCGATGATGAGCAGGGCCTGGCCGCCCTCCACCCCCGCGCTCCCGGCGGCGAGCTCGGGGTCCAGCAGGCGGAGGTTGGCCGGCCACAGCTTGGCCTGGACGATATGGCGGGTGGCCTCGTACCCGGCCTCCCAGCTGGCGAAGCGGATCCCGGCGGTCGCCCGGAAGCGGGGGCGGGCCTGGACTCGCATCCAGGCCTCGGTGATGATCCCCAAGATCCCCTCGGACCCGATCACCAGGCGGTTGGGGTCGGGGCCGGCTCCTGAGCCGGGCAATCGCCGGGTCTCGAGCCATCCGCTCGGGGTGAGCATCCGAACGGACTCCACGAACTCATCGATGTGGGTGTGGTTGGTCGCGTAGTGCCCGCCCGAGCGGGTCGCGATCCAGCCCCCGAGGGTCGAGCCGGTGAAGCTCTGCGGGAAGTGGCGCAAGGTGAGCCCCCGCGGCCGGAGCTGGTCCTCGAGGGCGGGACCAAAGACGCCGGCTTGGATCCGGGCCGCCCGGGAGACGTCGTCGACCTCGAGCACCCGGTCGAGCCGGTCGAGGGCCACCGTGACCACCGGTCCCCGGTCCTCCGGCGGGGTCACCCCGCCCACCACCGAGGAGCCCCCGCCGTAGGGGATGACGCAGTACCCGTGGTCGTCGCACCAGGAGAGGACGGCCTCGAGCTCGCTGTCCGAGCGTGGGTGGGCGACCGCGTCAGGCGGGTTGGGGTACCGGCCGAACGGCGCGTGGTCGCAGCGGTCGAACCCGTAGGAGTGGTAGGCGCGCTCCCAGGTGTCTTGGAAGCAGAACTGGTCCAGGGAGGAAGGCACCCGGACCCTCGGGGGGCGCAGCTCCAGCTCGTCGACCGAGGGGATGCGCGGCGGGTGCAGCTCCGTCCCCAGACGCGCCGACAGCGCAGCTGCGAGCTCGCGCCGGCGTTCCTCGGTCGGCTCCTCGCTCTCCAGGCCCCACATCCACAGACTTCGACGTGGCTGCACGTCCGCCCCCTGGTCCCGACCGGGGCGATGGTATCGGGTCGGCTGTCACCACCACCGGCCGCCCCGCGCCGCTCGACCAGCGGTTAGCCTCCCGGTATGGCACTGTTCGACGTCCCCATCGCCACCCTGCACGGCGAGCCGTCCTCGCTGGCCCAGTACAAGGGCAAGGCGCTCCTGCTGGTCAACGTGGCTTCCAAGTGCGGCCTCACGCCGCAGTACGAGGGGCTGGAGAAGCTCCAGGAGACCTTCGGCGACCGGGGGTTCAGCGTGCTCGGGTTCCCCTGCAACCAGTTCGGCGGGCAGGAGCCGGGGACGCCCGAGGAGATCGCCACCTTCTGCTCCACCACCTACGGCGTCACCTTCCCCATGTTCGAGAAGATCGACGTGAACGGGGAGCACCGGCACCCGATCTACCAGGAGCTGACCAAGACCCCCGACGCCGAGGGCAACGCCGGTGACATCCAGTGGAACTTCGAGAAGTTCTTGGTCTCTCCCTCCGGCGAGGTGGTGGCCCGGTTCCGGCCGCGGACCGACCCCCAGGACCCGGCGGTCATCGAGGCGATCACCGCGAACCTGCCGGGCTGATCGCCGGGCGCGGCGGCAGATGGCCGGGGACGGCTTCGACGCGGCCATCTTCGACATGGACGGGCTCCTGGTCGATACCGAGCCGCTGTGGCAGCAGGCCGAGGTGGAGATCCTGGGCGCCCTGGGCGTCCCGCTCGATCCGCACCGGTGTCGACAGACCAAGGGGATGTTCGTGGGCGAGGTGATGGCCTACTGGCACCGGCGGTTCCCCTGGGACGGTCCTGCGGTCGACCAGGTCGCGGCCCAGGTGGTGGACCGGGTGTGCGAGCTGGTGGCCGAGCGGGGGACGCTGCAGCCCGGGGTCCGGGGGGCGATCGAGCTGTGCGAGCGCCACGGGCTTGGCCTGGCGGTGGCCTCGTCGTCCGGCTACCGGCTGATCGACCTGGTGTTGGAGCGCTTCGAGCTCGCCCGGCACTTCCGCGTGGTCCACTCGGCCGAGGACGAGCCCTACGGCAAACCCCATCCGGCGGTGTACCTGGGGGCCGCGGCCAGGCTGGGTGCCGAGCCCTCGCGCTGTGTGGCGTGGGAGGACGCGCCGGCCGGGGTGGTGGCGGCCAAGGCGGCCCGGATGGTCTGCGTGGCAGTGCCCGAGCCCGCCGAGCGGGGCCGGTCGGCGTTCGCCCTCGCCGATGCGGTGCTCGGCTCGTTGGTCGAGGCGGACGAGGATCTCTACGCGCGTCTGGTCGCCTCGCTC
Organism: Actinomycetota bacterium; assembly: GCA_021324355.1. Classification (GTDB taxonomy): domain Bacteria; phylum Actinomycetota; class Acidimicrobiia; order Acidimicrobiales; family RAAP-2; genus Palsa-461. The sequence continues at coordinate 67,501 of JAJPJD010000018.1, forward strand.
GACCAGGCGCTGCCGGGAGCCTGACGCGGGAGCCGACTCGGTGAGCGTGCGCCGGCCAGCGCGGCCGGTGGTCACGGCAGTTGGCCCCAGGTCGTAGGCTTGCCCAACCTGATCGTGCCCCTCGACCACCGGACCCCTCTGCCCTCGATGTTCCGCCCCGTCCCGCCCACCGTCGACTTCGTGGCCTTGGAGAAGGAGGAGCTCGCCCGGTGGGGGGCCCACGACGTGTTCGCACGGTCGATCGCTCGACGGGCCGGGTCCCGACCCTGGGTCTTCTACGAGGGGCCACCGACCGCCAACGGCAAGCCGGGCTTCCACCACGTCTGGGCCCGCGTCTACAAGGACCTGTTTTGCCGGTTCCAGACCATGCGGGGACACCGGGTCGAGCGGCGGGCCGGCTGGGACACCCACGGTCTGCCGGTCGAGGTCGAGGTGGAGAAACGGCTGGGCATCAGCGGCAAGCGCCAGATCCAAGACGAGGTCGGGGTGGCCGAGTTCGTCCGGCTGTGCCGGGAGTCCGTCTACGCCTACGTCGAGGACTGGCGGGCGATCACCGTACGGATCGGCTACTGGATCGACCTCGACCACGCCTACTGGACGCTCGACCGAAGCTACGTGGAGTCGGTCTGGTGGCACCTCCGCCAGCTCTACGACCAGGGGCTGCTGTACGAGGACCTCAAGGTGGTTCCCTACTGCCCCCGGTGCGGCACCGGGCTGTCCAGCCACGAGCTGGGCCAGGAGGACGTGTACCGAGAGGAGGAAGACGAGTCAGCCTTCGTTCGCCTTCCTTTGGCCGACCCGGGTGCCGCACCGGCCGGGGCCACGTCGCTGGTGGTGTGGACCACCACCCCGTGGACGCTGCCCGCCAACACCGGGGTGGCGGTCAACCCCGAGCTCACCTACGTCGTGGTCGACGGGATGGTGGTGGCCGAGGACCGGGTGGAGGCGGTGTTCGGCCCGACCGCCCAGCCGAGCGGCCGGGTGCGGGGGGCCGACCTGGTCGGCCTGCGCTACCACCGCCCGCTCGACCTGGTGGCTGCCGACCCGGCGGCCGACGGGTGGCGGGTGGTGGCCGGCGACTTCGTCACCACCGAGGAGGGCACCGGCCTGGTGCACCTGGCCCCGGCGTTCGGCGAGGTCGACCGCCAGGTGGCCCGGGCCAGCGGGTTGCCCACCCTCAACCCGGTGGGCCCCGACGGCCGCTTCACCCAGGCCGCCGGGTGGCTGGCCGGCCGGGAGGTGCGGGAGGCCAACCACGACATCAACGACGCCCTGGAGGCGAATGGGCTCCTGGTGGCCCGGCTCCCGTACCGCCACCCCTACCCGCACTGCTGGCGTTGCCGGACCCCCCTCATCTACTGGGGCAAGCCGAGCTGGTACGTGGCCACGTCGACCCGGAAGGACGACCTGGTGGCGGCCAACCGCACGATCGACTGGCACCCGGCCTACATCCGCGACGGCCGCTTCGGGGAGTGGCTGGACAACAACGTCGACTGGGCGCTGTCCCGGGACCGGTTCTGGGGCACCCCCCTGCCCATCTGGCGCTGCGAGGCCGGCCACGTCACCTGCGTCGAGTCGCTGGCCGAGCTGTCCCAACTGGCCGGGACCGACCTCAGGGACCTCGATCCCCACCGCCCGGTGATCGACGAGGTCAGCTTCCCCTGCCCGTCGTGCCCCGAGGGGGCGCCGGGCACCGCTCGGCGGATCGAGCCGGTGATCGACGCGTGGTTCGACTCCGGCTCGATGCCGGCGGCCCAAGTCGGCTACCCGCACCAGGCCGGTTCGGCCGAGCGCCTGGCGTACCCGGCCGACTTCATCTCCGAGGCCATCGACCAGACCCGGGGGTGGTTCTACTCCCTGCTCGCGGTGAACACCCTGGTGTTCGGGTCAGCCCCCTACCGCCACGTGGTCTGCCTCGGTCACATCGTCGACGCCCAGGGCCGCAAGGCCTCCAAGTCGTTGGGCAACGTGCTCGATCCCTGGGAGGTGCTGGACAGCCGGGGAGCTGAGCCCATGCGGTGGTGGATGTTCAGCCAGGGATCGCCGTGGACCCCGACCCAGGCCAACCTCTCGGCAATCGATGCCGCAACCAGGGAGACCCTCCTCACCCTGTGGAACACCTTCAGCTTCTTCACCACCTATGCGGCTGCCAACGGGTTCTCGCCCGACGACCCGGCGATCCCAGCGCCGCCGGAGCGCTCCCCGCTGGACCGTTGGCTGCTGTCTCGCCTGGCTTCGGCGACCGCCGAGGTGACCGAGGCCCTGGACAGCTACGACCCCTACCGGGCCGCCACCGCGCTGGCCCGCTTGGTCGACGAGACCTCGAACTGGTACGTGCGGCGTAGCCGCCGCCGGTTCTGGCGCACCGACCCCGATGCCGACCAGCGCGACACCCTGGCCGCCCACGCCACCCTGCTCGAGACCCTGACCACGACCGCCCTGCTGCTGGCCCCGTTCTGTCCGTTCTTGGCCGACCACCTGTGGCACGAACTCACCGGGGCCGGCGAGGCCGACTCGGTGCACCTGGCCGACTGGCCGCCGGTCGACCGGGCCCACCTCGATCCGGGGCTCGAGGCCCAGATGGCCCAGGCCCGGCGGTTGGCCTCCCTCGGCCGCGCGGCCCGCAGCGAGGCCGGCCTCAAGGTGCGCCAGCCCCTGGCGCGGGCTCTGGTGTACCTGCCGCCGGGGGCTCCGCCGCTGCTGGCCGACGTGGTGGCCGACGAGCTCAACGTCGACCGGGTCGAGGTCGCGGCCGAGCTGGGCGAGCTGCTCGAGTTCCGCCTGGCCCCGAACTTCAAGGTCCTCGGCCCCAAGCTCAAGTCCGGGGTCCAAGAGGCCAAGGCAGCCCTGGCCGGCCTGGACGCCCCGGCGGTGGCCGCCGCCTTGGAGGCGGGCCAGACGGTGCGGCTGGCCCTGGCCTCGGGCGAGGTGGAGCTCGGCCGGGGCGACGTGGAGCTGCAGGTCCGCGGGCGGGGGGGCTACGCGGTCTCGAGGGAGGGCCACGAGGCGGTGGCCCTCGATGTGACCCTCGACGACGACCTGGTGCGGCGGGGTCAGCTGCGGGACCTCATCCGCCAGGTCCAGGACCTGCGGAGGGCGGCCGGGTTCGAGGTGACCGACCGGATCCGCCTCTGGCTCGAGGGCGCGAGCGGCGTGCGCCCGTTGTTCGACCACCTGGCCCGGGAGGTCCTGGCGGTCGAGGTGATCGAGGGGCCCGGTGCCGGCCCCGGCTCGCCGGTCGAGATCGGCTCGGACACCGGTCGGGCCTGGCTCGAGCGGGCGTGAGTGGTCGGTGCGTGGTCGGCCCGCCGGGTGGACCGGTAAGGTCGAGGTGATGGCAGAGCGAGCCCGCAAGCTGGTGAAGCCAATCGCGGCCGTGCTCGGCCTGTTGGCCACCATGGCCAGCATCTGGTGGTTCGCCCTCAAGCCGCGCCGCACGCCGAAGGACTGATCCTCCGGCGCCGCTGAGCCGAGGGACGGGCGCCATGGCCTTCACGACGTTGAACCCGGCCACCGGAGCGGTGGAGGCCGAGTTCGAGCCGCACACCCCCGAGCAGGTCGAGGAGCGCCTGACCCGGGCGGCCGAGACTTTCGCCTCCTACCGCCGCACCTCGTTCGCCGAGCGCGCCGGGTGGATGCGGGCGGCCGCCGACCTCTACGACGCCGAGCAGCCCGAGATCGCCCGGGTGCTCACCACCGAGATGGGCAAGACGTACGGCTCGGCCAAGGCCGAGGTGGCCAAGTGCGCGATGTGCATGCGCTGGTACGCCGACCGGGCCGAGGCGCTCCTGGCCGTCGAGCCGGTCGAGACCTCGGCCGGGCGCGCCTACGTCCGCTACGAGCCGCTCGGGCCGGTGCTGGCGGTGATGCCGTGGAACTTCCCGCTGTGGCAGGTGATCCGCTTCGCCGCTCCCGCCCTCATGGCCGGCAACGTCGGGCTGCTCAAGCACGCCTCCAACGTTCCCCAGTCGGCTCTGCTGATCGAGGACCTGTTCCGCCGAGCAGGGTTCCCCGAGGGCGCCTTTTCCACGCTGCTGGTCCCGGCAGGCGCGGTCGCCTCGATCATCGAGGACGACCGGGTGGCAGCGGTGACCCTGACCGGCAGTGAGGCGGCCGGGCGCAGCGTCGCGGCGGCCGCTGGGCGCGCCCTCAAGAAGTGCGTCCTCGAGCTCGGAGGCTCTGACCCCTTCGTGGTGCTGCCCTCGGCCGACCTCGACCGGGCGGTGCCGGTTGCGGTCACCGCCCGGGTGCAGAACAACGGGCAGTCCTGTATCGCAGCCAAACGCTTCATCGTGGTCGATGCGGTCCGGGACCGCTTCGTGCCTCGCTTCGTCGAGGCGATGGCCGCGCTGGTGGTGGGCGACCCCTTCGACCCGGCGACCGATGTCGGGCCGCTGGTGTCGCGGGCCCAACGGGACGAGGTCGCCGCCCAGGTGGACGACGCCCGGGCCAAGGGCGCGGTGGTGGCCTGCGGCGGCGAGCCGGTGCCAGGGGAGGGCTGGTACTACCGTCCGACCGTCCTCACCGGGGTGACCCCGGGGATGCGGGCCTACGACGAAGAGGTGTTCGGGCCGGTGGCGGTGGTCGAGCCGGCGGCTGACGTCGACGAGGCGATCGCGCTGGCGAATCGGACCAGCTTCGGGCTCGGCGCCAGCGTGTGGGCCGAGGACCCGGCCGAGCAGCAGCGTGGCATCGAGGAGCTCGAGGCCGGGATGGTGTTCGTGAACGCGATGGTCGTCTCCTCCCCCGAGCTCCCCTTTGGCGGGATCAAGCGCTCGGGCTTCGGGCGCGAGCTGTCAGAGGCGGGCATCAAGGAGTTCTGCAACGCCAAGGCCGTCCGGGTGGCCTGAGCCACCATGGAGGTCGTCGCCTACCTCGACCACGCCGCGACCACACCGCTGCGGCCGGAGGTGGTCGAGGCGATGGCGCCGTTCGTCGATCAGCGCTACGCCAATCCCTCCGGCGCCCACGCCTTGGCCCGCGATGCCCGCCGGGCAGTGGAGGAGGCCCGAGAGGAGGTCGCCGAGCTGGTCGGGGCCCGACCGGCCGAGGTGGTGTTCACCTCGGGCGGGACCGAGGCCGACAACCTGGCCGTCCTCGGGACGCTGGCCCGCTGTGCCGGCCCGGCCGAGGCGGTCTGCTCGTCGATCGAGCACGCCGCGGTGCTGAGCCCGATGCGGGCGGCGGCCCAACGGACGGCGGCCGTGCCCGGCGTGCCCGGCATCGGGCTTCACGAGGTGCCGGCTCGGGCCGACGGCGTCGTCGACCTGGACGCGCTGGCCGCCGTGCTCGGGCACCAGACCGTGCTGGTCTCGGTGATGACGGCCAACAACGAGGTGGGGACGGTTCAGCCCATCGCCGAGGTCGCCAGGGTGGTCCGAGCGCTCGCACCCCGAGCGGTGCTGCACACCGACGCGGTGCAGGCCGCCGCCTACCTCGACCTGGCCGAGGTCACCGCGCCCTGCGACCTGGTCTCGCTCAGCGCCCACAAAGTGGGGGGGCCCAAGGGGGTGGGGGCGCTGGTCGTGCGGTCCCCGCACGACGTGGTGCCGCTGGTGCTGGGAGGCGGCCAGGAGCAAGAGCGCCGGAGCGGGACCCACAACGTCGCCGGCATCGTGGGGTTCGCCACCGCCCTGCGGGCGGCGGTGGCCGAGCGCCCCACCGAGCGTGCCCGGGTGGCCCAGCTGCGGGACCGCTTCGCCGACGCGGTGCTCGGCGCAGTCCCGGACGCCATCGAGACCGTTCCCCGGACAGCGACGCTGCCCGGCCACTGCCACCTGCGCTTCGAGGGCCTCGACCACGACGAGCTGCTCGTGGTGCTGGACCGAGGCGGCGTCTGCGCGTCCGCCGGCTCGGCCTGTGCGAGCGGCGCGCTCGAGCCGAGCCACGTGCTGGTCGCGATGGGCCTGGACCGGGCCCAGGCCCGCAGCGGGGTCCGCTTCACCCTGGGCCGCACCACCTCCGCAGAGGAGGTGGACCAGGCGGCCGCGGTGGTGGCCAGCGCGGTGGCCAGCCTTCGGTCCGGCTGCTGATCGCCGCCGCCGGGTCGTGACCGCCCGGCGGGGGGTGGTCCACGGTGGTCCGTCGTGGCCCGGGGATCCGCACGCGTCGGCCCGGACCGCCAACGAGCCGGCCGAAACTCGGGTCGGCCCGACCACCGGCGATGGCAGACTGCGGTCGTGCGGGTGCTGGTGGCCATGTCCGGCGGAGTGGACTCTTCGGTCGCGGCGGCGCTTTTGGTGGAAGGCGGCCACGACGTCTGCGGGGCCACCCTCAAGCTGTGGGGCGGGCCACAGGACTCTGGGTGCTGCTCGGTCGCCGACGTCGACGACGCCCGCCGGGTGGCGCAGCAACTCGGCATCGACCACTACGTGTTCGACATGACCGAGGCCTTCGCTGCCGAGGTGGTCGATCCCTACGTCGCCCAACACGCGGCCGCCCGGACCCCCAATCCCTGCATCGAGTGCAACCGCCGGATCAAGTTCGACCGTCTGCTGGCCCGGGCCCGGCGGCTGGGCTTTGACGCCTTGGCCACCGGGCACCACGCCCGAGTGGTCCCGGGCCGAGACGGCCGCCGCCAACTGCGACGGGGGGCCGACTCGGAGAAGGACCAGTCCTACGTGGTCTCGATGCTCGGCCAGCACCAGCTGGCCCAGGTGTGCTTCCCGGTCGGCGAGATGACCAAAGCCGAGGTCCGGCGGCGGGCGGCCGAACTCGCCCTGCGGACGGCAGCCAAGCCCGACAGCCAAGACGTCTGCTTCATCCGCTCCGACCAGGGCCGAGCCGGGTTCCTGGCCGAGCGATTGGCGCTGCACCCGGCCGAGCTGGTCGACACGTCGGGGACTCCGGTCGGCCGGGTGCCGGCCTTGGAGCTGGTCACCGTGGGGCAGCGGCGCGGCGTGGGGCACGGGCCCGACGGCTCCCGCCGGTACGTGGCGTGGGTCGACCCCCAGGGCCGGCGGGTGGTGGTGGGCCGGGCCGCCGAGGTCGCGATCGACCGGGTCGAGCTGGTGACCGAGACCCTCTCGTGGACCGACGAGGCCCTGGCCGAAGGGGACGAGGCCCTGGCCCAGACCAGCGCCCACGGGCGGGCTGTTCCGTGCACCATCGGCTGCGAGGCGGGGCGCCCAGTGGTGCGCTTCGCTCGCCCGGTCCACCCGGTCGCACCGGGCCAGACCGTCGCGCTGTACGACGCCCGCGACCCTGACCTGGTCCGGGGCTCGGCGATCGCCCGCTGATGACTCGGGCAACTCCGGCCGAGCGGGTCGCCGAGCTCCGGGCCCTCATCGCCCACCACGACGAGCGCTACCACCTGCTCGACAGCCCCGAGATCACCGACGCCGAGTACGACGCGCTCAAGCGGGAGCTGCTGGCGCTGGAGGCCGAGCACCCGGAGCTGGCCACGCCGGACTCTCCGACCCAGTCGGTCGGCGCGGCTCCTTCGGGCCTGTTCGCCGAGGTCCGCCACCAGGTCCCGATGATGAGCCTGGACAACGCCCAGACCGAGGACGAGCTGCGCAGTTGGGCCGACCGTCTGGTCCGGCTGGTGCCCGAGCTCGACCTGGGCGCGCTGGCGTTCTCCTGCGAGCCGAAGGTGGACGGGGTGGCGATGTCGCTCACCTACGAGCACGGCCGTTTCGTCCAGGCCGCGACCCGGGGCAACGGCGTGGTCGGCGAGGACGTGACCGACAACGTGGCCACCGTGGCCTCGGTACCCAAGGTGCTCTCGCCCGACGCCGGCCCGTTCCCCGAGCGCCTGTTCGTCCGGGGCGAGATCTACCTGCCCACCGCGGCGTTCCTGGCGTTGAACGAGCGGCAGCTGGCCGCCGGCGGCAAGGTGTTCGCCAACCCCCGCAATTCGGCTGCCGGGTCGCTGCGCCAGAAGGACCCGGCGATCACCGCGTCGCGTCCGCTCGCCTTCTGGGCCTACCAGGTGGTGCGACCGGAGGACCCTGCGGCCGGCGCGGCGGCGGCCGGTCCCTGGGCCCCGGCCACCCAGACCGAGGCCCTGGCCCAGCTGGCCCGGGCCGGCTTCCCGGTCAGCCCCGACGCCCGGCGGGTGGTGGGCATCGACGCGGTGGTCGAGCGATGTGCCGAGCTGGCCGAACACCGCCACGACCTCCCCTACGAGATCGACGGGGTCGTGGTGAAGGTGGACGACCTGTCCCTGCACCGGCGGCTCGGCCAGACCTCTCGGGCGCCCCGCTGGGCGGTGGCGTTCAAGTTCCCGCCCGAGGAGCGGGCGACCCGCCTCCTCGGCATCGAGGTCTCCATCGGTCGGACCGGGCGGGCGACCCCGTTTGCCCGGCTGGTCCCGGTGTTCGTGGGCGGGTCGACCGTCCAGCTGGCCACCTTGCACAACGAGGACCAGGTCCGGCTCAAGGACGTCCGGCCGGGCGACATCGTGCTCGTGCGCAAGGCCGGCGACGTCATCCCCGAGGTGGTCGGACCGATGCTGGATCATCCCGACGCCCCTCGCCGCCGGCCCCGCCGGTGGCGGTTCCCGACCGTCTGCCCGTCCTGCGGAGGCCCCCTGGTGCGGCTGGTCGGGGAGAGCGACACCTACTGCACCAACATCGACTGCCCGGCCCAGCGGGTCCAGCGCATCGTCCACTTCGCTTCGCGCAGCGCGATGGACATCGAGGGCCTGGGGGAGCAGCGGGTGGTCCAGCTGGTGCGGGCCGGGCTGGTGGACGACCCGGCCGACCTCTACCACGTGGAGGCGTCCCAGCTGGTGGGGTTGGAGGGGATGGGCGAGCTCTCGGCAGCCAACCTCCTCAGCGCGATCGAGGCGTCGAAGCGCCAGCCACTCAGCCGGCTGCTGGTCGCGCTGGGGATTCGCCACGTCGGGCCGACCGTGGCGCGCGCCCTGGCCACCAGCTTCTCCTCGCTCGACGCCCTGCGGGCGGCCTCGGCCGAGTCGCTCGCCGCGGTCGAGGGAGTGGGCCCGGTGATCGCCGACAGCGTCGTCGAGTTCCTGGCCAACCCGGCCAACCAGAAGGTGCTCGACCGCCTGGTGGCGGTGGGGGTCACCACCCACCAGCCCGGTGCCGCCGGGTCCGCCACCGGGCTGGCCCAAACCCTGGCCGGCCGTTCGGTGGTGGTGACCGGCACCCTGCCCGGGTACACCCGGGAGGAGGCGGAGGCCGCGATCGCCGCTCGGGGCGGCAAGTCCCCCGGCTCGGTGTCCTCGTCGACCTTCGCGGTGGTGGTCGGGGAGGCCCCGGGTGCGGCCAAGCTGACCAAGGCCGACCAGCTCGGCATCCCGCTCGTCGACGGGGCGGACTTCGACCGGCTGCTCGCCACCGGCGAGGTCCCCGGCGGCTGAGGGGGGCCGTTGTCCTGGACCGATGGCTTCGAGGTGCCCGATCTGCGGGCCGGTCCCAGGTACCCTGGGACCGGTTCCGATGCCGCCACTCATCACCGACGCCATCGGCCGGGTCCTCGGGGGGCGATACCGGCTCGTGTCGCCCCTCGGCGTGGGGGCGTCGGCCCAGGTCTTCCTGGCAGAGGACGTCTCCTTGCAGCGACCGGTGGCGATCAAGCTGCTGCAGCCCGGCCTCGCCACCGACCCGGGGTTCCTGAAGCGCTTCCGGGCTGAGGCCCGGGCCGCCGCCTCCCTCAACCACCCCCACATCGCCCGGGTCTTCGACTGGGGCGAGGACGGCGCCGGTCCCTATCTGGTGCTCGAGTACCTGGGAGGCGGGAGCCTCCTCGACCTGATCGAGCGGGGGTCGCGGCTGTCGGTGGCCCAGGCGACCGCGGTGGCGGCCCAGGCCGCCCGCGGCTTGGCCCACGCCCATGCCCGGGGCATCGTGCACCGCGACGTGAAGCCGGCGAACCTCCTGTTCGACGACGAGGGCAGGGTGCGGGTGGCGGACTTCGGGGTGGCGCGTGCCCTGGCCGAGGGAGCCTGGACCGAGCCGACCGGGGTCGGCGTGGTCGGCACCGCCCGGTACGCCGCGCCCGAGCAGGCCCAAGGCGTGGTCCTCGACGGCCGGGCCGACGTCTACGCCCTGGCCCTGGTGGTGTTCGAGTCACTCACCGGGTACGTGCCGTTCGTCCTGGACACGCCGATGGGCACGCTGGCCGCCCGGGTCGGCGCCACCCTGCCCGGGCACGGCGCGCTGGGCCCGCTCCAACCCATTCTGGCGGCAGCCGCCGCCCCGGCGGTGGCCTCCCGGCCCGACGCCGCCACGCTGGCCGCCGAGCTGGAGTCCCTGGCGGCCCGGCTGCCCAAGCCGGAGCCCCTGCCGCTGGCCCGCGCCGCGCGGCCGTGGACCGAGGGTCCGCCCACGTTGGCCGGGGCCGGCCCCGGCGAGGCCGCCACCTCGCCAGGGCCCGCTGCGGTCCGGGCCGGCGCGGACGAGGTGTTCGATCTCGACCGGTTCGAGCCGGCTGGCCGCCCCCGCCGGGCCCGGTCCCCCCGCCACCGCCGGGGCTGGTGGCCCATCGTCCTGTCGTTGGTGCTGGTGGCCGCCCTCATCGCAGCCGGCCTGGTGCTGGCGGTGCGCAGCGGCGTGTTCACCCCCACCCGGGCCGTCCCCGGGGTCACCGGACTCACGCTGGCTCAGGCTCGCCGGGCGGTCGAACGGGCGCACTTCGTGTTGGTCACCGGGCCCCCCTCGGCCTCGACCACCGTGCGGGCGGGGCGGGTCCTGCGCCAGGAGCCGACGGCAGGGACCGAGCGCAAGCAGGGCAGCCAAGTCCGGGTGGTGCTCTCGAGCGGGCTGCCGCTGGTCCGGGTGCCCTCGCTGAGCGGCCTGGGGTGCAACGGGGCGACCCGGCTCCTGGCGGTCGACCACCTGCGAGCGACCTGCCCGGCGCTCACGGCCTACAGCAGCTCGGTGCCCACCGGGCAGGTGATCAACTGGTCCTACGGGGGGCGGATTGACCCGGCACGGGCCCCCTACGGCGCCACCATCCTGGTCGCGCTGAGCAAGGGGCCCCAGCCGGTCACCATCCCGAGCGTGGTGGGCGACACCTACCAGCAGGCGGTGGCAGCGCTGGCCCAGGTGGGGTTGACCGCCACCGAGTCCTCCGGGCCGTCCAGCCAGGTCGCGGCCGGCCTGGTGGCCGGGACCACTCCACCGGTCGGCTCCCAAGTCCCGCCGGGGTCCACGGTGACCGTGATCGTGTCCACCGGGCCGCCGACGGTCCAGGTGCCGAACCTCTCCGGCGACTCGGTCGCGGCGGCCCAAGCCGCCCTGGCGCAGCACGGCCTGGTGCTGGGCTCGGTGTTCGGGCCGGCGCACGGCACGGTGTTCGCCAGCGTGCCGGAGAGCGGGACCACGGTCGAAGAGGGGACCGCGGTCAACATCTACACCGCCTGAGCAACCGGAGAGGAGCGAGGGTGAGCGCCCGAGGCTGCGAGCTGTGCGAGGCCGCTCGGATGACCGAGTGGTATCACGAGGACGAGGTCTGCTGGGTGGCTGACTGCGAGGTCTGCGACGTGCCGATGGTGGTGTGGCGGGAGCACGGCCCGACTCCGCCGCCCGAGGCGGTGGACCACATGGTGGCTCGGCTGACCGAGGTCGCCGACCGCCGCTTCGGGGCTGATGGGTGGACCATCGACCGGGTGATGCGCCAGATCCCCGACCACTTCCATGCCCACGCCCGCGACCCCAACTGGTGGTATCGCAGGTTCGGCCGGCGCTGAGGGGCCGGCGGCGCTCAGTCGAAGCTCGGCCGGCGGTCCCGGGTCCGCTTGAGCTCGAAGAAGCCGTCGGTCGAGGTGACCAGGAGCACCCCGTCGAAGAGGCGGCCCGCCGCTTCGCCCTTGGGGGCCGGGGTGATCACCGGTCCGAAGAACGCGTTGCCCTCCACGCTGATGACCGGGGTGCCCACGTCCAGGCCGACCTGGCGCATCCCCTGGTCGTGGGAGGCCTTGATCGTCTCGTCCAGCTCGTCGCTGGTCGCCGCCTCGAGGAGCGAGGGCTCCAGGCCGACCTCGGCCAGGGCCTCGGCCAGGGCCTCGTCCCCCCGGAACTGGCGGTTGTGGTAGCGGGTGCCGATGGCGGTGTAGAGGGGGAGGAGGATGTCGTCTCCCTTCGCAGCCGCGGCGGCGGCGCAGATCCGGACCGGGCCCCAGGCCCGCTCCATCCGCTCGAGGTACTCGGGGCTCAGCCCCTTGCCCTCGTGCTGGACCAGGTTGAGGTACGCGAGGGACATCACGTGCCATCGGGTCTGGACCGGGCGAACCTTTTCCACCTCGAGCATCCAGCGCGAGGTGATCCAGGCCCAGGGGCAGATCGGGTCGAACCAGAAGTCCACGGTGGTGCGTGCGTCGGTCATTCCCCCACCGTACCGGGGGCGGCGTGACCGTCGCCGGCCGTGGGCCCAGGGCCTGGACCGGTGGCGGCGCTGACCCAGCCGGCCGCGGTTTCGAGCCCGGCGCACCACCTCGGGTAGCCTGAGCGCCGGCACGGCTGGCCGACACCTGGCGGTCCAGCGTGCGTCGGGCTCGCTGCGGGTCGGCTCCTCCACGGAGGCCACGGCCTGACCCCGCGGCCCGTCAGGGACATCGACAGGACGGAGCGAGACACATGGGTGCATTGGACGGTCGGGTGGCCATCATCACGGGAGCTGGGCGCGGGATCGGCCGCGAGCACGCCCTGCTGTTCGCCTCCGAGGGGGCCAAGGTGGTGGTGAACGACCTCGGCGGCGCGATCGACGGCAGCGGTGACGACCGGACGCCAGCCCAGCAGGTCGTCGACGAGATCAAGGCCATGGGAGGCGAGGCGATCGCCAACGCCGACAACGTCGCCGACTGGGAAGGCGGCAAGCGGCTGATCGACTCGGCCATCGAAGCCTTCGGCGGGCTGCACATCCTGGTCAACAACGCCGGCATCCTGCGCGACCGGGTGCTCGTCAACATGACCGAAGAGGAATGGGACTCGGTCATCACGGTGCACTTGAAGGGCCACTTCGTCCCCACCCGCCACGCCGCCGCCTACTGGCGCGAGCAGTCCAAGGAGGGCAAGGAGGGCAAGGCGTCGGTCATCAACACCTCGTCCACCTCGGGGCTGCTCGGGAACCCGGGGCAGACCAACTACGGAGCAGCCAAGGCCGGGATCGCCGCCTTCACCGTCATCGCCGCCCAGGAGCTGTCCCGCTACGGCGTGCGAGTGAACGCGATCGCGCCGGCTGCCAGGACCCGGATGACCGAGAGCACGCCCGGGCTCTCCGAGGTGGTCAAGCCGCCCGAGTCGGGGGCGTTCGACGTCTGGGACCCGGCCAACATCTCGCCGCTGGTCGCGTACCTGGCCACCGAGAACTGTCCGGCAAACGGGAAGGTCTTCTTCGTCCAAGGGGGCGTCGTGCGGCTGTTCCAGCCGTGGACCATGACCGAGACCATCGACAAGAAGGACCGCTGGACGGTGGCCGAGCTCGAGACCGAGATGGCCAAGCTGGGGGTCTCGGCTACGAAGTGATCTCGCGGATGCGGGCCGCCAGCTCCTCGGCCCGGCCGAACGGCCCGGTTCCCTGGAGGGCGAGCAGCTTGGACATGTCGCCGTCGACCTGGATCTTCCCTGCCATGAAGGCGGCCATGGCGGCCTGGGAGTCCCCTTCGACCAGGAGCGACTTGGCCGTCCCGTAGTCGAGGGTCACGGTCAGGTCGGGGTTGGCCAGGTGGCCCTGCTCGATGTCGGGCTCGCCGCCCGAGGTGTCGATGTGGGCGTCGAGCGAGCCGGCCCACGGCACCTCGGTGATCACCAGGTTCATCCTGATCGGGTTCTCGCTCGGCGCTGCGATCGGCCCGAGCTCGGCGCGGATCCGGCGAGCCTCGGCAACCCACTCGTCGCTCAGGAACGGGTACGGCATGGCTGTCTCCTTCGCCCGGCGCGCCGGGACGACCAGCAGGGGATCGGCGACCGCAGGCTAGCGTGCCGAGGCCGGGAGGTCGTGCTCGCAGCACGACCCGTCTTGCGCCGTCGAGTGGGGCCCTTCGGGCCCGTTTCGACCGGACTGGTGCGTCGAGCCGGCGGCGGCCAGCGTGGGCGCGACCGCCGCCACTGGCTGGGCGTGGTCGGGTTCGCTACGGTCGCTGCGTGGCCGAGGGCGCCCTGGCCGGAGTGCGCGTGCTCGAGCTGGGCCTGGCGATCGCCGCGCCGCAGTGCTGTCAGGTCCTGGCCGATCACGGTGCCGACGTCATCAAGGTGGAGCCACCGGGCGGCGACAAGACCCGCTGGGCCTTGCCGCACAAGGACGGCGAGAGCCTGTACTTCGATGCCCACAATCGGGGCAAGCGCAGCGTGATCGTCGACCTCAAACGGGGTCAGGGGCGGGCGTTCTTCCTGCGGCTCGCCGAGACCGCCGACGTCGTCGTGACCAACTACGGCGCCGACGTTCCGCAGCGGCTGGGGATCGGCTACCCCGAGCTCAGGTCGAGGAACCCAGCCATCGTCATGGCGCACATCACCGGATTCGGTTCGACCGGCCCGTCCCGGTCGTTCGGCGCCTACGACGGGATCATCCAGGCCATGAGCGGCGTCGCCTGGTTGACCGGCACCGCCGAGAGCGGGCCAACCGTGGTCGGCCCGTTCGTCGCCGACCACATGGCCGCCGCCCAGGCGGTGATCGGCATCCTGCTCGCCTTGATCGAGCGGCAGCGAACCGGCACCGGTTCCTTCGTCGACATCAGCATGCTCGACGGCTACGTGGGGGTGCTCGCTCACCACGTGGGCGAAGTGCTCGACCTGGGACTGGAGCCCGAGCCGCCGGGCAACCGAGTGCCGATCGCCTTCGCCGGCACCTACGAGGCCAGCGACGGCCTGGTCTACCTGGCCCCGCTGGCCCCCGACGCGTGGCGGGCCTTCTGCCGGGTCATCGAGGCCCCCGAGTGGGTCTCAGCCACCGACCGCCGGTGGCTGCTCGAGGACGGCCGCCCCCTGGTCGAAGCGGTGGTCGCCCGGTGGTGCCGGTCCCGGAGCCGGGCCGAGGTCGTAGCGGTGCTCCGGGCAGCCGGGGTGCCCTGCGGTCCGGTGAACCGGGTCGGCGAAGCGGTCGCCGATCCCGAGCTGTGGGCTCGGGGGGCCCTGACCCGGGTTCGGGGGCCGAGCGGGCTCGAGGTGAGCGTCCCCGGACCGGCGGTGCCGGTGGGGCTGGCCGACGGCCGGCGCGCCCGGCGGGTGCCGCGAGCCGGCGAACACACCCGATCGGTACTGGCCGAGCTCGGCTACGCCGCTGACGACGTGGCCGAGCTGTACTCGGCCGGGGTGGTCGCCGATCCGCCGGAGCAGGCCGGCTGATGGGCTGGGAGGCCGAGCTCGAAGAGTTGCGGCGGCGCCAGGAGGCGGCGCTGGCCATGGGCGGGCCGGAGCGGGTCCGGCGCCACCACGAACAGGGCAAGCTGACCGCCCGGGAGCGGATCGAGCTGCTGGCCGACCCGGGCAGCTTCCGGGAGTTCGGGATGCTGGCCGGCCGGGCCACCTACGAAGGTGATCGCCTGGTCGCCTTCACCCCCAAAGGGGAGGTGAATGGTCTGTGCACCGTGGACGGCCGGACGGTGGTGGTGACTGCCGGGGACTTCACGGTGCGCGGTGGCGCCGCCACCTCGGCCGGTGGCGGGATCGGGGCCGAGCTGCGGCCGGCCCAGCGAGCGCTGGCCTGGCGGGTGCCCCTGGTGCGGCTGCTCGATGCCAGCGGGGGCAGCGTGGCCAGCTTCGAGGCACTGGGGCGCACCTACCTGCCCGACGGCAATGCCTGGACCGCGACCGAGGTCGAGCTGCTCCAGCACGTCCCGGTGGTGTCCGCGGTCATGGGCTCGGTGGCCGGCCTGCCAGCGGTGGACGCCTGCCTGGCCCACTTCAACGTCATGGTCCGGGGCACTGCCCAGGTGTTCCCCGGCGGGCCGCCGGTCGTCAAGGCTGCCCTGGGCCTCGACGTGGACAAAGAGGAGCTTGGCGGTGCCCACGTCCACACCGAGGGCAGCGGCGTGGTCGACAACGCAGCCGACAGCGAGCACGAGGCCATCGCCCAGGTCCGCCAGTTCCTCTCCTATTTGCCCTCGAGCGTGGAGGAGGGCGCGCCCCGGGCCGGCGAGGACCTGCCCCGCCAGCCAGCGCGTGCGCCGGCGACGTTGCGGGACGTGGTCCCGGAGAACCGCCGCCTCTCCTTCGACGTCCAGGCCTTGCTCGACGCGGTGCTCGACGCCGGGTCGCTGTTCGAGATCGCCCCCGCCTACGGCCCGTCCCGGCTGACCGGCCTCGCTCGGGTTGACGGCTACCCGATTGGGGTGATGGCCAACGACCCGGCTCACCTGGGCGGCGCGACCGACACCGCCGCCGGGGACAAAGTGGTCCGCCTCATCCAGTTGTGCGACACCTTCCATCTGCCGCTGGTGTCCTTCGCCGACGAGCCGGGCTTCTTCGTCGGGCCGGATGCGGAGCGAGCTGGGATCGAACGGGCTGGTGCCCGCCTGGTGTGGGCGACCTGCATGAGCCGGATGCCGTGGCTCACCGTCGTGGTCGGGCGGCTCTACGGGGTGGCCGGGCAGTGCCATCACCGCCCATCGGGGATGTTCCGCCGCTACGCCTGGCCATCGGCTCGATGGGGATCGATGCACATCAGCGGGGGAGCCTCCGCCGCGTACCGTCGAGTGATCGAGGAGTCCGAGGATCCCGAGGCCACCAGGCAGGAGATCGAGCGTCGCCTCGAGTCGATCGCCTCGCCGTTCCGCACCGCCGAGGCCACCGGCCAGGACATCATCGACCCTGCGGACACCCGCCAGCTCCTGGTGGAGTTCGTGCACGACGCCCAGCGGGTCCTGGCATCCCAGCGCACGAGCCCAGCCGTCCCCTACCGCCCCTGACCGAGGCTCGGTGGCTGCCCGAGCGTCGGGGGGTCCTCCGGTGCTCCTCGGGTGGCACGCGCCGAGCCTCGGTTGGGGCGGAACCAGGAGGGTGGAACGGCCGCGCCGACGCGCGGTCCTCGGGCTGCTGGTCAGGGTCGTCCAGTGGCCAGTTGCCCATGCTCGACGGTCTGCGTCCAAAGGAGGCCGGGCGGGCTCGGGCTCAAGAGGTGAACGAGGCTGTGGCCGACCTCGGCACCACGGTCACCCGGTGGGACCGGCTCGGTTGTGGGCCTCGAACTCCCGAAACGACGTGACGACTGCCTGGCGCGCCGGCGCGCCGGTCGGGCGACCACCGGCTGACTCGGTCAGCGAGCGGCGGCGCGGCTCCAAGCTTGGCGGATGGCGTCGGGGATCCTGCCGCGCTCGGTGATCGGGAGGCCCAGATCGCGGGCCCACGCCCGAATTTCAGCGGCGGTCGGCCCGTGACCGGGCTCGTTGGGTCGCTGGGCGAGGGCGCCGATGCGCTCCACCGCCTTGGCCTCCTCGGACGCCCATGCGAAGGCGGCCGCAAGGTAACGGTAGGTCCACTCCTCGGCCAGGGGTCGTGTCTCGCAGAAGACGATGGGGACGGTGGGCCAGCGGACCTGGCACTCGGCCAGGCCGTCGGCCACGACCGCCGGCCGGACCCGGACCTGCTTGAAGACCTGCGAGTAGCGGTCCTCGATGACCACTGCGGCGCGGGGCAGCGCGGCCAGTTCGCCCAGTGCGTAGCGGAGACGGCCGGTGCTGAGACTGGAGACGAGGTCAGCCAGAGACTTTCGCTCGACCGCGGCGATCAGCGTCCCGTCGACCATGACGCCGTAGTCACCGCAGGGCAGGGGGCGTGTGGTCGTCCGCACCTGCTGGCTCGCGAATCGGTAGGCGTAGCGCTCGTGAGCATCGACGACGATCTCCAGCTGGACAATTCCCGACGCTCGGGCGCTCGGCAGGTTGACCGAGGGGCGGGCCTGCTTCCGGGTCCGGGGCGACTGCCAGAACACCACCTCTCGGCCGCGAGCGGTGGTGAACACCAGCTGGGAGCGGTTCTCCCGGGAGCGGTCGGCGACCAGGTCGATGGCGGCCCCGCGCCGGGTGCACGACCGCAGCGGCACCCGCTCGACGACCTGGGGGGCCTGCGGCCACGAGTCGGGCGGCATCGGGTGGCAGTAGAGGGCCTTGGTGCGCGGCCAGGTGTCAGAGGTCCGCAGCACGATCCCCTCGCCGATCGGCACCCGCAGGAGGTAGGCCAAGCTGGAGCCGGCCTCGGGGTTGGCCGCGATGAGCAGTTCCCTCATGACCGTTCCAAGTCAAGCACCGGCCCGGCCCTCGCTCGTGGTTCGGACCGTGAGGCCCCGTTCTCCCCGGCCCTGACCTCCGGTGCGGCTGCCCTCGCCAGGCGGGGCGACGGATAGCATCGGCCCGATGAGCGCCCCGGTCATGCCAGGAGCCGAGCCCTACGCTGCTCCTGGCGGCCCCGGCGGCGTGCTAGTCCTCCACGGCTTCACCGGGAACCCGCACTCCATGCGCGCGCTGGCCGAAGGACTGGCTGGTGCCGGCCTGCGCGTGGAGGCCCCCCTGTTGCCCGGTCACGGGACCTCGGTCGAAGACATGCTCCCGACCCGATGGTCTGACTGGTCTGGCGCGGCCGAAGCGGCCTATCTCGATCTGGCTGGGCACTGCGAGCGGGTCGCGGTGGTCGGCCTCTCCATGGGTGGCACGCTGTCGTGCTGGCTGGGGGAGCGGCACCCCGAGGTGGCGGGTCTGGTCCTGGTGAACCCGTTGGTGCGACCGATCCCGGCCGATCAGCAGGCTGCCGTCCGGTCGTTGGTCGAGGCCGGTCAGCGCCTGATGGACGGCATCGGGTCGGACATCGCCGACCCGGCGGCAGTGGAGCTCTCCTACGACAAGACCCCGCTCGAGCCGCTGCTCTCCCTGCTCGATGCGGCCGAGCAGGTGGGGGCCGACCTCCCACGCATCGAGTGCCCCGTGCTGTTGTTCTCCAGCCGCAACGACCACGTCGTGGCGCCCGACAACGGCGACGCCATCGCCAGCGCGCTTGGCCAACGCTGCGAGCGGGTCTGGCTCGAGCGCAGCTACCACGTAGCGACCTTGGACTACGACCGGGCCGAGATCGAGCGGCGGGCGAAGGAGTTCGTGCTCCGCGTCACAGCGGCCGGCGGATGACGCCTGGCGACACCCGCCCCGACCCCAGGCCTCCGGCCATCGGCCCCGAGCAGGTCCGGCACGTGGCCCGGCTGGCCCGGCTCCGGCTGAGCGACGAGGAGCTCGCTCGGTTCACCGGGCAGCTGGCGGCGGTGCTCGACTACGCGGCCGAGCTGGCCGAGCTGGACGTGGAGGGCTTGGAGCCGATGGCCCACCCGCTCCCGCTGCGCAACGTCCTGCGGTCCGACGAGCCGCGCCCGCCGCTGCGTCGGGACGAGGTCCTGGAGCAGGCGCCAGCGGTCGAGGACGGGTGCTTCTGCGTGCCGCGGATCTTGTCGGGGGAGGGATGAGCCCGACCGCCCTCGAACTGGCGGCGGCGGTGCGCACCGCCGAGCGGTCGGCCCGGGACGCGGTGGCGGCCTCGATCGAGGCGATCGCCGCCGGGGACGGGGCCATCCACGCCTTCGTCGAGGTCCTGGCCGACCGGGCACTGGCCCGAGCCGAGCAGATCGACGCCGCCGTCGCCGCCGGCTCGGACCCGGGACCGTTGGCCGGGGTCCCGGTGGCCCTGAAAGACAACCTGTGCACCCGGGGGGTCCCCACCACCTGTGCGTCGAGGATCCTCGGGACCTGGTGCCCGCCGTATGACGCAACGGTGGTGGAGCGGCTCGAGCGGGCCGGGGCGGTGGTGGTTGGCAAGACCAACATGGACGAGTTCGCCATGGGGTCCTCGACCGAGAACTCGTGCTTCGGGCCGACCCGCAACCCCCGCGACCACGCCCGGGTGCCGGGGGGCTCGAGCGGTGGCTCGGCGGCCGCGGTGGCGGCCGGGTTTGTGCCGCTCGCTCTGGGCTCGGACACCGGTGGCTCGATCAGGCAGCCGGCTGCCTTCTGCGGGGTGGTGGGGGTGAAGCCCACCTACGGGTTGGTCTCCCGGTACGGGCTGGTGGCGTTCGCCAGCTCCCTCGACCAGATCGGACCGTTCGCGGCCACCGTGGCCGACGCCGCAGCCGCCCTGGCCGCGATCGCCGGCCACGACGAGCGCGACTCCACCTCGCTGTCGGACCCGGTACCCGAGCTGGCGGCGGCGGTGGGGCGCGGGGTTTTGGGCCGGCGCATCGGGGTGGTCAAGGAGCTCGTCGACGGGGTCGACCGGCCGGTGGCCGCTCGGGCCCGGGAGGCGGCAGAGGCGATGGCGGCCGCCGGGGCGACCGTCGAGGAGGTGTCGATCCCCCAGCTCCGCTACGGCCTGGCGGCCTACTACCTGTTGGCGCCGGCCGAGGCATCGTCCAACCTGGCCCGCTTCGACGGCGTCCGCTACGGCCTGCGGGTCGACGCCCCCGACGCCAGCGCGATGAACGTGGCCACGCGCACCGAGGGCTTCGGGGCCGAGGTCAAGCGGCGGATCATGCTCGGGACCTACGCCTTGTCGGCCGGGTACTACGACGCCTACTACGCCCGGGCGCAGCGGGTCCGCACCCTGGTCGCCCAAGGCTTCGGGCGGGCCTTTGCGACCTTCGACGCGCTGCTCGGCGCGACCACGCCGACCACTGCCTTCGCGCTCGCCGAGCGCACCGAGAACCCCCTGGCGATGTACCTCTCCGACACCTGCACCGTCCCTGCCAGCCTGGCCGGGATCCCGGCCATCAGCGTGCCGTTCGGAGCCGACCCCGCCGGCCTCCCGGTCGGGGTCCAGGTCATGGCGCCGGCCCTCGGGGAGTCGACGCTGTTCGCGGTGGCCGGGGCCCTCGAGCGGGCCGCCCCGCCGGAGCGCCGGCCATGACCGGTCTGCCCGACGGCTGGGAGGTGGTCGTCGGCCTCGAGGTCCACTGCGAGCTGGCGACCGCGACCAAGCTCTTCTGCGGTTGCGCCAACGCGTTTGGGGCCGAGCCCAACACCAACGTGTGCCCGGTGTGTCTCGGCCTCCCCGGCTCGCTGCCGGTGCTCAACCGCCGGGCGGTCGAACTGGCGATGCGGATCGGGGTCGCGCTGGGAGCACGGATCGCCCCGTCAGTGTTCCACCGGAAGAACTACTTCTACCCCGACATGCCCAAGGACTTCCAGATCAGCCAGTACGACGCGCCGATCAATCGGGGCGGCCGGCTCGAGCTGCCCGACGGGACGGTGGTCGGCATCGAGCGGGCGCACCTCGAGGAGGACACCGGCAAGACGACCCATGTCGGAGGGACCGGACGGATCGGCGGCGCCGATCGTGCCTTGGTCGACTACAACCGAGCCGGCGTCCCGTTGGTCGAGATCGTGAGCGCCCCTGACATCCGTTCGGCCGCCCAGGCCCGGGCCTACGTCGCCGAGCTCCGGGCCATCTTGGTGGCAACCGGGGCCTCCGACGGGCGGATGGAGGAGGGCTCGCTCCGGGTCGACGCCAACGTCTCGGTCCGGCGGCCCGGTGGCCCCCTGGGGACCCGCTGCGAGATCAAGAACCTCAACTCCATGCGCTCGCTCGGTCGGGCCATCGAGTTCGAGGCGGCGCGCCAGATCGCGCAGTGCGCGGCCGGCGGCCAGGTGGTCCAAGAGACCCGCCACTGGGACGAGGACCGGGGTGAGACCGTGCCGATGCGCTCCAAGGAGGAGGCCGAGGACTACCGGTACTTCCCCGAGCCCGACCTGGTCCCCCTGGAGCCGGATCAGCGGTGGCAGGCGGAGGTGGCCGCCTCGATCGGGCCGCTGCCGGCCGAGCGGCGGGTCCGGCTCCTGCACCTGCTCGGGGCCGCACCGACGCCGGCCCAGGCCGAGCAGGTCCGGTCGGTGGTCGCCTCGGACCTCGACGCACTGGTGGTTGCGGCGTGCGAGCACGGCGCGCCGGCGTCGCTGGCCCTCGCCCGCACCGCCAACGAGGTGGCGGCCGAGCCGTCCTCGGCTGCCCGGCTGGACCCAGCCGCGTTCGCCACGCTGCTGGTCCTCGAGGCCAGCGGGGAGCTCGCCACCTCCCAGTCGAAGCAGGTGCTGGCCGAGCTGCTCGCGACCGGGGGGGACCCGGCCGAGATCGCCCGGCGTCTGGGCTTCGAGCCCATGGACCGCGGCGAGCTGGCCGGGGTCATCGAGCAGGTGATCGCCGAGCACCCCGAGGACTGGGCCCGCTTCGCCGGCGGGGAGGACAAGGTGCGGGGGCCGCTGATCGGCGCGGTGCGCAAGGCCACCGGCAACAAGGCCGATCCGGCAGCGGTTGGCCGCTACCTCGACGAGCGCCGAGCGCGGGGGAGCTGAGGGTTGGCCGGCCAACCCGCCTCGCCCCGCAGCTCGCTCGGCCGGCTGGGCTCGTGGTGCTTCCGCCACCGACGGCTGGTGGTGGCGGCCTGGGTGGTCCTGCTGGGCGGGGCGATCGCGGGCGCGCAGCTGGCCGGGACCCATTTCGAGAACAAGTTCACCTCCGGCGACGTGCCGTCCCAGCGGGCCCTCGACATCCTGCAGCGCCGGTTCCCGGCTGAGGCCGGGGACCAGGCCCAGGTGGTGCTGGAGACCGCGTCCCCGGTCACCGACCCGGCCAACCGGGCTGCCATCGGACAGCTGGCCGCCAGGCTGGCCGCCCTGCCCGACGTGGCCGGGGTGGCCTCCCCGTTCTCGCCGGGCAACGAGTTCCAGGTCGCCCCGGACCGCCACATCGCCTACCTGACCGTCACCTTCACCACCGCCTCCTACCGCCTGCCCAAGGCGGCGGTCGAGGCGGTCATCCATACCGCCCAGGGCGCAGCACGACCGGGCACGGTGGTCGCGCTGGGCGGGGGGCCGATCTCGGCCGTGGTGGGGGCCTCCCCGGGCCCGGCCGAGGGCATCGGGGTGTGGGCCGCCATGGTGATCATGCTGGCCGCGTTCGGCTCGGTGGTGGCCATGGGGCTGCCGATCGCGATCGCCCTGATCGGCCTGGCCATCGGGGTGGCGGTCGAGGAGCTCACCACCCACTTCTTGGTGGTCCCGGTCTTCTCGCCCGAGCTGGCGGTGATGATGGGTCTGGGGGTCGGCATCGACTACGCCCTGCTGATCGTGACCCGGTACCGCCAGCACCTGGGCGAGGGGGCCGAGCCGGAGCCGGCCGCGGTGCTGGCGCTCGAGCAGGCCGGCCGGGCGGTCCTGGTGGCCGGGGGGACGGTGGTGATCTCGCTGCTCGGCCTGCTCCTGATCGGCCAGCCCTACATGATCGGCATCTCGGTGGGGGCGATCGTGGCGGTGGTCCTGGTGCTGGCCGGCTCGCTCACCCTGCTCCCCGCCCTCCTCGGGTTCGCCGGGAGGAGCATCGAGCGCCTGTCGATCCGCCGGGCGTCCTTCGGGGCGCAGGTGCCGACGGCCCGGAGCCTGTGGGTCCGCTGGAGCCGGACGATCCAGCGCCACCCGTGGCGGGCCGCCGTCGGCTCGGTCGCCGTCCTGGTGGTGGTGGCGATCCCCATGTTCTCGATGCGCCTGGCGTTCAGCGATGCCGGCAACGACCCGACGTCGCTCACCACCCGACAGGCCTACGACCTGGTGGCCAAGGGGTTCGGGCCCGGGTTCAACGGACCCCTGTTGGTGGCGGTCTCGATGGACGGCCCGAGCCAGCGAGCCGTCGTCGAGCGGCTGGCCTCGGCCATCGCCGCCACCAGGGGCGTGGCCGCGGTGGCCCCGCCCCGCTTCGACGCCACCGAGCGGGCCGCGGTGATCACCGCCATCCCGACCACCTCACCCCAGTCGGCCGCCACCCAGGACCTGGTGCGGCACCTGCGCTCGGCGGTGATCCCCGAGGCGCTGGGGCACAGCGGGGTGGTCGCCGAGGTGGGCGGGGAGACCGCGGCCGGCATCGATGGCGCCAGCTACCTGTCCGATCGGCTGCCGCTGGTGATCGGCGTGGTGATCGCGGTCTCCTTCCTTCTTTTGTGCTCGATGTTCCGTTCGCTCGCGATCCCGCTCAAGGCGGCGGTGATGAACCTGCTGTCGATCGGGGCCGCCTACGGGGTGATCGTGGCGGTCTTCCAGTGGGGCTGGCTGGGGAGCGTGTTCGCCATCGGCCGGACCTCGCCTATCGACCCGTGGATCCCGGTGGTCATGTTCACCGTGCTGTTCGGGCTGTCCATGGACTACGAGGTGTTCCTGCTGTCGCGGATCGCCGAGCGCTGGCGGGAGACCCAGGACAACTCCCTGGCGGTGGCCGACGGCCTGGCCCGCACCGGCAGGGTGATCACCGCCGCCGCGGCCATCATGATCTTCGTGTTCGGGTCCTTCGTGGTGAAGGATCCGCTGCACATCTTGAAGGTCTTCGGCCTGGGGCTGGCGGCGGCCATCCTCATCGACGCCACCGTGGTCCGCATGGTCCTGGTCCCGGCGGTGATGGAGCTAGTGGGCCGGGCGAACTGGTGGTTCCCTCGGTGGCTCGATCGGGTGCTGCCCCGGGTGGCGGCCGAGCCAATCCCGGTCGGGGTCCCGGCGGTTGGGGTCGCGGCCGGGTCAGCCGACGCCCCGCCCTGAGCCCGGCACGGGCCCCCCACCGCCGCCCCGTACACTGCGCCCCACGACCGAGGACCACGGACCCGCGGGCGCCGAGCGCCCGGGCATGAAGCCGCGCAGCTACGAGGTGACCGAGGGTCCGGCCCGGGCACCGGCCCGCGCCATGCTCCGAGCGGTCGGGATGACCGACGCCGACTGGGACAAGCCCCAGGTCGGGGTGGCTTCCAGCTGGAACGAGGTCACCCCGTGCAACCTCCCGCTGTCCCGCTTGGCCCAGCGGGCAAAAGAGGGCGTGCGCAACGCCGGCGGCTACCCGTTCGAGTTCGTGACCATCGCGGTCTCCGACGGGATCTCCATGGGCCACGAGGGGATGCGGGCGTCGCTGGTCAGCCGGGAGGTCATTGCCGACTCGGTCGAGGTGATGATGCACGCCGAGCGGTTCGACGCGCTGGTGGCCCTCGCCGGCTGCGACAAGTCGCTGCCCGGGATGCTGATGGCGG
The DNA here is from genome assembly GCA_021324355.1 of Actinomycetota bacterium. Classification (GTDB taxonomy): domain Bacteria; phylum Actinomycetota; class Acidimicrobiia; order Acidimicrobiales; family RAAP-2; genus Palsa-461. Next base: position 92,428 of record JAJPJD010000018.1, read on the forward strand.
CAGCCCGGCTCAACGTCCCGAGCGTCTTCCTCTATGGCGGGACGATCCTGCCCGGCCGGGTGGGCGACCGGCCGCTCGACGTGGTCAGCGTGTTCGAGGCGGTGGGCGCGCACGCGGTCGGCGCCCTGAGCGCCGAGGAGCTCCACCAGATCGAGTGCAACGCCTGCCCGACCGAGGGCTCGTGCGCCGGGATGTTCACCGCCAACACGATGGCCGCGGTGGCCGAGGCCCTCGGCATGGCCTTGCCTGGGAGTTCGTCGGCGCCGGCGGTGGACCGGCGGCGGGAGAACTTCGCCTTCTCCTCGGGGGTGGCAGTGGTCGAGCTGCTGGCGGCGGGGGTCCGCCCCCGCCAGATCATGACCAAGGAGGCGTTCGAGAACGCGATCGCGGCGGTCATGGCGCTCGGCGGGTCGACCAACGCCGTGCTCCACCTGCTGGCCATCGCCCACGAGGCCCGAGTGGAGTTGGCCCTGGACGATTTCAATCGGATCGCCGCCCGCGTCCCGCACATCACCGACGCCAAGCCCCACGGCCGCTACCACATGGTCGACATCGACCGGGTGGGCGGCATCCCGGTGGTGCTGCGAGCGCTGCTCGAGGAAGGGTTGCTGCACGGGGACTGCCTCACCGTCACCGGCAAGACCATGGCCGAGAACCTGGCTGCCCTCGACCCTCCGGGCCCCGACGGCGAGGTGGTCCACCCGATCAGCCGCCCCATCCACGCGAGCGGCGGGATCGCCATCCTGCGCGGCACCCTCGCGCCCAACGGCTCGGTGGTGAAGGTGGCCGGCCTGGACGACCTGGCCTTCGACGGCACCGCCCGGGTGTTCGACGGGGAGGCCGAGGCGATGGACGCCATCGTGGCCGGGTCGATCCAGCCCGGCACCGTGCTGGTCATCCGGTACGAGGGACCCAAAGGCGGCCCTGGGATGCGGGAGATGCTGGCGGTCACCGGGGCCCTCGAGGGCGCCGGGCGCGGCCGGGACTGCGCGCTGGTCACCGACGGGCGGTTCTCGGGCGGGACCCACGGCTTCTGCATCGGCCACGTCGCCCCCGAGGCGGTCGACGGTGGCCCGATCGCGCTGGTGGCCGACGGTGACCGGATCGTGCTCGACGTGCGCGACCACCGGATCGACCTCGTGGTCGACCCAGCGGAGCTCGAGCGCCGGCGGGGCGAGCTCAAGGCGTTCGAGCCCCGCTACCGTTCGGGCGCGCTGGCCAAGTACGCCCGGCTGGTGACCGGCGCCGACCGGGGCGCGATCACCGAGCCGTGAGCGCCCGGTGGTTGTCCGCCCTGGCGAGGCGTGCCACAATGGGGCCACCATGAGCACGAGGGGCACCGCCGCCGGCACGATCCTGGTACTGGTTACCTAGCGCGCGGCCACATCTCCGCCGCGCGCCCACGACCTCCCGTTCCGGGAGGTCGTTTTCGTGTCTGGCCTCTTGCCCAGACCCGCTCGCCACCGACCAACCAGGCCCGCCGACAGCGTGGCCGACCGACACAAAAGGACAGACCATGAAACTCACCGGAGCCCAGGCCCTCATCAAGAGCCTCGAGACCCAGGGGGTCGACGTGATGTTCGGCCTGCCCGGTGGGGCGATCCTGCCGGTCTACGACCCGATCCTCGGGTCCTCGATCCGCCACATCCTGGTCCGCCACGAGCAGGGGGCCGGGCACATGGCCGAGGGGTACGCGATGGTGACCGGACGGGCCGGGGTGGCCATGGTCACCTCCGGCCCGGGGGCCACCAACGTGGTGACCCCGCTGTCGAATGCCTACATGGACTCCACGCCCCTGGTGGTGATCTCGGGCCAGGTGGCGACCTCGGCCATCGGCTCCGACGCGTTCCAAGAGTGCGACATCACCGGGGTCACCATGGGCATCACCAAGCACAACTGGCTGGTGACCCGGGCCGAGGACATCCCTCGGACGGTGGCTGCGGCCTTCCACGTGGCCACCACCGGCCGCCCCGGGCCGGTGCTCATCGACCTCCCCAAGGACGTCTCCAATGCCGAGATGGAGTGGTACTGGCCGGCCACGGAAGCCGACCTCGACCTCCCCGGCTACCACCCCCGCCTGGACGGCGACCCGGCTGCGATCGCCCGGGCAGCCCAGCTGATCCTGGCAGCCGAGCGCCCCGTGCTCTACGTGGGCGGCGGGGTGCTCAAGGCCGGGGCCACCGACGCCCTGCTCGAGCTGGCCGAGCGGACCGGGTTTCCGGTGGTCACGACGCTCATGGCCCGGGGGGCCTTCCCCGACTCCCACCCGCTGTGCCTCGGGATGCCAGGGATGCACGGCAACTACACCGCGGTGACCGCGATGCAGCGGGCCGACCTGCTGGTGGCGCTGGGCGCCCGCTTCGACGACCGGGTGACCGGCAAGGTGAGCGCGTTCGCCCCGGCGGCAAAGGTGATCCACGTGGACGTGGACCCGGCCGAGATCGGCAAGGTGCGGGCCCCCGAGGTCGGCATCGTCGGGGACTGCCGGCGGGTCATCGAGGCGCTCCTCGAGGCGCTGGAGGCGGCCGGCCTCGGCCACGACGACGCCGCGGTCCGCACCGAGCGCGGGGCCAGGGGCCGGCCGGGCACCCAGGCTGCCTCCCGGCCGGCCCGGGACGGGTGGTGGGCCCAGCTCCGGGCGTGGCAGGCGGCCTATCCGCTCCACTACGAGGAGGAGGCTGGCGGGCCGCTCAAGCCCCAGCGGGTGGTCGAGACCCTGCGGGCGCTCTCCTCGCCCGACACGGTGGTGGTGGCCGGGGTCGGCCAGCACCAGATGTGGGCGTCGCAGTACTGGCGGTTCGAGCAGCCTCGCACCTGGGTGAACTCGGGCGGCGCGGGAACGATGGGCTTTGCGGTCCCGGCGGCCATCGGGGCCAAGGTCGGCCGGCCCGATCGGACGGTGTGGGCGATCGACGGTGACGGCTGCTTCCAGATGACCGCCCAGGAGCTGGCCACCGCGTCGGCCGAGCGGATCCCGGTCAAGGTGGCCATCTTGAACAACGCCTACCTGGGCATGGTCCGGCAGTGGCAGGAGATGTTCTACGCCGAGCGCTACTCGGAGGTGTACCTCTCCCCCGACCTCCCCGACTATGTGAAGTGGGCCGAGGCGATGGGGTGCGTGGGCATCCGGGCCGAGACCCCAGAGGAGGTGGCGCCGGCGATCGAGAAGGCCAACGCGATCGACGACCGCCCGGTGGTGGTCGACTTCCGGACCGACGCGTTCGAGAAGGTGTTCCCGATGGTTCCGGCCGGCGGGTCCAACGACGACATCGTGGTCCACCCCTCCCAAGCCCAGGGACGGGTCGTCCAGTGAGCTCGGCCGGCGACGGCGAGCCCCGTCATCACATCCTCTCGGTCCTGGTCGAGAACAAGGCCGGGGTGCTGGCCCGGGTGGCCGGCCTGTTCTCCCGGCGAGGGTTCAACATCTTCTCGCTCGCGGTGGCGCCCACTGACGACGAGCGGTTCAGCCGGCTCACCATCGTGGTCGACGTCGAGTCGGCGCCGCTCGAGCAGGTGGTCCAGCAGCTGGACAAGCTGGTCAACGTGGTGGCGATCTCCCAGCTGGCCCCCGAAGCGGCGGTCGAGCGGGAGCTCCTGCTGGCCACCGTGGCGGTCGACGCACCCCGCCGGGGCGAGGTCATCGAGCTGGTGGGGGTGTTCCGTGGCGAGGTGGTCAACGTCGGTCTGGACCGCCTCACGGTCATGCTGGCCGACGACCCCGATACGGTCGACGACTTCGAGCGGCTCCTCGGCGCCTACGGCATCGTGGAGCTCCAACGGACCGGTCGGGTCGCGTTGCCTAAGTTGGGGCGCTCGAAGGCCGACTGACCACGCGGACTGGACGACACGGACTGGACGACAGGAGAACCCGGACCATGGCCACCATGTACTACGAGCAGGACGCCGACCCGTCGCTCATCCAGCGACGCAAGGTCGCCATCTTGGGCTACGGCTCCCAGGGCCACGCCCACGCCCTGAACCTCACCGAGTCAGGAGTCGACGTCCGGGTCGGCCTGCGCCCGGGCTCGTCCTCCCGGTCCAAGGCCGAGGAGGCCGGGCTGCGGGTCACCTCGCCTGCCGACGCGGCGGCCGAGGCCGACGTGGTCATGTTCCTCGTCCCCGACACCGAGCAGAAGGCGCTCTACGACGCCGAGGTGGCGGCCCACCTCGAGCCCGGGGACTGCCTCATGTTCGCCCACGGCTTCAACATCCGCTTCGGCCAGATCGTGCCGCCCGAGGGGGTGGACGTGGCCATGGTCGCCCCCAAAGGGCCGGGCCACCTGGTGCGGCGGACCTACACCGAGGGAGGTGGGGTCCCCACCCTGATCGCGGTGGCCCAGGACGCCACCGGCAACGCCCGGGCCCTGGCCCTCTCCTACGCCCATGCGCTCGGGGCGACCCGGGCCGGGGTGCTCGACACCACCTTCGCCGAGGAGACCGAGACCGACCTCTTCGGCGAACAGGTGGTCCTGTGTGGGGGCCTGACTGCCCTGGTCACCGCCGGGTTCGAGACCCTGGTGGCCGCCGGCTACCAGCCCGAGTCGGCCTACTTCGAGTGCCTGCACGAGCTCAAGCTCATCGTGGACCTCATGTACGAGCAAGGGATCGCCGGCATGCGCTACTCGATCTCCGACACCGCCGAGTACGGGACATGACCCGGGGTCCCCGGGTGATCAATGAGGCGGTCCGGGCGGAGATGGGCCGGATCCTGGCCGACATCCGCGACGGGACCTTCGCCGAGGAGTGGATCGCCGAGAACCGCAACGGCCGGCCGCACTTCGAGGAGCTGCGTCGTCGAGCCCAGGCCCACCAGATCGAGCAGGTGGGGGCCGAGCTGCGGGCGATGATGCCGTTCGTCACCCAGGGGCGCCAGCGGGTCCAGGACGTCTCGGGCGGCTGAGCCCGCCGAGTCGGGGCCCTCGCCTGCCCGGCGTCAGGAGGCCAGCGCCCCGACCACGTAGTTGATGCACCCGCACAGCGCGGCCACGTCGTCGGGCTCGATGGACGGGAACATCGCCACTCGCAGCTGGTTGCGGCCGAGTTTGCGGTAGGGCTCGGTGTCCACGATGCCGTTGGCCCGCAGCACCCGGGCCACTGCGGCCGCGTCGACCTCGTCGACGAAGTCGATCGTCCCCACCACGTGGCTGCGGTCCTGTGGGTTCTCCACGAAGGGCCGGGCGAAGTCGCTCTGCTCGGCCCAGGTGTAGAGGATCTCGGCCGACCGGTCGCACCGGGCGGTGGTCCACGCCAGGCCGCCGTTGCCCAGCATCCACTCCAGCTGGTCGACGAAGAGGAACAGGGTGGCCAGCGCCGGGGTGTTGTAGGTCTGGTCGAGCCGGGAGTTCTCGATCGCGATGGTGAGGTCGAGGAACGGCGGCACGTAGCGGCCGCCGCCCACGATGCGCTGGGCTCGCTCAAGCGCCGCCGGCGACATGAGCGCCACCCACAGGCCGCCGTCGGCCGCGAAGCACTTCTGGGGGGCCAGGTAGTAGACGTCGAACTGGGACGGGTCGACCGGCAGGCCGCCGGCGGCCGAGGTGGCATCGACCGCCACCAGCGCCTCGCCCGAGCCTTGGGGCCGCTCCACCGCCATGGCCACCCCGGTCGAGGTCTCGTTGTGGGTCAAGGCGTAGAGGTCGACCGCCGGGTCGGGCCGGCTGCGGGGCCTGGTCCCCGGCGGCGACTCGACCACCTGGGGGTCCTCCAGGTGGGGGGCGGCCTGGACCGCGGCCGCGAACTTGGACGAGAACTCCCCGAAGCACAGGTGCTGGCTCAGCCGGTCGATCAGGCAGAAGGTGGCCACGTCCCAGAAGGCGGTGGTCCCCCCGTTGCCCAGCACCACCTCGTAGCCGTCGGGAAGCGAGAACAGCTCGGCCAGGCCCGAGCGCAGCCGGCCGACCACCGTCCGCACGCCGGCCTGGCGGTGGCTCGTGCCCAGGTAGGTGTCGGCCGCGCTGGCCAGCGCCTTCACCTGCTCAGGGCGGACCTTGGAGGGGCCAGAGCCGAAACGGCCGTCGGAGGGGAGGAGATGGGCGGGGATGGCGATGTCGGGGGGCTCGGTCACGTATGGAATCATGGCACCCGTGGTCCCCCGCCCCGCCGCGACCGCGCCGGCCCGCATCTCCCGGCGCGCCGGAGCCATCGCGCCCTCTGCCACGCTGGCCGTGGACGCCGCCTACAAGGCGCTCCAGGCGGCCGGCGAGCGGGTGATCGGCTTCGCCGCCGGCGAGCCGGACTTCCCCACCCCCGAACCGATCGTCCGGGCGGCCCAGGCGGCCTGCGCCGACCCGGCCCTCCACCATTACACCCCGACCGCCGGCCTGCCGGCCCTGCGGGCGGCCATCGCGGCCAAGACCGAGCGCGACTCGGGGCTGTCGGTCGACCCGTCCCAGGTGCTGGTCACCAACGGGGGCAAGCACGCGGTGGCCAACGCGTTCGCGGTCCTGTGCGACCCCGGCGACCAGGTCCTGGTCCCCGCCCCCTACTGGACCACCTATCCCGAGGCCATCGCCTTGGCCGGCGGGGTCCCGGTGCCGGTGCCGACCGACGAGGACCAGGGGTTCCGGGTGTCGGTCGAGGACCTGGAGGCGGCGCGCAGCGAACGGACCAAGGTCCTTGTCTTCGTCTCCCCGTCCAACCCCACCGGGGCGGTCTACTCGGCCGCCGAGATCGAGGCCATCGGCCACTGGGCCCTCGAGCGGGGCCTGTGGGTGGTGACCGACGAGATCTACGAGCACCTCGTCTACGGCCGGGCCGAGCACCACTCGATGCCGGTGCTGGTGCCCGAGCTGGCCGACCGCTGCGTGGTGGTGAACGGGGTGGCCAAGACCTACGCGATGACCGGGTGGCGGGTCGGCTGGCTGATCGGGCCGCCGGACGTGGTCGCGGCGGCCACCAACCTGCAGTCCCACGAGACCTCGAACGTCTCCAACGTGGCCCAGGCGGCCGCGCTGTGCGCGGTGTCGGGGGACCTGAGCGCGGTGGCCGAGATGCGGGCCGCCTTCGACCGGCGCCGGCGAACCATCGTGGCCATGCTCAACCGCATCGAGGGGGTCTGCTGCGTGGAGCCCGAGGGGGCCTTCTACGCCTTCCCGTCGGTCAAGGGGCTGCTCGGACGGCGGATCCGCGGCCAGCGGCCGCAGACCAGCGCCGAGCTGGCCCAGCTGTGCATCGCCGAGGCCAAGGTGGCGGTCGTCCCTGGGGAGGCGTTCGGAGCCCCGGGGTACTTCCGCATGTCCTACGCGCTCGGGGACGACGACCTGGCGGAGGGGGTCGAGCGCCTGGGGGCGCTGTTCGCCGAGGCAGAGCCCTGAGGGGGGTCGAAGGAGGAGGACCCGTGGCCCGGGTACTGGTCACCGAGACGATCGCCAACAGTGGGCTGGACCGGCTACGCGCTGCCGGCCACCAGGTGGACGTGGCCGAGGGCCTGGACCACTCGGCCCTGCTGGAACGGGTGGCCGGCGCCCATGCCCTCATCATCCGCTCGGCGACCAAGGTCACCGCCGAGGTGATCGAGGCCGGCACCGAGCTGGTGGTGATCGGCCGGGCCGGCGTGGGGATCGACAACGTCGACGTCGCCGCGGCCACCGAACGCGGCGTGATGGTGGTCAACGCGCCCGAGTCCAACATCCTGTCGGCTGCCGAGCAGACCATGGCCCTCCTGCTGGCCCAAGCTCGCAACATCCCCCAGGCCCATGCCGCGCTGATCGCTGGCCGCTGGGAGCGGTCTCGCCGGGAGGGGGTCGAGCTGCACGGCAAGACCTTGGGCATCGTCGGTCTGGGCCGGGTTGGGACCCTGGTCGCCCAGCGGGCGCTGGCCTTCGGCATGCGACTGCTCGCGTATGACCCCTACGTCTCGGCCGAGCGGGCCCGCCACCTCGGGGTGGAGCTTCGGAGCCTGGACGAGCTGGCGGCCGAAGCCGACTTTTTGACCGTGCACCTGCCGAAGAACGCCGAGACCGTGGGCTTGATTGGGGCTGAGCTCCTGTCCCGGTGCAAGCCGGGGATCCGCATCGTGAACACCGCGCGCGGCGGGATCGTCGACGAGGCGGCACTGGCCGAGGCCATTGCGTCTGGCCGGGTCGCCGGGGCAGCCCTGGACGTCTTCGCCGAGGAGCCGACCACCGAGTCACCCCTGTTCTCGCTGGAGTCGGTGGTGGTCACCCCGCACCTGGGGGCGTCCACCGCCGAGGCCCAGGACAAGGCCGGCGTGACCATCGCCGAGCAGGTGCTCCTCGCGCTGGCCGGCGAGTTCGTCCCCCTGGCGGTGAACGTTGCGGCGAGCGGGATCTCCGAGCCGGTGAAGCCGTTCATGGGGCTGGTCGAGCAGCTGGGCCGGTTCTTCGGCTGCCTGCACGACCGGCTCCCCGACCGCCTCGAGGTTCACGTCGAGGGAGCCATCGGGGCCGAGCGCCACGACATCTTGACCCTGTGCGCCCTGAAGGGCCTGTTCGCCACCAGCACCGAGGAGCCGGTGTCCTACGTGAACGCGCCCCAGATGGCGCAGCGGCGGGGGCTGCGGGTGCAGGAGACCTCCACCGCGACACCGGGCGAGTACGTCAACCGGGTGACCCTGCGCTCGGCCGAGCACTCGGTCGCGGGCACGGTCACCGCCGGGGGCCCGAGGATCGTGTCGGTCGACGACCTCCCGGTCGAGGTGACCCCGTCCCCCCACATGCTCGTCGTCCGCAACGACGACCGGCCGGGGATGATCGGGGTGGTGGGGACGGTGCTGGGGGACGCCTCGGTGTCGATCCGCTCCATGGCGCTGGCACCCCGCACCGAGGAGACCACCGCTCTCATGGTCCTGTCGGTGGACGCAGACCCACCCGACGAGGTCCTGACCGAGCTGGCGTCGCGCTCGGGGATCCTGGGCGTCAACCGGGTCACCCTCGAGCCCTAGGGGCCGATCCGGTTCGCCGGCGCCATCCCGGCTTGGCGCTCGGTGCCGACAGGCCGCGGCCGGCCGCCCTCGACCGCTGCTCGGCCCGAGGGCTCGGGCACCGCCGCCACGTCCCGTCCTGGCAGGCGACTCCGCTCATGAGCGGCCGATCGGCAGCCGGCACGGGCGGACCATCGGACGCCACCGTCGGACGCCATGGGTCCCTGGTGGCCCCGAAGAGGAGCGCTACCGCAGCCAGGGCGCAGCCGCCCACGCCGGCTGCGACGGCCGGAGCGGTCGGGCCCCCCGAGAGCCAGGCCCTGGGCGCATGGGTGGTCAACTCGATGAGGTGCCCAGGAGCCACCGTCGCCGGTCTTGCCGAACCGAGGCGGAGCCGGGCCGCCAGCAGGCCGGTGTTCAGGACCCGGAGCGCGGCGCCACGGGGGAGCAGCCGCACCGCCACCACCTCGGCCTGCACGAACGGGTCCAGGACCGCGACCGGCACGGCCACCAAGACGACGACGAAGAGGCGGTCGGCGTGGGGTCGGAGCCTGCGTTGGAGGGCCGACCGGGCCAGCAGATACAAGGCCAGGGCGGCCGCCATCGCCGGCAGGCACCGCCAGAGCCAGCCCAGGCCGGCGATCGTGGCCACCACCCGGCCCAGCACCCGCTGGCGGGGCACGGTCCAGGGATCGGCCCGGCCCAGCACCTCCCCCGCGGTGCGGAGCCGCCCATCGGCCAGGACGGCCACCACTCGGTGGGTGTAGACCGCGGCGATCCCCGGCGGCCGGAAGCTCACCACCATCCCCGGCCGCGCCGGAGTGGTCAGGGGGCGCTCGAGGACCAGGGACCCGACGCAGCGCGCCGGGCACATGGACGGGGTGGCCACGACGAAGGCCGACCCGCCAGCCAGCCGCCAGGCCACCGCCGCCGCCACCGCCAGGGCCAGCGCGGTCGCCGCCAGCCCGAGCGCGATCGGCCGGCCGACCGGCCGCTCGGCGGCAGGCAGACGGGCGGGCACCGGCCGAACGGTCGCCGGAGCGGCCGGGAGCGTGCCACCATCGGCCCATGGCCTGGCCGCCCGGCTTCTTCGACCGGCTCGACCCCGCGCCCGACCGCCACTTCTACGCCCAGCCGAGGCTGGTCACCCACATCGACGACCATGCCATCGCCGCAGTCGGCGCCCTCTACGACGAGCTCGGGGTGCGCGGTGAGGTTCTCGACCTCATGGCCTCGTGGACCTCGCACTTCGCCCATCGGGTGGCCCGGCTCACCGTCCTCGGGATGAACGCGCTGGAATTGGACGCCAACCTGGCCGCTGCCGAGCGGGTGGTTCACGACCTCAACGCCGACCCGGTGCTGCCGTTCGCCGACGACCGCTTCGACGCCGCGGTGTGCTGCGTCTCGGTCGACTATCTCACCGCACCGGTCGAGGTGTTCCGCGAGGTGGGTCGGGTGGTGCGGCCAGGGGGCCCGTTCGTGTGCACGTTCTCCAACCGGATGTTCCCGACCAAGGCCATCGCCGGGTGGCTGGTCGCGACCGACGAGGAGCGGGGGGCCATCGTCCGGCGGTACTTCGAGGTCGCCGGTGGTTGGAGCGAGCCGTCCTTCCGTCGCTGCACGCCGCGTCAGCATCGCGGCGACCCGCTGTTCGCGGTGTGGGCCTACAACGCCAAGGTGAGCGCCCCTGCCTGAACCCCTGGCCGGTCAGCGCCACCACTGGGCCACGTGGCGTTCGATCCGCTGGCGAGCACGCCAGAGCGCCGACGGTCGGAAGGTGGCGTAGAACCAGGCGACCCGGGCGGCGAGGATCGCCATGCACACCGCCGCCACCGGGTCCGGGCAGACCCTGGCGACCAGCCGGGCGGCGCTTGCCGCGGCGTCGGCAGTCCACTGGTTCGGGGCGAGCTCGGACCAAAAGGCCAGGGTGCACAGGTCGAAGCGCCAGTCGCCGCTGTGGGCACCCTCCCAGTCGAACACCCCAGTCACCGTCTGGTCGTGGGCCAGCACGTTGCGGTGGTGGAAGTCGCCGTGCGCGACGTCGCCCTGGCGGACCCCGACCGGTCCGAGCGCGTCCAGCACCTCGACCAGCTCCGCCCCCAGCCGCCGGGTGGGCTTCCGTCCTTCGAGCCAGCGGGCCTGCTCCCGAGCCAGGCCGAGCTCGGTCGCCAGCCATGGCTCGGGACGCCCGTGCTCGGCGTGGCGCTCGGCCAGACCAGCCAGCTGGCCGAGGTGGGCCTCGGTCAGGGCGGCCGGGATCACGCCGGGGAGGCGCTGCTGGAGGGACCAGGTGAGGCCGTCGTGCGTCCCGGTGCCCACGTAGCGGGGGCAGGGGTAGCCGGCGTCGCGAAGCACGTTGGCAAGCCGCGCCCCCTCGGCCCAGCGAGACCCGGCACCGAGGTCGGCGGTCGCCTTGAGCACCAGTTGCTCGCCGGCCGGGCTGCTCACGAAGGTCGCACCGAACTCACCACCGTCGGCCGGACCGAGCGGCACCAGGCCGAGGGTCGCCGCCAGTGCGTCGAGCGCGGGGCGGCCCGGCACCGAGCCGGGCCGGTTGGTGCCACCGCCGGTCCCCATCGGCCGATTCTGGCACCGCGGCCTCGTCAGGCCTGGTTCCAGGTCATGGTCATGCTGGCGGTGAGCCCCTGGTCGGCGTTGGTGGCCGAAGGGTCGAGCATGACCGTGAAGGTGTAGGCCTGCGAGGCCCCGGCGGCCAGCAGGGGCAGCGGCGGGGTCGACTGCTGGTTGAAGGTGGCCCCGGCCACCGCGGCCAGGTTTCCGACGTTGGTGGGCACCCCGGGGCAGGCCGCCGAGGGGTTCGGGGGGTAGATGCACTTGCCGCTGATCCCGATCGACAGATCCACCTTGGCGCAGAAGCCGCTGGTGTCGGTGCCGACGTAGCCGTTGTCGTCGCTGGCCGGGGCCACCGTGCACCCCCCCATGACCAGGCTGTCTAGGCTGGCGGCCGCCGACCCCACGTTGGTGAGCGTGACGGTGGTGGTGAGGGGGGTGCCTCCCGGCACCTGGTCCAGCGTGCCCACCAGCTTGTCGATGGCGCAGGTCGCGCTGTTGGTCGCGCTGACCGAGCCGCCAGCGCCCGACCCGGTCGAGTAGCAGCTCAGGGTGCCGTCGCTCTCCTTGAGCTGCATGGTCCCCGAGGAGAAGCTGTTGGCGTTGCCCACGATCTGGGCGCTGAAACCGGCCACCGAGACGGCGGTGGTGGTGGCCAGGGCGGCCACCGCCAGCACGGCGGCAGCCAGGGGGAACCACCGGCGGGAGGCGAGCAGCGGCTTGCAGGACATGTCCACGCTCCAAGATGACGGCACCGGGTGCCGGACGGGTTGGCAGTGGCGGGAACGGTCCGAGGACGCCGGCCGACCGCGCCCCATGACGGTGCCTTGACCAGGGGCGCCGACGATGCCATCATGAACGGACCATGTCTGGAGCTTCGATCTCGGTCCTGCTGCTGACCTGACGGCGAACGCCACATCGCGTTCGCCCGACCGCCTCCTGGCTTCTGCCAGGAGGTTTTTTGTTGGCCGGGACACCGGAGCGAGGACCACCCACGAATCAGACGACGACCAGGAATCACGAGGAGGAGCCATGAGCCGAGCCACCGAGCCCCGACCGCTCACTCAGGCCGAGGGCCGCCTGGCCCTGCCGTGCGACCCCCCGCCGATGCCGTTCCACAAGTACCGCTCGCACGTCCCGCTTCAGCTCCACGACCGGACCTGGCCGGACCGGGTGTTCGAGCGGGCTCCCCGCTGGGCCAGCGTCGACCTGCGCGACGGCAACCAGGCCCTCATCGACCCGATGGACCCGGACCGCAAGCGCCGCCTGTTCGAGACCCTGGTCGCGGTGGGGTTCAAGGAGATCGAGGTCGGCTTCCCCTCTGCCTCCCAGCCCGACTACGACTTCCAGCGCCTCCTCATCGAAGAGGACCTGGTTCCCGAGGACGTGGAGATCCAGGTGCTCGTCCAGTGCCGAGACGAGCTCATCGAGCGGACCTACGAGTCCTTGAAGGGGGCTCGGCGGGTGATCGTCCACTTCTACAACTCGACCTCCGAACTCCAACGGCGGGTGGTCTTCGGGCTGGACAAGCCGGGGATCGTGGAGATCGCCACCAACGCGGCCCGGCTGTGCAAGAAGCTCGAGGCCAGCCTGCCGGGAACCGAGGTCCGCTACGAGTACTCGCCGGAGAGCTTCACCGGGACCGAGCCTGAGTTCGCGGTGGAGATCTGCGAGGCAGTGATGGAGGTGATCGAGCCGACTCCCGAGCGGCCGATCATCCTGAACCTGCCGGCCACCGTGGAGATGTACAGCCCCAACGTCTACGCAGACGTGATCGAGTGGTTCGGCCGAACCATCTCCAACCGGGACTCGGTGGTCCTGAGCCTGCACCCCCACAACGACCGTGGCACCGCCGTCGCCGCGGCCGAGCTGGCGGTGCTGGCCGGAGCCGATCGCATCGAGGGCACGCTGTTCGGCAACGGGGAGCGGACCGGCAACGTCGACGTCGTGACGCTGGCGCTCAACCTGTTCTCCCAGGGCATCGATCCCGAGCTCGACTTCAGCGACATCGAGCGGGTGCGCAAGGTGGCCGAGTACGCGACCCGGCTGCCGATCCATCCCCGCCACCCCTACGTAGGCGACCTGGTGTACACCGCGTTCTCCGGCTCGCACCAGGACGCGATCAAAAAGGGCATGGCGGCGATCGGGGACGACTACGAGACCTGGGAGGTTCCCTACCTGCCGATCGACCCCAAGCACCTGGGACGGACCTACGAGGCCATCGTCCGGGTGAACAGCCAGTCGGGGAAGGGCGGCGTGGCCTACATCATGGACACCGAGCACGGCTTGGACCTGCCCCGGCGGCTGCAGATCGAGTTCTCCAAGACCGTCCAGTCGGTGACCGAGGCGTCGGGGACCGAAATCCGCCCCGACGAGATGTGGGAGGTGTTCGCCAAGACCTACCTCCCCGACGAGCCGGGGATCCGGCTGCTCTCGAGCGAGATCTCCTCCGGTGATCACGAGACCACGGTGGTGGCCCAGCTCCTGGTGGACGGCCACCACCGCACCATCCGGGGCTCGGGGAACGGCCCGATCGACGCACTGGTCGCCGCGCTGGAGGAAGTGGGGGTCGACCTCGAGGTGGTCGACTACAGCGAGCACGCGCTCACCTCGGGCTCGGGTGCGTCGGCCGTCGCCTACGTGGAGGTGGAGGCCGGTGGGACCCGACTGTGGGGGGTGGGGATGGACTCGAGCATCCTGGACGCCTCGCTCAACGCGGTGATCAGCGCGGCCAACCGGGTGCGTGGCTAGCAGCGATCGGCGACAGGGGCCTCCGGGTCCACCTCACCGATGGCGTGGTTGCAGCTGTTGGCGTGACCGCGCCGGCAACAAGCCCAGACGATCCTGGCCGGACCAGCCCCTGACACGCGCCCCGTCCAACGATCTCACGTTCGGCGCTCAAATCTCGGGCCGTCGACGGCGCAGCCGGGCGACGGGACACTCGTCGCGAGGCCTGGTCGTCCTCGAGGGCCGCGCTTTCGGCGACCCCGGCACCCGGTCCAGCTGCGGGACCCAGATGGTCCTTCCGCATCACACCGAGCCCGCTCCCTCGCCACCCGACGGTGGCAGCGTTGGTCCAAGGGAGCGGTGGCAGCCCACGCCGAACGACGCCACTGGGCGGGACGCGGCCGCCCAGCGAGGGACGGGTCACAGCCCTGTCGTGAGGGCGGAGCCGGGGAGCGATCTCCCGCGGCGCTGGTCGGGTGCGTCGTGCCCTGCCCTCGGGGGTGATTCGGTGGCAAGGTCCGCCCTGGGCTGAGGCCCTTCGCCTCGGGCCGCCTCGGCGTCCGAGCAGAGAGAGAACCGCAGAGAGCACCAAGGAGGAGCCATGGCCACCGAGGGTATCGAGGGCCTGTACATCGAGACGCGTGACTACCAGGCGACCGCCGCCTTCTGGGCCGCACTGGGGTTCGCCAGGAGCTTCGAGACCGACCACGGCTCGGGCCAGTGGAGCCACCCGGCCGGTGGACCCTACGTGTTCATCAACGAGCGTCCGGACGGCCGGCTCGAGACCCATCCCATCCTGCGTGCCCCCGATCCCTCGGTCGCCGACCCCGGAGGTGGCCTCGAGGTCATCCAGCCGTTCGCGCCCCAGCACTGGGGCGTGCTCGAGGCCCAGGTGCGCGACCCGGATGGACGCACCGTCCGCCTCCAGGCTCCCCTGGGCGAAGCGGGCTGAGCGGCACCGTGCCGAGGTGCCTCGGCCCTGCCGGTCAGGCCGAGACCGAGGGGAGCCAGTCCGGTCGGTTGGCCTCGTAGCGGGCGATCAGTTCTTCGAAGCGCAGGGTCAGGCCGATGTCGTCCCAGCCGTTGAGGAGCCGGGCCCGGGTGAACTCGTCGAGCGGGAAGGTGCCCGACAGGCCGGCCGCCGGGGCCTCGATGGTCCCTCGCTCGATGTCGATCGTCACCTCGAGCCCGGGGTCGGCTGCCACCGCGTCCAGGAGGGCCCGGCCCAGCTCCTCGTCCACTCGCACCGGCACGAGGCCCTGCTTGGTGCAGTTGGTGGCGAAGATGTCGCCGAAGCGGGGCGAGACCACCGCCTCGAAGCCGTAGTCCATGAGCGCCCACACCGCGTGCTCGCGCGACGACCCGGTGCCGAAGTTGGGACCGGCCACCAAGATGGTGGCTCCGGCGTGCTCGTCCCGGTTGAGGACGAAGTCGCGGTCGTCCCGCCACTCGGCGAAGAGCCCGGCCCCGAAGCCGGTCCGCTCGACCCGCTTGAGCCAGTCCGACGGGATGATCTGGTCGGTGTCGACGTCGGAGCGGTCGAGGGGGACCGCGGTTCCGCTCACCACCCGCACTGGCTTCATGGCAGCTCCTCGGGGGTCCCGAAGCGACCGAGCACCGCGGTCGCCGCCGCCACGGCCGGCGAGACCAGGTGGGTCCGGCCGCCGCGCCCCTGACGCCCCTCGAAGTTCCGGTTGGAGGTCGACGCGCACCGCTCGCCGGCCGACAGCTTGTCGGGGTTCATGGCCAGGCACATCGAGCAGCCGGGCTCCCGCCAGTCGAAGCCCGCAGCCCGGAAGACGGCGTCGAGCCCCTCGGCCTCGGCCTCGGTTTTGACCCGGTGTGAGCCCGGGACGACCAGGGCCCGCAGCCCGGGACGGATTCGGCGGCCGGCCAGGACCGCGGCCGCCGCCCGCAGATCCTCGAGACGGGAGTTGGTGCACGACCCGATGAACACGGTGTCGACCGGGATCTCCCGGATCGGGGTGCCGGCGGTCAGGCCCATGTAGGCCAGGGCCCGGGCGGCTGCCTCCCGCTCGGCCGGCTGGGCGAAGGCGTCGGGGTCTGGCACGGTGCCGTCGATCGGCACCACCTGGGCCGGATTGGTCCCCCAGGTCACATGGGGCTGGAGCGTGGCGGCGTCCAGCGCGACCTCCTTGTCGAACACCGCTCCGGGGTCGCTGGGCAGCGACCGCCAGGAGTCAAGCGCCGCTTCCCAGGCCCGGCCCCGGGGCGCGTGGCGCCGTCCTTCCAGGTAGGCGAAGGTGACGTCGTCGGGAGCGACCATGCCGGCCCGGGCACCGCCCTCGATGCTCATGTTGCACACGGTCATGCGGCCCTCCATGGAGAGGGACCGGATGGCCTCGCCCCGGTACTCGATGACGTGGCCGGCCCCGCCGCCGGTGCCGATCCGCCCGATCACCGCCAGCACGATGTCCTTGGCGGTGACCCCGGCACCGAGCACGCCGTCGATGGTCACGGCCATGGTCGCCGGTCGGGACTGGGGGAGCGTCTGGGTGGCCAGGACGTGGTCGACCTCGCTCGTGCCGATGCCGAAGGCGAGCGCCCCGAAGGCCCCGTGGGTCGAGGTGTGGCTGTCGCCGCACACCACGGTCATCCCGGGCTGGGTCAGCCCCAGTTCCGGCCCGATCACGTGCACGATGCCCTGGTCGGGGTGGCCCATCGGGTAGCAGGCGATCCCGAACTCGGCACAGTTGGCCGCCAGCACCTCGAGCTGGCGACGGGAGATCGGGTCGGCCACCGGAGCTCGCACGTCGGTGGTGGGCACGTTGTGGTCGGCGGTGGCCACGGTCAACTCCGGGCGACGAACCCGTCGGCCGGCCAGCCGCAGACCGTCGAACGCCTGGGGCGAGGTGACCTCGTGCACCAGGTGCAGGTCGATGTAGAGCAGGTCCGGCTCCCCCTCGGCCGACCGGACGACGTGGGCCTCCCAGACCTTGTCGACCAGGGTCTTGGGGGCGCCCTCGGCGGCCATCAGGCCTCGACCTCGACGATGGTGACCGTGAGGGTGCCCCCGGGGGCTTCGTAGGCGACGGTGTCGCCCGGTCGGCGGCCCAGCAGCGCCTGGCCGAGCGGGGCCTCGGGCGAGACCACCGCCAAGCCCTCGCGCCGCTCCTCGATCGAGCCGACCAGGAACCGCTGGATGTCGTCCTCGTCGTCGCCCTCGTAGCGCAGGGCGACGACGGAGCCGTGGGTCACCGTGCCGTCTCCGTCGCTGCCGGACACCACCGTCGCCTCCTTGAGCAAGGCCTGGAGGTGGCGGATCCGGGACTCCATCTTCCCCTGCGTGTCCTTGGCCGCGTGGTAGTCCCCGTTCTCCGAGAGGTCGCCCAGTGCCCGGGCGGCCTCGATCGCGGCCGCGATCTCGCTGCGGCCCCGGGTGGTGAGGTCCTCCAGCTCGGCCACCAGGCGGTCGTAGGTCTCCTTGGTGAGGCGGGTGCCGGTCGTCTCCTCGCTTGGTCGATTCGGCGTCATGGGCTGAGTCCTGGCTGTCTCTCCCCGGCCGTGCTCCCGGCCGGGCACCCCTCGAGGCTACCGGCCCCGGCCGGGGACCTCGGCGCCGCTCACGCGTCCCGGCGGACCATGAGGATGCCGCCGATGACGAGGACCGCCGCGCTGTAGACGCAGAGCAGCGCGAACCCGACCCAGGGGGACAGGAGCGGGATCCCGCCGAAGGCGTGGGTCGTCGCCCGGGTGGCGGCCATCCGCTCCCCGATGACCAGCGGCATGAACTTCATGACCGAGTGCTGGAACGACTGGGGGAATGCCTGGATGATGAGGGGCAGCACGAGCAGGAGGCCGACGTAGGCGGTGAGCGCCCCGGCGGTGTGCCGGATGATGGTGGCCAGGCCGAGGGCGAACAGGCCGAGCACGGTCAGCACCAGGCCGGCCCCGACCACCGCCCGCAGCACCCCGGGCTGGCCCAAGGTCGCGTAGGGGGTGGATCCCCGCAGGAGCGCCTGGCCCAGGAAGAACGCCCCGAAGGTCAGCACCTCGCTGGCCACCAGCGCGACCAGCGCGAACACCGCGGTCTTGCACGCCAGCACCAGGGGGCGGTTGGGCACGGCCGACAGGGTGGCCCGGATGGTCCCGGTCCCGTACTCGGCGCTCATCACCAGGACCCCGAGGACGCCGATCACGATCTGGCCCAGGAACAGCCCGGCCAGGCTGCGGGCGGTGGGGTCGAAGTTGACCCGGTCGACGATCCCGCCGCTGCGCCAGTGGGCAGCAGTCACTGCGGTGGCCAGCGCGCCGATCCCGATCACTGCGACCACGGTCGCCACCAGGGCCCAGATGGTCGAGCGGACCGTGCGCATCTTGGTCCACTCCGAGCGCAACTGCCCGAGCGGCCCGTAGTGGCCACCCGGCAACCGAGCCGTCCCGATCGCGGCCGCCCCGGCGCTCATCGAGCCGCTCCGGGGCCGGGGGCGCTGGGCACCGTCGCCGCCGGCCCGGCCTCTTGCCGGGCGCCGAACTCGACGCTGTCGCGGGTCAGGTCCATGAACGCCTCCTCCAAGGAGGCCTGCAGCGGGGTCAGCTCGTGGAGCCGGACCCCGTGCTCGCCGGCCAGGTCGCCGATGGCCTCGGCGCCGAGCCCGGTGACGGTGAGGGCCCCGTCGGTGCCCGGGTCCACCTGGCCGCCAGCGCTCTCGAGCAGGGGCACCAGCCGTTGCGGCTCGGGGGTGCGGACCCGGACGAACTGGCGGGAGCGGTCGGCGACCAGCTCGGCCACCGGCCGGTCGGCGATGAGCCGGCCCCGTCCGATCACCACCACGTGGTCGGCGGTCAGGGCCATCTCGCTCATCAGGTGGCTGGAGACGAACACCGTCCGGCCCTCGCCGGCCAGGTGCCGCAGGAGGGTGCGGACCCACAGGATCCCTTCGGGGTCCAGGCCGTTGACCGGCTCGTCGAACAGCAGGACCGCCGGGTCGCCGAGCAGGGCGGCGGCGATTCCCAGCCGCTGGCCCATGCCGAGGGAGAACTTCCCGGCCCGGCGGCCGGCGACCTCTGCCAGCCCGACCAGCTCGAGGACCTCGTCGACTCGCCGGCGCCCGATCCCGTGGGTCTGGGCCAGCATCCACAGGTGGTTGAACGCGCTCCGCCCGGGGTGGATGGCCTTGGCCTCGAGCAGGGCGCCGACCTCGTGCAGCGGCCAGGGGAGGTCGCGGTAGGGGCGGCCGTTGATCCGGGCCTCGCCGGCGTCAGGCCGGTCGAGGCCCATGATCATCCGCATGGTGGTCGACTTCCCCGACCCGTTGGGCCCGAGGAAACCGGTCACCTGTCCCGGCCGGACCTCGAAGGAGAGCGAGTCGACCGCCAGGGTCTTGCCGTAGTGCTTGGTCAAGCCGTGGGCCTCGATCATGGGTGCTCCTCGACCAGCTCTCCGGGGTCGCTCGGGGATCGGGCCACCTTAGCGCCGGGGTGCCGGCCGGCCAGGGCAGCCGGCCGGTCCCGGGCCGCTTCGACCAGGCGCTCGAACAGCCTGGGGTCGTCCCCCGCCTCGGGGTGCCACTGCACCGCGACCAGGAAGGGGAGCTCGGGGTCGTCCAGCGCTTCGACGATGCCGTCGCCGGACCACCCGCAGGCTCGCAGGCCCGACCCGAGGCGATCGATCCCCTGGTGGTGGTGGGTCGGGACGTCCAACTCGGCCCCCAGCAGGGCCCCGAGCCGGCTGGCCGGGTCGAGCCGGACCCGGTGGGTGCCGTAGCCGCCGGGAGGCCCCAAGTGCTCCGGGCTGGCCCCGACGTCGGGGAGGTGCTGGTGGAGCGTCCCGCCCCGCCACACGTTGACCACCTGGATGCCTCGGCAGATGGCCAGCACCGGCAGTCCGCCGTCGGCGGCCGCGTCGAGCAGGTCGAGCTCGAAGCGGTCCCGCCGGCGGTCGGGCCGCTGGGCCTGCGGGTGCCGGGGCGCCCCGAACACGTCGGGGTCGACGTCGGTCCCTCCGGTGAGCACCAGCCCGTCGAGGTGGTCGGCCACCGAGCGAGCCGCGCCGTCGACCGCGGCCAGCACCACCGGGATGCCGCCGGCCCGAGCCACCGCGCGGACGTAGTCGGTCGGGACGAGGGTGCACCGCTCGGTCCAGTCGCCGTAGGTGGCGGTCAGCTCGCTGGCGGTGATCCCGATAACCGGGCCTCGCTCAGCCATGCCGAAGCGGACCCTTGGGCCGCCCGGTGGGGCTGGTTGACGTGGCGGGGGAGCGCAGGGGACAATGGTGGCTCATGTTCGTCGCCCACGGCCAGGTGATCATCGTGTAGGCACGTGCCCACCGGCACGTGCCTGTTCGACCGTCCACTTGGTGGGCGGTCGTTGCATATTCAGACCCATTTCGCGAGCGGACCAGAGCTGATGGACCACACTACAGAGATGCACCGGGAGCACCTGAGCGCGTCGGGCGGCCAGGCGGTGCCCACGTGACCGGCCGCCGCCACGCGGTGGCGGTCATCGGCGGCGACGGGATCGGCCCCGAGGTGGTGGCCGAGGCGCTCAAGGTGGTCGAGGCGGCCGGGGTTGCCCTCGACACCACCACCTATGAGCTGGGGGCGGCCCACTACCTGCGCACCGGCGAGGTTCTCAGCGACGAGGTCCTCGAGGAGCTGCGGGGGTTCGACGCCATCTTGCTCGGGGCGGTCGGACCGCCGGTCGGCGACACCTCGGTCCCGCCGGGCCTGCTCGAGCGGGGGCTCCTGCTCAAGCTCCGCTTCGAGCTCGACCTGTACATCAATCTGCGGCCCTTCGCTGGCGCCCCCGGTGCCATCGCCGAGGGGGCCGAGTTCGTGGTGGTTCGGGAGAACACCGAGGGCGCCTACGCCGGCGAGGGCGGGTTCCTGCGCCGGGGCACCCAGCACGAGATCGCCACCCAGGGCTCGGTGAACACCCGGATGGGGGTCGAGCGGTGCGTCCGGTTCGCCTTCGAGCTGGCCGAGCGCCGCCCGGCGCACCGGCTCACCTTGGTCCACAAGACCAACGTGCTCACCTTCGCCGGCGACCTGTGGCGGCGGACGGTCGAAGAGGTCGCCGCCGACCACAGCGGGGTGGCGCACGACTACCAGCACGTCGACGCGGCCTGCATCTACCTGGTCGAGCGGCCCCGCAGCTACGACGTGATCGTGACCGACAACCTGTTCGGCGACATCCTCACCGACCTGGCCGGGGCGGTGTGCGGCGGCCACGGCCTCTCCCCGTCGGCCAACCTCAACCCGGCCCGCACCGGGCCGTCGCTGTTCGAGCCGGTCCACGGGGCGGCCCACGACATCGCCGGCCAGGGAGTGGCGAACCCGGTCGCGGCCATCCGGTCGGCCAGCCTCATGCTCGACTTTTTGGGCGAGACCGACGCAGCGGCCCGCATCGACAAGGCGGTCGCCGACCTCGTCGGCTCCGGCCAGCTCTCCCGCCCCCCAACCGGCGCCGACCGGTGGTCGACCTCGGCCATCGGCGAGGCCATCGCAGAAAGGCTCTGAGATGCCCATCACCCCGACCGAGAAGATCTGGATGGACGGTGAGCTGGTCGACTGGGCCGACGCCACCGTGCACGTCCTCACCCACACCATGCACTACGGCTCGGGGGTCTTCGAGGGGATCCGGGCCTACAAGACCGCCCGGGGGGTGGCCATCTTCCGGCTGCGCGACCACATCGAGCGCCTCTTCGCCTCGGCCAAGGTCCTCATGATCGAGATGCCCTACAGCCTGGACCAGGTGCTGGAGGCCTGCCGCCAGGTGGTGAGGGTGAACCGGCTGCACGACGGCTGCTACCTGCGCCCGATCGTCTACCTCGGCTACGGCGAGATGGGGCTCAACCCGCTGCCGTGCCCGGTCAACGTGGCCATCGCGGCCTGGCCGTGGGCCAGCTACCTGGGCGACGAGGGGGTGGCCAACGGGGTCCGGGTGAAGGTCAGCTCGTGGCAGCGCCACGACCCCAACGCGGTACCCACCGCGGCCAAGAGCACCGGCATGTACCTCAACTCCTCGCTGGCCAAGGTGGAAGCCCTGAAGGCCGGGTACGACGAGGCCATCTTGCTGGCACCGGACGGGCACGTGAGCGAGTGCACCGGGGAGAACCTCTTCATCGTGCGCGACGGGACGCTGATCACCCCCCCGTCCTCGGATGCCGGCGCCCTGGACGGCATCACCCAGCGCTCGGTCGAGACCATCGCCACCGATCTCGGCTACGGCCTGGAGCACGAGGCCCTGATCCGCACCGATCTCTACCTGGCTGACGAGGCCTTCCTCACCGGGACCGCGGCCGAGGTGGTCCCGATCTGCTCGGTCGACGACCGGCCGGTCGGGACCGGGCGACCCGGGCCGATCACCAAAGAGATCCAGTCGGTCTTCTTCGCCACCGTGCGCGGCGAGGTCGACCGGTACAAGGACTGGTTGGACCATGTCGAGTAGCCCCCGAGCGCATCTCCACCGGCCCGCCTCGCACGACTTCACCATGCCGAGCTGGCCTGATTCGGTCGACATCTTCGACACCACGCTGCGCGACGGCAGCCAGCAGGAGGGGCTCTCCCTCACCGTGGACGACAAGCTCCGGGTGGCCGAGCAGCTCGACCACCTGGGCGTGGCCTACATCGAGGGGGGGTGGCCAGGCGCCAACCCCAAGGACGACGAGTTCTTCCGCCGTGCCCCGAGCGAGCTTCGCCTCGGCACCTCGACCCTGGTGGCCTTCTCGTCCACTCGTCGAGCCGGGGGCCGGGCCGAGGAGGACGAGACGCTGCGCAAGCTGGTCGAGGCCGGGACCTCGACGGTGTGCATCGTCGCCAAGTCCTGGGACCGCCACGTGACCGACGCGCTGCGCACCGACCTCGACGAGGCAGTGGCCATGGTGGCCGATTCGGTCGAGTTCCTCCGCCGCCACGACAAGCGGGTGTTCCTCGACGCCGAGCACTTCTTCGACGGCTACCGGCACAATCCGGAGTTCGCCCTCCGGGTGCTTCGGGCGGCCGAGGAGGCCGGGGCCGAGGCCCTGGTCCTGTGCGACACCAACGGCGGGGCGCTGCCCCACCAGGTCGCGGTCGCAGTCGCAGAGGTCCGCGAGCGGACCAGTGCCCAGATCGGGATCCACTGCCACAACGACACCGGCTGCGCGGTCGCCAACACGTTGGCCGCGGTGGCCGCTGGTGCCACCCACGTGCAGGGCTGCATCAACGGCTACGGCGAGCGGGCCGGCAACGCGGATCTGGCCGCGGCCATCCCGGACCTCACCCTCAAGCTGTCCGTGCGCACGATCCCGCCCGAGCGGATGGAGCGACTGACCGCGGTCTCCCACCACATCGCCGAGCTGGTCAACGTGGCCCCGAACCCCCAGCAGCCCTACGTGGGGGCCTCGGTGTTCGCCCACAAGGGCGGGCTGCACGCCAGCGCGATCGCTCGCCGGCGCGACCTCTACGAGCACGTGCCGCCGGACTCGGTTGGCAACGGCACCAGAGTGGTGGTCTCGGAGATGGCCGGCCGCTCCACGCTGGCCATGAAGGCCACCGAGCTCGGCCTGGACCTCGACGGCGAGGTCCTGGGCCGGGTGCTCGACGAGCTCAAGCGGCTGGAGCACGAGGGCTACCACTTCGAGGTGGCCGACGGTTCGCTGGAGCTGCTGCTGCGACGGGCGAGCGGGTGGGAGCCCGACTTCTTCACCGTCGAGTCCTTCCGGGTCATCACCGATCACGGCGGGTCGGCAGCCGGCGGTCCGCTCACCACCGAGGCCACGGTGAAGGTCCATGTCGGCTCGCAGCGGGTGGTGGCGACCGCCGAGGGCAATGGTCCGGTCAATGCGCTGGACGCCGCCTTGCGCCAGGCGGTCGAGCCGCACTTCCCGGCACTGGCCGGCATCCGGCTCACCGACTACCGGGTTCGGGTGCTCGACAGCGGCGTGGGGACCGGAGCCGTGACCCGGGTGCTGGTCGACACCAGCGACGACCAGAGCACCTGGACCACCATCGGGGTGTCGGAGAACATCATCGAGGCCAGCTGGCAGGCCCTGTACGACTCGATCGTCCTCGGTCTGCTGAGGGCAGGGTGACGAAGGAGGAGCGAGAGGCGATGGCCGACCCAGTGGTGCACACCGACCGGGGGGCCCTCCGGGGGGTGAGGACCCCGCATGGCTATGCCTTCTTCGGGGTCCCCTACGCCAAAGCTCCCTTCGGTCCGCTGCGGTTCCGGGCGCCGGAGCCGACCGAGCGTTGGGAGGGCGAGCGCCTCGCCCAGCAGCCGGCGCCCACTGCCCCCCAGCCGGCCACCGGCTTCACCATCATTCCTGAGCCCACCATCGACGGTGGCGAGGCGCCCGAGTGCCTGTCGCTCAACGTCTTCACGCCCGAGCTCGGGCCGGCCGGCCTCGGGGTCCTGGTCTGGATCCATGGCGGCGGCTTCGTGACCGGCACTCCTTCGAGCAGCTGGTACAACGGCGACCGGTTCGCCCGGGACGGGGTGGTGGTGGTCAGCGTGGGGTATCGGCTTGGCGCCGAGGGGTTCCTCACCATCCCGGGCGCCCCAGCC
Organism: Actinomycetota bacterium; assembly: GCA_021324355.1. Lineage (GTDB taxonomy): Bacteria > Actinomycetota > Acidimicrobiia > Acidimicrobiales > RAAP-2 > Palsa-461. The sequence goes on from JAJPJD010000018.1 coordinate 117,119, forward strand.
AACCGCGGCGTGCTCGACTGGATCTGCGCGTTGGAGTGGGTCCAGCGCAACATCGCGGCCTTCGGTGGCGACCCGGCGAAGGTGACCGTCGGCGGCCAGAGTGCCGGCGGGGTGGCGGCCATGCTGCTCGGGACCCTGCCGCGGGCCTCCGGCCTCATGCGGGCTGTGGTCCCGATGAGCGGGTCGGTCTTCCCGGCTCGGCCGGCTGAGGCAACCCTCGAGCTCACCCGCCGGATCGCCGGACACCTCCGGATCGAGCCCGAACTCGAGGCGTTCGAACGGGTCCCCCCGTCGGCACTGATCGAGGCCCAGGTCGCGGCCACTGCTGGTCAGGGGATCTCGGCCGCCGAGCGAGTCGGGCGCGAGCTGCCCTTCTTCCCGGTGGTCGACGGCGAGGTGGTCCCGGCCTCCCCGAGGGCGGCGGTGGCCGGCGGAGCCGGCTCGCAGCTCTCGATGCTCATCGGCACCACCGCCGAGGAGTTCAACGCTTCCGCCCGAATGGCGCCGATGGACGAGGCAGCGGCCGCCCACGCGCTGGAGCAGCTGGGGCTGGACGAGACAGGCCGGGAGTGGTACCGGTCCCTGGGCGGCTCGCCGGCCGACTGGGTCGGCCAGGCGCTCACCGACCGTTCCTTCAAGATCCCAGCCCTGCGGGTTGCCGAGGCCCGAAGAAGCGCGCCGGCACCGACCTTCCACTACGAATTCCAGTGGCGCTCCCCGGCACTGGGCGGCATCGGGGCGGTGCACTGTCTCGACCTGCCCTTCGTCTTCGACGTGCTCGACGACGACCACGTGCGGGTGGTGGCAGGGGAGTCCCCGCCTCAGGAGCTGGCCGACCGGATGCACAGGGCCTGGGTCGCCTTTGTGACCGACGGCGACGCCGGATGGCCGGCGTTCACCGGAGCGCGTCGGTCGACCATGGTGTTCGACGAGACCTGCAAGGTGGCCGAGGACCTGCACGGGCCGATCCGCTCGCTCTGGCCCTGACCCAAGCGGTGGCCGGGAGCCGCGCTGGCTGCCCGACCCTGTCGTTTTCGAACACGGGCGGCGGTCCGAGGTCGCAGCGTCAGCAGGTGATGCTGCGGCCACGCCGCAGGTCGCGGTTCCACCGCCAAAGGACGGCTCGGGGGATGGCGGCAAACCCGGCGAAGCCGTCGTGGGGCGGCCAGAGCTCGACCGAGCTGGCGTGGTACGCGGAGGCGACCGCCATCGCCGGACAGTTGACGGCCGGGCCGACGGTCTGGAAGTAGACGGCGGGGGGGCGTGGATTCCGGCTGGCCACCAGCGCCTGGATCTCGGCATAGGTCTGCCCCAGGACTCGGCTGCCAGGAGCAGCGGTGCTCAGCCCGTTGTTCCCGAGGACGCAGTCGGGGCCACCCGAGGCACGAGAGCGGGCGCAGGCCCTCATGATGATGGTCGTGAAGGCCTGGTCGAAGCCGGGCTCGAGCGGGAGCGGGTTGAAGGCGAAGGTGATCGGGGTCAGTCTCCAGCCTGCGTAGTCGGCGATCGCGCCTGCAAGGCAGCGCTCCTGGGATTGGACACTCCAGCCGGCCTTGAGCAGGTTGGCGCGCGAGATCGGATTGTTGCTCACGTTGAACGGCTCGCCGGTGGTGCTCGAACAGGACGAGACCGAGACGGCGCGGATGAGCGGATTGGCGTCGTAGCGAGCCGCCAGGGCGCGCTGGAAGCTCGACCACGCGTCTCGGAACGGGGCGGTCCACCACCGTCCGATGCTCCGGACCTGCTGGCCATGGCGACCCGAGATGATCGTCACTGGCGGTCCGGCACGCCGCACGACCCATGCCGGTGCGCTGGCACCGGCGAAGACCCGAAGCTTCACCGACAGCGGGGTCGACCGGTGCTCCTGGTTCCAGCGCTCCACTGCCGCCAGCGACCCGTCGAGCGGTGCCCAGTCCTCGTGCCCCGGCGACGGCTCGAGCTGCGACCAGGACTCGTTGACCACGATGCCGGCGAAGGCGCCGGCATAGGGGTCGAGAACGGCCGGGTCGGTGGTGGGGAACGGCCGGCTCTGTTGGTAGGGGGCCTGGTTTCCCATGTCGATGAGCCCGGTCAGCGGAGACTTGGGGCCGGGGTTCCGGGAGGCCTGCAGCTGTTCGACCACATGGACAACCGAGGCGCTTGGTGTGGCTCGAACCGCCGGAGCACTGGCGAGGACCGGGACGAGCGTGGCGATCGCAACGGCGCAACGCCACCGGAGGCGGTTCTCGCTCATGGACCCCTCAGCAGCTAGCTCGGTTCTCGAGGTGTGGTGCCCCTCATGACCAGCCGGCGTGCTGGCCGGGATGCCGCGATCCCGACCGTATCCTGCCCAGCGCGACCAAGCTTGGCGGTGCCGGAAGGTCGGGCAGCTCGACGGGGCAAGGAGGCCAAATGCTGCGGACAGAGCTCACTGACCGGTTCTCGCTGCAGGTGCCGATCGTCGGTGCACCGATGGCGGGACCGGGTGGGCCGGCGCTGGCCTCGGCGGTGTCGCTGGCCGGCGGGCTCGGAATGATCGGCGTCTCGTCGGCCGCAACACCCGAGTGGATCACCGCGGCGGCCGACGAAGTGCGCCAGGCGACCGAGCGCTTCGGGATCGGCCTCATGGCATGGAACCTTGCCCGACGACCCGAGCAGCTCGACGCGGCCATCGCGGCCCGCCCGGCACTGGTGTCGGTGAGCTTCGGCGACTACTCGGTCGCTCTCGACCCGCTGCGGCAGGCCCGGATCCCCGTGGCCACCCAGGTTGGCGACGTCGCCAGCGCCCGACAGGCACACGAGCAAGGGATCGAGCTGATCGTGGCTCGGGGCGCAGAAGGCGGCGGCCACGGTGATGATCGGGTGGCCACCCTTCCCCTCCTGCAGGGCGTCCTGGAGGCAGTCGGGGACGGCGCGGTGGTGATCGCCGCCGGCGGGATCTCGACTGCCCGGGGGTTGGCAGCGGTGCTGGCCGCCGGTGCCGCCGGAGCGTGGATCGGCACTGGTCTGCTCGCGTGCCACGAGGCGCTTGCCCGGCCGGAGGCGAAACGACGCCTCCTTGACGCGACCGAGCTCGACACCGTCTCGACCAGCGTCTTCGACATCGCCCAGGGCATCCCCTGGCCACCCGCGTACCGGGGACGGGCCCTGTCCAACGCGTTCAGTCGGCGCTGGCACGGTCGGGAGGACGAGCTTGCACAGGACCCCGCGGCCCGCCAACAGCTGGTCGATGCCATGGCGGCGGGCGATTACGACACCGCCGTCATCTATGCCGGGCAGGCAGTGGGCTCTCTGTCGACCGAGCGCAGTGCACGCGAGGTGGTCAGCACGCTTGCGGCAGGGGCCGAAGCCCTCCTGCGGCGCTGGTGAGCGAGACGCAACGACTCCGGTGCCGGTCCTCCCTCGAGCCGCGTGGTGAAGGATCCTGGGCGCCACCAGCCCGCAGGCGCGGGCAGTCCGCTGAGCAATGCTTGGGCCGTGCGCGCTGCCGTCGTTCCGAGGCACGGCCCGGCTGAGGTCATCGAGATCCGTGACGACTGGCCGGAGCCGGATCCGCCTGGCCCGGGGGAGGTGTTGGTGGCGGTCCAGGCCGCCGGCCTCAACCCGAGCGACGTGAAGATCCGAGCCGGAGGTGGCGCACGCAGCGCCGAGGCCATCCAGTTCCCCTACGTGGCCGGCCGCGAGGCGGCCGGCCGGGTGGTGGAGGTGGGGGCGGCAGTGGCGGACTTGGAGCCGGGCGACGAGGTCTTCGCGTTCTTCGGGTGGGCCGCTCGCCCCGGGGGCCATGCCGAACGGCTCGTGGTTGCGGCATCGGCGTTGGCCCGCCGGCCGGTCGGGATCCCGGTCGAGCAGGCAGCCGGCCTGCCGTTGGCCGGCCTGACCGCGCTGCAGGGGCTCGAGGCGCTGCAGCCCCGGCCCGGAGACCGGGTGCTCGTGACCTCGGGGTCGGGTGGGGTCGGGCACCTGGGGGTGCAGCTCGCGGTGGCCCTCGGCTGCGAGGTGATCGCGACGACCGGCCCCGCCAACCTGGCGTTCGTTCGCGAGCTCGGGGCCGCCGAGGTGCTCGACTACCGGGACCCGGACCACCGCCGAAGGCTCCGGGAGGTCCCGTACTTGTTGGACAGCGTGGGGCCGCAGAACATCGCGTCCTACCTCCCCTGCCTGTCGCCCGAAGCGAGCGTGGCCGCGGTCGCCGGGATGCCGAGCGAGGTGCCCGACGGGATCACCATCACCCCGATCCGCTGCGAGGCGAGCTCGGAGCGGCTGGGTCGGTTGGCCGCCCTCATGACCGAGAGCCGCCTGTCGGTGACGGTGCAGCAGGTGTTCCCGCTGGAGGATGCAGCGGTGGCCCACCGGGTCCTCGAAGGCGGCCATGTCCGGGGGAAGCTGGTCCTCGCGGTCGGTCCATGACAGCAGTGGCACACGACCCAAGTGGGCTTCGGCGAGGTCCGCACTCGAGGTGATGGCTGCCATCGAGACCGAGCTTCGGCGCGTCGAGTATCGAGGGGCCGAGCGGGTGAACTTCGTGGTGCGCACCACTGATCCGATCTACCAACGGCAACTGGTCAAGATGGGCTGGAGGCCGACGCCGGCTGAGGGGGAGTTTGCTCGCCTGCTCGACTCGGCGCCCGAGGTGGAGTCGATCTTCGATCGCTTCAGCCGGCACATCGAGGCGATGATCCGTCAGAGTGCCAGGCTGGAGGCGACCGGGTCGATGGCAGCGACCTCGGGTGGTGGCTATACGGGAGCGGTGCCCTGGCGGTGCGCGGGTTGCCCGTTGCGCCGGGCGATCTGGACCTCCATGTCGACGACGCCGACGTGGCCGGAGCGCTCATGGCTGATCTCCTGGTCGAGCCGGTGACCCGCATGTCGGGCTGGGTGGCAGACGCTGGCGGCCGTGCCTATGCCGGAGTCATCGTGGAGTGGCTGGCCGGGGCCCATCCCTCGGGCTCCTACCCACCCCATGAACAGGAGGAGGCGGCTCGCCGCCACCTCGAACTCGTCGAATGGAGGGGGCGCCGGATCCCGGTCCCCAGCCTGCAACTCCAGCTGGCGATGGCGCAGAAGCGAGGGCTGGTCGGCCGAGCGGCGGTCATTCGCCGTGCCCTCTCCCGGTGAGACACACTCGACGGCTCGGGTCAGCTCACGTCGCACCTCCCCGGTCGGCGCTCAGGGATCCGCTCCGAACCGATGAGGCCGAGCCGCGACCGGGTGGCTGCAGAGACGAGTTCCGCTGCCCCCTTCCCCGCAGGCAGGTGTCCGACGCAATCGAGGACGCGCCGGAACCCTGCTAGCGGAGTCCTGGAGTCGTGCGAGGAATCGGGCGAACGCTGGTGACGCGAAGCTCGGAGTGGTCCACCGAGCGCTCGGCATCCTGCAGTTGCGCAGTCAGCTGCTTGGGTCCGAGGAAGCCAGAGACTGCACCGGCGACGAGCGCCATCGCGGCGCAGTAGAGCCACAGGTGCTGGAAGGCATGGAGGGAGCTGGCCGGGCCATGGGCCGGGGCGAGGATCGCGACGAGGACCGCGATCCCGAGGGCGCCGCCGACCTGGCGGCCGGTCTGGTTGACCGCGCTGCCGACCGCGAAGCGGGATGCGTGCAGGCTGGAGACGGTGGCGGCGCCCAGCACCGGGAAGGTGAGGCCGATCCCCAGTCCGGTGACCAGCGTCCCCGGCAGCCACCTCGAGGTGTATGCCGGGTGGATCCCGACTTGCGTCCCGTACCAGGTGATGCCGGTTGCCAACACAAGGAAGCCGGGGAGCAGGACTGACCGAAACCCGCACCTGGTGGCGAGCCGCCCGGCCAGACCCGACACGGCGGCTACCACCAGCGGGCCGGGAGTGACCGCCAGTCCGGCCTTCAGGATCGAGTAGTGCCACACGCCGGTCAAAAAGAGGATGTTGCCGAGCAGCATGGCGAAGAACCCCATCGCGTACACGACGGTGGCGGCGTTGGCGACGCTGAAGGATCGGTGCGCGAACAGGCTCAGATCGAGCACCGGTGAAGGATGCCGGGCGCAGCGGCGCACGAACAGCGCGCCGAGCGCCAGGCCGCCCAGGCCGGCGGCCACGATCCGAGGGTCGCTCCAGCCCCATCCGGAGCCTTCTGAGATGGCGAAGACGATCCCCGAGAGCGAGGCGGTCACCAGGGCGACGCCCCGGTAGTCGGGCCGCTGGCCGCGATCGGCCGGCCGGTCGGCCGGGAGCACCCGAGGACCGACGACGGCCGCCAGGAGGGCGACGGGCAGGTTGACGTAGAAGGCCCAGCGCCATCCGCCGGCACTGATGAGCGCCGCCCCGAGCGACGGTCCGGTCGCGACGGCCAGGGCGCCGACCCCGGCCCACAGCGCGACGACCTGGGCACGGGACTGGGCCGAGAAGGCGTCCAAGAGAAGCCCCAGGGAGGCGGGGAGCAAAAGGGCGGCCCCGATGCCCTGGCCGGCCCGGCCAGCGATCAGCAGGGGGACCGACGGGGCCATCCCACACAGCGCGGAGCCGGCCGCGAAGCCTCCCATCCCAATGAGGAACACCCGCCGGCGTCCGAGCCGGTCGGCCGTGCGTCCGGCGGTGACCAGCAGGGAGGCGAACACGATCGCGTACGCAGTGATGACCCAGGCCAGCTCGGCCCGGGGCACACCTCGGAACGATCGGGCCAGCGCGGGGAATGCCACGTTGACGATCGACAGGTCCAGCGACGCCATGAACGCCCCGGCGGCAGTGACCGCGAAGACCAGGGTTCGGCGGCCGCCAGCTCGCCTCGTGGCATCGGCCGAGGCTGACGGACCGGGCTCCGAAATGAGTTCTTTCATGAAACCTAGGCTAGTCGAGTGCATCCTATGAAGCAACTGACTAGCCTGGTGCCGTGGAACGCAAGAGCTTTGCCGACATGCACTGCTCGGTCGCCCAGTGCCTGGAGGTGGTGGGGGAGTGGTGGTCGATGCTGATCCTGCGGGACGCGTTCTTGGGCGTCACCCGGTTTGACGCCTTCCAGGAGCGGCTGGGGATCTCCCGCAACGTGCTGAACCAGCGGTTGACCCGTCTGGTCGCTGAGGGTGTCCTGAAGAAGGTGCCCTACAGCCAGCGTCCCCCTCGCTACGACTACAAGCTGACCGAGAAAGGACGCGACCTGTGGCCGGTCCTCACCGCGATGCGCCAGTGGGGGGACAAGCACGCCGCACCCGACGGACCGCCGATACGGATGGTGCACACGGCCTGCGGGCAGGTCTCCGAGGCGGTGATGACCTGCTCGGCCTGCGGCGAGCCGCTCTCGGCGCGCCAGGTGCGGGTCGTGCGTGGCCCAGGAGATCGCGACCAGCTGGTTCCCCCGGCGCGGCGGTAGCGCCGGCGACGCCGGGTCGGTTCGGTCAGCGGCTCGGCGGGTGGGCGGTCGGGGGCCCGGCCGAGGTGTGCTCGGTGCCGGGAGGGTCGACCGCCCACGCCGGCGGGGTCCCCCACTGCTCCTCGTAGACCAGCTCGGCCATCGGACGCCGCCGCACCGGGCCGTGCCGGCCGACCGGGCGCCCGAGGGTGATGGTCGCGGCCATGAACGCCTCGTCGGGCACGCCGAGGAGCTCCCGCAGCGCCGCCTCGGCGCCAAAGTGGAACCCGGTGAGCACCCCGCCGTAGCCGAGGGCGCGCGCCGCCAGGAGGAGGTTCTGGCAGGCCGGGTACACCGAGGCGCCCTCGAAGGAGTTCGGCGCCCGGTAGCGGACCAGGCAGGGCAGGATGAGCACCGGCACCGTCTCGAAGTGGTCCACGTAGTGCTGCATCGCCCGGGCGGTGCGGGCCTTGGGCGAGGACGGGTCGGTGCCGCTCCCGGCGTCGTAGGCGTCAGCCACTCGCTTGGCGCCCCAGGTCCGCCGGGCTGACTCGGCGATCAGCCGCTTGGCCTCGGCCGCCTTGGGCCCGTCGGTCAGAACCAGCATCCGGAACGGCTGGCGGTTGGAGCCGCTCGGGGCCCTGGTGGCCGCGAAGAGGATGGCTCGCAGCACCTCGGCCGGGATGGGCTCGTCCCGGTAGCGGCGGATGGCCCGGGTGGTGGCGATCCCCTCCAGCAGTCCGACCGTGTCCGGGGGCAGCCCCCTGGGCTCGGTCATTCCAGGCCCTCGGGGACCGCGGGCCGGCCGCCGACCGAGCGGCGCATGGCTGCGTGCAGCGCATTGGGGGTCAGCACCCCGAGGTAGCGCTCCCCGTCGACCACCGGCAGCCAGCGAACGTCGTGCTGGAGCATCTCGCCCAGTGCGGCTCGCAAGGAGGCGCCCATCGGCACCTGGATCTCGAAGCGCACCAGGTGGTCCGAGACGCAGCCCGAGCGGGGCGGGTCGAGGTCAACCCATCCGACCAGGCGCTCGTCTCGGTCGACGACGACCGCCCACCGGCTCTCGGCGCTGGCCGCCCGTCGGCGGGCCTCGGTCATGGAGGTCTCCGGGGTGACGACCGGTGGGTGGAACAGGTCGTCGACCCCGATGCTCACCACCCCCAGTCGGCGGACCCCCCGGTCGGCGCCGACGAAGTCCGCCACGAACGGCGTCGCCGGTCGACCGAGCACCTCGGCCGGGGTGTCGTGCTGCTCGAGCACGCCGCCCTGGGAGAGCACCACGATCCGGTCGCCCAGCATCGCCGCCTCCTCGATGTCGTGCGTCACGAACACGATGGTCTTGTGGAGCTCGCGCTGCAGTTCGAGCAGCTGCTGCTGGAGGTGCTGGCGAGTGACCGGGTCGACCGCACCGAACGGCTCGTCCATCAGCAAGACCGGCGGGTCGCCTCCGAGCGCCCGGGCCACCCCCACCCGCTGGCGCTCCCCGCCCGACAGCTCATGGGGGTAGCGGGACCCGTAGCGGCGAGGGTCCAGTCCGACCAGCTCCAGCAGTTCGTGGACCCGCCGTTCCACCCTCGAGCGGTCCCAACCAAGCAGCCTCGGCACGGTGGCGACGTTGTCGGCCACCCGCCGGTGAGGGAAGAGACCACCCTGCTGGATCACGTAGCCGATCCCGCGGCGAAGCGTCACCGGGTCCAGGCTGGCGACGTCGGTGCCGTCGATCAGGATCCGGCCACCGGACGGTTCGATCAGGCGGTTGATCATTCGCAGCGTCGTGGTCTTGCCGCATCCCGACGGGCCGACCAGCACGCACAGCTCGCCGTCGTCCACTGTGAAGCTGAGCTCGGCCACCGCCACCGCGTCCTCGCCGTAGCGCTTGGTGACCCGCTCGAGCGAGATCATCCGCCGACGTTACCCGGGGCCGGCCGGATGACGTGCTCCAGATAACGTGGCTCGGTGGTCCTGGCCGGCTCGCCGTTCTTCCAGTGGAGCTACGTCACCGGACAGTGGGGCCAGATCCAAGGTGACCTGGTCCAACACGTCGAGCTGAGCCTGATCGCGGTGGCCATCGGCGCCGTCATCTCGGTGCCGGCCGGGGTGGCGGCGTGGCGCTACCGGCTGCTGCGGACCCCGGTGCTCGGGGTGGCCAGCGCCCTCTACATCATCCCGTCCCTGGCGCTGTTCGCCGTCCTGGGCGGCCTGACCGGCTACGTCCCACCTCGCTCGTGGGTGACCGCCGAGTTCGCGCTGGTCGGGTACACGACATTGGTGCTGATCTGGAACACCGTCGCCGGTCTGGAGGCGGTGCCGGCCGAGGCCAGGGAGGCTGCGGTCGCGCTCGGCTACTCGAGGCGGGCCGAGCTGTGGCGGGTGGACCTCCCGCTGGCCCTGCCGTACGTCTTCGCCGGCTTGCGGGTTGCGACAGCCACGGTCATCGGCCTGGTCATGGTGACCGCCCTGATCGGTCTGGGTGGCCTCGGCCAGCTCATCACCTACGGGTTCAACATCGCCTACAACACACCCATCATCGTCGGCCTGGTGTTGTCGATCGCGCTGGCCGCGGTGGCCGACCTCTTGCTGGTCGCGGCCCAGCGCGTCGTGGTGCCGTGGTCGCGAGCATCCCGACGGCGGTCGGCGGGGTGAGGGCTTGAGATGTCGTTCCTCGACCGTCTCGTCCACTGGTTCGGCACCGGCGCCAACTGGCACGGCCCGGGGGGCATCCCGTTGCTCTTCGAGCGGTCCCTCGAGCTGAGCGCGGCAGTCGTGGCTCTGGCCCTGGTCCTGGGGGGAGGGCTGGGGCTGGTCCTCGGCCACACCGGGCGAGGCGGCCTGGTCGCAGTGAACGCGGCCAACGCCTTTCGAGCGGTCCCCAGTCTGGCCCTGCTGACCCTGCTCGCGATCCAGCCGGCCATCTCGCTCAAGTGGGACGGTTTCCTGGCGTCGTGGATCGCCCTGACCGCCTTGGCGATCCCGCCCATCCTCACCAACACCTACGTCGGCATGCGGGAGGTCGACGCCGACGTCCGCGACGCCGCCCGGGCGATGGGGCTCCGGGGCGGACATGTGCTGTGGCGGGTGGAGGCGCCGCTCGCCCTGCCGTTCGTCATGGCCGGAGTCCGGACGGCGGCCATCGAGGTGGTGGCCACCTCCACCCTGGCCGCCTACGTCGGCTACTCGGATCTCGGCACCTACGTGATCGCCGGCTTGGACACCCAGAACACGGTCGAGGCGGTGTCCGGTGCCCTGCTGGTCGGGGCGATGGCCGCGCTGGTCTCGGTGGCACTCGGGGCGCTGGGCCGGCTGGTCACCCCCCAGCCGCTCCGCCGCCGCCACCCGGTCTTTTCCCTGGCTGGCCGGCCGGCGGCCTGATGACTGGATTCCATTGCGAAATCGACCAGAATGGTCATCGTTCCGTAGAGGTTTCGTCAAGCGGCAGCGGTGGCATGGTCACCGGCACGTCGTGACGACGTCGCCACCCCACGAAAGGCCAGAGACCCGATGATCCGTACCCGTGCCCTGCTCGCCGTTGCCGCCGTGGCGGCGGCTGCCGTCGCACTCGCAGCAGCGGTGCCTGCCGGCGCCGCGAAGAAGACCACCTCCAAGCCAAGCATCGTGATCGGCTCCACCAACTTCGAGGAGCAAGCCATCGTCTCCAACATCTACGGCGACGTGCTCAGCCGAGCCGGCTTCCATGTCACCGTCGAACCGGCGCTCGGGACCCGAGCGATCGTGGTCCCGGCGATCGAGAAGGGCCAGATCGACCTGGAGCCCGACTACGCCGCCTCCCTGCTCGCCTTCCTCCACGGTGGCAACCCCCAGAAGGCGGGGGACAACATCGCGACCGCCATCCCGGCCGACCGCAAGGCCCTCGCCCCCTACGGGGTGACCGTGCTCAACCCCTCCAAGGCTCTGGACACCAACGTGTTCGCGGTCACCCAGGCGACCGCGAAGAAGTACCACCTCACGACCTTGTCGAGCCTCAAGCCCTACGCCTCGAAGATGATCTTGGGCGGGCCTCCCGAATGCCCGACCTACGCCGGCTGCGAGGTCGGGTTGGAGAAGGTCTACGGGCTCCACTTCGCCGGGTTCAAGCCGCTGGACGAGGCCGGGCCGCTCAGCGTGGCCGCCCTCAAGGACGGTGAGGTCCAGGTGGTCGAGCTGTTCTCGAGCGACGGCAACGTGGTGGCCAACCACTTCGTGGCCCTCACCGACAACAAGCACCTGGAGGGAGCCGACTACATCGTCCCGGTGATCCGCAAGTCCGTCGACACCCCCGAGGTGGCCAGGCTGCTCAACGGGATCGACGCCAAGCTGACCACGGTGGCGATCTCCAAGCTCAACCTGGACGTGACGGCCAAGAAGGAGCAGCCGGCGGCAGTGGCGGCGGCCTGGCTGCGCTCGGTGGGCTACTGATCGAACGCAGGCCGGGACCCGGCCGGGCTCGGCGAGCAGACGGGATACCCTGAGGGCCCGATGGCCCAGCCCAGCTTCGTTCCCATCACCGAGGCCGACAAGGTGCGCGCCGCCCGACGGCTGGCCGTCCCCGGGCGCTGGTCGGCCCACCGCCCGGCCGACCAGACCGGCCCGCGGCGGCCGAGCGGTCCCCGCCTGGGGACGCCGGGTCCGGACCAGGGCTTTGCCCTCTCCCTGGCCAAGCGCTTTGAGGGCCGGCTCCGGCTGGCCGGCTCCGAGTCCCTGGAGGACGTCCTGGCAGGTGGCGCGGTGCTGGCGGCCAAGCGGGCCGGGCTGGTGGGCCGGGCCCCGTGCATCTACGACCTCGAGGCTGTGTTCACCCTCTTCGGGTTCCTCGCCGAGCAGCCTCCCGCCGACCTGGTGGCCGAACGGGGCCGGCTGTTCCGGTCGGTTGCCCACGACTACGTCGCCCAGCGCGCCCTGGCTGACGCAGTGCCCGAGGCGACCCTGCTGCTCCCGGCGGCCGAGCTCAGCGCTCGGCTGGGGGACTGGCCGGCCCTGCTCGGCCGGGCCGTCGAGCCCGCCTCCTAGCTGGGAGAGACCTCCTCGGCCGGCGTGGCTGGCCGAGGAGCGATCGCAGCCCGTCCGCCTGGTGCTCCGGCTGCCAGCCATGCCTTCCAGCGCCGCCGGGTGAAGCCGGCCAGGACCAGGCCGGCGACGATGAGGACCAGGCCGGCCCCTTGGACCAGGACCGAGCCCAAGTGGCCGTCCTCCCCCAGCCACAGGTGCTCGTCGAAGAAGCGCTCAAGACCCCACAGCACCATGCCGGCCGAGAGCACCCCGCCCGAGGGGTAGCCGGTCCGAGCGGTGCCGTCGGGCCAGCGCCGCAGCCGCCGCTCGAGCACGAGGAGCAAGCAGTAGATGGTGGTGTCCTCGAGCGCCTGGAAGATCGGCACCGGGAGACGCTTGCCGGCCTGGCCGGCGTAGTACATGCCGAACCACTGGTGGGTCGGGTGTCCCCCACCGGCCACCATCAGCTGAGGCCCGAGCAGGCGCCCCAGGGCCCAACCAGCCATGAGCACCGGGGCCACGATGTCGAGCGCCTCGCCGATCGGCAGCTCGGGGCACCGGCGACGAGTCTGGAGGATCCCGGTGGGCACCGCGAAGAGGAGCCCCCCGAACGACGACAGGCCGCCGTGCCAGATAGCCAGGATCTCGATGGGGTGGGCGTCGTAGTAGGGGAGGTTGGCCAGTACGTGGAGCACCCGGGCGCCCACGACCGCGGCGACGATGACCCAGACGAAGAGGCTGCTCAGCCAGTCGGTCCGATAGCCGCGGGCCCGTAGCCGCCGGCCGAAGTACACGTAGGCGAACCAGAAGGCGATCGCCAGTCCGATGCCGTAGGTGTGGACCTCGAGCGGCCCGATGTGGAAGGCGACCGGGATGGGCTTCATAAGGCGTCCCCCAAGTATGCCCGGGAGCTTCAGCTGCGGGCGGGCGGCTGTCTAAGCGATCCCGAGAATGGTCACGAATTGTGGACAGACGATTCCGGTCAGGCGGCGACGGACTTTCACTTCGAGGAGTTCGACTTCGACCACCAGCGATCGCTTCGCCGCGGGTTGCTCGCCGACCTGACCCCGTAGGCGCCGCGCGCCGTCGAAGATTCTGAAAACCTCTTGACTCCGTACCTAAGTACAGGGTTTACCTTTGACGAGTGCGAAGTTCCGAAGTCGCCTCCCGAGCCGGCGTCAATATCCAGACACTCCGTTACTACGAGCGGCGGGGAATCCTCCCCCGGCCGAAACGCTCTGAGGCCGGGTACCGCGCCTATGACGCCCAGGCAGTCCGGACCGTCCGGTTCGTTAAGGGCGCCCAGCGACTGGGGTTCTCTCTGGAGGAGATCGACTCGCTGCTCAAACTGGCGGCCGGCGAACCCCACAACTGCGATGCCGCGAGGGCGATGGCGACCGACAAGATCGCGCATATCGAGGCGAAGATTGCGAGCCTCTCGGCGATGCGGGATTCGCTCCGTCAGCTCATCGCCACCTGCGATCGTAGCCCGAGCAGGCGGGAGTGCCCCCTACTCGACGCGATCGAAGACGAATCCATCATCGAAGGAGAGGGCCGATGACCGAACCGCACTGTTGCAACGACGCCGTCTTCATCTCGAGCTTTGAGGGCTGGAGGGCGCTTCCCCAGCTTCTCCGTCTCCTTGCCAAGGGAGAGCCGATCGATCTTTTAGAGCTCGCGAATATCGGCGGGCAATCCGGATCCGACCTCGAACGAGCACTCCGGGCGCAGCCGGGAACCGAGTGGGATGACCAAGGGCGTCTAATCGGCTTCGGACTCACCCCTAAACCGACTGACTACCGCTTCCTTATCGGCGGGAAGACGCTTTACACGTGGTGCGCATCTGACACGCTGTTCTTTACTGTAATCCTCGGGGAGGAGACGGTCGCAGAGTCGATCTGTCCCGCTACGGGCGTGCCGATTCGTCTCGAGATCACGCCCGACGGGGTCGCTTCGGTGACACCGCCCGATACAGTCGTCTCGCAGCGGCATAAAAGCGAGTACGTCGGGAATCTCAGGTCAGATGTTTGCGACCACGGCCACTTCTTCGCGTCTACATCGGCCGCCGCGGGCTGGCTCGTAGAGCATCCGGAGGGAAACGTTCTCAGCATTGGGGAGGCTTTTGCAGAGTGCCGGACCGCCTGCGAGGAGCTTGGATGGATCGCCCCCGGAGTTAGCGGGGGATGAGCGTCTCGTCCGTCGGGGGATCGCTCGGTGGTCTGCGGATTCGGTTTCCCCGTGTGCCCGATTGCCCACTCACCGGTCGCCTTCGGACCGATGTGGAGCGAGCCGTCGCGACCCTCGGGCTCAGCGCGCCGGTGGTGGCGATCGCGGGGCCTTACCCGTCGCCGACCCTGCTCATCGACAACCTTGACGTGATCGGACAGCCTTGCGACTTCGACCCCGCGTGCCGGCCTGACCTTCCGACCACCGACGAGATCGTGGCTGGACCCTGGCCGCCGGCGACGGCTTGGACCTCGTAAGGGCGTTGGGAGACGCGTCATGAGCGTCACGGAACCCCGGGAGACACCGCCCGTCGACAGCCGCAGACCACGGGCCCTCTGTGGCTGGTCTCCGCCGTCTCTCGCGGCCGATACGCCCTGGAAGCGCCGCGTCGACGTTCTGAGGACGGGAACTGTGGCGTCGGTCGGAATAATCGCTATCGTGGTGGCCCTACTCAGTCTGGCCGCGTATCTGCCGATTCGCCCGGCGCTCGGGGTCGACGCGCTTGCCGGCCTGGCGGCGGGCGGATGGTGCGCTGTCAACTTCTGGCGGTGTCGTCACGCCCACTGCCTCATCACCGGGCCGGGCTGGTTGACGTTCGGGGTCTTTGCACTCGTCGAGACGATTCTCGGCCGCAGCCTTATCGGCGGTGACGAGCAGCTTGTGTTCCTCGGCATCCTGGGCCTCGCCCTGATCTTCGAGGGGGCGTGGTACGTGGGGCACCGCACGAACGCGATCGGTTGACTGCCGGGTTGGCCAAAGGTGAAACCCCTTCATGACGATCTGATCAAGTTGACGACCTAGCAGGGTCCCATCAGCGCCCCGAGGTTCCCTGGCTGCGCTTCCGTGGTTGGAGCCGGCTCGCATAGGACCCAGTTTCACGCCGGCTCCATCGAGCGCGTCGGCGCGTGGGAGCCATGTCATCGACATGGGCCGGTGATGGCAAGTGCCCCGGCCAGCGCTTGGCGAGGTTGTCTATGCGCGCCAGCGTCGGGGCAGCGACATAGTCGTCAACGACCTCACCAAGACGTCCGGTCCGGGTCGGGTCGTCGCACGACAATGTGGTGGCTGCCCACAAGCACCGGGTCGATCCCGATCGCAACGCAACTAGGCTCAGTCGTCATCCGCTCCTCAATGAGGCTCGCTAGTTCCTCTTTTGGGCCAGGAGCTTGCCGGCCACGACCTCGCTTGCCATGGGCAGGAGGATCCTTGAGTACTCTCACACCTCTGGGCCGAAGTTCCGTTGCCGATCGAGACGGGTGGGTGGCTGTGTGCCCCCCTCAACCGAGTCCGCTCGGGATCAGAATCCTGGCGACGATCTCTTTCATGAGTCCTAAGCCCAGCCAAATTGCATCGCCGCCGCGGCCGCTAGGGCCGGCCGGCTCCCACGAACCCGTCGCCCAGTCGGATCGGGGTGATCCAGACCACCGCGCCGGTGTAGGGCGCCTCGATCATCTCGCCCCCGCCGATGTACATCGCGACGTGGTCGCTGCCGCCCGGGCCGTAGAAGAGCAGGTCCCCGGGCTCGAGGTCTGACACCGGCACCGGGGCGCTGTCCTCGTACTGCGCCCCGGAGTAGTGCGGCAGGTCCACCCCGGCCTGGGCCCACGCCCAGGCAACCAGCCCGGAGCAGTCGAACCCCACCCCTGGGGTCTCCCCACCCCACACATAGGGCACGCCCAGCTGGGACTCGGCTGCCCGCACCGCGATCGCGCCAGCGCTGTTGGGAGGGGGTGGCGGGAAGCTCGCCCCCCCGGTGAGCAGCGACCGGGTGAGTGCGGCCTGGTTCGCGTCAGCCGCCTGCTGGGCGGCCTGCTCCAGGGTTCCGAGCTGCCCTTTGACCTGAGCGAGTTCGCTGTCCAGCTGGGCTTGCTTGGCGTTCGCCTCCTGCTCGGCCTGGTAGGCGGCGTTCACCGCTGACTGGGCGGCGCTCTGTTCCACCAGAAGTTGAGCCTTCTGGCTGTTGAGTGCGAGCACCGCAGTGTGCAGGTCGGCCAGCGCAACGCCCAGGTTGCCCACCGCCACCTGGCCGTACTCCTGACGGGCAGCGAAGGTCTGCTGGTTCCCTGAGAACAGCGGGTTGCTCTGCGAGGACACTCCCTGGTTCACGTAGGCGTCGATGGCATCGGCGCGCAGGTGATGTCGGTCGAGCAGGACCCGCTGCTGGTCGGCTGCGATCTTGGCCTTGGTCTGGGTGATCTGGCCGTCGATCTGGGCCAGTTGCGTCTCGGCCTGGTCGTAGCGCTGGCCCAAGGCGCCGATCTGGGCGGTGGTGGAGGAGATCTCTTGCTGGAGCTGGTTGGCCTGGGCCTGCAGGGAGCCGATGGTGGCCGCCCGTGCCGGGCTGGCGGTCGTGAGCACAGGGACGACTGTGGTCAGGAGGCCGACGGTGGCCAGCCCCGCCAGGGGTCGCCAAGAGCACCAGAGCCGCCGCAGGCTCTGGCGGGACCGCGGTTCGGGGCGGGCGCGAGCCCCCTCGACGTCAGCCACAATGGGCCACATCTTGACCAAGGCCGTCGGGATCGGCAAACACCGTGACCCCGGCGCGGCGCCTGGGGCCCCCTCGCAGTGGCCGCTCGCCAGGGCGTCCTCCCAGGTCGTCAGCTCAAGGTGGCGACTTTGTGACGATCGCGTGTCGATCGTGGGACCTGGGCTTTTCGCAACGCTCTGACCAGCCGTTACCATCGGGACGATGTCCGCCCGTTCCCGTGACCTGCCCCGCCGCTCGTGCCTGTCGACCCCCGCGTCGAGCGAGCGCTTCTTGGCCAAGGCGCCGACCGTGCCGGCCGACATGACCTTCCTCGACCTCGAGGACTCGGTCGCCCCCTTGGAGAAGGTGGCCGCCCGGGCCAAGGCGGTCGACGCCATCAAGAACCTCGACTGGGACGACCGGGTGCTGTGCGTCCGGGTGAACGCCTGGGACACCAAGTGGACCTACGGCGACGTCATCGAGGTGGTCGGGGGAGCTGGCGAGCGGCTCGACGAGATCATGCTCCCCAAGGTCCAGACGGCCGCCGAGGTGGTCGCGCTCGATCTGTTGCTCACCCAGGTGGAGCAGAACGTCGGTCTCCCGGTGGGTCACATCGGGATCGAGGCCCAGATCGAGACCACGAGGGGCCTGATCAACGTGGACGACATCTGCGCCGCCTCGCCCCGTCTCGAGGCGATCATCTTCGGCCCGGCCGATTTCGCGGCGTCGATGGAGATGCCGGTGCTGACCGGAGGGGTCCAGATCCCCGAATATCCCGGCGACCACTTCAACTATGTCTTCTCGCGCATCTTGATGGCCGGGCGAGCCAACGGGCTCCAGGTCATCGACGGTCCCTTCCTGCTGGTGCGGGATCTGGACAAGCTGCGGGACTTCGCGCAGCGGACCCGGATTCTCGGCTACGACGGCAAGTGGGCGCTCACCCCGGACCAGGTGCAGGTGCTGAACGAGGTCTACTCGCCAACCCAGGAGCAGTTCGACCGGGCTCACGCCATCCTCGAGGCCTACCGCAAGGCGACCGAGGAGCAACGGCAGGGCGCGGTCATGTTCGGCGACGAGATGATCGACGAGGCCAGCCGGAAGATGGCGACCAAGTTCGTGACCCGGGGCCTGCGGGCAGGCCTCAAGCGCTCCGAGCCGGCGTAGGGCGGGCTCAGCCCCCCTCGAGGAGCCGGCGGGCGATGACCTTGAGCGCCAGGGTTTCGTCGGCTCCCTCGAAGATCGACAGCACCCGGGCGTCGACGAAATAGCGGCTCACCGCGACTTCCTCGGCATAGCCCATGCCGCCGTGAATCTGCATCGCCTCCCTGGTGACCCACTCCGCCGCCCGGCACCCGTAGGCCTTGACCATCGAGGCCTCCAAGGCGCCTTCGCCCTTGGCCATCAGACGGGCCACTCGGTAGGCGAACTGACGGATCGCCTGGATGGTCACCGCCATCTTGGTGAGCTTGGCCCGGGTCAGCTGGTAGTCGAGAATCGGCGAGCCGAAGACCCGGCGCTCGGAGGCGTAGCGGAAGGCGGCCTCGTAGGCGGCCTGCATCACGCCCAGCGCCCGGGCCGCGGTCTGCAGCCGACCGTTCTCGAAGCCCTGCATCTGCAGGTAGAAGCCCTGGCCCAGTCCGGCTTCCCCGCCCACCAGGTTGGCCTCGGGGACGAACCAGTCCTCGAAGGACAGCTCGTAGGAGTGCATCCCGCGGTACCCCAAGGTGTCGATCGGGCGGCCCTCGAGCCGCCCGGGGACCGGCTGGTCCTGGGTGAGAAGGAACCCCCGGCCGTCGGTTTGGGGCTTTTCGACCACGAACATCGACAGGCCACGGTGGGCCCGGGTGCGGTCGGGGTCGGTGCGGGCCAGGAGCATCAGCACCTCGGCCCGGGCTGCGAAGGTGCACCAGGTCTTCACCCCCCTGATCAACCACCCCCCGTCGGTCCGGGTGGCCGAGGTGGCAAGCGAGGCGACGTCGGAGCCGTAGTCGGGTTCGGTCACTGCGACCGCAGCCATGGTTTCGCCCCGAGCCAGCCGCGGCAGCCAGTGACGCTTCTGGTCCTCGGTGCCCCCTTTGAGGAGGGCCCGGGCCAGGATCTCGGGCCGGGTGATGAGCGAGCCCCCGATGCCGAGTGACCCCCAGCTCAGCTCCTCGGTCGCCACCACCATCCCGAGGTAGTCGCTCTCGGTTCCCGACGCGAACCCACCGAACTCCTCGGGGACCGACAACCCGAAGCCACCCAGTTCGGCCAGCCCGGCGATGACGTCCTCGGGGACGTCGCCGTTGGTCCGATGGACCTCCTCGGCCCGGGGCCGCACCCGGTCCTCGGCGAAGCGGTGGAACGTGTCGCGCACCAGCTCGAAGTCCGAGTCGAGGTGGCTCGGCCCTTCCTGGCCGCACAGCGACGAGAGGAAGGCCGGCGAGCGGAACTCGGCCAAGAACGCCGCCGCCGGTGCCCACCAGTCGGGCTCCAACCCCCAGGCCTCCTCGCGGCCGACCACCCGAGCGCACAGGTCGACCAGGACCTCGGCGACGAAGGCGGCCGCCAGGTCGGACTCGAGCTCACCGCAGGCCGCGTAGTCGAGCATGGAGCGGGCGGCCATGGCAGCCGAGGCGGCGTGGGCCAGGTCGTAGGCGACGACCTGGTCGACGTCGGCACCGGGGCCGCGTCGGAGGGTGTGCACGGCGGCGTCGACCGCCGACTGGCCGACCTGGACCGCCGCCTCGAGACGGTCGAGCGAGGGGTGGGAGGGCATCGGCAGGACCCTACCGCTCGCCAGGACGCCGCCCGACCACCGTGACCAGGGGCGGGAGCACGATCGGGTCGTCGCCCGGGTCGACCCCGGTCAGGCCCTCGAGGTAGGCCCGCACCGGTCCGGGGCCGACGCCGGCCGGTGCCTCGGCCCAGGCGTCGACCAGCTCCAGGCCGCTGTCCTTGACCAGGGCCGGGAGGAAGGCGCCGACGTCGGGGTGGCGTGCGTCGGGCATGGACAGCGCCTGGCCGCCGACCCGACCGGCCGAGGTGATCGGCTCCTGGGCCACCACCCATCCCCCCGGTCGCACGGCGCCGGCCATCCGGGCCAGCACCACCGCCGGGTCGACCACGTGGAGGAGGAGGAACCGGCAGAAGGCCAGGTCCACCGGCTCAGGGAGGGCCAGGTCCTCTCCGGCCTGGGTGATGGCCAGGACCTGACTGTGGGCGGCTGCTGCCCGGGCCACCTCGTCTCGGGCCAGCGGGTCCGAGTCGACCGCGTAGACCCGCCCGGTTCGGCCGACGACCTCGGCCAGCGCGACTGACACATCACCGCCACCAGCTCCCACGTCGACGCACCGCCAACCCGGTCCCAGGCCCAGTCGCTCCAGTGCGGTCGCCAGCGGCCGCCGGTAGACGTCATCGCGCAGTCCCTTGAGCTCAGTCATGGCGTGCGGCAGCCGAGCGGCGGAGGACCATGGTGGCGAGTCTCTCACGGCAGGTGCCGGCCAGCTCGATAACCTCGGCCGACGTGCACGTCACCATGCTCCTGTGCGATGCGGCGCAGGTCGCCGAGGGCAAGCTCTACATCCTGGGGGGCGGCTGGAGCATCACCGGGCCGGGGCCGGTCCCCTCGGCGATCGCGATCAAGATCGAGGTCGACTGGCACGAGGCCGACCGGCCGCACCACTGGGAGCTGTTCTTGGAGGACGCCGACGGGCGACCGGTGCTGGTGGACACGCCGGAGGGTGCCCAGCCGGTCGAGGTCCGGGGCGAGTTCGCGGTGGAGAAGCCGGCCGGGATCCCCGAGGGTGCACCGATCGACGTGGCCCTGGCGGTGAACCTCGGTCCCATTCCCTTGGAGCCAGGCGCCCGCTACAGCTGGCGCCTGGTGATCGACGGCAACGCCCTGCCCGGCGCCTCGGTGGCCTTCAGCACCCGGCCCCGGCTCGCGGAGTGATCCCCGGGATGGACGTCGCAGTGGTCCGGCGACTACACCACGGGCCATGACCACCTACGACCGGCCCTTCGGGCGCTACCTCGAGGACTTCGAGATCGGCGACGTCTACCGGCACTGGCCGGGCAAGACGATCACCGAGGCCGATGACCACCTGTTCTGCATGATCACCATGAACCACCACCCGTTGCACACCAATGCCTGGTTCGCAGAGCACGAGGCGGTGCACGGGCGCAACGTCGTGGTGGGCAACCTCGTCTACTCAATCGCCCTCGGGATGAGCGTTCCCGATGTGAGCGGCTCGTGCATCGCCAACCTCGAGGTCGAGACTCTCCAGCACAAGAACCCGACCTTCCACGGCGACACCATCTACGCCGAGACCCGGGTCGTCGACAAGACCGAGTCCCGCTCCCGCCCGGACCGGGGCATCGTGACCGTCGAGACCAAGGCCTTCAACCAGCGCGGAGAGGAGGTCTGCTTCTTCCGTCGCAAGGTCATGGTGTGGAAGCGGGAGGCGGCGCCCCCCCGGCGTCGGCCCTACGGCGACGACGTCTGGGACTGACCCGGGTCCCGGCCCGGGCTTCGCCCAGCTGGTGCTGAGGTGGGGGGAGGCCAACCGCCGCGCCTTCCCGTGGCGGGCCACCCGGGACCCGTGGGCCATCCTCTCGAGCGAGGTGATGCTCCAGCAGACCCAAGCGGCCCGGGTGGTCGTGCCCTTCGAGCGCTGGGTCGAACGGTTCCCCGACCCTGCGTCGCTGGTCCGGGCCGGGCCGGGGGCGGCGCTCGCCGCCTGGCACGGGCTGGGCTACAACCGCCGGGCGCTGCATCTGTACCGCTCGGCGGTCGCGATCACCGAGCACTTTTGCGGTCTGGTCCCGGCTGACGAGGGGGCTCTGCGCACCCTGCCAGGCGTCGGCGCCTACACCGCTCGGGCGGTGCTGGCCTTCGCGTTCGAGGCCCCGGTCGGCGTGGTGGACACCAATGTCGCCCGGGTGCTGCGACGGGTGAGCGGGCACCCCCTGCGCCCCGGCGCGGCCCAGGCGCTGGCCGACCGGCTGGTCCCTCACCGCCGCTCCTGGGCCTACAACCAAGCCCTGTTCGACGTGGGCGCCCTGCACTGCCGGCCCCGGCCGCGCTGCGCAGGCTGCCCGCTGCGACCGGCGTGCGTGTGGAGCGCCTCGGGCCTGCGTCCCCCCGACCCCGCCGCCACCCGGCCTGTCAAGACGCGCTTTGCCGGCTCGGACCGCCAAGGGCGGGGGCGGCTGGTGGCCGCCATGCGGCGCGGCCAGATCGACCCCGACCAGCTGGCCGAGGCGGCCGGGTGGCCGGGTCAGCACGACCGTGCCCGCGCCGTGGCCGAGGCGCTGGTCACAGAGGGCCTGGCCACTTGGACCCCAAGCGGCGGGCTCGGGCTCCCTGAGGCCCCGGCCCTCTCTTCACCGATCGACCTGGGCTTGGCCGAGGTGGCCGTCGTATCCTTGCCGTGACGGGCACCGTCGGTACGAGTCGAAGGAGGGCCCATGAACGTCCCGCTCACCATTGGCGACTTCCTGGAACGAGCGGCGCTCATCTACCGGGACCGCATTGGGGCAGTGGACGAGCCGGGGGCTCCGGGCTCGCTGGGACGGGTCACCTATGGCGAGCTCCACGACCGGGCCCGGGCCATGGCAGTGGGCTTCGACGAGATGGGCATCGGGGCCGGGGAGCGGGTGGCGATCGTGAGCCCCAACTCTGCCCGTTTCCTCATCTCCTACTTCGGGGTGAGCGGCTTCGGCCGGGTCTTCGTCCCGATCAACTACCGCTTGAACGCCGAGGAGATTGCCTACATCGTCGAGCACTCCGGCACCAGCGTGGTCCTCTACGATCCCGACCTCGACGAGATCGCCCAGCGGGTGACCTCGGCCAAGTGGATCCGCCTCGACGGGATCCAAGATGCCGAGCTGTTCGACCCCGATCGAGGACGGAGCCGGGACCCGGTCCCCTGGCAACCCGACGAGGACGCCACCTGCTCCATCAACTACACGTCGGGCACCACGTCGCGGCCAAAAGGCGTGCAGCTCACCCATCGCAACTGCTGGATCAACGCCGCCAGCTTCGGCTGGCATATGGGGGTCTCCGACCGCGACGTCTTGCTTCACACCCTGCCGATGTTCCACGCCAACGGCTGGGGGATGCCCTACGCGCTCAGCGCGATGGGCGGTCGTCACGTGGTCCAGCGGCGGATCGACGGTGAGACCATCCTTGAGCGGGTGGAGCAGGAGGGCGTGACCCTCATGTGCGCCGCCCCCGCGGTGGTGGCCACGATCTTGGCCGCCGCCGAGGCCCGTCGGGAGGCCGGCCGGCCGCTCCCGGACGGCCAGGTGCGGATCGTGGTTGCCGGTGCTCCGCCGCCGTCCAAGACCATCGAGCGGGTCGAGGAGGAGCTTGGCTGGGAGTTCGTGCAGATCTACGGCCTCACCGAGACGTCGCCGCTGCTCACCATCAACCGGGCGCCGGCCGAGTGGGACGGGCTCGAGCGCGCCGATCGGGCCCGCTTGCTGAGCCGGGCCGGGGTCCCTGCGGTCGGCGTGAAGATGGCGGTCAGCCCCGACGGCGAGGTGCTGGCCCGTTCCAACCACGTCTTCAAGGGGTACTGGGAGCAGCCCGAGGAGACGGCCCAGGCCCTCGAGGGCGGGTGGTTCCACACCGGCGACGGGGGGTACGAGGACGGTCCGTACATCGTGATCACCGACCGCCGCAAGGACGTGATCATCACCGGGGGCGAGAACGTCTCGTCGATCGAGGTGGAGGACGTCCTCTACCAGCACGAGGCGGTCGCCGAGGTGGCGGTGATCGGCATCCCCGACGACACCTGGGGCGAGTCAGTGCTGGCCCTGGTGGTTCGCCGCCCAGGAGCCTCGGTGAGCGAGCAGGAGCTGATCGACCACTGCCGGGACCGCCTGGCCCACTTCAAGGCGCCCCGGCGAGTCGAGTTCGTCGACTCCCTGGCCCGCACCGCCACCGGCAAGCTCCAGAAGTACAAGCTGCGCCAGCCCTACTGGGAGGGGCGGGACCGCCAGGTCAACTGAGCGGCCCCGCCCGGTCGTCGGGGTCCTGGGCGTCGTCCTCATCGAAGCTGGTCCCGTGCTGGACCTCGATGACCACCAGGGAGCGGGTGCCCAGGCACCCGAGTCGGTGGCTGGTCCCGGCCGGGACGTCCAGCGCATCGCCTGGACCGATCGAGTGGGCCGTGCCGTCGACCACCGCCAGTCCCCGTCCGGCCACCACGAACCAGTGCTCCGAACGGCGGTGGTGGCGCTGGTCGGGCAGGCGGTGACCGGGCTCGACGGTGAGCCGGGTCACCTTGTGGGCAGGCCCCTCGGCCAAGACCTCGCAGCTGCCCCACGCTCGGCGCAGCACCTCCACGCCGCGATTGTGGATCAGCCGGAGCGCCGGCGTCGCTCCGTCCCTCTGGGCCCCAGGGGGTGGCGACCGGTACGCTGAGGGTCGTGGAGGTCACCTTCTTCGGGACCCGCGGCTCATGCCCGTGCTCGGGCGACGCCTACCAACGCTACGGGGGCAATACCCCGAGCGTTCTGGTTCGCACCGGTGACCAGCTGATCGTGTTGGACCTGGGGACTGGCCTGCGGGCCCTCGGGGCCCACGTCTCCTCCGACCACCCGGCGGGCGGGCCGCCGGTTAGGGCGACCGCGCTGCTCACCCACCTGCATTTCGACCACATCATCGGGCTCCCGTTCTTCGGCCCGCTCCGCCACCACGACTCGGTGTTCGACGTCTACGGTCCCCGCCAGCCCGACGGCACCTTGGACGGCGCGCTGCGAGAGATCGTGCGGCCCCCCTTCTTCCCGGTCCGCCTGGACACACTGCTCGGCGCGCTGCGCTTCCACGACCTGGACGACGGCGACCACCTGGCCATCGGCGACGCCAAGGTCCGGGCCCGGACGATCCGCCACCCCGGGGCCACTCTCGGGTACCGGATCGAGGCTGACGGTCACTCGATGGTGTACATCCCCGACCACCAGCAGATCGGGGCCGACGAGCCAGATGAGGATGGCGCGCTCGAGCTGTGCGAGGGTGCCGACCTGTTGGTCCATGACGCGCAGTACACGGACTTCGAGCTCGTCCACAAGCGCAAGTGGGGCCATTCGACCGTCGAGTACGCGGTGGCGCTGGCCGTGCGGGCCGGTGTCGGCCACCTCGTCTTGTTCCACCACGACCCCTCCCACGACGACCGCCAGCTGGACGCCATGCTCGAGCGGGCCAAGGAGCTGGCCTGGCCGAGCGGGCTGCGGGTGACCTCCGCCGCCGAGGGCGAGACGGTGGTCCCCGGCGCCGGCTGAGTCTCCGTCCGCCCCGTCGCCGGTGCCATCGGTTCAGCCTTCGCCCCGGATCGACGGGGTGGTGATGGTGGAGCTCGACTTGCATCCGGACTCCCGCGGCAGCTTCGTCGAGATCTGGCGCCAGGAGTGGCTTCCCGACCGGCCGGAGATGGTCCAGGCCAACCACTCAGAGAAGGTGGCCGGCTCGCTGGTCGGCCTCCACTACCACCTCCGCCAGGCCGACTACTGGTACGTGGCCAGCGGCGAGGCCCGGGTGATCCTCTACGACCTGCGGGCGGGCTCGGCCACGAGCGGCGCCGCCGAGTTGCTGGATCTGGGCGACTCTCGCCGGCTCGGGCTGTACATCCCCCCGGGGGTCGCGCACGGCTTCGCCGCCCGCAGCCCGCTCGTGCTGTGGTACCTGGTCGACCGGTACTACGACCCGGGTGACGAGCACGGCGTGGCCTGGGACGACCCACAGCTGGCGCTCGACTGGGGGGTGGCTGACCCAGTCCTGTCCCAGCGCGACCAGCGCAACCCCCGGCTCTCGGAGATCCCACCGGGGCTGCTGCCCCGGTAGCGCCGGCTCGGGCTTCTCGGCTCCCGTCCAGCCGCTGGGACCGGTCTTTCCTGTTGAATGTGGGGATGGTCGTCGCCGCCGTCCTGGTCCTGGTGGTCGTCCTGGCCGGGTTGGCGGTCTGGGCGCTGCGCCGGCGCGGCTCCGACGAGCTGCACTCGGTTGCCGGGTACCAGCGTCGCTTGGAGCGGTTGGAGGAGCTCCGCCGGCGCCAGCTCGGCGACGTCCGCCCGCTCGGGCCCGAACGCCGCGATGACCGGGTCGACCGGGTGATCGGTGAGGGCCTCGAGACCCCCGGCGCGCTGGGGCGGCGAGCGGCCGAGCCCGGCCGGCTCGGGGGTGAACGGCGCCGGCCGCCACCGCGGGGCCGGCGCGACCTGGCCATCGCCCGCATGGGGCACCGACCCCGCCGGCTCGGGGCACCCATCGCAGCCGCGGTGGCGGTGGTGATCCTGGTGGTCCTGCTGGCGGTGGCCGGCGCGCACTCCCGCTCGCCCCACTCGTCGGCGCCGACCACCACCCAGGCGCACCGCGGCGCGGCGAGAGGGCGCAAGCCGACCACCACCACGACGACCACCGCGCCGAAGCCCACGACCTTCGTCGCGGCGTCGACCAGCGGCTCGCGGGCCACCTACGACCTGCCCTTCTCCTCCTACACCCTGTCGGTCAGCGCGACCGCCGACTGCTACCTGCAGGTGACGACCGCGTCAGGCCAGGTCCCCTACGCGTCGGTCCTCCACGCTGGTCAGAGCGAGCAGCTGACACTGACCGGTGACAGCACGGTCGACCTCGGCGCCCCGACCTACGCCCAGGTGGAGGTGGACCGGACGCCGGTCACCTTCCCGACGCCCCTGCCAGCCCCTCTCGACCTGGTGTTCAACGCCGCCGCCGGGACCGGGGCCACCACGACCACCACGACCAGCTCCTGAGGCGACCAGCCGGGCGCGTTGGGCCCCTGGGGAAGTTGTTACTATCGAGATAGTGGAAATGTCCACGGACTCGGGTGGCCGAGCGCGCCAGCCGAGGGGAGGACGGAGCACCCATGGCGCTGACTGACCTCGATCTCGGTCGCTACCAGCTCGGGTGGAGCGACGAGGAGGACTACGTCTTCAAGCCCAAGAAGGGGCTGAACGAGGACATCGTCCGGGAGATGTCCGCCATCAAGAAGGAGCCGGAGTGGATGCGCGACTTCCGGCTCAAGGCGCTGGGCCGCTTCGAGCGCAAGCCGCTGTTCCCGCTGTTCCGGGGGATGGGTCAGCGGATCGAGCACGACCTCGCCGACCTCGACTTCTCCAACATCTACTACTACGTCAAGCCGACCGAGTCCCAGGTGAAGGACTGGAACGACCTCCCGGAGTCGATCAAGCGGACCTATGAGCGCCTGGGCATCCCCGAGGCCGAGCGCAAGTACCTGGCCGGGGTGACTGCTCAGTACGAGAGCGAGGTGGTCTTCCACCGCAACCGGGCCGACCTGGAGAGTCAGGGGGTCTTGTTCTGCGACATGGACACCGCGGTCCGGGAGTACCCCGACATCGTCCGGCGGTGGTTCGGGACGGTGATCCCGCCCAACGACAACAAGTTCGCTGCCCTCAACTCGGCGGTGTGGTCGGGGGGCTCTTTCATCTACGTGCCGCCGGGGGTGAAGGTGGACATGCCCCTGCAGGCCTACTTCCGGATCAATGCCGAGAACATGGGCCAGTTCGAGCGGACCCTGATCATCGCCGACGAGGGGTCTTACGTGCACTACATCGAGGGCTGCTCGGCCCCGGTCTACTCGACCGACTCGCTTCACTCGGCGGTGGTGGAGCTGGTGGCGCTGCCGGGGAGCCGCATCACCTACACCACCATCCAGAACTGGTCGAACAACGTGTACAACCTGGTCACCAAGCGAGCCCGGGCCGAGGCCGAGGCGAGAGTGGAGTGGGTGGACGGCAACATCGGCTCCCGGCTGACCATGAAGTACCCCTCGGTGTACCTGATGGGGCCGAAGGCCTCCGGCGAGGTCCTCTCGGTGGCCTACGCCGGTCCCGGCCAGCACCAGGACGCCGGGGCCAAGATGATCCACGCCGCGCCCGAGACCACCTCGACCATCGTCTCCAAGTCGATCTCCAAAGACGGCGGGGTGACCACCTACCGCGGCACCGTCCACGTCAACGAGGGGGCGACCGGGGCCAAGTCCTTCGTGCGCTGCGACGCCCTGTTGCTCGACGACCGATCGGTCTCTGAGACCAAGCCCTACATGGAGGTCGCCGAGCGAGACGCCAGCATCGGGCACGAGGCCACGGTGGCCAAGATCGGTGAGGACCAGCTCTTCTACCTCATGACTCGCGGTCTGTCGGAGTCCCAGGCCATGAGCATGATCGTGAACGGCTTCATCGAGCCGGTCACCAAGACCCTGCCCATGGAGTACGCGGTCGAGTGGAGCCGGCTGATCGAGCTGCAGATGGAGGGCTCGGTCGGCTGAGCACCTCTAGGCGGCTCCCAGCGGGCGTGGCACGATGGTGCCGTGCCCATGCGCGAGGAGTGCAAGCACTTCCAGTCCAGGACCTACGCCTCGGGAGAGGTGGCCCGCTTCTGCGTCTTGGACCTCGCGCCCGAGGCCCCGTGGCGCTGCCCGGAGAACTGCCCTCGCTACGAGCGGCGGTTGGCCGACGTGGGCTGGGACCACGGCAGCCTGGTCTCGCCGCCGGTGGAAGACGAGCCCTCGCTGCCGCCGTCACAGCTGGCCGAGCTGCTGGGACGGGCCGAGACCATCGTGAACGAGGTCTCCTCGGAGGCCTTGACCGAGGTCCGGGCCGAAGAGACCCGGGAGGCGAGAGGCCCTCGGCGCTGGTTCGGTCGGCGCCGCTGAGCGGCACCCCCAGAGTCGGTCGGGACCACGGTGCGGAACTTCGGGCCTGAGGCCTCGGCCGCCCTGGGCGGCCCGCGTTGGCTGGCCGCCCGGCGGGCCGAGGCGGCGGAACGCCTGCGCGGCCTCGGACCGCCGAGCGCGGACGGGGCCGAGGTGTGGCGGTACTCGCCGATCGACCAGTTGGACCTCGACGCCTACCACCCGGCCCCCGAGACGCCAGCCCCGCCGGTTCCGGCGCTGGCCCAGGAGCTCGGAGCCGGGGCGGTGGTGCTGGTGGCCAACGGCCGGGTGGTCTCGGTCGAGCGCGACGGCCTCGATCCGGCGGTGTCGGTGGTCGCCGGGTCGGACCTCGAGCGACCGCCCGATGCCCTGGGGACACTGGTCTCTGCCAACGACTTCTTCGTGACCCTGAACGACGCTTTCGTGCCCGAGGTCGTGGTGGTGGAGGTTCCACCAGGGACCGTGGTCGAGCGCCCGGTGGTCATCGCCCACTGGGCCGGGGCGGCCGGGCCCGACGGGCCGGCGCCGTGCGCCTTGGCCCGCACCTTCGTGCACGTCGGCGAGGGGGCCCAGGCCGACGTGGTGGAGGTGTTCGCCGGGGGCGGCCAGGCTGGCCGCTCGCTGGTCGTCCCGGTGGGCGAGGTGGTGGTGGAGGACCGGGGGCGGCTGGCCTACGCCATGGTGCAGGACCTCGGCCCGGCCAGCTGGCAGCTGGCCCGGCTGGGCGGGTCGGTGGGCCGGGACGCGACCCTGCAGACCTTCACCGCCGGTCTGGGTGCTTCCTACGGCCGGGTCCGGTTCGACGCCGAGACTCGCGGCGAGGGTGGGGCAACCGAGCTGACCAGCGTCTACCTCGGATCGGGCGACCAGATCCACGACGTGCGGACCATGCAGGACCATGCTGCCCCCCGCACCACGAGCGACCTGTTGTGCAAGGGGGCGGTCGGCGAGCGGGCCAACTCGGTCTACTCCGGGCTGATCCGGGTCCGCCATGGCGCGGTGCGAGCCGACGCCATGCAGACCAACCACAACCTGGTGCTCGACGAGCGTGCCCGGGCGTTCTCGCTGCCCATCCTCGACATCGAGGAGAACGACGTTCGCTGCAGCCATGCCTCGAGCGTGGGCCCGCTGAGCGAGGATCAGCGGTACTACCTGGAGTCCCGGGGCCTGGCTCCCGACCGGGCCGAGCGGCTGATCGTGCTCGGCTTCTTCGAGGACGTGGTGGACCGGGTGCCGGTCGCCTCGGTCCGCCGGGCCTTGCGCTCCCGGATCGCCGGCCGGCTCGAGGCGCTGCTGGGCGGGAGGGTGACAGACGGTGGGTGAACGGGCGGTGCTGTGTCGGCGGGACGAGCTGGCCTCCGGAGAGGTGCGGCGGTTCGAGGTCGCAGGGGTGGCCGTCGCTCTGGTCCGGATCGGCGACGACTTCTATGCCCTCGCCGACCGCTGCAGCCACGAGGACTACCCGCTGTCGGAGGGTGAGGTGTTCGCCGAGGACTGCACGCTCGAGTGTGCCCGCCACGGGAGCACCTTCGACCTGCGGACCGGCGAGCCGTGCTCGCTGCCGGCCACCGTGCCGGTGGCGGTCTACGAGGTGGACGTGCGCGGGGACGAGGTGGCGGTGGTGCTGCCATGACCGGCGGCGAGCGGCTGGTGGTCTCGGGGCTGGTGGCCGAGGCCGGCGGGGTGGAGATCCTCCACGGGATCGACCTCGAGGTCGCCCCGGGCGAGGTCCACGTGGTGATGGGCCCCAACGGGTCGGGGAAGAGCACCCTGGCCCACGCCATGATGGGCCGGCCTGGGACCACGGTCACCGCCGGACGGGTGGCGATCGGGGACACCGAGCTCACCGGGCTGCCGAGCTGGCAGCGGGCCCGGGCCGGCTTGTTCCTCGCCCTTCAGCAGCCGATCGAGGTGCCCGGGGTCCACCTCGACGCTTTGGCGGCCGAGGCGCTGGAGGCGGCCGGCCGCCCCGCCACCGACGCCGCCGACGCGCTGGTTGTCGAGGCGCAGCGGCTTGGCCTCGACCGCCGGCTCCTGGCCCGGGCGCTCAACGTCGACCTCTCGGGGGGCGAGCGCAAGCGCAACGAGATCCTCCAGCTGGCGGTGCTCCGGCCCTGCTTTTGCGTCCTGGACGAGATCGACTCGGGGCTCGATGTCGACGCCCTGCGCACGGTGGCCCGCCGGGTCGAGCAGGCCACGACCGAGTGGGGCCTGGGCGTGGTGGCGGTGACCCACTTCCGCCGGCTCCTCGACGAGCTGCGAGCCGACCGGGTCCACGTGATGGTCGGGGGCCGGATCGTCGCCGTCGGCGGGCCCGAGTTGGCCGACCAGCTGGAGACCACCGGCTACGCCGCCTTGGCCGCCGGGCCGACGCCTCGCTGAGGGATCCGGCCGCCGTCCGGCTCAGGACGCGGCGGCCAGCTCGTCGAGCCCCTGGACCAGCGCGTTCCAGCTCAAGGTGGCGCACTTGATCCGGACCGGGAACTTCACCACCCCCTGGAGCGCCGCCAGCTCGCCCAGGGAGGCGAGGTCCACCGGTTCGGGCTCGACGTCGGCATCCCCGCCGCCGGCGGTCCGGTCGTCGTCGGAGAGGGACGCCTCGTGCACCGACATCATCGCCTTGAACATCCGGATGAGCTCGCGGACCTCGGGGATTGGCTTGCCCTTCACCGCGGCGGACATGAGCGAGCCGGAGGATTGGCTGATCGAGCAGCCTGACCCGGCGACCTTGATGTCCCGGAGCACCCCGTCGACCACCTCCAGGCTCAAGATGACCTCGTCGCCGCAGAGCGGGTTGAAGCCCTCGACCCGATGGGCCGGTGGTGCCGGCAGCTCGCCGCGGTTCCGGGGGGAGCGGTAGTGGTCGAGGATGATCTCCCGGTAGAGCTCTTCGAGGTCCGGCATCAGCGTTGTGGCTGCTGGATGGGGCTCACCCGAACACTGTACCGACGTGGGCCAGGCCCTCGACCAAGGTGTCGATGTCGGAGGGATCGTTGTACAACGCGATCGAGGCCCGGGCGGTGGCACTGACCCCCAGTCGGCGCATGAGGGGCTTGGCGCAGTGGTGGCCCGGGCGGACGCACACCCCGAACTGGTCCAGGATCTGGGCCACGTCGTGGGCGTGGACGTCGCGGTAGGCGAGGGAGAACACCCCGGCCCGGTCGCCGCCGGCCGGCGGGCCGAAGACCCGGCAGTCAGGCCCGAGCCGGTCGCCGAGGGCGTCGAGCGTGTAGGCGGTGAGGGCCCGCTCGTGGGCGACGATCCGTTCCATGCCCACGGCCGACAGGTAGTCCACCGCGCTGGCCAGGCCGACCGCTTCGGCGATCGGTGGCGTCCCGGCCTCGAACCGCCAGGGCACCTCGGCCGGGGAGAACCGCTCCAACGCGACGTCGAGGATCATCCCGCCCCCGCCGAGGAACGGCGGCATCGAGTCGAGCAGCTCCTGGCGGCCCCAGAGCACCCCGATCCCGGTAGGACCGAGCATCTTGTGGCCAGAGAAGGCGAGGAAGTCCGCCCCGAGCGCCTTCACGTCGGTGACCAGGTGGGGCACCGACTGTGCACCGTCCACCACCACGACGGCGCCGTTGCGGTGGGCGGCCTCGGCGATCAGCGGGACCGGATTGACCGTTCCGAGCACGTTGGACATCGCGGTGACCGAGACCGCACGGGCGCCGTCCAGGATCTTGTCCAGGTCGCACAAATCCAGGCGACCCTGGGCGTCAACCGGGAGGTAGCGCAGCTCGATGCCGATCGCCTCGGCCAGCATCAGCCACGGGACCAGGTTGGAGTGGTGCTCCATCTCGGTCAGCACCACGGCGTCGCCGCGCCGCAGGTTGGCTCGCCCCCAGCTGTTCACCACCAGGTTCAGAGCCTCGCTGGCGTTCTTGGTGAACACGATCTCCCGTCGGGGGTCGGCCGCCCCGACGAAGGCCCCGACCTTGCGGCGCGCCCCCTCGTAGAGCGCGGTTGCCTCCTCAGCGGTTGCGTACACCCCGCGGTGGACGTTGGCGTGGGTGTGCTCGTAGTAGTGGCCGATGGCGGCGAGCACCGACCGGGGCTGCAACGAGGTGGAGGCCGAGTCCAGGTAGACGATGGGCCGGTCGTGCACGGTCCGGGACAACAGGGGGAAGTCCTTGCGGATCGCCTCCACGTCGAGCGGGTCGTTGGGGCTACTCATCGGGACCGTCATCGGGACCGCCACTGGTCGTAGCCACCCGACTCGATTCGGGCGGCCAGGTCAGCCCCCCCGCTCTCGACGATCCGGCCACCGATCATGAGGTGGACCCGGTCTGGGACCAGATCTCGCAGGATCCGCTGGTAGTGGGTCACCACCAGCACCCCCATGGAGGGCCGGAGCTCGCGGACCGTGCGGACCCCCCGCCCGACCACCCCCAGGGCGTCGATGTCCAGCCCGGAGCCGGTCTCGTCCAGGATCGCGACCTCGGGGTCGAGCAGGGCCATCTGGAGGATCTCGTTGCGCTTGCGCTCCCCCCCCGAGAACCCCTCGTTCAGGTAGCGCTCCCCGAAGGCGGGATCCATGCCCAGGCGCTGCATCCACTCGGTCATCGCGACCCGGACCTCCAACACCGACACCTCGGTCCCTCGGCGGGCCGACATGGCCTGACGCAGGAACTGGGTGACCGAGACTCCGCTCAGGGCCTCGGGGTGCTGGAAGGCCAGAAACAGGCCGGCCTTCCCCCGCACGTCGGTCGGCCAGTCGGTCACGTTCTCGCCCTTCAGATAGATCGCCCCGCCGGTGACTCGGTACCCGGGATTGCCCAGCAGCACGTTGGCCAGGGTGGACTTGCCGGCCCCGTTGGGGCCCATGAGGGCGTGGACCTCTCCCGGCGCGATCTGCAAGCTCACGCCGCGCAAGATCTCGGTGTCCTCGGCCGTGGCCCGAAGGTCCTCGACCGCGAGGAGGGGGGGCGGGCTGGTGGTCATCGGAAAAATCCTACCTGTTTGGTCAACTTTTCTGCCCGCTGCCGTCGGCCCGCCGCGGACGGCCGTCGGCGCGGCCCTGGCTCACCAGCCGCGCGCAACCCACTCCGGGAGGCTGGGGGCCTCGGCCCCGATGGTGGTGGGCCTGCCATGGCCGGGCAGGACGATGGTGTCGGGGGCGAAGCGGGCGAACAGCCGCTCCTCGATCGAGCGGATGATGGTCGGGAAGTCCCCCCCCGGGTACTTGGTCGCCCCCGGGCCCCCTGGGAACAGGGTGTCGCCAGTGAGCAGCAGCGGGGTGCCTTCGACCGCGAAACACATGGACCCGGGGGTGTGGCCGGGCGTGGCGATGGTGCGCACCCGCAGCCGTCCGACCTCGAGCACCGAGTCGTCCTCCAGGAGCAGGTCGTAGCTGGGCAGCATGTCGGCGTCGGCCGCGGTGACCGAGACGCTGATGCCAGCCTCCCGAACTGCCGGCACGGCCTGGATGTGGTCGGCGTGGCCGTGGGTCTCGACGACAGAGCGCACCCCCAGGGCCTGGCACACCTCGAGCAACGCCTCGTGCTCGTTGGCCGCGTCGACCAGCATGGCCTCGCCGGTGCGCCGACAGCGGAGCACGTAGACGTTGTTGTCCATCGGCCCCACCACCATCCGGTGGAGCTCGCAGGCTGCATCCTCCCAGATCCTGACCAGTTCGGGCACCGTCTCAAGGATCGCACAGCTGGCGGCCCGGTGGAACGCCGGTCGGCTGGGCCCGGGATGGGAACGTTCCCGTTGTCGTGCCGAGCCCATTTCTGGTAGACACCAGGCGAAGCGCCGGTGGCGGGGGCTGCCCGGTCGGCGCCGGACGCCAGGAGAAGAAGAGAGAAGAGCCGCCATGAACTTTGCCTTCAGCGAGGAGCAAGAGGAGCTGCGGAGCGCCGTGCGGCGCTTCTTGCAGGAGAAGTCGCCGGAGACCGAGGTCCGACGGCTCATGGAAACCGAGGACGGCTACGACCCTGCGGTGTGGTCCCAGATGGCCGACCAGCTGGGCCTCCAGTCGCTGATCATCCCCGAGGAGTACGGGGGGTCGGGATTCGGCTACGTGGAGCTGATCGTCGTCTTGGAGGAGATGGGCAACGTGCTGCTCTGCGCCCCCTTCTTCTCCACGGTCGCCCTGGCCACCAACGCGTTGCTCACCTCGGGGGACGAGCAGGCCAAGAAGGACCTGCTGCCCGGACTGGCGTCGGGGCAGACCATCGGGACCCTTGCCATCACCGAGGACAACGGGCGGTGGGACTTCGACGGGATCGCGCTCAGCGCCCGCGAGTCGGGCGGCACCTGGACGCTCGACGGCCACAAGTCGTTCGTGCTCGACGGCCACACCGCCAACCTGATCCTGGTGGTCGGCCGGAGCGCGGCCGGCCTGAGCCTGTTCGCGGTGGACGCCGACGCGCCCGGGCTGACCCGGACCCCGCTGCCGACCATGGACCAGACCCGCAAGCAGGCCCGGCTGGTGTTCGAGTCGACGCCGGCCCGACTGATCGGGACCGACGGCGGCGCAGCCGAGGGCCTGACCAAGACCCTCGACCTGGCGGCAGTGGCGCTGGCCGCCGAGCAGGTGGGCGGGGCTCAGCACTGCCTGGACAGCTCGGTCGACTACGCGAAGAACAGGATCCAGTTCGGCCGGCCGATCGGGAGCTTCCAGGCGATCAAGCACAAGTGCGCCGACATGCTGCTCGAAGTGGAGTCGGCCAAGTCGGCCGCCTACTACGCCGGCTGGGCGGCAGCCGAGGACTCCGAGGAACTCCCGGTCGTGGCCAGCTTGGCCAAGTCCTACTGCTCGGAGGCGTACTTCCACGCCGCGGCCGAGAACATCCAGATCCACGGCGGGATCGGGTTCACCTGGGAGCACGACGCCCACCTGTACTTCAAGCGGGCCAAGTCCTCCGAGCTGCTGTTCGGCGACCCCGCCTACCACCGGGAGCTGCTGGCGCAGCGGATCGGGATCTGAGCCTGGCCGTCTGGCCGGGGCGGTGAGCGGCCAGTGGCGCGAGGCCGCCGGCCCGGCGGGCACCCTGCGGTACTACGCGGCTGGCGCGACCCGGCGGCCGCCGGCACCGCTGCTGGTGGTCTGCCCGGAGCTGCCCACCCTGGAGGGCGCCCACGGCGACGTCGGTCTCCCCTACGAGGCGGTGGCCGACCGAGTCGCCCAGGAGTCGGGCTGGCGCGTGGTGGCGGCCATGCTGCGGGGGGTCGGAGGGTCGGCCGGCAGCTTCTCGGCTGCTGGCTGGCTCGAGGACGCGGCCGTGGTGGTCGCGACCGAGCTGGACGAGGGGGGCGAGCTCCGGGCGGCCGGCTTCGGCTTCGGAGGAGCGGTTGCCCTCGCGCTGGCGGCCGGTGACCCCCGAGTGCGGGCGGTGGCCTGCTTCGCCGCCCCGGCCCGGCTCGCCGAGTGGGCCGCCGATCCCCATGGGCTCGCCCAGCGGTGCGCGACCGCCGGGGTGATCGAGCCCGGCTTCCCCGACGACGTCGAGGCCTGGGCGGCCGAGTTGGCCGACCTCGAGCCGCTGGCCTCGGCGACGCGCCTGGGAGACCGGCCCTTGCTGGTCGTGCAGGGCTCCGAGGACAACGACGTGCCCCCTGAGTCGGCGGCCGCGCTCGCCCGGGCCGCCCCCCGGGCCGAGCTGCGGGTGGTGCTGGGGGCCGGCCACTGGCTGCGGGCCGACCCGCGGGCGGTGGCCACCCTCATCGGCTGGCTGGAACGTCAGGGCTGAGCTCCGGCCTGCTCGAGCGCCTCGGTGATGGCCGCCCGCAGTGCTCGCGCGGCGTGCTCGGGGTCGGGAGCGCCGGTCAGGTACCGGACGACCACGAAGTGCCGGGCTCCGGCGGCCACCAGCCCGGGCACGGTTTCGGGGGTCACCCCCCCGGTCACAAAGACCGGCCATGGTGAGCGAGCCACCGCCAGCGACAGGTAGCCGGTCCCGGTGGCGGGCCGTCCCGGCTTGGTCGGAGTCGCCACCACCGGCCCAGCCGAGAGGTAGTCAACCGGCTCACCCAGGGCGGCAGCCAGGTCGTCCTCGCCGTGGGTCGAGGTCCCCACGATGGCCTCGGGGCCGAGCAGACGCCGGGCCAGCGAGCGTGGCGCGTCGTCCCGACCGAGGTGGACGCCGTCGGCCTCGGCCTCGAGGGCCAGATCGGGCCGGTCGTTCAAGATGAACGGAACGCCGTGGTCCCGGCACACGGCGGCCGCCAGGCGGGCCCGCTCCAGCAGGGGACGGGCCTCGAGGTGCTTGTCGCGTAGCTGGACCAGGTCGACCCCGCCGGCGATGCAGGCCTCGAGGAAGCTCGCCAGGTCGGGGCGGTCCGGGGTGCACAGGTACAGCCGGCGCTCCCCGAGGGCCGGGGTCACCGCTGCCTGGCCGCCGCCTTGGCCGCCTTCTTGGCGTCCCGGACCCTCGCCAGGCTGGCCTCGTCGACGATGTCGGCCACCGAGCGGAACGAGCCCGGCTCGCCGTAGGGGGCGGAGGCCTCGACCCAGCCCTTGGGCCGAATGCCGAGCTGCTTGCCGGCCAGCGCGACGAAGATCCTGGCCTTCTGGTCGCCGAAGCCCGGCAGTGCCTTCACCCGGGCCCGCAGCTCCGTCCCGGTGGCCACCCCGGCCCACAGCTTTGCCGGGTCCCCGCCGTAGGTGGAGGCGATCTCGGCCGCCAGCGCATGCACCCGCCGGGCCATCGAGGCCGGATAGCGGTGGAGCGCCGGCTTCTCGGCGAAGACCGCCTCGAGGGCGCTTGGTTCGGTGGCCGCGATCCGGGCTGCATCCAGGCGGCCGCCGAGACGCCGGGCGAGCTCCTTGGGGCCCCGGAACGCCCACTCAAGCGGCACCTGCTGGTCGAGCACCATCCCGAAGAGCAGAGCGAGCGGGCTGGTGGACAGCAGGGCATCGGCCTCGGGGTCCTGGGCCAAGTGGAGGTCGACCTCGATCGGGTAGCGTCCGGTGCTCACCCGGCCAGCGTAGGCGAGCCGTGCGTTCAGGGAGCGCCCGGGGCGGCCCGAGGCCACCGAGGTGCGGGCGGTGGGTCGGGGGCGACGGCACGCTCGGCCGGGTCGGGGGCAAGGCCGTCCCCGCCCGGCTGTTCTTCGGGCGGCAGGACCTGGTGGAAGGCCAGCCAGTAGGCAACCACGTTGGCGGCCATGAAGGCGGCCGCCCCTACCAGTGGCGCATCTTCGAAGACCGCCATCAGCGCGCCACCGATTGCCGGGCTCACACTGGAGGCGACCTGCGAGGGCAGGGACCCGAGCGCGGCGACGGTCCCTCGTCGCCCAGCTTCGGCCACGCCCATCACGTAGGACTGGCGAGCGGGGAGCCCGAGGGAGTTGAGGGCCATCCGGAGGCCGTAGAGGATCCCAGCCCACACGAAGTCGGGCGCCCAGATCATCACCACGAGCAATCCGATGGAAAACGCGCGGGTGACCGTGACGGTCATCACCGCGCCAAGGCGTCGGGTCAACCGGGCTGCGCCCAGGTAGGGCAGGGCGGTCGCCAGGTTGATGATGGTGTAGAGGACCCCGAGCTCGCCGGCCCCGACCCCGAAGCGGACGTGGAACCAGTAGGTGAGCAGCGGGCCGAGGAACCCGAAGCCGAACCCGTTGAGCGAGTTGGTGAGGGCCAAGCGCCACACCAGTTGGCGGGTGGCCAGCGTCTGGGTGCCCGGCGGCGCGGGCGAGGGCCGGCTGGCTGGCCGGTCTGGCAGCCGGCCGGCACCACTGTGGCGTCGGCCTCCTCCGCTGACCCCGTCGCGCAGGGGCAGGCTGATTGCCAGCAGACCGAGCGACACCACCGCGCCGAGGAGGAACACTAGGCGGTCAGCGGAGGAGGCCGTCCACCCCGAGTGTTGGAGCCAGTCGGGCACCCATGCCACCAGGGAGCCCAAGGCGCCGGCCACCACACCGATGAAGCCGATGAACCCAAAGGCGGCAGTTCGCTTCTGGTTGCCGGCTGACTCGGCCAACAGCGGTTGCTCGGCGGGGAACACCGGCCCCCATGACCCTCCGCTGCCGGCACCGCCGCCTCGTCCCACCCCTCCGAGGCCGCTCGCGATCAGGATGAGCGGCAGGCTGGTGGTGGTGGCCATGAGGAGGCCCCCGACGACGCCGGCGGCGGCCAGGAAGACGAGCATGCGCCGTGGCCCCAGCCGGTCCGTGCCCAGGCCGACCACCAGCACCAGCAGGGCCGAGATGACGGTGGTGCCGCTCAGGATCCCGCCGATGACCGAGCTCGAGTACCCACGAGCGTCCAGGTACAGGGGGAAGACGACGGTGAGGAAGGCGACGCCGAAACTGCGCAGGGCCCGGGCGGCGTAGAGCAGCCGCAGGTTGGTTGCTCTAGCTGCCGCGGCCACCGAAGCCGATGATTCGAGGGAGACCTGCTCACCGGACGGGCCGGGGTCCTGGGCGAGAGGCAGGTGGCGGGCGGGCTCGCCCTCGTGGTGCCCCCCTCTGCCACCGACCGTCACCGTCCCATCCTGCCAATGGTGACCGACGGACCAAAAGTTCGGCTCCGGGTGCTGGGGTGCTCGGCGCTCCACGGCCAGATGGGCCATGGCGACGGCAGTCTCCATTTCTGCAGGGAGACCGGTTGTGGGAAGATCTGGGCCGTGGAAGCGCGGGTCTTCGAGCTCGAGGACGGACGGGACCTCGCCTATAGTGAGGCGGGTGACCCAGCCGGGACTCCGGTGCTGGCGTTCCACGGCACGCCGGGGTCGCGGCGCCAGGTCCTGCTCCCAATCGTCGCCCAGGCGGCGAAGCGGGTCGGCGTTTGCCTCATCGCGCCGGATCGTCCCGGCTACGGCCTTAGCTCGTACCAGCCCGGACGCCGTCTTGTTGACTGGCCCAGGGACGTTGCAGCGATCGCTGAGCGGCTCGACCTCGAGCGGTTCGCGGTCGTGGGCGTCTCCGGCGGTGGTCCGCACGCGCTCGCGTGTGCCGCGCTCCTGGGGAGCCGGGTCACGCGCGCCGCCGTGGTGAGCGGGATCTTCGAGATCCGCACGGCCGCGGATGCCCAGGGCATGATGGCAATGAACCGGCTCCTCGCCGCCCTGGCGAGACGGTCCGAGCGAGCGCTCGTGCCGGTCACCTCGGTGGTTGCCCAGGTCGGCCGCCGCCGGCCCGAGCAGGCAGTGAAGTGGATGCTGCGACAGGTCCCAGCGAGCGACGCGACCGTCCTTCAGCGCCCGGAGATCTCCGAAGCCTTCATCAGCGACCTCCGCCATGCGTCGGCCACGGCACCACGGGCAGCAGCTCAGGACATGGCGCTGTTTGCTCGGCCGTGGGGCTTCGAGCTCACCCAGATCGAGGTCCCGGTCGACTTCTGGCAGGGCGATGCCGACAAGAACGTCCCTCCCGAGCATGCCCGCCGGCAGGCGGCGCTGGTGAAACGTTCGGTCCTTCACGAGGTCGCAGGTGCGGGCCACTTGCTGTTCGTGGACCGGGCGGAGGAGATCCTGCAGGCAGTGGTGGCTTGACGCGCTGAGCTCAGCCGCCCAGAGCCAGGATCTGGCGCCGGATCCTTAGCAGGGTGCGGAAAATTGGCGGTCAGGGGCCGACGTAGGTCCCCAGAGCCTGCGCCGGTTCTTCATTGCCGTTGGTCCTCTCACCGCTCGGCCACCCTGAGGGTTCCT
>JAJPJD010000029.1 GCA_021324355.1 Actinomycetota bacterium
ACCGCTGCTGGGTCGACCGCACCCCCTACGACCCCGCGCACCACGGGGCGATCCTCCGCCTTGGAAAGTCTTTGGCCGCTTGAGGTTGACACAGAGGGTGTCATCGGATGGCCGGGCTCCTCTCGTGATCGGTGGTCACGGCGCGCCGTGTTGTGCGGCGGACTGGGTGGACCCTAGCGGGCAGCACCGACCATCCTGGCCCGTCCCGGTGCCCAGCACCCGGCCGTCCGATGCCCGTCCTACGCTCCCACGCGTGCGACGCCGTCCTCGCCCGCTGGTGCTGCTTGCCGCGTCGCTGGTCGTTGCCGGGGCAGCAGCCAGCGTGGCTCTGGGCCTGGGCTCCGGCGCTCCTCGGGGCCCGCTCCGCTCGGCCGGGACGCGACCGCTGCGACCGCCGTCGACCACCACGACCGCACCGTCGCCGACCACCACCACGACCACCACCGACCCGGGGTCACTCCCCCAGACCGACGCGCTCCCCTCGGCTGACACACCGCAGTTTGCAGCCGAGATGGCGGCGCTGTGGCGAGGGGTCGTAACCGGCTCTGTTGGCGAGGCGATGCCGGCATTCTTCCCCGAGTCTGCCTACCTGCAAGTCAAGGCAATCGCCGATCCAGCCGCCGACTACCAGGATCGGCTGGTGGCGGAGTTCGCGGCTGACCTCGCCGCGGCCCACGCGTTGCTGGGCAACGATGCCGCCACGGCGACGCTGGTGTCAGTGGACGTGCCGTCGCAGTTCGCCCACTGGGTGCAGCCCGGAGTGTGCGACAACGGGGTGGGGTACTTCGAGGTTCCCAACTCCCGAGTCGTCTACCAAGAGGACGGCCAGACGAGGTCGTTCGGGATCGCCTCGATGATCTCGTGGCGCGGCGTGTGGTACGTGGTTCATCTCGGCGCGGTGGTGCGGTCGTCAGCCCAGGGCATCGTCGACGATCCCGAGGTCGGCACTGGCACCCCGGTGGATCTGATGACCTGCTGACGGCCGGCCGAGTGCGGGTCGGTGGCTGAGGGTGGAGGGCCGGAACGACTGGCGACCCCGGCGCTCTGCTCCAACCATGGGCGGTGGACCGAGTCGGCCAGCAGCCCCGATCACACCGAGATGAGCACGGCCGCACCGAGCGCCAGGGCGGCCGCGACACGATGGCGGACGGTCAGGCGCTCGCCGAGAATCACGCGTGCCAGCACCAGGACCACCACCGGATAGAGACTCACGGTGACCGCGGTGATGCTGAGGAGCCCGTGATGGACCGCGAACAGGTACAGCATGTTCGCGGCCATGTCGAAGAGGCCGCTCGTCGCGACCAGTAGGTGCAGCCTCGGTGTCGATGCGCCGCGTGCGCGCCGTGCGAGGACCCACAAGAGGGTGAGAGAGCCGACCCGTGCCGCGACCAGGGGCCAGACCCCGTCGGCAGCTCTGGTCGCATGGAGGAGGACGAAGAAGATCCCGAACCCGACCCCGGAAGCTGTCGCCAGCACGATCCCGCCACGACCGGCGCGCCGCGATCCGCCGGCATCCGACCCTCCGGCCAAGAGCACTGCCAGCGTCGCAACGCCGATCCCGGCGGCTCCTGCGGGCGAGGGGTCCTCCCCCGCGCTCAGGCCCACCACCACCGGGATGAGCACCCCGATCACCCCGGCCAGGGGCGACGCAACGCCCATCGGGCCCCGGGCCAGCGCCTCGAAGTAGGCGACCAGGCCGAGCCCCCCGGCTGCGCCGGCGACCAGGCCGAGCAGCGCATCGCGCACCGAAAAGGTG
The DNA here is from genome assembly GCA_021324355.1 of Actinomycetota bacterium. Lineage (GTDB taxonomy): Bacteria > Actinomycetota > Acidimicrobiia > Acidimicrobiales > RAAP-2 > Palsa-461. Next base: position 1,757 of record JAJPJD010000029.1, read on the forward strand.
CCGCCGACGGCCAGGGCTGCCGGCAGCAGGAGCAGGAGGCCCCAGGTCTGGGTCATTGCCGCGACCCGGGTTGCCGGGACCGAGCGGGTTGCCAGGCCTCCGTTGAAGTCGGCCACCCCCCAGCTGAGCGCGGCCGCGAGCGGCACGACCGGCGTCACCGAACTCGTCCACCTGAATAAACCTCTCGGGCCATCACAGTGAACCATCGTAGCGGAGGGTCCGGCGGATCGTCCATCAGAATGAACTGCTACGTCGCCTATACTGGAGTGGTGGAACCGGAAGAGGTCGCGGTCGCCCTCGGGAGGAACCTGCGGACGCTGCGACAGCGGCGTCGCATGAGCATCGAGGCACTGGCGACGGCGGCCGGTGTCAGCCGGGGCACGGTGATCCAGATCGAGGCTGGCCGTTCCAACCCCGGGATTGGAACGCTGGTGCACCTGGCCGAGAGCCTTGGCGTGGGCGTCGCCTCGCTGATCGACGTGTCCAAGGAGCCGCGGATCTCCCTCCGTCGGGCCGAGCGGGCCGTGCCCCTGTGGATGTCCGCGGCCGGGAGCCGGGCCGTGTTCCTGATCGGCTCGGACCCGCCCGACGCCTTCGAGCTGTGGGACTGGACCTTGCAGCCGGGAGACTGCTTCGTGGGAGAGCCCCATCCGGTTGGCACCATCGAGGTTCTCCATGTCCTGAGCGGGGGGCTCCGGCTGACCGTAGGCAGCGAGGTGCGCGACGACGGGGCCGGGGAGCACACCCACCGGCTGGGCGCTGGAGACACCGTCTGGTTCGAGGCGCATGAACCGCACCGCTACGGGCACGACGACGGCCCGGCGGTGCGGTTCTTGATGTTCATCCAGCAGCCCGGTGACACCGGGATCGGCCCGCCGGCGGGCATCGCCCCAGCGACCTAGCGAGCGCGCCGGTCGGCTCGACGGGCACGCCGATCCGGACCGAAGATGGGAGGATGAGCGACCTCCCGGAGATCCACGGAACCTGTACTGCCGGCTTTGAGCCGGTGCGGGAAGCCTTCGAGCGGAACTTTCGCGAGCACGGGGAGGTCGGAGCATCGGTCGCGCTGGTGGTGGACGGCGAGCCGGTGGTCGACCTGTGGGCCGGCTGGGCCGACCGCGAACGGACCCGGCCCTGGGAGCGCGACACCCTGGTCAACGTCTACTCGACCACCAAAGGCGTGACCGCGTTGTGTGCCCACATCCTGGCCGACCAGGGCCGGCTGGACCTCGATGCTCCGGTGACCGAGTACTGGCCCGAGTTCGGCCGGGCCGGGAAGGAACACCTGCCGGTGCGGTACCTGCTCACGCACCAGGCCGGTCTGCCGGTGATCGACGAAGACCTGCCACACGGAGCTGCGCTCGATTGGGAGCGGATGGTGGCGGCATTGGAGCGCCAGTCGCCGGTGTGGGAGCCGGGCTCCAAGCAGGGCTACCACGCGGTCACCTTCGGCTGGCTGGTTGGCGAGGTCGTCCGCCGGGTGGCCGGCGTTGAGCGCTTCAGCGACTTCCTCGCCCAGGCGGTCGTCGAGCCGTTGGGCCTCGACCTCTATGTGGGGGTCCCCCAGTCGGAGCACCACCGACTGGCCGATCTGGTCCGAGACCGGCCCGAAGGCGCGCCACCCCCGCCTCCTCCCGCCGACGAGACCCCGGAGGCCCGGGCGATGCGGGAGCGGCTCAGCGCGATGCTCACGCCAGGATCGCTCGCCGCTCGCTCCCTCGGCCTGGCCTCGCTCCCCTACGCGGCCCACAACAACAGCCCGGAGTGGCGCTCGGCCCAGCTCCCGGCAGCCAACGGCCACACCAACGCGCGCTCGCTTGCCCGCATGTACGGAGCGCTGGCGAGGGGGGGCGAGGTGGACGGAGTCCGCCTGCTCAGCCCCGACGCGGTCCGTCGGGCTGCGACCGAGCAGGTGTGCAGCCCCGACGCGGTCCTGGTGATCGAGACCCGCCGCTCGCTCGGCTTCATGCTCCCGGTCCCCGGTCAGCCCGACCACCGGGGGCTAGCCTCGTTCGGCCACGGTGGTGCCGGAGGGTCGCTGGGGTATGCCGATCCGGATCGGGGGATCGGGTTCGGGTACGCGATGAACAAGATGTGGTCGCTTGACTCGTTCATGACCCCTGACCCGCGGGCCCAATCCCTGGTCGCAGCGGTCCACCGCGCGCTCGACGCTCGCTGAACGGCAGCCGCCAGGGGGCTCCCGCATGGGTGCTGGACGACGGCGAGCATGGCGACCGTGCCGTTCCGGCTGGCTACCTCGTGAGGGGGACCCACCTCCCGTGCTCGGCCAGGAGCGCGTCGACCAGCTCGCGGATCTGGTCCAGATCGAGCTCGGCCGCGGTGTGTGGGTCCATCATCGCAGCGTGGTACACGTGGTCGAGCCGGTCGGTGAGCACCGCTTCCACCGTCAGTTCCTGGACGTGCACGTTGGTCGAGATCAGCGCGGCCAGCTGCGGCGGGAGCGCCCCGACCCTGGTGGGCTGGATCCCGTTGCGGTCGACCAGGCAGGGGACCTCGACCGCACAGCCGTGCGGAAGGCTGTCGATCAAGCCCTCGTTCGGGACGTTCCCGTAGATCACCCTGGGCTTGCCGGTCTCGATGCTGCGAATGATGGTGGCGGCATACTCGGCGCTCCGACGCAGTTCGATCGGCTGGTCGCGCTCCAGCCGGGCCTTCTCGGCCTCCCACCCGGCAATCTGGGCCAGGCAGCGACGCGGGTACTCGTCGAGGGGGATGTTGAACCGCTCGATCAGGTCGGGACGGTCCCGCTTGATGAACCAGGGCACGTACTCGGCGAAGTGCTCACTGGACTCGGTGACGAAATAGCCGAGCCGCCGGAGCATCTCATAGCGGACTCGGTTGTGCTCGGGAGCTCGGCCCGATTCGGCGAGCTCCCGCAACCGGGGGTAGAGATCCTGGCCCCGGTGCTCGAATCGCAGGTAGAAGGCCATGTGGTTGATCCCGGCCGCGAGGTAGTCGATGTCTTGGTACTCGAGACCCAGATCTCGAGCCAGCTGATAGGCCGTCCCTTGGACGCTGTGACACAGGCCCACGGTGCGGATCTGGCTCGTCCGGCTGATCGCTCGGCAGTTCATCGCCATCGGATTCGTGTAGTTGAGCAGCCAGACGTCCGGGCACAGCTCTTCCATGTCCGCGCACATCGAGAGGAGCACCGGGATGGTCCGAAGGCCACGCATGATCCCCCCGATGCCGAGGGTGTCGCCGATTGTCTGTCGGAGACCGAAGCGTTTGGGGACCTCGAAGTCGGTCACCGTGCACGGCTCATAGCCCCCGACCTGGATCATGTTGATCGCGTAGTCGGCACCAGCCAATGAGGCTCGTCGGTCCAGTGAGGACTCGATCGTGGCCGGCGCTCCCAGGGCCTGCGCGACCTTGCGGGCAACGAGTTCGGATGTCTCGAGCCGTTCCGGGTCGATGTCGTGGAGGACGATCTCAGAGGCGGCGAGCTCGTCGTAGCTCAGGATGTCACTGAGCAGGTTGCGCGCGAACACGGTGCTACCCGCTCCGAGGAAGACGATCTTGGCCATGCGGCGACTCTACCGACGGCTGCCAGGCTCATCGGAGTCGACGGACGCTGGGAGGCCCTTCGTCTCGAGTCGGCACGCCAGGCGGCCCCGTGCATGGGGTCGAGGATCCCTAGGGCGAGAGCTCCTCCAAGATGGCGCCGCGTTGCTTCATGCCGAGCCGCCACAGCAGGATCGAGGGGAAGAGCGCGCCGGCAACCGTCACGTAGAGGATCCAGCCGTAGTAGCTGTGGTCCGCGGTCCAGGTGAACAGCCGGCCGACCAGCAAGCTCGTCCCGACGATGGTGCCGAGGTGGCCCACCCCGTCGGTCCATCCGGTTCCGACCGAACGGACTCGGGTCGGGTATGCCGCCGAGGTGTAGTTGTAGGTGGTGAACAGCCAGATCCCGGCAAACGGCGTGGCGATGCTGATCAGCACAGCCTGGCCGGCGATGCTGTGCGGGACGGCGAACAGGAGCAGGAAGCAGATCGTATAGATCAGTGACGCCACTACCAGCCAACTCTTGCGTTCGAAGCGCTCGCCGAACGCTGCCACCAGGAAGAACGCCGCGATCCCGACCGGGACCGCGATGATGCGGGCGACGAGGAAGAGCTGGTGGGCGTCCCACCCATGGGCGACCGCCCAGGTCGGGAAGAAGCTGGCGCCGCCGTAGACGATCCCTGAGTAGCCGAAGAACCACACCGCAAACAGGACCAGCGTGCGGGCTCGGTACTTGGCACCGAAGACCTCGGTCGCGGGCACCTTCTGTGTCTGGACGACCGAGTGGCGCTCGAGGACCGGGGGCGGCAGCGTCCCCCGCAGGCGCTCGCTGGTGCGCTCCCACCGGCTGACAATGCGGTCAGCCTCGGCCGTCCGCCCCTTGGCCTCGAGCCACCGCGGGGACTCAGGCAACGCGAACAGACCGATGGGAACCAGGAGCGCGACCGCGATCGACAAGGCATAGATGAACCAGGTGTAGTGCACTGGCACCCAGTAGTAGGAGGTGAGGCCAGCCAACAGCCCGGCCGCAGCCGGCGCGATGGCCTGGGTGCGAAGGGCGAGTTTCTGGCGGAGTGACGGAGGTGCCAGCTCGTGCAAGTACACGGCGTGCACCGAGAGCAGCATGCCCATGCCCAAGGCGAACAGCGCGTTCCACAACAGCAGCCATCCAAACTTGTTGGTGAACGCAATCTCCCAGATGAAGGCCGCCTCGACGAAGGCTGCGAGGACAAGGGTCTTTTTGCGTCCGATCAAGTCAGACAGGAAGCCGCCGATGTACTCGCCGATCAGGATGCCAACGCCGATGTTTGCCCCGAGCAGGACGTCGAACTGGAAGGAGCTGATGATGTTTTTGGGGGCCCAGATGAAGGGGTAGAGCGACGCGACCAGCCCATCAGCGGCGATCATGACCCCCCAGAACAGCTGGGTGATGCCGGCGTAGGTGTACTGGATCCGCGTCAGCGGCAGACGATCGATGCGCGCCGCGATGTCTCCCGTAATGACCTGCTCGTCAGGGCGCGACACGCCCAGCGCAGTGCTCGAGTCAGCCATGGCCCCACCCCCGCTACTCGATTTAGGTCCCTGTTTGGGAAGCGTGCCGGAAGACACCGCAGATGTCAAGGCTTGTGGTGGCGCAGGCGGCGCGCCGAACCTTCTTGGCGTTGCAACGTGCGATCGCTTGCGGTGTACCGTGCCCACGTTCCTCATCTGCGAGTCGTCAGCTACGCACGCAGCCTTGACGCCCCTTGTTTCCTCGATCGAGTCATTTCAGCGATCGGCAGCTCGATCTCAGGATTTGCAAACCAACGCAGGCAAGTGAAGTCACCTGAGTGCCATGCGCTCGGCAATTAGCATCTAAAGGGGCAGGTTTGCGAGCTGGCTCGATCTCAGGATGATGATGGAGTGCGTCCGAGGCTAACGAACTGACAGGTGATCGATCCATCGGTCGCGGTCGAGCACGCCGAGCCCTAAGCCTCATCCCTGTGGTTGCGATCTTGCCGGAGCAGCGCTCATCTGGCCAGGAGTGTTGTGTCGGGCTGGCCGGATTTGAACCGGCGACCTCTTGACCCCCAGTCAAGCGCGCTAACCAAGCTGCGCCACAGCCCGTGTGCTCATCGTCCCTGGTTACACCGGGTCAACAGCCACTTCCCACCCTACCGCACCGGTGGGCGAGCACATCGGTGGCGGCGTCCTGTGGCCTTGGCACCCCGCCGGTGGGTCGGCTCGAGGGGTGGGGCGTCGGGCGGGGCAGCCGTTCGGTCCTTGCTCCATTGACACACCGCTCAGTCCAGGCTCTGCCGAGGCACATCGAGAGCGTCCTACGCTCGATGGGTGTCCAGGGACCCGGCGAGTGCCACTGCTGCCCCGGTCTGTCCCACGAGGGTTCGGGGGAGCGGCGGGCACCGCTCTTTCGCCTGGCAGCGGTCGATGCGCCAGATCATCACCCATCGTGTGGGCGTGGGTTGCCGTCAGGTCCGGCCGGTAGCGGGACACCACAGTGCTGAACCGACGGCCCGGGGTGTGACCGCGGCCTGGGACGACGAGCGCCTCGTCGGTGGGGCCGGGAGGCCGGGGCGTCGCTGCTTCTGGTCGGGCCTGGTGCGGTGACCGTCCTGCTGGTCGCGTTGGCGCTCGCGTTCGCGTGGAGCATGGGGGCGCACTACACCGGGGCTTGCATGGGGATGCCCCACGCGCTGCGGGCGGTGAACACCTGGCAGGCGCTCATCCTCATGGCTCCGTTGGCGTGGCTCGGAGCAGCCCTCGCCAGCCACGGCGTCGAGCACACGGTTGCCGACCGTCTCAGCACCAAGCCGCTCGGGACCGTGGCGGAGATCGTCACCATCGGCGTGGCCTTTGCCCTCACCACGGCGTTCACCCGCCTGCGGATCCCCACCTCCACGATCCAGATCCTCGTGTTCTCGGTGGCTGGGACGGCGCTCGGTGAGGGGGTGGGGGTGGCCTGGTCGACCATCGGCATCCTGGCGGTGGTGTGGGTGGCCGCTCCGGTCGTGGCGGCTGGGCTCGGATTCTTCGGGACGCGGCTGGCCGACCACCGGGCCGCCCGGCACGCAGGACGCCACCAACAGGCAGGAAGCGGTGTCCTCGGATCGACTGGGTGGGACGCAGGGCTGCTCGGCGTCGGCTTGGTCACGGTCGGTATGGCGGCGTCCTTTGTCATGGGCAGTAACGACGTCGCCAACGCGACCGGCTCGCTGGTAGGCGCGAGGGTCTTCTCCCCGCTCAGCGCGGGTGTCCTTGGCGGGGCGGGCCTGGCCTGTGGCGTGCTCACCTGGGGTCGGCCGCTGCTGCGCCGGGTGGCCTTCGACATCGTCACGCTCGACCGACTCATGGCGACAGTGGCACAGGCCGTCCAGGCCGTGGTGGTCATCGTCGCGGTCGGGTTCGGCCTGTTCACCTCGATGAATCAGGCGCTCATTGGCGCGATGGCGGGGGTCGGCGCGGCCCGGGGGCGCGAGACGGTCAACCGGTCGGTCCTGGTCGGCATCGTCCGCGGTTGGGCCATCGGCCCCGGCGCCGGGTTGGCCGCGGCCTTCCTCATCACCCGCCTGGTGAGCGCGCTGGCCGGGCACGCGGCCCTCGAGTGAGCCACCTGACTCGGTCGGTTGGCCCTTAGAGATGCTCGGTCGGTCGGCCCTTAGAGGTGATGGGCGATCCAGGTGATGCCCTGGTAGGCGCGGTAGCCGAGGTAGATGACGAACGCCACCAGCATGGTCTTGAAGGTCCACGGGACGTGGCGGTGCTCGGGCTCGGTGAGCACGGTCCCGCAGGTCGGGCACGCGCCCTGCTCGTCGAGCTGGTCGTCTTCGACCAGGCGGTCGCACTCTTCGCACCAGGCCATCGCGACCTCAGCGTCCCCCGACGCGGACTCGCAGTTTGATCGGCGTCGGCCCGAGATCGAAACGCTCCCGGAGCTGGTGCTCGACGTAGCGGAGGTAGTCGGGAGGAACCCGGGCCGAGGCGAACAGGGTGAACGTCGGCGGATCGGTCGCTCCTTGGACGCCGTAGCGGATGCGAGCCCGGGGAGCCGGGTGCCTGGCCTGGATGTCGCGCAGGGCTCGGTTGAGCGCCCCGGTGGGGACGCGGGAGCGGTAGGCGTCGGTCGCGGTGACCAGCGCCGGCAGCACCCTGGCCACGCCCCGCCCGGTCTTGGCCGAGACCCGGAGCAGCGGCACGTCGCCCAAGAACGCGAGCCGGTCGGCCGCACCGGCGACCACCTCGGCTCGCTCGTCGGAGGGCACCAGGTCCCACTTGTTGAGCACCACCACGGCCGGGCAGCCCGAGGCGCCGACCCGTTCGGCCAGCCGCTGATCCTGATGGGTAACGCCCACGGTGGCGTCGATGACCACTAGCGCGAGGTCCGCTCGGTCCAGCGCGTCGAGCGCACGGAGCACGGCGTGGTGTTCCGTGCCGGCGTCGGTCCGAGAGGGGCGGCGCATCCCGGCGGTGTCGACGAAGCAGAACGTGCCGGCGTCGGTCTCGATGAGCGTGTCGATCGTGTCCCGGGTGGTGCCGGGCTGGTCGTGCACGATCGAGCGCTCCTCCCCCACCAACCGATTGAACAGTGTCGACTTGCCGGCGTTGGGCCGGCCGACCAAGGCCACCCGGGGCACGTCGTCGGTCGGCTCCGCCTCGGCCGGGGCGCCGGCCCAGGCGCTGGTCCGCAGGAGCCGGACCACTTCGTCGAGGAGGTCTCCTACCCCCCGGCCGTGCAGCGCCGAGACCGGCCAGGGGTCGCCGAGGCCCAGGCCGACCAGCTCCCAGGCGGCCGGTTCCCGCTTGGCGTCGTCGACCTTGTTCACCACCAGCAGCGTCGGTGCGCCCAGGCGGCTCACCATCCGGGCGGCCTCCAGGTCGTCGGCGGTGGCCCCGACCGTCACGTCGGTGACGAACAGGACCACCTGGGCCCGGGCGGCCGCTCGTTCGGCCTGTCCAGAGACCTTGGTTGCCAGCTCGTCGCCGCGCCCCAGCCACCCGCCGGTGTCGGCCAGCGCGAAGGCGACGCCGGACCAGTCGGTCTCGAGCACCTTCACGTCCCGGGTGACGCCCGGCTCCTGCTCGACCACCGCTGCCCGCCGGCCCACGATGCGGTTGACCAGTGTCGACTTGCCGACGTTGGGTCGTCCGGCCACCACCACCAAGGGGAGGCGCGTCCCGGCAAGAGGGGTCGGGCGGCGGCGGGTCAGGGAGGGAGTCGCGCGGCCGCTCATGGCGCCGGCGCGGCACTGAGGGCTTGGCGGAGCGACCAGCCGTCGCTTGCGACCACCTGCACCGGCCGGGGCAGGTCGGCCACCGTGGTTCCGTCGAGGAACCGCCCGTCAGAGAGGCAGGCGTCGGGCAGCAGGTAGCGGCGGCCGGACGGTTGATCGGCCAGGGCGTCGGCCACGTCGGCTCCGGTGAGCAGGCCGGCGACACCGATGGTCCCGCCAAAGAAGCGGTTCTCCACCGCCAGCACCTCTACCTCGGGCCAGGTCGCCAGGAGCGGACGCAGGACGTGGGCTCCGAAGGTCCCGGTGATCACGGTGACCGGCCCGGCGTCCTCGGCCGCTGTGGGCTCGGCCCGCCGGGCTCGGTAGCCGGCCGGCGGGGCGCCGTCGACCCAGGCGAAGAAGCCGGGGCGCACCCCCCAGGCGGCCCCGGTGTCGCCGGCGAACGCTTCGATGAAGGCCCGGACCATGCCGACCCCGTTCTCGTGCTGGGGGTACCCCTCGTAGGCGTCGGCCGGCGGGATCGGCACGCCGGCCATCAGGTAGTACTCGTCGGAGGCGAAGACCAGCCGGCGGCCGAGCAGGCCCAGGCAGAGCTCCTGGTGGGAGGCCACTGCCGCCAGGACCGCCTCGGCCTCGGCCGGGCGGTGCGGGCGCATGTCGGGCTCCCGGGAGAAGCGGCTCAGCCCGAGCGGCACCACCGCCACGGTGGCGAGCTCGGGGTACTCGTCCAACAGAGCGACCAGGGTGTCCTCGAGCACCGGCCCGTCGTTGACCCCCGGGCACACCACGATCTGCCCGTGGACCTCGATGCCGGCATCGAGGAGGACTCGGAGCCAGCGCAGGCTGGTCGCGCCCCGGGGATTGCGCAGCATGGCGGCCCGCACCGCCGGGTCGGTGGCGTGGATGGAGACGAACAGCGGACCGAGCCGCTCGGTGATCACCCGTTCGGCGTCCAGCTCGTTGAACCGGGTGAGGGTGGTGAAGTTCCCGTAGAGGAAGGAGAGCCGGTAGTCGTCGTCCTTCAGGTAGAGGCTCCGGCGCATGCCCTTGGGCAGCTGGTAGATGAAGCAGAACGCGCAGTGGTTGTCGCAGGTGCGGACCCGGTCGAAGATGGGCGTGGACACCTCGAGCCCGAGCGGCTGGCCGGCCTCCTTGGCCACCACCACCCGTCGGCCGAGGGCCGCCCCCGGACGCCGGACCACCACCTCGAGGCGCGGCCCGTCGACCAGCTGGTGGTACTCGATGACGTCGTGGGGCTCCACGCCGTTCAAGGAGACCAGCTCGTCGCCCACCCGCAGCCCGGCTGCGGCCGCCGGCGAGCCGGGCGCGACGGCGGTCACCCGTGGGGCCGGCATCTTCCCAGCGTAGCGGGGGTGACAAGGGCCTGAACACCGGAGCGGGCGACGCTGCCCTCCCGCCTCGCCCACCGACCGGGCTGGCGGCCCCGGTAGCCTGGGCCCGTGGGCGTGGACAAGGTGCTCCTGGCCGAGCCCCGGGGGTTCTGCGCCGGGGTGGAGAAGGCCATCAAGGCACTCGGCTGGATGGTCCGCATCTTCGAGCCGCCCGTCTACTGCTACCACGAGATCGTCCACAACCAGCTGGTGGTGGAGGAGTTCCGCTCGCTCGGGGTGGTGTTCGTCGACGACGTCGACCAGGTCCCGCCGGGCGCGCCCCTCATGCTGAGCGCCCACGGCACCGCGCCGGCGGTGGTCGAGGCGGCCCGGGCCCGGGCCGGGGTGGTGGTCGACGCGGTATGCCCGCTCGTGACCAAGGTCCACCACGAGCTCAAGACCCGCAGCCGGAACGGCTACCAGGTCATCTACGTGGGGCACGCCGGTCACGAGGAGGCGGTGGGGACGATGGCGGTCGCCCCCGAGGCGGTCCATCTGGTCGAGCGGGAGGAGGACCTCGACCGCCTGTCCATCCCCTTGGGCAGCCCGGTGGCCCTGCTGGCGCAGACCACCCTCAGCCACGACGAGTGGCGGGGGCTCATGGAGGCCGCGCTCACCCGGTTCCCCGATCTGTGGCTCCCGGGTCGCAGCGACCTGTGCTTCGCCACCACCAACCGCCAGGCCGCCCTGCGGGCGGTGGCCCCCCAAGTGGACGCGATGGTGGTCATCGGGTCGGCCAACTCGTCCAACACCGTGGCCCTAGAGAAGGTCGCCCTGGCCAGCGGCTGCCCTCGGGTCGTGCGGGTGGACGGTCCAGCCGAGCTCCCCGGGGACCTGGCCGGGACGGTGGGGGTCACCGCCGGCGCGTCGGCCCCCGAACAGCTGGTCGAGCAGGTCGTGGCGGCTCTCGACCCCGCGCACGGGGTCGAGGTGGTGAAGGTGACCACCGAGGACGAGTACTTCCCGCCTCCGCCGGAGCTGCGGGAGCTGCTGCGGGCCATCGCGACCGCGGTCGGCCTGCTCTGCGGCCGGGCTGACCCGCCGGCCGAGCGGGACCCAGGCGGGGACCGCACGGTCTCGGCGGCTCAGGTGCTGGCCGCCCTGGCCGGCTGACCGCCTCGACCCGCTCCGAGGCTGCGTGCCAGGATGGCCGCCGGAGGTGGCCAGATGACCAGCACCAGCAGCCGGGCGCGCTCGTTCAGGAGCATGGACCGGTCGACGGCCGAGCAGTGGCGGGTGATCGCGACGGAGACCGCGGCCAACCGGGGTCGGGTGGCCGACCGGGTCCTCGCCCTGGTGGCGTCGCTGGCTGACATCACCGACGGGTTCGCGGTCGACCAGCTGACCCACTCGCTGCAGACCGCAACCAGGGCTGAGCGCGACGGAGCGAGCACCGAGCTGGTGGTGGCCAGCCTCTGTCACGACATGGGCAAGGCGGTGTCGGTCACCAACCATCCAAAGATCGCGGCCGAGATCCTTCGGCCCTATGTATCGGCCGAGGTCTGCCAGGTGATCGCAGCCCATCAGGACTTCCAGGGCCGCCACTACTACGGCTACTTCGGCCAGGACCCCGAGGCCCGGGCCCGCTACCGCGCCGAGCCGTGGTACGAGCTGGCCGAGCAGTTCGCCGACCAGTGGGATCAGAAGAGCTTCGACCCCGATTACCCCACCTTCGACCTCGCCCACTTCGAGCCGATGGTCCGGGAGATCTTCGGCGGCCGCCCCGGGGCGGGCTGAGCGGGCCCGGCGACATGCGGCGGATGCTCGAGCGCGAGCGCGAGCGGGTTGGTGGTCTGGAGCGGTTCGCCATCGACGAGGCGCTGCGGGAGTTCCGGTCCCGCTACGGGGACGTGAAGCTCTCGCCGGTGGTGGCGTTGATCTGCGCCTACGAGGAGGCAGACAACATCGGCGCGGTCCTCAAAGCGGTGCCTCCCGAAGCGTGCGGCCTCCCGGTCACGCCCCTGGTGGTGGTGGACGGGGGCGAGGACGACACCGCCGCAGTGGCGCTCCAGCTGGGCGCGATGACCTGCGTGTTCCCGACCAACCTGGGCCACGGCGTCGCGCTCCAGGTCGGCTACCGGCTGTGCATCGACGGGGGCGCCCGCTACGTGGTCACCTTGGACGCCGACGGCCAGAACGATCCGGCGGAGCTGCCCGACCTGCTGGCCCCGGTGGTCGACGGCTCGGCCGACTTCGTGGTCGCCTCCCGGCGCCTCGGCGTGGACGAGACCAGCGACCAGGTTCGCCGAAGCGGGGTGGTGGTCTTCGCCTGGCTCATGAACCGCCTCTGCGGGTCGCGGCTGACCGACACCTCCAATGGCTACCGCGCGCTGCGGGTCGAGCTGTTGGCCGACGTGGTCGACCGCCTGCGCCAGCGCCAGTACCAGACGGCAGAGCTGCTCATCACTGCTCTGGCTCGAGGATGGCGGGTGGCCGAGCGCCCGACCGTGTGGCGCCCCCGGGCCTCGGGAACCTCCAAGAAAGGCTCGAACCTGCTGTTCGGCCTCCGCTACGGCTGGGTGGTCCTGTCGACCTGGCGCCGCGAGTGGCCCGGCCGGGCTCAGCGCCCGGCGGCCTCGTCGTAGGCGGCCTGGAGGCGGTCTCGGAGCTGCTCGCTCAGCTGGCGGAGCTGGCTGCGGACCACCCGCCGGCCCTCCGGCCGCGCCACCGCCAGCGCCTCGCCCACCGCCACGGTGACCGGGACTGGCTTGGGGAATCGTGACCCCTTGGGCATCGCCCGCTCGCTGCCGGCGATCCCCACCGGCACCACCGGCGCGCCGGTGCGGAGCGCCAAGAACGCGACCCCGTCTTGGAGCGCGTCGACCCGGTCACCCGAACGCCGGGCTCCCTCGGGGAAGACGACCAGCACCTCGCCCCGCTCCAGGACCTCCTGGGCCCGGCGGACCGACTCCCGGTCGGCGCCGGAGCGGTGCACCGGGAAGGCGCCCAGGGACTCGAGCAGGCGACCGAACCACCCCCAGCGCCACAGCTCCTCTTTGGCCATGAAGAAGAGCTTGCGTTCGGTCAGCAGGCCGGCGAAGGCGAAGTCGATGTTGGACCGGTGCACCGGGGCGAGGATCGCCGGACCGGACGACGGCACCTGGGCGCGACCGCGCACCCGGGGCCGGAACCACAGTCGCAGCAGCGTGAGCACCAGGGCTCGGGCGACCCGGTAGAGGCGGGAGCGGTGGGGGTCGACGGTGAACGGTCGGCCCGGACGCTCGGCTGGGGGGCGGGCTGCCCCAGGCTCGGTCCGCGCCATCCCACCGCCGGCCGCGCTCACAGCCATGACAGCACCTCCTCGACCACATCCTCCACGCTGCGCCCAGTGGTGTCGAGCACGTGGGCGTCCGGGGCCGGGACGAGCGGCGACGCCGCCCGAGTGGAGTCCAGCTGGTCCCGGCGGGCCACGCCGTCCGCCGGCTCGTCGCCGCCGCGGCGCCTGGCTCGCTCCTCGGGGCTGGCTGTGAGGTACACCTTGAGGGTCGCCTCCGGGAAGACCACGGTGCCGATGTCCCGCCCCTCCACCACCCCGCCCGAGCGGGCGGCGGCCCAGGCGCGCTGGCGGCGCACCAGCTCCCGACGGACGGCCGGATTGGCGGCCACCACCGAGACCGCGGCGGAGACCTCCGGGGTCCGGATGAGCCCGGTCACGTCACGCCCGTTGATCCGCACCGACGCCCCCACCTCGATCGCCGCC
>JAJPJD010000007.1 GCA_021324355.1 Actinomycetota bacterium
CAACCGCTGGATCCGATCTGCAGTGCCGACGGGTCTGGGGGAACTGCGCAACGGCCTGGTGGTTCGATCCAGCGACGTCGTGCTCGCGATCGGTGGTGAGTACGGCACGCTTTCGGAGATCGCACTCGCGCTCAAAGCCGACATTCCGGTCGTTGGGGTGGCCACATGGTCGCTGACACGTCCCGACGGCGGTGCTGATACTGGAGTGACCGTGGCCGACCCCGAGGATGCCGTTCGCACGGCCCTCGCCCTCGCGCTGCCAGACAGTGGATGGCGTCCTCGGCAGGACGATCCAGGATAAGGGGAACGTACGCAGGCGAGTGGCGCCGTGATGGAGCGTCCCGGGTGGCTGGAGAGGACAGCGCGTGCTGAACGCATGCGTCGAAGGCCTTGCCGGCCACCGAGGCTTCGACATTGGCTGGGTTCGTGTTTGGTCGCGCCGTGGCCAGTCACTGCGCGGCGATGGGCCCCATCTAGGGCCAGATCCTGGGGCCCCTGACTCTAACAATGGCCGTCGGTTCAGAATTTCCTATAGGCCGCGGCCACGTTCATCGACGGGTATCGCTCGTTGTCTCGCTAACGCAAAGGGTCTGCGCCGACGCGTGCGCCGGGTGTCGTCGCGTCGAATGGTCTGCCGGTGCCGGTTTCGCAGAGCCCGCGCAGGCTGTTGAGGTAATAGCCCCAGGTGAAGTTGGCGGTCGCGACCGACTCCTTGTCGAGTTCGTCGCCCAGTTGGTGCCAAAGCGCCAGCCGGGTCGTATCAGAGTCGCCGTCGAGAGCGAAGCGAATGGTCGTACGCTGCCCCCAGGCGTCGTGACTGCTGACACCCCGCCAGGCGACGAGGGATGGCTCGCGCAGCTCGGTCACCGTCAGCCGCGGCTTGAACGGCCCGAACGTGAGCTGTAGGTGGGCTCCGACGGCCGGCGTGCCTCCCTGCACTGTCGTGGTCCACCATTGCGCCAACCGATGCGGGTCGGTCACAGCGGCGAAGACGGCATTGCGGTCGGCAGCGATCTCCAGGACGTGGTGCACGACCGTGCCTGGGCCGCCAGGGCGGGATCGGAATGACATACGGGATCGCTCCTTGCCTCGGAATGAATGGAGTCCTTCGGCAGGTAGGACACGCGCCGGCGACGAAACTGGGCGCTGAGCGCCCAGTTTCGTCAGGCTTTGGTGTCTCATCGTTGGAGAGGTGTCAGCGGGAGGGGTCGCTGCGGTGGTTCAGACATTGTTGGACAGAGCGCGGGCCGGGGACGCGGCCGCGTTCGCCGAGCTCGTCGGTGGCCACCAGGCCGAGCTGCGTGTGCACTGCTATCGGATGCTCGGATCGGCGCAAGACGCCGAGGACGCGGTGCAGGAGACGTTGCTGGCGGCGTGGCGAGGCTTGGGCGGCTATGAGCAGCGGGCGTCGCTGCGGACCTGGTTGTACACGGTGGCCACGAACTGCTGCTTGAACATGCGCCGAGCCCGCTCGTCGCGGCCGGTCGCGCGCCCGGCGTGGGAGCCGCCACCGCCGTCGCGGCTGGGCGAAGTGCTGTGGCTCGAGCCGTACCCCGACCTTCTCCTGGACGAGGTGCCCGACCGCACCCCGGACCCCGAGGTGTGCGTCGAATCCCATGAAGCGATCTCTCTGGCGTTTGTCACCGCTGTGCAGTTGCTGCCGGCGCGCCAACGAGCGGTCCTGCTGCTGCGCGACGTGCTGGGATTCCGTGCCGCCGAGGTCGCAGACATGCTCGACACCACGCAGGAGGCGGTGACCAGCGCGCTGAAACGCGCCCGGGCTGCGGTACGCGACCGCCCCCATCCGGGCGCGACAGGCGGACCACGACCCGCCTCGTTGGCAGAGCAGGAACTCGTCGATGCGCTGGCGGGCGCGTTGCAAGCCGCCGA
The DNA here is from genome assembly GCA_021324355.1 of Actinomycetota bacterium. Classification (GTDB taxonomy): domain Bacteria; phylum Actinomycetota; class Acidimicrobiia; order Acidimicrobiales; family RAAP-2; genus Palsa-461. The sequence goes on from JAJPJD010000007.1 coordinate 1,891, forward strand.
CGTCGATACGCTCATCGGCCTGCTCACGGACGACGTGATCGTCAGCATGCCGCCGCTACCGTTCGAATACCACGGTCGCGAGCCGGCCGGCCGCTTCTTCCGCGAGGTGGCGTTCCGGCCCGGTATGCGCTACCGCTTCCTGCCGACCGGTGCCAACCGCCAACCGGCCTTCGCGGTCTACCTCATGGACCCGGCCGGTGGGGTTTGGCAGGCCAACGGACTACTAGTCGCCACGCTCTCCCGGGCCGGTGTCAGCGCCATCACTCGCTTTGACCCCAGCGTGCTGTCGCGGTTCGGCCTGCCCCGCACGCTTCCTACATCTTCCTAGGATGATCGAGCTTCGGCGCCGGGCGGTTGAGGCCGTTCGCTGTCTACTGCTCGCTGGCCGAGAAGACCATCAACGGAGGCGGCGGGCCCTAGTCCTTCCAGACCGAGAGTCGAGGTGACAGTGGACCCTGTAGACCCTGGTCATGCTGCCTTGGTTCTGCAGTGGTTGTCGAGGATCTGATATTGGGTGCGGCCCCGCCTGGAGTCGCTGTGGTTCCGCCGGCGGTGGTGGTCGGTGATGAGCCAGGCGTCAACTTCGCGCTGGAGCTGGCGGATCGAGCTGAAGTGCCGGCGGTGGAAGGCTGGACGCCAGCACTCCTGGAGGATGGTGCCGTGGAAGCGCTCGACGACGGCGTTGCGGTTGTCCGAGCACGCCGGGATCCGGCAGTGACAGAGCCCCTTGGCCGCCAGGGCGGCGCTGAAGGCCGGTGCGTGGTACTCGGGGCCGTTGTCGGTCAGGACTGTTCTGAGTTGTGGCGTGGTGGCGACGGGCCATGGACGCTCGGTGATCCAGGTGCGGGATCTGCCCATCTCGGGGAAGCCAGTACGCCTCGTGTGGCGCCGGCGGCTGTGGCGCTGCCTCGATGCCGACTGTCCGATCAAGACGTTCACCGAGGACTCGCCGGCGATCGAGGGGTGCTCAGCACTCGGGCGGCGGCCGACATCTGCCGGTAGCCAACCTTTGCCTAGGCTCGGATGACCCCGAAGAGGTGACTGGCCCAGTCTGGGTGGGGCGGCCTCTCCCCGCGCGGTTCGGCGGAGAATACGAAACTCGCTGCTCGGAGGCGACGTCCGCAAACCGCGGCCAGTCGGCCTGAACGCCTCGCAGACGATCCACGAGGGCCAGGGTGCCAGCGTCGAGGGCGATCCGGCGCACACTGCCCGAGCCTTGGGTGCCTTCACGGCTGCCCCACGGCTCGTGGCCACGATGCTTTCATTGATCTCCAATGTCTGGGCCTCGAAGTCGACATCGGACCAGCGGATCGCACAGGCCTCACCTCGGCGGATCCCGGTTGCTGCCACGACCCGCACGAAGGCACCGAAGCGCAGGTCCTCGTCATAGGGGCTGGGCGCCGCGCTGCGTCGTTCGCCGATCGTCCGGGCGATGTGAGCGTCCCAGATGCTCTGGTACCGGCGAGTGTCGAGGGTGACAGGGCCTCCCAGCCGTTGGCGCACCAGCCGGCCAGGGCGTCGTTGATGGTGGTGGTCTCACCCCAGCGGGTGGTCGGTGCCGGAACTCGACGCCCACTGTCGGGCCAGCACCCGTTCGGCTTCGCGAGGGGTGCCACGAACGGTGGCGTGGTGATGACGGACGCGACCGGTGGTGTCTCGGCCCGCGAAGGTGCGGAGCTCCCAGACGTCTCGACCTCGAACCAGCCGACGGCTGCCGGCCGCCCCATCTCCAAGCATCTGGTGGGTTTCGTGTTGGTCTGACCGCGGCCGGCGGATGTGACGAATGCCGATTTGCCCCGTTACCTAGCCATATAGGGCTCTTCGGATTCTGACGGGGGGTCATCGCGTTCGAGGGGCGGACGGGACCTCGACGAGTCGGCGAAGTACTGGGTCACACTCGCGACAAGGGACTCGTTCGATTCGAGTGCGGGCATCACGAGCGAAGTAACGTCGTCGCCGTGACGGACGTTGACGATCAGCTCACGGCCATCGACGCTGCACTGCAAGCCTCCGCGGACGCGATTGATCAGGAGGATCAAGCGGCTGCCCTTGCCGGACTCTTCGGTGCGGTCGCTGGCATCAACGCTCTGGCAGCCCCTATTGTCCCAACGCAAGTCGTCATCCCAGCGGGCGCTGAATATCGGGGCGGGGGTCCGCAAGGTGCCCTCTCAAGCACGAGAGGCATCCTTGGTCGAGACCGTGGAGACGTCGATCCCGCCAAGCTTCAGGAACGCCTCGGAAAGGTCCTCGCGTCCGTCCAGAAGATCGTTGAAAAGTTCGGTCCGGACTCGTACACGATCTCGGCCGGCTTTCCGCTTGGCGTGAACATCTCTCTCACCTGGAACTCGACCAAGAAGGCTGACTCCAGCTCGTAGACGCTCCGCCAAGAGCCCAATGAGCGGCCAGACCCCTCCAGAATCCGATGAGCCCCAAATAGGGTGGGCCGCCCGGGGCTCGAACCCGGCACCTTGGGATTAAAAGTCCCCTGCTCTACCCGATGAGCTAGCGGCCCGTCTCAAAGTACCGCTTCAGGGTGGACACTTGACCACCGTAGAAGTCACCACAAGCCTGAGCCTGAATCTGAACCGGTTCGCCCGGTTGATGCAGCTTAGGTGAACGGGGGGAACGTGGCGGGCGGCACAAGCTTCATGGATACTTGCGGGTCAGTGAGTGCTCGGCGGGCCCTGCTCTTTGTCATCGTCGCACCGATCATTGCGGGTTGCTGGGCCTTGGCTGCGCACCTCCTGCCGAAGGGCCTGCCAGTCGGCATTGTTGTCCAAGGGCTCATCTATGGCTCCTTCTACTCCCTCTCGGCGGTTGGCGTTGTCCTGATCTACAGGTCTAGCCGTGTGGTCAACTTCGCTCAGGCTCAGCTCGGTCTTCTGGGTGGAGTCATCACGATCCTGATGGCCGCCGGCCACGGCTGGAACTTCTACTTCTCAGTCGCTCTGGGCCTGCTGATTGCAGGTCTCACCGGTGTCCTGACCCATTTGCTCGTGATCCACCGCCTGCGTCGCAGCTCACGTCTCCTTGTCGCAGTGGCGACAATCGGCTTGGCTCAAGCTCTAAGCGGTGCTGAAGGATTCCTGCCTTCGATCCTTTGCAGCAGTCCTTTTGGGACTTGCTCGATCAGTCGTGGCTTCAACTTTCCGCTCGCGGTCAGGTTCAGCATCCCTCCTGTGATTTTCAACGGGGTCGACGTCATGGCACTCCTGACGGCAGCCGGTGTGCTGCTGATCATGTGGGCGACGCTTCGGTTCACGTACTGGGGACAAGCCATGCGGGGGACGTCTGAAAATCGGGACCGCGCAATCCTGCTTGGAATTCGAGTCCTCTGGATCGACGTAACGGTCTGGGTCGTTGCTGCGTTGCTCTCCGCCGTTACCCTGATTCTCTACAGCGGGGTTTACGGCTATGCGCCCCTCGCTGGGGCGCCGTTTTCCGGCGACGACATCTTGCTGCGGGTCCTGGCTGCCGCAGTGATCGGAGGGATGGAGAGTCTTCCCCGTACGGTTCTGGCCGCACTCGTCTTGGGCGTCTACGACGCCGGGGCCACGTGGACCTCAGCAAACGTTCCCTTTGTTGACGCAACCCTGGTCGTCATTATCGTGGTCGCGCTCCTCCTTCAGCACCGCCGGTTCACCCGATCCGGAGGTGATCTCGGCATCAACTGGCTGACGGTCCGTCAGTTCAAGCCGGTCCCGGTAACGATTCGATGCCTGCCAGAGGTCCGCTGGCTTCGACGTCTTGCTTTTGTGGCGCTGACGGCCCTCCTCCTTGCGGCCCCACACCTGCTCCCGGTTGGCCAGGTCTTCCTTCTCGCCCCCCTCTTGATCTACGGGATCGTCGGCCTCTCGCTGGTGGTCCTGTCAGGTTGGTCCGGACAGATCTCTCTCGGGCAGTTCGCGCTGGCTGGTCTTGGCGGCGCCGTGACCGGCTACCTCTATGCCTTTCACTCTTGGAACTGGCTCGCGGCAACGGTGATAGGGGTTGGGGCCGCTGCAGGAGCAGCCTTCCTCATTGGTCTACCTGCCTTGCGCATTCGCGGGCCGTTCCTCGCCGTCACGACCCTGGCTTTCGCGGTAACCATGTACGAGTACGTTCTGCCGCCCCAGTGGTTCCCATCATTCGTGGCGCAGTCGTTCAATCGCCCGACGGTATTCGGTCACCATCTGTTCGGCTCCGATGCCGGCATGTACTACCTCTGCCTGGCGGTGTTCGTTCTCGTCGCCGCGTCACTGTGGTCCCTCCGGCGCAGCGCGGCCGGCCGCTCCCTGATCGCAACCCGTGACAACGAAGTCGCAGCCGAGGCGATGGCTCTGCCGACGACTCGCATTCGGTTGTCCGCCTTTGTGCTCTCAGGTGCCATCGCCGGCCTGGCCGGATCGCTGTTCGTTATGGACCAGGGTGGGGTCTTCTACGGGTCATTCAGCGCCGATACCAGCGTGCTGCTCTTCACCATGGCCGTAGTTGGCGGACTCGGATCGTTGTTTGGTGTCTGTCTCGGGGTGGCGTACATCTGGGGGGTCCAGTACCTGCTCCCACCGACGTGGGGTGTGCTGGTGAGCGGGTTGGGGATCGTCGTGCTGCTCTTGTTCCTCCCCGAGGGCCTTGCCGGCCTGGCCAACATGGCCCGTGATGGCCTGCTCCGCCGGCTTGCGGCCCACCGGGGTCTCGACGTTCCCGAACTCGCGCCAGCTGCACCGAGGCCGGAGCGGCCGGAGGACGTTGCGGTGTTGGCACCGGCTTCCGTGGAGCGGTTGATCGGATGAGCGAGCCATCGATGCCCGCAACGGCTTCTGTCCCAGAGCGAGACACGGTTGGCTCTGGTGACGGTACCCGTGTGGTCGAGGAGGCGTCGGGCCGAGCCCCACTGAGCTGGCTGGATCCTCGACGAATTACCTGGCCGGCCTCGGTGGTGCCCCTGCTCGTTCTGGCCGGCCTCGGTGCCATGACGCAGTTCGAGGGATCGGCGTTCAACGTGTTGATACCCGACATTCGCCAGACGTTCCATCTCAGCTTGGCCGGACTGACCACCATCACCGCTGTTACCGCGCCCATCGGGCTGCTATTGGACGTCCCCATCGCCTACGCCGGCGATCGCGTTCGCCGGATGCGGATGACGTCGTTGGGGTTCCTCGTCTTCATGGCATTCTCGGCCTTGACCGGATTGGGCGGTGTGCTGGTCAGCCTCACTGTGCTGTACGTCGCCCGGCTTGGCGTGTCGGTAGGTAGCGCGTTCCAGTCGACTGGGTCCAGCCTCATGGCCGACTTCTTTCCAGTCGACGTCCGGGCCAAGGCATACTTTGCGCGAGCGACGGTCGCTGCCATCTTCGCATCGGTCGCGCCAGCCACCGTTGGTCTGCTCGAACTCCGCCTCAGCTGGGAGGCGCCCTTCTTCATTTTTGCGATTCCAACCGTGTTCTTTGTCGCGCTCGGATTGACGATCAAAGAGCCGGTACGTGGGCGCTACGAGCGGGAGATGATGGGCGCCGACCCGGCCACCGCGGTCGTTGCTGACGAGCCGGCCAGCGTCGCGGAGACCTTCCGGACGCTCTTCGCAAACCCGTCCATGCGTCGGCTCTACTACTCGCTGCCTTTCCTCACGGTCGCGGCAATCGGGATCGGGCAGTTCACCAGCCTTTTCTATCAAGAGATCCTTCACCTCGATGCCGCTGCCCGGGGGTTCGTGATCGCCCTCACCGAACCCGGCGCTGTGGTCGGCCTCGTGTTCGGAGGCACCGTCTTGCGTCCGTTGGTCGAGCGCCGCCCCGGCACAGTGGTCAGGCTCATCGCGGTCAACGCCACGCTGGCTGGAGGCCTGTTGGTGGGCTTCGCCCTGTCTCCGAACGTGGTGGTTGCCGCGATCTTCCAGTTCCTGCTGGCGGCCGTGCTCGCCACGATCGTCCCTGGGGTGACCACGGTGCTGTCGCTGGTGATCCCGCCCCGCATGCGCACGCTGGGCTTTGCCACCGCGTCGATCTGGTTCCTGGTCGGGATCCCCGTGCTTCCGGTGGTAGGGGTCATCGGTGACGACTTCGGCCTACGAACGGGGATCGTGGTGTTCGTCCCGGTGTTCGTGCTGGGCAGCTACATCCTTGCCTCTGGGGGCGCCTACATCGCGAGAGACATCGACAAGGTCCGGGTGTCCACCCTTGCCCGGGCCGAGATTCGCCAAGCCCGCCTCGAGGGCCGGAGCGATCTGCTCATGGTTCGGCGATTGCGCGCCGGCTACGGCCAGCTCGATGTCCTGTTCGACGTCGACCTCGACGTTGAGGACGGCGAGATGCTGGCTCTGTTGGGCAGCAACGGTGCTGGCAAGTCGACGCTCCTGCGCACGATCTCGGCATTGCTGGTCCCCACGGCCGGCACCGTCATGTTCGACGGGATCGACATCACGAGCGCGGACCCCCGCCGAGTGGTGGAGATGGGGGTCGTGCATGTTCCAGGTGGGCGGGGGATCTTCCCTGGCTTGACGGTGGCCGAGAACCTCCACCTGGCTTTGGGTCCAAGCCGCCGCCGGCGCTCCGAGGGCGCGAGCCCCGCCGGCGTCTCCTCGGTCGACGAGGCGCTCGAGCTCTTCCCGCCGCTGCGTCAGCGCCTGCGCACCGCGGCCGGTGAGCTCTCGGGAGGTGAGCAACAGATGCTCAGCCTCGCCCAGGCCTTCCTGTTCGAACCCCGCCTTTTGTTGATCGACGAGCTCTCCTTGGGCCTGGCCCCGTCGGTGGTTTCCCAGCTCATCGAGCGGGTGCGAGCAGTCCATCGAGCCGGCGCGGCGGTGGTGCTGGTCGACCAGTCGCTCTCGACCGCGATGGCCGTGGCCGAGCGGTGCGCGTTTATGGAGCGCGGGCAAGTCCTGTTCTGTGGACCGACGTCCGAGCTCGTCGAGCGCGGCGATCTGGCCCGGGCCGTCTTCCTCTCCGGCTTCGCCGATCGGCCCCGGTCGGCGGTCCTCGACGACGGGGCCGCACCGCCCGAGACCCGGCCCCGGTCAGAGCCGGTGCTGCGGGCCTCGGGGCTGACCAAGACCTACGGCGGCGTGCGGGTGCTGAGCGGGGTGGACGTCGATTTGGCAGACGGTGAGGTCGTGGGGGTCATCGGACCGAATGGCGACGGGAAGACCACCCTGCTCGACCTGCTCACCGGCGCCCAGCAAGCCGACTCGGGCCAGGTGCTGCTGGACGGCCACGACGTGACCGATTGGTCGATGCACCGCCGGGCGGCGGCCGGAATCGCTCGCAGCTTCCAGGAACCGCGCTTGTGGCCGGGGTTGACGGTCGACGAGATCCTGGCCCTCGGGGTCGCTCGTCGCCACGGCGGGTTCAAGGTGGCCGGCGCGCTCCTGGGCCTGCCGGCCACGCGCAGACGGGAACGAGCCATCCGTGCCGAGGTGGACGAGATCGTCGAGCTCCTCCACCTCGAACCGTTCCGGCTCAAATTCCCGACCGAGCTCTCGACGGGAACCCGGCGGATCGTCGAACTGGCCACCGTGGTTGCCCAGCGGCCGCGGCTGCTGTTGCTGGACGAGCCGACCGTCGGGATCGCCCAGCGGGAGACCGAGCCCCTGGCTGCGTTGCTCCGCGAGGTGAGAGCCGTGCTCGGCTGCGCCATGCTCGTGATCGAGCACGACATGGCCTTCCTGAGCGGGCTGGCCGACCGGCTCGTGGCGATGGATGCCGGCGAGGTGATCGCACAAGGTTCACCGCAGCAGGTCCTCGGGTCGGACCAGGTGATGCGTTCCTACCTGGGCCTGGATCCGCCTATTGTGCGCGCCGGCCAGTGATGCTCAGAGGTCGGGCACCGGCTGGGGAGGGGGCGGGCCCACGTAGCGAGCCGAGGGCCGAAACAGCCGGTTGTCGGCCATCTGCTCGAGGACGTGGACAGTCCAGCCCACCGTGCGGGCCACGGCGAAGGTGGGGGTGAACAGGTCGCGCGGGATGCCGCAGCGGTCCATCACGACCCCGGCGTAGAACTCCAGGTTCGTGTGCAGCTCGCGCCCTGGCTTCAGCTCGTCGAGGACCCGCAGTGCGACTTGCTCGACTTCGACCGCCAGGTCGACCAGCGGACCGCCCAGGCGTTGGGCGACCGTTCTGAGGAAGGCTGCGCGCGGATCCTCGGTCCGGTAGATGCGGTGGCCGAAGCCCATGAGGCGCTGGTCGCTGGCGACGGCCGAGCGGAGCCAGGCTTCGGCGTTTTCGACCCGGCCGATCGCGTCGAGCATGTCGAGGGCTCGGCTTGGTGCGCCTCCATGGAGCGGGCCCGAGAGCGCCCCGATCGCTCCGCAGATCGCGGAGGCCAGATCAGCCTGGGTCGAGCTGATCACCCGAGCGGTGAAGGTCGAGGCGTTGAAGCCATGGTCGGTCGCGATGATCAGGTACTGATCGAGGGCTCGAGCCTGCTCGGGGTCAGGTTCGGTGCCGCTCAGCATCCATAGGTAGTTCGCGGCCAGCGGCAGGTCCGACCGCGGCTCGACCACCTGGAGCCCTCGGGCCAGGCGGTAGGTGGATGCCAGAAGGACCGGCACTGCGGCGCCCAACCCGATCGCGTCGGCCCGCGCCGTGGCCTGGTCGATGTCCGACAGCGGCTGCAAGGCGCGGTGTGCTCCGAGCAGCGAGATCCCGGTCCGCAGGACTTCGAGAGGGCTTCCGGCCGACGCGACGGTCGCCAAGACGTGGCGGAAGCTCTCGGGGAGCGTCGCGTGCGCGTGGAGCTCGTCGAGGAACTCCCGTCTGCGGGCGAGGTCGGGGAGCTCGCCGAAGAGGAGGAGGTGCCAGACGTCCTCGAACTGGCGCGACGCGGCGAGATCGACCGCCGAGTACTGGCGGTAGTGGTAGAAGCCTTCGTGTCCCCGGACGTCTCCGACGGCAGTGGTCGCCACGATCACCCCCTCGAGGCCCCGGGGCGCCTCCAGGGAGGCGTCGCCAGCCGTCAGGCTGGCCGCGCCCATGAGGTTCCGCATCGACACCACGCCGACCAAGTTCCCATCCTCGACCACCGGCAAGTGCCGGTAGCGGTGGTGGCGCAAGCTGGCCCAGGCAGTACCGGCTGGTTCCTCGGGGCCGAGGACATCGGGGTTGGCAGTCATCCAGGCCCGCACCGGTTCGGTGTTCGGGTCGGAGCCGCCGGCCGCGGCCCGCAGCAGATCCCGTTCGGTCAGGATCCCCGCGACCTTGCCCTCCTCCACCACGACCACCGACCCGATGTCGTGATGCTGCATCAGCCCGGCCGCCTCGCCCAGGCTCGTGTTTTCGGCGCAGGTGACGGCCGGTGACGACATCAGGTCACCGACGGTGAGGGCGCTGACCGGGTGCTGAACCATGACCCCATTGTCCCTGGCCAGCAGGGAGTTGTAAACATTGATCAAGTCAATGTAAGGTCCGGTGTGGTCGGGTTGGTCACCAGTGAGGAGGCGGCGCGCCGGTTGGGGATCAAGCTCACGACCCTTTACGCCTACGTCAGCCGCGGTCTGCTGGTCCCCCATCGCGGCCCGGACCGTCGCAGCCTCTTCGAGGTCGAGGACATCGAGGCCCTGGCGAGCCGGCGGGGGTCGACCGCACCGCGGGAGGCCCGGTTGGCCACCGTCACCACCGCCATCACCGAGATCCGGCCGGAGGGGCCCCGCTACCGGGGAGTGCCGGTCGCCCAGCTGGCCCGCACCGAATCGTTCGAACGGGTCGCCGAGCTGCTGTGGCAGCAGGCCCCGGGGGTTTGGGAGCCAGTCTCGATCGGTCCGGCGCCGATGGCTCGCGCCGGGGACCGACTCCGTTGGGCGGTGGTCATGTGCGGGTGCGCCGACCCGCTTCGAGCGGACCGACGCCCGGTCGCGGTCGTGCGTGCCGCCCGGACGGTCATCGCCACCATGGTCGAGGTCCTGGACCGCGGGCCGGGAGAAGGATCGATCGCCGAGCGCCTCGCCGTCGCGCTCGCCCCGGAACCCCGACCGGCGGTGACCGAGGCGATCCGGGCGGCTCTGGTGCTGCTGGCCGACCACGAGCTGGCCACCTCGACCCTGGCGGTGCGGACGGCGGCGTCAACCAGGTCCGACCTCTATGGAGCGCTGCTCGCCGGCCTGGGGGCCTCGGGAGGGCCCCTCCATGCCGGGGCGAGCCGGGCTGCGCACCTGGTGCTCGAGGACGCCGAGCGCCGCGGCGCGCCACCCGCGCTCGACAGAGCCCTGGGGTGGCGCCCGCCGCTCGCCGGCTTCGGGCACGGGGTCTACGCCGCCGATCCGCGCTTCGAGGAGCTGTGGTCCTTCGTCCAACGCGTCAGCACCGGGCGGGTTGAAGTCGTGAGCGCCCTGCTCGCGCTGGCGACCGAGCGAGGGCTGCCCCCGCCAAACGTGGATCTCGGCCTCGCTGCGTTGAGCTTCGTGTCGGGCATGGACGCCGAGAGTGGCTCGGTGCTGTTCGAGGTGGCACGGACGGCCGGGTGGGTTGCCCACTACCTCGAGGAGCTTGCCGAGGCTCCGCTGCGCTACCGGGCCCGGGCGATCTATGCGACCCCCCGCCGGCTCGGATCATCCCCGGCCCCATCGCCCCAGGGCTAGCGTGAGGGTCGTGACCGACCACGCGAGCTTGCTGGCGAGCTGCGAGGCGATCCTCGACGAGGTCGAAGCGACGCTGGCCCGTATCGCCGATGGCACCTACGGGACGTGCCAGGTCTGCGGGGCGGAGATCCCCGACGAGCGGCTGGCCGCTGCGCCGACCACGACGTCGTGTGGCCGGCACGACGGCTAGCGCCGAGCTACTTCTTCGTCGCCCAGAAGATCTCGGCGATCTGGTCGATCTCGTCGATGAGCCGCTGGCCGACCGCCTCGTCGTTGGTCTTCTTGGCCTCGCCGGCGGTCTTAGTGGCCTTCCAGAAGAGCTCGTGGAGCTGGGGATGGGCTTCGAGGTGCTCGGGCTTGAAATAGTCGGTCCACAGGACCCAGAGGTGGTGCTTCACCAGCTCGGCCCGCTCTTCTTTGATGGTGATCGCCCGCTGCTTGAAGTCGTGGTCGTCGGAGGCGTTGTGCTTCTCCTGGCAGGCCTTGACGGACTGAGCTTCGATCCGGGCCTGGGCCGGGTCGTAGACGCCGCAGGGCAGGTCGCAGTGCGCCGATGCGGCCGGCGGCGGGGCGATCCGGTCCAGCGTCGTGAGGATGCGGTCGATCAAGGACATCTTCGGCTCCCTTCGCGCCATGGGGTGTTCGAGCGCGGGCCCACGCACGGGCGTAGGCCTGCGGTCGTCGATCCCACCTTACCCAGCCTCGACCCGTGAACGGACTGGCGATGCTTTGGGCCGGCCGGGGGCGGTCGTTCCTCTGGTTGGCTGCGGTGGGTCTCGGGCTCGCCACCGCCTCCCTGGCCTTCGGCCGGGTCGAGGTGGTGGGCGAGAGCATGGTGCCGACGTTGCGGCCAGGCGACCGGCTCGTGGTCCTGCGGTTCGGCCACCGATGGCTGCTCCGCCCTGGTGACCTGGTGACCGTGGCGCCGCCGCCCGGTCCGGGCCGGCCCCAGCGCCTGGTGAAGCGGTTGGTCGAGCGCGACGGGGCCACCGTGGCGGTGATCGGGGACAACGCGAGCGCCAGCACGGACAGCCGGAGCTTCGGCCGGCTCCCGCTGTCGGCCGTCACCGGCAAGGTGGTGTACCGCTACTGGCCTGCCAGCCGCGCCGGTGCGATCCGGCGAGGCCATCGAGCCAGGTCGGCCCAGGTAGGCTGGCCGCGGTGACCGGCGACCCTCCCCGCTGGCGCCAACTGGGCGAATTCATTCGCGACCAGCGGGCGGTGGCCCGGCTGTCGCTGCGCCGCCTCTCGGAGCTGGCCGGGATCTCCAATCCGTACCTGAGCCAGATCGAGCGGGGGCTCCGGAAGCCCTCTGCCGAGATCCTCCAGCAGATCGCTCGGGCCCTGCAGATCTCGGCCGAGACCCTCTACGTCCAGGCCGGGATCCTCGAGCCCGGCCCTGAGCACGACGACCTCAGCCGTCGCATCCTGGCCGATCCGCACCTGTCGGTGGAGCAGAAGCAAGCCCTGGTCCAGATCTACTGGTCGTTCCGGCGGGAGCGGGAGGCCCCGGCACCTGCCCAGCCCGACCAGGGCCGGGTCGCCGCTGGTTGAGGCACGGACCAGGGCGGACGGTTCGCCACTAGGCTCAGGTCGCCGTGCGGCGCCTCGCCATCTTGTCCTTGCACACCTCCCCGCTGGCCCAGCCGGGATCGGGCGACAGCGGCGGGATGAACGTGTACGTGCGCGAGCTGGCCTCGGCCGTCGCCCGGTCGGGCGCCGACTGCGACGTGTTCACCCGGGCCAGCGCGCCCGACCAGGACCCGCTGGTGGCCCTCGAGCCGGGGCTGCGGATCCACCATGTCCGGGCTGGTCCGCTTGCCCCGGTGCCGAAGGAGTCCCTGGTCGAGGTGGTGCCCGAGTTCACCGACCGGGTGCTCGGGCTCATGACCTCGCCGTCAGGCTTGCGCTTGAGTGACGACGAGGGTGGCCCGTTCGAGGCGGTGCACGCCAACTACTGGCTCTCGGGGCTCGCCGGCCACATCATCAAGCACGAGCTCGACCTGCCGCTTCTGTGCACGTTCCACACCCTGGATCGGGTCAAGGCCGAAGCCGGCCCCGAGGAGGTCCAGGCCGACATGCCCCACCGGCGGGCCGAGGCCGAGGCGGAGATCATTCGGTGCTCCGATGCGGTCCTCGCCTCCTGCAGCGTCGAGGCTGACCAGATCGTCGAGCTCTACGGCGCGGATCCCGAACGGGTGCGGATCGTGCCACTGGGGGTCGACCACGCCTACTTCGCGCCCGGCGACCGCGCCCAGGCCCGCCGTGCCCTGGGCTTGCCGACCGCGGTGCCGCTTTTGCTCTTCGTGGGCCGTATCCAGCCGCTCAAGGGGGCCGACGTGGCCGTCCGGGTGCTGGCCGAGCTGGGGCAGCCCCCCGCCGGCCCCGCGCCGGTCCTGGTGGTGGTAGGGGGGCCGAGCGGTCCTCGGGGCGAGGAGACCTACCGCACCCTGCAGGCGCTCGGCCGCCAGCTCGGTGCGGCCGACCGTCTCCGGCTGGTCCCGCCCCAACCCCACGAGGTGATCTCCACCTACTACCGGGCGGCCGACGTCTGCCTGGTGCCGAGCCGTTCGGAGTCCTTTGGGTTGGTCGCCCTGGAGGCAGCAGCCTGTGGGACGCCGGTGGTCGCCTCGGCGGTGGGCGGCCTCACGACCCTGGTCGAGCACGGGGAGACCGGCTTCTTGGTGGAGAACCGCGAGCCGGGGTCCTTCGCCCACTACGTCCGCCTGGTCCTCACCCAGCCTGGCCTGGCCGCCCGGCTGTCGGCCAACGCAGCTGGCCGGGCTCGCCGGTACAGCTGGCGGGAGGCCGCCGAACGGCTGGCCGCGCTCCACGACGAGCTGGCCGCCGGTCACCTGGTCCAGTGCTGAGCGGCCCAGTCCGGCGCGTCCAGGGGTGCTGAGCGGTGCCGGTCGCCGAGCTCCCCGAAGAAGAGGAGCGGGCCCGGGCGGTCGAGGTGATCGACCAGTGGTCGGCCCGAGAGCTGGCGCGCGACTCGGCCCTGGTGGCGGCCGAGCGCCAGGAGGTGCACGACCGCACCGCCAGCCACCGCTGGTACCTGCGGTTCCGGGGCGAGGAGAAGGACTACGTCACGGTGTGGCTGACCCTCGGCCAGCGGACGCTCCATCACGAGGCCCAGTTCATGCCGGCGCCGGAGGAGAACGCCGAAGCCGTCTACCGCTACCTGCTCCGGCGCAATCGGGACCTCTACCAGATGGCCTTCTGCCTGGGACCGGAGGACGCGATCTACCTCATGGGACGGGTCCCGGCGGCCTTGGTGGACGAGGACGAGCTCGATCGGATCGCCGGGTCCTCGCTCCACTACGTCGACGAGCACTTCCCGACCGCCATGACCCTCGGGTACCCCAAGCTGTATCGCCGACGCCCTCGGCGGTAGCGGCCGCCGCCATTCGTTAGCCTCGGGCGATGGCGGTGAAGCTCCTCGTGGTCGGCGGCGGCCGCATGGGCGGTGCCCTGGTCGCTGGCCTGCTGGCGGCCGGGTGGGCACCGGAGACCATCGCAGTGGTCGAGCCGTCGGCCGACCGCCGTCGAGCGCTCGCTGCCGCCTGCCCCAAGGTCGCGCTGCACGAGCGCCCGCCGGCCCGCTCGGTTGCGGCCGACGGCGGCGCAGTGCTGGCAGTGAAGCCCGAGGTCGCCGAATCGGCCTGCGCCGCCATCGGTGCGACCGGGGCACAGCGGGTGCTCTCGGTCGTGGCCGGCATGCCGACCGAGCGGCTGGAGGCCACCCTGCCCGAAGAGGTGGTGGTGGTGCGGGCGATGCCCAATGCGGCGGTGCTGGCTCGGGCCGGGGCCTCGGCGCTCTCGGGCGGGGTCAGGGCCCGGGCCGCCGACTTGGACTGGGCCGAAGGGATCCTCTCGGCGGTCGGCGTCGTGGTTCGCCTTCCCGAGCGGCTGCTGCATGCCGTGACCGGCCTGTCGGGCTCCGGGCCGGCGTATTTCTTCCTAGTCGCCGAGGCGCTGATCGAAGCCGGGGTGGCGGCCGGCCTCGATCGTGAGACCAGCCGCCAGCTCGTGATCGCGACCCTGGCCGGCTCGGGCGCCCTGCTGGTCGAGACCTCCCGCCCGCCCGAAGAGCTGCGGGCCGAGGTCACCTCTCCCGGCGGCACCACCGCGGCCGGCCTGCGCACTCTCGAGGCCCGGGCGGTGCGCTCGGCATTCCTGGAGGCGGTGGCGGCCGCCACGGAGCGCTCCCGCCAGCTCGGGCGCTGAGGGCGAAGGCTCGCGCCGCGGCGTAGTCTTCGCGTGCTTCGGGAGGGGGAGCCATGGACGAGGAGCAGGTCCCGACGGCGTCGCGCTATCTCACCGTGAGCGAGGTGGCGGCGCTCCTTCGGGTGTCGAACATGACCGTGTACCGCCTGGTGTCATCGGGTGCGCTCCCCGCGGTGCGGGTCGGTCGGTCGGTCAGGCTGCGGGCCGAGGACGTGGACGACTACCTGCGGGGCCGGCTGACCACTGCCAGTTGACCGAGGGACCGGCTGATCGAGGCAACGGTGCCCGCCGGACCCGACACCGTGTTCTTCCTGTCCGACTTCGGCTCCCGCGACGAGTTCGCGGGGGTGGTTCGGGCCGTCCTGCGCCGGCTGGCCCCGTCGGTGGTGGTGATCGACCTGACCCATGAGATCCCGCCGTTCGACGTGGCGGCGGGGGCCCGGACGCTGGTGCGGGCCGTCCCCCATCTCGGTCCCGGCGTGGTGCTGGGCGTGGTCGACCCCGGGGTCGGTTCGGCTCGCCGAGGGGTCGCCCTGCGAGCCGGGAGCGGGCGGTTGTTCGTGGGTCCGGACAACGGGCTCTTGCTGCCGGCAGCCGAGCTGGACGGGATGCCGGTGGTCGAGGCGGTCCAGCTCCTCCGGCCGCCTGCGGCCTCCGGGGCAGCCACGTTCGACGGTCGGGACCTGTTCGCGCCGGCAGTCGCCGCCCTGTGCAACGGGGCCGCGCTGGGCGACCTGGGCCCGGCGATCGACCCCGACAGCCTGGTCCGGCTCCTGCTTCCGCATCCCCGCCACTCCCGGCTCCCCGATGGGCGGCCGGTCCGCTGGTGCCAGGTGGACTGGGTCGACCGCTTCGGCAACCTCCAGCTCAGTGCGGTCCCAAGTGGCGAGGATCCCGAGACCCTTGCCCTGGCGTGGCCAGAGGACGAGGAAGCACCCCGCCGGCAGAGCGCAGCTCGGATGGTCCGCCGGGTCCGAGCCTTCGCTGATCTGCGCGACGGCGAGCTGGGGCTGATCGTCGACGCCAACGGCCATCTCGCCCTGGTGGTGCGGGAGGGCTCGGCGGCTGACCTGCTGGGCGTCGGTGTCGGGCAAGTGCTCGGCCTGGCCGAGCCCCCGACCTGAGCGGTCCCGAGCGAGGGATCGCCGGATGGGGCAGGCTGGTGGCGTGGGGGGACCGGGGGAGCACCGACCTGAGACGCTGGTCTCGGAGGCCGAGCGGGACCAGGTCGCCGCGCTCATGGCCAAGCACTGCAGCGAGGGCCGGCTGACCCTCGAGGAGTTCTCCCAGCGGGTGGAGGTGGCGTTGGCGGCGCGGACCTGGGGCGAGTTGGACCAGGTGCTGGCCGGCCTGCCCCCCGAGTCCGCCCCGCCCAGCACTGCCCCGACCTCGAGCCATGTCGTCGCGGTCTTCGGCGGGGCCTCGAGGCGGGGACGGTGGCGGCCGGGGTCCCGGCTCCGGGCGACCGCAGTGTTCGGCGGCGTCGACCTGGACCTGCGCAACGCCGAGCTGCGCGGTTCGGAGATCGAGATCCGGGCGGTGGCGGTCTTCGGCGGCGTGGACATCGTGGTGCCCGAAGGGGTGGTGGTCGAGCTGTCGGGCTTCTCGTTGTTCGGCGGCAAGGACGCCCGGGTGGCCGACGTGCCGGTGATCCCGGGGAGCCCGGTGGTGAAGGTCCGCGGCTTTCCGGTCTTCGGCGGGGTCTCGGTCCGCTCGAAGCGGTCCGGGTGGCGGCTGATCGACCAGGTCCGCTCGGCCGTCGAGCCGGCGGCCGCCGACGCCCTGGCGTCGGCATCCGCCCGGCCCCCCGAACAGGCACCGCGGCGCCGAGATCCGCGGCTGGACGTGCGCGAGGCCCTGGCCCTGGCCGACGAGGTCCTGGACCTGCTGGACGGGGTGTTCACCAAGCGGCGCGGGCCCCGGACGGGTCAGTCCCGGAGCCGTCCTCGGTTAGCGCCTGATGGCACCGTCACCATCTTCTTCTCCGACGTGTCCGGCTTCACCGAACTCACCGAGCGGGTGGGGGACCACCCGGCCCAGCAGCTCCTGGCCACGTACTTCCAGATCGTCCGTGGCCACATCGCCACCCATGGCGGCTACGAGGTGAAGTGCCACGGCGACGAGGTGATGGTGGCGTTCGCCGACCCCGGCCAGGCGGTCCGCTGCGCGGTGGACATCCAGCGCTCGCTCCGCCGCTACAACCAGCGGGACGAGGGCGAGCCGCTGCGAGTCCACATCGGCATGCACGCCGGCGAGGTGATCGAAGAGCGCGGCGACTTCTTGGGTCGCACGGTCATCCTGGCCAGCCGGATCACCGACGAGGCCCAGGCGGACGAGATCCTGGTGTCAGCCGCGCTGCACGATGCCGTCGCCGGCCTGGCCGAGGTCGCCTTCGGACCGCCTCGTGCCGTGGCACTGCAGGGGGTGAGCGGCAGCCAGCTGGTCTACCCCGTGACTTGGGAGTGACCGAGGTGCGCGACCGGGCGGCTCCGTCCCGGCGGATCCCGGAGGCCACCGTCGTCCGGCTCCCCATCTACCGTCGGGTCCTCTCCGAGCTGCTCGCCGCCGAGCAGGCGACCGTGCACTCCGAACAGTTGGCCGAGCTGGCCGGAGTTGGCGCGGCCAAGGTGCGCAAGGACCTCTCGCTCCTGGGCAGCTTCGGGACTCGAGGCACCGGCTACGACGTGGGGTTCCTCCTCTCCCAGATCGACCGGGCGCTCGGGGCCGGCCACGACTGGCCGTTGGTGGTGGTGGGGATCGGGCACCTGGGGACTGCGCTGGTCAACTCGGAGGGCTTCTCCACCCGGGGGTTCCGGGTGCTGGCCCTGTTCGACGCCGACCCGTCGGTGGTCGGCACCGAGGTGCGGGGCCTGCGGGTGCAGCCGGTCGAGCAGCTGGGAGCGATGGCGCCGGTCGACCCGTCGACCATCGGCGTGGTGGCGACGCCGGCCCAGGCCGCCCAGGCGGTCACCGACGCCCTGGTTGGGGTGGGGGTGACCGCCATCTTGAACTTCGCCCCCCAGGTGCTGCGGGTCCCGCCCGAGGTGATGCTCCGCCACGTCGATCTCTCCACCGAGCTGCAGGTCCTGAGCTTCTTCCAGCTCCGTCGGGAGCGCGGTCGTGCCCTCGAGGGTGCTCTCGAGCGGGCTCGGCCACAATGACTGGCGCGTCGTCCCCGGGGGCCGGCACACTGGACGCTGGCCGGCACAACCGGCCAGCGGGGTCGCGCCCGGTTGGCAGTCCATGCCGGCCGCGACCACAGGAGGCGTGCCCGCGGTGTCCCTCGTCGTCGTCGGTCTCGAGCACCACAGCGCCCCGCTCGAGACGCTCGAGCGGGTAGCCCTGCGCGGCAGCGAGCTCGACGAGGTGCTGGCCAGTCTGCAGGGCCGGGAGAACCTCGCCGAGGTGGTCGTGCTGTCCACCTGCCTTCGCACCGAGATCTACGCGGTGGTGGAGCGGTTCCACGAGGCAGTGTTCGAGCTCCAGGAGCTCTTGGCCAAGCGGGCCGAGATGGCGCTCGAGGACCTGGAGTCGTGCTGTGTGGTCCGCTTCGACGACGACGTGGCCGCGCACCTGTTCGCAGTGGCGGCCGGGCTGGAGTCGGCGGTGGTCGGCGAGTCCGAGGTCCTGGGGCAGGTCCGCCGGGCCTGGGAAGCCTCGGTGGCCCGCCAGGCCTCGGGACCGGTCCTCGCCGGGTTGTTCCGGCAGGCCGTCCGGGTGGGCCGGCGCGCCCGGCATGAGACCGCCATCGGACGGGGCACCACCTCGTTCGCGCACGCCGCGACGGCCCTGGCGGCGAGCCGGTTCGAGGGCGGGCTGGCCGGGCGGGCGGTGGCAGTGGTGGGCGCCGGCGAGATCGGCACCAGCCTGCTCGACGCGCTGACCGGGGCCCCGTCAGCGCTGCGGCCGGCCCGGGTGGTGGTGGCCAGCCGGTCCCGGGCTCGAGCTCGGGCCCTCGCCCGTCGCCCGGCGGCCGCCGGCACGGTCGAAGCGGTCGGACTCGACCAGCTCCCGGCGGTGGCCGAGGCCAGCGAGGCGGTGTTCTGCGCCCTCGACGTCTCGGGGCCGGTGCTCGGCGCGGCGCACCTCGCGCCGTCAGGGGATCGGTCGGCGAACCCCCTGGTGGTCGTCGACCTCGGGGTCCCCCGCAACGTCCAGCCGGCGCTGGCCGAGGTGCCCGGGGTGCGCGTGCTGGGCATGGAGGCGCTGAAGGAGGCGGTCACCCGGTCCACCCAGGATCGCCAGGCCGAGGTCGAGGCGGTGGCCGCGATCTGCGAGGAGGAGCTGGACCGCTACCGGGCCGAGGTCCGGGGGCGGAGCGCGGCGCCGGTGATCGCCGCGCTGCGGGCCAGGCTGGAGGAGCTGCGAGCGACCGAGCTGGAGCGCCACCGGGCGGCCATGGGGCTGGGCGAGGAGGACTGGGCCCGAGTCGACGAAGCCAGCCGGGCCGCGTTGGCGAAGATCCTCCACCGTCCCACCGTGCTCCTGAAGGAGACCGCCGGGACCCCGCGCGGCGAGCGCCTGGTCGAGGCGCTGCGCCTGCTGTTCGACCTCTGAGCCACGGTGTCGGGAACCCAGACCGCAGCCGGCCCGCCGGTCCTGTGGCCGGTCGATCGACCGGTTCGGCTCGCCACCCGCGGCTCGCCGTTGGCCCGGCGGCAGACCGACATGGTGGCCCACCTGCTGGCCCAGGCGGTCTCCGGCCTGGTAGTGGAGGCGGTCGTGGTCCGCACCGAGGGGGATCGCCGCCCCGACGAGCCCCTCGAGGCCATCGGCGGCCAGGGGGTCTTCGCCAAGGAGGTCCAGCAGGCAGTCCTTGACGGCCGGGCCGACGTGGCGGTGCACTCGGCCAAGGACCTCCCGCCGACCACCCCCGAAGGGCTGGTGCTGGCTGCGGTGCCGACTCGTGGCGACGTCCGCGACGCCCTGGTGGGCGCCACCCTGGCTGGGTTGGCTCCGGGGGCCAGGGTCGCCACCGGGTCGGCTCGCCGCCGGGCCCAGCTGGCCAACCTCCGGCCGGACCTCGCCTTCGTGCCGGTGCGGGGCAACATCGAGACTCGGATCGCCCGGGCCGGCCATGGTGCCGACGCAGTCGTGGTGGCGGCGGTGGCGCTCGAGCGGCTGGCCATCGCGCCCCCGGTGCTCGAGGTGCTCTCGCCGCTGACCATGCTCCCCCAGGTCGGTCAGGGTGCCCTGGCGCTCGAGTGCGCACGGGAGGACCTCGCAGCGCAGGCGCTGCTGGCGGCGGTGGACTCTGTGCCGGCGCACCGGGCCCTCGATGCCGAACGGGCGATGCTGGCCGCGCTGGGCGCGTCCTGCGTGCTCCCGGTGGCCGGGTGGGCCGACTCGGGCCCCCAAGAGCTCGTCCTGCGTGGCATGGTGGCCAGCGCGGACGGGCGCGTCCTGGTGCATGCCGAGCGGTCCGGCACCGATCCCCATGAGCTCGGCAGGACGGTGGCCCAGGCGCTGTGGCACGACCTCGGCGGGGCCGAGCTCCTCGGCGCCGGCCCGCCACCGACCCGGTGACCGAGCGGTGACCGTGTACCTGGTCGGCGCCGGGCCGGGGGATCCCGGGTTGTTGACCCGGCGGGGAGCCGAGCTGCTGGCGCAGGCCGAGGTGGTTGTCTACGACCGCCTGATCGATCACTCGCTGCTGGCGCTCGCGCCCCGGCACGCGCTCTTGGTGGACGTAGGCAAGCGACCGGCCGGGGATACCGACGCCGGCTCGGCCGGCGAGGCGGCCCGCCAGGAGGACATCAACGCGCTGCTGATCGCCCACGGCCAGGCCGGCCGGAGGGTGGTCCGCCTCAAGGGGGGGGACCCGTTCCTCTTCGGCCGGGGGGGCGAGGAGGCGGCCGCCCTCTCCCGGGCCGGCGTGCCGTGGGAGGTGGTCCCGGGCGTGTCGTCGGCCCTCGCGGTCCCGGCCGCGGCCGGCATCCCGGTCACCCAGCGAGGCCTGGCGACCTCGGTCACGGTGGTGACCGGCCAGGTCGGCGACCAGGCCCGGTCCGGGGTGGACTGGGAGTCCCTGGCCCGGGCCAACGGAACCCTGGTCATCCTCATGGGGATGGCCACCAGGGCGGAGATCGCCCGCCGGCTGATGGCCGGGGGCCGCCCAGCCGACGAGCCGGTGGCGGTGGTCGAGTGGGGCACGACCCCCCGCCAGCGGGTGGTGCGCACGACCCTGGCCGAGCTGGGTTCGGTGTCCTTGGGCTCGCCGGCCACCATCGTCGTCGGCCCGGTCGCCCGGCTGGACCTCGGCCCTGCTGACCGGGGCCCGCTCGGTGGCCGCACGGTGGTGGTCACCCGTGCCCCCTCGCAGGCCGGGACCCTGGCACGCGGGCTCCGACTGGCGGGGGCCCGGGTGATCGAGTTGGCGGTGATCGAGATCGGGGAGGTGCCCGACGAGCGCGACGCGCTGACGGCGGCCGCCGAGCAGGCCGAGCGGTACCAGTGGCTGGTCTTCACCTCGGCCAACGCAGTCGGGCGGTTCGTGCCGCTGGTCCCGGACCTGCGGCGCCTCGGTGGCTGCCGGCTGGCCGCGGTGGGCCGGGCGACCGCGGCCGCCCTGGCCGAGCACCATCTCCAGGCCGACCTGGTCCCCGAGCAGCCCAGTGCCGAGGGCCTGGTCCGGGCCATGCCCGACGGCGACGGCCGGGTCCTGTTCGTGAAAGCGGCCGGGGCCGCCGAGACGATCGCCGCCGGCCTGGCCGCCAAGGGCTGGCAGGTCGACGAGGTGGTTGCGTACCGCACGGTCGAGGCCCCGCCGCCCCCGGCCGAGGTGGCGGCCGGCCTCAGGGAGGCCGACGCGGTGACCTTCGCGTCGCCGAGCGCGGTGCGGGCCTACCTCCACCTGCGCGACACCGACGGGGGGTCCCTGCCGGTCCCGCCGGTGGTGGCCTGCATCGGTCCGACCACCGCGGCGGCGGCTCGTGGCGCCGGCCTGGCGGTGGCGGTCGAGCCGGCCGGGGCGTCGGTCGAGGGCCTGGTGGCCGCGCTGGCGGCGCACCTGGGGACGATGCCGGCCGGTGCCGGCGGGTCGTAGGCTGAGACGGTGCCGTTCCCGCACCAGCGGCTGCGCCGGCTGCGGCGTACGCCGGCGTTGCGCCGGTTGGTGGCCGAGACCCGCCTCGGGGTGGAGGACCTGGTCGCGCCGGTGTTCGTCCGAGAGGGGATCGACGAGCCGGTCCCCATCGCCTCGATGCCGGGCCACGCCCAGCACACCGTGGCATCGCTGGTGGCCGAGGCCAAGCGGCTCGGGGCGCTGGGGGTCCTCGGGCTGGTGGTGTTCGGGGTGCCGAGCACCAAGGACCCCCTCGGCCGGGGGGCCAGCGACCCCGACGGGATCGTCCAGGTCGCCCTGGCCGAGCTGGCCAGCGCCCTGGGCGACGAGATGGTCCTCATCGCCGATTTGTGCCTGGACGAGTACACCGACCACGGCCACTGCGGCGTCCTGCGGCCGGACGGCTCGGTCGACAACGACGCCACCCTCGATCGCTACCGCGAGGTGGCGGTCGCCCAGGCCCGGGCCGGCGCGGCGGTGGTCGCGCCGAGCGGGATGATGGACGGCCAGGTCGGCGCGATCCGCGACGCGCTCGACAGCGCCGGGTTCACCGAGACCGCCGTGCTGGCGTACGCGGCGAAGTACGCCTCGGCCCTCTACGGGCCGTTCCGCGACGCGGTCGACGTGACCATCGCCGGCGGCGGGGACCGTCGGACCTACCAGCAGGACCCGGCGAACCGCCGGGAGGCGCTGGCCGAGGTGGCCCTCGACGTCGCCGAGGGTGCCGACATGGTGATGGTCAAGCCGGCCCTGCCCAACCTCGACGTCATTGCGGCCGTCCGCCGACGGTTCACCCAGCCGCTGTTCGCCTACCAGGTGAGCGGCGAGTTCGCGATGGTGAAGGCGGCCGCCGAGCGGGGGTGGGTGGACGGGGCGGCGGTCGCGGCCGAGCAGGTGCTCTCCATCCGCCGGGCCGGGGCGGACGTGGTGGTCACCTACTTCGCCGGCGAGCTGGCCGAGGCGCTGGCCGGCTGAGCGGCCCGGCCATGTGCCCCGAGGACAACGCCGCCTGGTTCGCGCGGGCACTCGAGGTGATCCCGGGCGGGGTCGACTCCCCGGTCCGGTCGTTCGCCTCGGTCGGCGGCACCCCGTTCACCGTGGCCCGGGGCGAGGGCCCCTACGTGGTCGACGTCGAGGGCCGCCGCTACGTCGACCTGGTCCAGTCCTACGGCGCGGTCCTGCTCGGCCACGCGCACCCCGAGGTGGTCCGGGCGGTGGCCGACGCCGCCGCATCGGGGAGCAGTTTCGGGATGCCGACCCGGGGCGAGGTGGTGCTGGCCGAGGACATCTGCGCCCGGGTACCGGGCTGCGAGCGGGTGCGGCTCACCTCGTCGGGGACCGAGGCCGCGATGAGCGTGCTCCGGCTGGCCCGTGGCGTCACCGGCCGGCCCCGGGTGGTGAAGTTCGACGGCTGCTACCACGGCCATGCCGACGCCCTCTTGGCCGGCGGTGGGAGTGGCGTGGCCACCTTGGGGCTGCCGGGGTCGGCCGGGGTGCCGCCCGGCGCGGTGGCCGACACCCTGGTCGTGCCGTACAACCAGGTCCCCGAGCTGGACGACTCGGTGGCCTGCGTGATCGTCGAGCCGGTGGCGGCCAACATGAGCCTGGTCCCCCCGGCCCCGGGGTTCCTGGCCGGACTGCGCGCCGCCTGCGACCGGGCGGGCGCCCTCCTCGTCTTCGACGAGGTCATCACCGGGTTCCGGCTGGGGCCGGGGGGGGCGACCGAGTGGTCGGGGGTCACCCCGGACCTGTGGTGCTTCGGCAAGGTCATCGGCGGGGGCCTGCCGGTCGGGGCGTTCGGCGGCCGGGCCGAGCTGACCGCCGCGCTGGCCCCGAACGGCCCGGTGTACCAGGCAGGGACCCTGTCGGGGAACCCGTTGGCCACCGCGGCCGGCCACGCGGTGCTCACCAGGGTCGATCGGGAGGCCTACGGGCAGCTGACCGCTCGGGCCGCTCGATTCGCCGCCGGCCTCGGCCAGGCCCTCAACGGCGCCGGCCTGGGGGCGACGGTGGCCACCGTGGGGCCGCTGGTCGGGCTGCTGGTCGGGGGGCCGGGCGAACCGCCCGGGCCGGCCACCAACCTCGAGGAGGTACGAGCCGCCGTCGCCTCGGGTGGCTACCGGGCGCTGTTCCACGCCATGCTCCGGCGGGGGGTCGTCCTGCCTCCGGGCCCCTACGAGGTGCTGTTCCCCGGGCTCGCCCACGACGACCGCCTGCTCGACCAGGTGGTCGAGGTCGCGGCCGCCGCCGCCGCCGAGGTGGTCGCCGGCTGGCCCTGAGGCGCCTCAACCGCCTCGGACCCGCTCGAGCAGGCGAGCAGTCCGGACCATGGCGCGATAGGAAAGCTCGGCCGGGCCGGGTCCCGGACGCAGCAGGTTGGCCATGATCCGCAGCAGCTGGTGCATGAAGGCGTGCGAGCGCATGCCGGTCGACACGCACACCCGCATGCGCCGAGGGTCGCTGATCAGCCGCACGAACGCCCGGCCGACCCGGTAGTAGTCGCCGTAGGTGCCTTGAAGCTGGTCCTCGTAGGCGGCCAGCGCCGACCGCCCGCCTCCGGCCAGCGCGGCCTGCAGGTGGGTGGCGGCCAGGCGGCCGGTCTCGTAGCCGTAGGCGATCCCCTCCCCGTTGAACGGGTTGATGAGGCCCCCGGCATCGCCCACCACCACCGTGTTGGGTCCGCTCCGGGGCCCGACCGCCATCCCCATGGGGAGCCGTCCCCCGGTGGGCGGCCCGCAGGCGGTGGCCGGCGAGAATCCCCAGGCGGGGCCGGCCCGGGCGACGAAGGCGTCGAGGAGGCGGGAGGTGTTGAGGCCCTTCCAGCGCCGGTCGGTCGAGAGGACCCCGACCCCGACGTTCACCCGTCCGTCGCCCAGCGGGAAGACCCACCCGTAGCCGGGGACCACGCTGCCGGCCGGGTCGGTCACGTCGAGGTGGCCCTCGATCATGTCGTCGCCGCTGCGCTCCGAGCGGTAGTAGCCCCGCAGCGCCATGCCCTGGGGGTACTGGCGGTCCCGGCTGGTGCCCAGGGCCCGGCCGAAGCGGGAGTTGGCCCCGTCGGCCACCACCACGTAGCGGGCCCGCAGCTCGACCTGGCCGGTCGCGGTGGCCGCCACGACGCCCGCACAGCCGGCCAGGTCCCCCGGGCCGCCCGCCACCGGGTCGAGCGGGGCCAGGGCCTCGGTCCCCTGCAGCACGGTCGCCCCGGCCTTCTCTGCCCGCTCGACCACCAGGGCGTCGAGGTCGTGGCGGGTGATGGTGTAGCCGTGGGTGGGCAGGCCGGGCACCTCCGGCCAGTCGAGCTCGAGGCTGCGCCCGAAGGCCACCGAGCGCAGGCCCCGGTAGCGGTGGGCCCCGGCGAGGGCCTCGGCGAGCCCCATGTCGGCAAGTTGCCGGACGGCGCGCGGGGTCAGACCGTCGCCGCAGGTCTTCTCCCGGGGGAACTGTTTCTTGTCGACCACCGCCACGTCGACGCCGGCGTCGGCCAGCCAGTAGGCACAGGCGCTGCCGGCCGGGCCGGCCCCGACCACCAGGACGTCGAAGCGGCGGTCGGCGAGGGAGGCCATCGGCTGATGCTACGCCCCTCGTCCGAGCAGTGGGACCCCTCGATGTGCCCTGGCCAGAGGGGCCGTGGTAGACCGAGAAGAGCGTGGCTCAGTACCTCCCGATCTTCGCTCTGCTGGTCCTGGGCGTGCTGTTCGGCGCGCTCAGCTTCCTCGCGTCAGGGCTGCTCGCGCCCCGCAAGAAGCCGACCGCGGCCAAGCTGGCCCCCTACGAGTGTGGGATCGTCCCCGACCGAGAGCCGCCAGCTCGGTTCCCGGTCCGCTTCTACCTGGTCGCGATGATCTTCATCATCTTCGACATCGAGATCGTGTTCCTCTACCCGTTCGCGGTGGTGTTCCGGCAGCTCCACACCTTCGCCCTGGTCGAGGTGCTGGTGTTCGCAGCGGTGGTGCTGGTCTCGTTCCTCTACCTGGTGAGCAACGGCGCGCTCAGCTGGGGCCCGGGCAAGTGGCTGCGGGTCGGGCTGCCGGCGCGCACCTCGGAGTCGACCATCGCCCGGGTGTCGGTGCCGCCACCACCCGGGCGAGCCGCCTAGGAGTCGCCATGGGTCTCGAAGACCTCCAGCACAACTTCCTCACCGGCCGGCTCGAGGACCTGGTGAAGTGGGCCCGGCGCAACAGCGTGTGGCCAGCCACCTTCGGCCTGGCCTGCTGCGCGATCGAGATGATGTCCCTCGGCGCCGCCGACTTCGACATCAGCCGGCTGGGCATGGAGGTGTTCCGGGCCTCGCCCCGCCAGGCCGACCTCATGATCGTGGCCGGGCGGGTGTCCCAGAAGATGGCCCCGGTCCTGCGCCAGGTCTACGACCAGATGATGGAGCCCAAGTGGGTCATCTCCATGGGCGTCTGCGCCTCGACCGGCGGCATGTTCAACAACTACGCAATCGTCCAGGGAGTCGACCAGATCGTCCCGGTGGACGTCTACGCGCCAGGGTGCCCACCGTCTCCCGAGACGCTCCTGCACGCGATCCTCACCCTCCACGAGAAGATCCGCAGCGGCGAGATCACCCGGCGGCCCCGGGCCGAGCAGTCGGGGAGCGAGCCGGCCCGACCCGAACGGCCGGCCGGGTGGCTGCTCGAGGACCCCGATGCGCTGCGGGTCGGCACGCCGAGATGACCCAGGGCCCGAGCGGGCAGCCGAGCGAGGTCGCCGTCGAGCCGGCAACCCAGCCGGCGGTGGTGTTCGTCCACCGCGACGAGTACCACGACCGGATCGCGCAGCTGAAGGCGGAGGGCTACGAGATGTGCGCCGATTTGTGCGCGGTGGACTACCTGAGCCATCCCGGCCGCCGCTTGCCCGAGGGGGTGGTCGGCGAGCGGTTCGAGGTCGTGGTGAACCTGCTGTCGCTGTCGATGCGGCGTCGGGTGCGGGTCCGGGTCCAGGTCCCAGAGGACGACCCGCGACTGCCGACCATCTTCGACCTGTACCCGGGGTCCGAGGCCATGGAGCGCGAGGCCTACGACATGGTCGGCATCGTGTTCACCGGGCACCCGGACCTCACCCGGATCCTCATGCCCGAGGACTGGGAGGGCCACCCGCTGCGCAAGGACTACGGGGTCGGCCGGGTTCCGGTCCAGTTCAAGGAGGCTCCGGGGCCGAGATGAGCGCCGAGCGTCCCGTCCCGCGCCCGTGGTCCCCGGCCGAGACCTCCGAGGGCCGCCAGGAACTGACCCCGGCGCCCTCGGCGCTCGACCGCTCGCTGGCGTCGGTGCTGCGGATCCCCGAGGGCGCGGTGGAGGCTGGGCTCATCGATGTCGAGCGCGAAGACGAGACCATGATCATCAACATGGGTCCGCAGCACCCGTCGACCCACGGGGTGCTCCGGCTCATGCTCCAACTGGAAGGCGAGACGGTGCTGCGGACCAAGCCGGTGGTCGGCTACCTCCACACCGGCATGGAGAAGACCGCCGAGGAGCTCACCTACGTCCAGGGCCCGACCAACGTGACTCGGATGGACTACCTGTCGCCGCTCCACAACGAGCTGGTCTTCTCCCTGGCCACCGAGGCCCTGCTGGGGGTCGAGGTCCCGCCCCGAGCGGTGTGGATCCGAATGCTCATGTGCGAGCTCAACCGGGTGTCCTCCCACCTCATGTGGTTGGCCACCAACGGCATGGACCTCGGGTCGACCTCGATGATGATCTACGGGTTCCGTGAGCGTGAGTTGGTGCTCGGATTCTTCGAGAAGACCACCGGGCTGCGGATGAACCACAACTACATCCGGCCTGGCGGGGTCGCGGCTGACCTCCCCGACGGCTGGGAGGACGACGTCGACGTCATCTGCAACACGGTGCTCGAGCGGACCTACGAGTACGACGAGCTGCTCACCGGCCAGCCCATCTTCCGGGAGCGCACCGAGGGGGTCGGCAGCCTGAGTGCCGAGGTGGCGGTGGCCCTCTCGGCCACCGGCCCCATCCTGCGCTCCACCGGGGTCCCCTGGGACCTGCGCCGCGCCATGCCCTACCTCGCCTACGACCAGGTCGACTTCGACGTCATCGTCGGCACCTACGGCGACAACTTCGACCGCTACTCGATCCGGCTCAACGAGATCAGGGAGTCGATTCGCATCATCCGCCAGGTGGTCGAGAAGATGCCTCCCGGTGACTACCGAGTGCAGGACGCCAAGGTGACGCCGCCGCCGCGGCGCCGGATCGACGAGTCCATGGAGGCGCTGATCCACCACTTCAAGGTGTTCACCGAGGGCTTCCGGGTCCCCGAGGGCGAGGTGTACGTCGCAGTCGAGTCGCCGCGCGGCGAGCTCGGTTGCTACCTGGTGTCCGACGGCACCTCCAAGCCCTACCGCTGCCACATCAGGGGGCCGAGCTTCGTCAACCTCCAGACGCTGCCGGCGATGTTGCGGGGTGGGCTGATCGCCGACGCGGTCGCGGTGATCTCCTCGGTCGACCCGGTGATGGGGGAGGTCGACCGGTGAGCTACTTCAACGCGGCCATGGCCGCCCGGGCCCGCCAGCTGGTCTCGCTGTACCCCAAGGCCCGCTCGGCGCTGGTCCCGCTGTGCCACCTGGCCCAGGAGCAGGACGGCTGGCTCCGGCCCGAGGCGATGGAGGAGATCGCCGAGCTGGTCGGGGTCACCCCGGCCGAGGTCCGGGGCACCGCCTCGTTCTACGACATGCTCCACACCGAGCCGGTCGGCCGCTACGTGGTGTCGATCTGCACCAACATCGCCTGCCTGCTCGACGGGGCGGCTGAGCTGTTGGACCACGCCTCCGAGCGCCTCGGGGTGCCGGTCGGGGGGACCACCGCCGACGGCGTGTTCACCCTGGAAGAGGCCGAGTGCCTGGCTGACTGCGACCACCCGCCGTGCGTGCAGGTCAACCATCGCTTCGTCCGGACCACCACCGCCGATGCCTTCGATCGGCTCATCGACGAGCTGGCGGCCGGGGGCCGGACCGAGGAGATCCCCCCGCACGGGACCCTGGTCCGGATCCGCCGCAGCGGTGGGCTCCGGGTCCCTCCCGACGAGATCGCCCGCGAGCGGGCCCAGCGGGCCCAGGGGGACGGCTGATGCCGCTGACCGACGCGCCCCGGATCGTCACCGCTCGCCTCAGCTACCCCGACTCCTACACCATCGAGCGCTTCTTGGAGACCGGTGGCTACCAGGCGCTGCGCAAGGCCCTGACCATGACGCCGGCCGAGGTGGCGGCCGAGGTGGACGCCGCCAGCCTGCTCGGCCGGGGCGGCGCCGGCTTCCCGGCCGGCCGCAAGTGGTCGATGCTCAAGCCCGACCCGGTCACCTACCTGGTGGTGAACGGGGACGAGAGCGAGCCGGCCACGTTCAAGGACCACTTGCTCATCGAACGGGACCCCAACCAGATCCTGGAGGGGGTCATCATCTCGGCCTATGCCCTCCAGGTGACCCAGGCCTTCATCTACGTGCGGGGCGAGTTCGCCCTGGGGCTCGAACGCATGGAGCAGGCGGTCAACGACGCCTACCACCACGGCGCCCTGGGTCGGAACATCTTCTCCTCGGGGTTCTCGCTCGACGTCGTCGTCCACCCTGGCGCCGGCGCGTACATCTGCGGCGACGAGACCGCCCTGCTCGAGTCGCTGGAGGGCAAGCGGGGGTTCCCTCGCATCAAGCCGCCCTACTACCCGGCCGTGATCGGCCTCTACGGCCAGCCCACTGTGGTCAACAACGTGGAGACCATGGCCAACATCCCCTGGATCGTGGCCAACGGCGGCAAGGCCTTCGCCGCCCTGGGCGGCGGCCGGTCCTGTGGGACCCGGATGTTCGCGCTGTCCGGCCACGTCAACCGGCCTGGTGCCTACGAGGTGGAGATGGTGAAGGTCACCTTCCGGGACCTCATCTACGACCCCCAGCTCGGGGCCGGGGTGCGGGGGGGCCGGGATCTGCTGGCGTTCATCCCCGGCGGCGCCTCGTCGCCGTGGTTCGGCCCCGAGCACCTCGATCTCCCGCTCGGCCAGGACGAGGTGGGTCAGGCCGGCTCGATGCTCGGGTCGGGCTCGGTGGTGGTCATGGACTCGACCACCTGCCCGGTGCGGGCGGCCTGGCGGATCACCCGGTTCTTTGCCCGGGAGTCGTGCGGCCAGTGCACGCCGTGCCGGGAAGGATCGGGCTGGCTCGAGCGGATCCTGTACCGGATCGAGAACGGCGGCGGCCGGGAGCAGGACCTCGACCTGCTCCTCGATGTCTGCGACAACATCAGCCCGGGGGTGCACTGGCCGCCCGAGCAGACCACGATCTGCCCGCTCGGGCCCTCGATCCCGCCCTCGATCGCATCGTCGCTGGGTCGGTTCCGGGACGACTTCTTGGTCCACATCAAAGACGGTGGGTGCCCCCATGGCTGAGCCGCAGGCAGGCCCGCCGGGCACGGTCACCTTCACCCTCGACGGCCGGAGGGTCACCGGCCGGGAGGGCGAGCTCGTGATCTCGGCGGCCGAGCGAGCCGGGGTCTACATCCCCCGCTTCTGCTACCACCCGCGCCTGGCCCCGGTCGGGATGTGCCGGATGTGCCTGGTCGAGGTAGTGGGGCCCCGCGGCGCCACCCTGCAGCCGGCCTGCATCGCGACCGTCGAGGAGGGGGGCGAGATCGTCACCGACTCGCCCAAGGTGAAGAAGGCCCAGGACGGCATTCTCGAGTTCCTGCTCATCAACCATCCCCTGGACTGCCCGGTGTGCGACAAGGGGGGCGAGTGCCCCCTCCAGGACCAGACACTCGCCTACGGTCCGGGCGAGAGCCGCTTCGTCGAGGAGAAGCGCCACTTCGCCAAGCCCATTGCCCTGTCCGAGCTGGTGCTGCTCGACCGGGAGCGCTGCATCCAGTGCGGCCGTTGCACCCGGTTCGCCGAGGAGGTGGCGGGCGAGGCGCAGATCGACTTCGCCGGCCGGGGCGAGCGGCTCGAAGTGGCCATGTTCCCGACCCGCCCGTTCACCTCGTACTTCAGCGGCAACACGGTCCAGATCTGCCCGGTCGGCGCCCTGACCGCCACCCCCTACCGGTTCACCGCCCGCCCCTGGGACCTCGACCAGGTCGAGTCGACCTGCACCACCTGCGCAGTGGGCTGCCGGGTGGCGGTGCAGTCCTCGGCCAACCGCCTGACCCGGCTGCTCGGGCTGGACTCCGAGCCGGTCAACCACAGCTGGCTGTGCGACAAGGGCCGGTTCGCGTACGAGGCGGTGAACGGCGACGAGGTCCGCGCCGGGCCGGCGGCCGCGGACGGCCGGCCGGTGACCCTGGGCTCGTCCCACCCCCGGGGCGCGTTCGCCGGGGAGGTCATCGAGACCGCGAGCAAGGTGGGCCGGGTCACCGAGCCGATGGTGCGCGCCGGCGACCGCCACGTCCGGGCCGGCTGGTCGCGGGCGCTGGCCGAGGCTGCTCGGCGGCTGGGCGAGGTGCGGGCGGCCCACGGGCCCGAGGCGATCGCGGTCTTGGGCGGGGGCCGGCTGACCAACGAGGGCGCCTACGCCTGGACCAAGCTGGCCAAGGCGGTCCTCGGGACCGACTCGGTCGACGCCCAGCTCGGGGACGGCCTCCCGGCCGAGCTGGTCCTGGCCCTCCCTCGGGCCACCATCGACGAGACCTGCTCGGCGCCGGTGGTGGTGTTGATCGGCGGCGACGTCCGAGAGGAGCTGCCGGTGTTGTTCCTCCGGCTCCGCCGGGCCGTCCTCGACGGCCGGACCCGAATCGTGGAGGTCTCGCCCCGCAGCACCGCCCTCACCCAGTACGCCGCGGTCTCGCTGCGGGTGCGACCGGGGGACGTCCCGGCGGTGGCCCGGATCCTGGCCGGCCAGCCTGGGCCGCTGCCCTCGCACCCGGCCGGCCCGGCCTGCTCGCCCGAGCAGCTCGCGCAGGCCCGGGCATTGGTCGAGGCGGCCGGGGGCGAGGCCGGGTCCAGCGTGGTGGTCGCCTACGGCCGGTCGTCGCTGGCCGAGGACCCCTCGTTCGACGCCGCCGCGGTGTCGACCCTGGCCGTGGCCTGGCCCGGAGCCCGGTTCCTGCCGCTGCTGCGGCGGGGCAACGTGCATGGGGCGCTCGACATGGGCATGGCGCCGGGGATCCTGCCCGGCCGGACCTCCTTGGAGGGCGGCCGGGCCTGGTTCGTCGAGCACTGGGGGTCGGTACCCCGGGCGCGGGGCAAAGCGGCCACCGAGGTGCTGCAGTCGGCGGCCGAGGGTGGGCCCGGGTCGGTCCGGGCGCTGGTGCTGGTGGGCTGCGACCCGCTGCAGGACTTCCCCGACGCCGCGCTGGCCGCACGGGCCCTCGCCGGGGCCGAGGTGGTGGTGGCGGTGGCCGGCCACCCAAGCCCGGCGCTCGACCACGCCGACGTGGTGCTCCCGGTCGCAGTCGCCCACGAGCGGCCCGGCACCACCACCAACATCGAAGGCCGGGTCACCCGGCTGGGCCAGAAACTGGTCCCGCCCGGCCTGGCGTGGCCCGACTGGACGATCGCCACCGCGCTCGCCGACGAGCTCGGCTACGACCTGGCCATCGGCTCGGTCACCGAGATCGCCGAGGAGATCGAGCGGGTGGCCCCGGCATACCGGGGCTTCTCCCCCGGGTACCTGGACCAGGTCTCCGGGCACGACGGGCTGGTCGTCCCCCTGGGCACCGCCGATGCGCCCCCGGTGGCCCCGATCGACCCCATGGCCACCCCCGGGATCGGCCAGGTCGAGCAGCAAGGTGCCCCTCCCCGGGCCGGTCTGACCGAGACGGTCGAGCGGGAGCTGTTGGCCGCGCTCCACCCCGAGCCGGCCGGCGAGGGTGCCCCCGCCCCTATGCGGCGCCCGGCGGTCGAACCGGTCGCACTGCCCCCGCCCGACCACTACTCGCTGCGGCTGGTGTCGACCCGGCGGCTCTACGACCGAAGCAGCGCGGTGGTCGGGTCGCCCTCCTTGGAGCCCCTCGTCCCGCCGGCCCGAGCACTGGCCAACCCCTCCGAGCTGGCCCGGCTGGGGGTGCAAGACGGGGAGCGGGTCCGGGTCACCTCGCCGCGGGGCCAGGTGGTCCTGGAAGCCGGTGCCGACGCTGGCGTGCCCAAGGGCGTGCTGGTGGTCGAGTTCAACCTGGCCGAGCCGGCCGGCGCCCCCAACGCCGCGAGCGCGCTGATCGACGCCACCGTCCCGGTGAACGACGTCCGGCTGGAGACGCTGTGAGCCCCGGCGCCTGGCTGGCCGCCGACCCGCTGTTCGCTCACGGGGTCCACTGGCCCGAGCTGCTGATCGTCCTCGTGAAGGTGGTGGTGGCGTTCGGGGTGCTGCTGGTCTCGGTCATGCTCATGATCTGGTTCGAGCGCAAGGTCATCAGTGACATGCAGAGCCGGATCGGGCCCAACCGAGCCGGCCCCTTCGGGATCCTCCAGACCCTGGCCGACGGGATCAAGCTGGTCTTCAAAGAGGACCTGGTGCCCGAGCGGGCAGACCGGTTCGTCTTCAAGCTCGCTCCGTACCTCGCCCTGGTCCCGGCGCTGCTCATCTTCACCGTGGTCCCGGTGGGCGGGGTGGTGACCGTGGCCGGCCACCGCTTCGAGCTCCAGGTGGCCGACCCGCCGTTTGGAATCCTGCTGGTGCTGGCTCTGTCGTCGATCTCGGTGTACGGGGTGATGCTGGCCGGCTGGTCCTCGGGCTCCAAGTACCCGCTCCTCGGGTCGGTTCGGGCCTCGGCCCAGATGATCTCCTACGAGGCGGCCCTCGGCCTCAACGTGGTCGCGGTGGTGCTCACCGCCGGGTCGCTGTCCACCCGGGCCATCGTGGCCAGCCAGGCCTCGGCCTTCTGGGACTGGAACGTCATCCGCCTGGGCTTCGTCCCGTTCTTCTTGTACCTCGCCTCGATCACCGCGGAGCTCAACCGGCCCCCCTTCGACCTGGTGGAGGCCGACAGCGAGCTGGTGGGGGGGTTCAACACCGAGTACTCCTCGATCCGTTTCGCGATGTTCTTCCTGGCCGAGTTCATGAACGTGATCACCATGTCGGCCGTCGTGGTCACCTTGTACTTCGGCGGACCCGACGGGCCGGTGCCGCGGTTCATCCCGACCTCGGACATCTGGATGCCGGTGGTGTGGTTCGTGGCCAAGACCCTGGTCTTTTTGTTCGTGTACGTCTGGCTGCGGGCGGCGCTGCCCCGGCTCCGCTACGACCAGCTCATGGACCTGGGCTGGAAGGTCCTGATCCCGGTGTCGTTGGGCTGGTTGCTCATCGTGGCCGCGGTGCTGGTCTGGGGGTGGTGGGGCCTGCTGGTCGCGGTGGCCGAGCTGGTGCTGGCCCTGGCCCTGTGGCGTTCCTTCTCGGTGGGGGCGGCCCGGACCCGGGCCAAAGAGGTCTTCTGATGGCGCTCGGCTTCCTCGGCGGCTTCAAGCTGACCTTCGAGCACCTCGGCCGGCGGCGGGTCACCCGGCAGTACCCCGACGAGAAGCGGCCCAAGCAGCCCCGCCAGCACGGGCGGCACGTCCTCAACCGCTACGAGGACGGGATGGAGAAGTGCATCGGCTGCGAGCTGTGCGCCGGGGTCTGCCCGGCCGACTGCATCTACGTGCGTGGTCTCGACAACCCGCCGGACCATCCAGTCTCCCCAGGCGAGCGCTACGGCTACATCTACGAGATCAACTACCTGCGTTGCATCCACTGCGACCTGTGCGTCGAAGCCTGCCCGACCGAGGCGATCACCGAGTCGAAGCTGTTCGAGTTCTCCTTCACCAACCGAGCCGACGCGATCTACACCCGCGACGAGCTGCTGGTTGGCGACGACGGCCGGCCCCAACGCCTCCCGTGGGAGGACTGGCGCCCTGGTGACGACCTGCTCACGTCGGGGTGGATGCGGGCCACGTCGCCCTCGGGCGCGGCGGCCTACGAGGGAGAAGTCCAGTGGTCGGGCGAGCTGGGCTATGGGGTCCGGGCCCCCGAAGGGGGCCAGAGCGGTCGTCGGGACGACGTGGCGACCGGGACCAAGTCGCTGCGCGAGGTGATGGAGGCCCACCTGGTGCCCGAGGACATCCCGATCGAGCACCTGGGGCTGCGGGGACGGCTGGCGCGGGCCAAGGAGTCGGCGCGCAAGAAGCGCGACAAGCTGGTCTCGTCCCGGCGGCGCCGGACCGAGGCAAGGGTCGGCCGCTGATGCCCATCGTCGCCTCGGCCACCATCCCCGACGCGCTCACCTTCGCCATCAGCGCGGCCGCGATCCTGGGTGGCGCAGTCGGGGTCATCGCGTCGCGCAACGCCGTCCACGCCGCGCTGTCCCTCGTGCTCACCCTGTTCGGGATCGCGGTGCTCTTCATCGAGCAGGATGCCAGTTTCCTGGCCGCAGTCCAGGTCATCGTGTACGCCGGGGCCATCGTGGTCCTGTTCTTGTTCGTGATCATGTTCCTCGGGGTCGACCGCCGCGAGGACGTGGCTGCCGAGCCGTTGCGAGGCCAGCGGCCCCTCGCCCTGCTCTTGGTGGCGGTGGCACTCGGGGGCGTGATCGCGTTGGGGGTGAACGCGCACTGGGCGACCGGCGTCCACGCGGTGGCCGGCTCCACCACGGCCGGCCACCGGCCCAACGTCGCGGTGCTCGGCCGGGCCGTCTTCACCACCTACCTGTACGCCTTCGAGGCGACCTCGGCGTTGCTCGTGATCGCGGTGGTGGGGGCGGTGGTGCTCGCCAAGCGGCCCCGGGTGGACCAGCCCGCCCGGCCCGAACCGCTGGTCGTCCCCGACGGACGGCAGCCGTCGATCGACGGTGGGGAGGAGACCCCCGTCGAGGCGGCCGTCGAGGCGCAGGTGGGGACCGAGACGCCGGTCGCCGAGCACGGGGGGGCCAGGTGAGCATCCCCGGCGAGTGGTACCTGGTCCTGGCGGCGGCGCTCTTCATCGTCGGCGCCCTTGGCCTGTTGGTCCGGCGCAACGTGCTGATCATGTTCATGTGCATCGAGCTGATGCTCAACGCCGCCAATCTCACCTTCGTCACGTTCTCCCGGATGCTCGGAGACATCGGCGGTCAGGTGATCGTGTTCTTCGTCCTGGTGGTTGCCGCGGCCGAGGTGGTGGTGGGGCTGGGCATCGTGGTCGCGATCTTCCGGCGACGAGCCAGCACGTCGGCTGACGATCTCAACGCGCTGAAGGGCTGACCAGTGCTCCACGCCGCGTACCTCATGGCACTGTTCCCCCTGGCCGGGTTCGTCGTCCTGGTCCTCGCCGGTCGTCGCCTGGGCGACCCGTGGGCCGGCTGGGTGGGCACGGCGGCGGTGAGCGCGTCTTTCGTGGTCGCGTGCCTCTCGCTCGGGAGCCTGTGGGGCGAGCCTGCCACAGCCCGCCACTTCGTCGAGAACTACTACACCTGGATCGCGGTCGGGCACCTCCAGGTGCACGTTGGCGTGCTGGTCGACCCGCTGTCGATGACCATGTGCATGTTCGTCACTGGCGTGAGCGCGCTGATCCACCTGTACTCGATCGGCTACATGCGGCGCGACTCGGAGTTCTCGAAGTTCTTCATCTACATGAACCTCTTCGTCTTCTCCATGGTCGTGCTGGTCCTCTCGGACAACCTCCTTGTCACCTTCGTCGGGTGGGAGGGGGTGGGCGTGTGCTCGTACTTCCTCATCGCGTACTGGCACGAGCGGCCCACCGCGGCGTCGGCAGGGAAGAAGGCCTTCGTCTACAACCGCATCGGCGACGCCGGGTTCCTCATCGCGATGTTCCTCATCTTCTCCAAGCTGAAGACGCTGGATATGGTCACGATCTTCGCCCACCGGGCGTCGCTCGGCCCTGATGCCACCACCGCCGCGGTCCTGCTCCTTTTGCTGGCGGCGACCGGCAAGTCGGCGCAGATTCCCCTGTTCAACTGGCTCCCCGACGCCATGGAGGGCCCAACCCCAGTGTCGGCCCTCATCCACGCCGCGACCATGGTGACCGCCGGGGTCTACCTGCTGTGTCGGATGAACCCGCTCTTGGCCAACTCGCCCGACGCCATGTGGGTCATCGCGGTGATCGGCGGGGTGACGGCCTTCGTGGCCGCGACCATCGCCACCTCTCAGCAGGACATCAAGAAGGTCCTGGCCTTCTCGACCGTGTCCCAGATCGGGTACATGACGTTGGCCGCCGGGACCGGCGCCTATGTCGCCGCGATCTTCCTCATGGTCGCCCACGCCTTCTACAAGGCCCTGCTGTTCCTGGGGGCCGGCTCGGTCATCCACGGCCTCCACGACGAGCAGGACATCAAGCGGATGGGTGGTCTGGCCCGGGTGCTCCCGTGGACCTACGCCACCTTCCTGGTTGCCTGGCTGGCCATCGCGGGCATCCCGCCGCTGTCGGGGTTCTGGGCCAAGGGGGACGTCCTGGACAACGCGTTCCGCAAGAGCCCGGCGTTGTGGGCGCTCGGGGTGCTCACCGCGGTGCTCACCGCGTACTACATGACCCGGCTGTTCGTGGTGACCTTCCGGGGCGAGGCTCGGTGGGCGACCCAGCGCGGCGGCTCCCACGAGCCGCCGCACGAGTGCCCCTGGGTGATGCGGCTCCCCCTGGTCGTGCTGGCCGTGCTGGCCTTCGCCGGCGGCATCCTCGGGCTGCCATGGGTGCACCGGGCCGGATTGGGGTCGTGGCTCGGGCCGGTGTTCGGGCCTGCGCTCTACGACGCCAGGGAGGGTGCCGGCCTTCAGGTGGTCCTGGCGGTGGTCGACGCGCTGGCGGCGGTGATCGGCCTGGGCGTGGCGGCGTGGGCCTGGCGGGCCGAGGTGGACCGGCCGACGCTCGAACCGCAGTTCCTCCAGCGGGTGTGGTACTGGGACGACGCCTATGACGCCCTTGTCGGCCGGCCCGGCCAGGCGCTCGCCCGAGTGGCATCGGTGGTGGTGGAGAGTCGGATCATCGACGGCGCGGTCAATGGGGTGGCCGAGGCGGTGCGGGCCAGTGCCGCCGGGGTTCGGAGGCTGCAGACCGGCTACGTCCGCAACTACGCCCTCGGCATCACCCTGGGGCTGGCCGCAGTGGTGGCCTTCGTGGTGTCTCGAGTGTGGTGGTCGTGAGCTTCCCCTACCTGACCGTGCTGGTCCTTTTGCCGGCGGCCGGAGCGGTGGCGGTGGCCGCGCTGCCCCGGGTCCGGCGCCAGGTCCACGAGACGCTCGGTCTGGTGGTGGCGCTCGCGACCCTTGGCTTCACGATCGCGATGGCGGTCCAGATGCGCCCGCAGGACCCCGGGTACCAGTTCGTGTCCCACCACGTCTGGGCGTCCTCGATCGGGGTGTCGTGGTACGTGGGGGTCGACGGCATCTCGGTGTTCCTGGTGCTGCTGGCCGGGGTCTTGTTCCCCCTGGCGCTTGCCGGCGCACGGTCGCGAACTGATGCCCGGAGCTTCGTCGCCTGGATGTTGTTGCTGGAATCGGCCTGCATCGGAAGCTTCGTCTCGCTCGACCTGGTGCTGTTCTTCTTGTTCTTCGAGCTGACGTTGGTGCCGGCGTACTTCATCATCAGCGGTTGGGGCTTCGAACGTCGGGCGTACGCGGCGGTGAAGTTCTTCGTCTACACCTTCTTGGGCTCGGCCTTCTTGCTGGTCGGCATCGTGGTGGTGGCCTTCTTGCACCAGAGCCAGACCGGGGTGCTCACCTTCGCCCTGCCGGCCCTCGAGCACACCCGATTCTCCTCGACGACCGGGATCCTGTTGTTCTTGGCCTTCACCGCTGCCTTCGCGGTGAAGGCCCCCCTCTTCCCGTTGCACACCTGGTCGCCCGACGCCTACGCCGAGGCCCCGGCAGCCGGCTCGGTGATCATCGCCGCGGTGCTGGCCAAGCTGGGCACCTACGGGTTGATCCGCTTCGACCTGAACCTCTTCCCCCATGCCTCTCGGACCCTCGCCCCGCTCCTGCTCACCTTGGCAGTGATCGGGGTCCTCTACGGCGCCCTGGTGGCCTGCGCCCAGAGTGACCTCAAGCGCCTGGTCGCGTACTCCTCACTGGCCCAGGTGGGCTTCATCGCCCTGGGCACCTTCGCCCTCAGCACCGAAGGGTTGGTCGGGGGCGTCCTGCTCATGGTCAACCACGGTCTGGTCACCGCCGGGTTCTTCCTCCTCATCGGGTGGATCTACGAGCGGCGCAAGAGCTGGCAACTGAGCGAGCTGGGGGGCCTGCAGTCCCCGGCCCCCCTGATGGCGGCGGCCTTCACCGTGATCATGCTGGCCTCGATCGGGCTGCCCGGGCTGAACGGCTTCGTGAGCGAGTTCCTGGTCCTGGCCGGGACGTTCCTCACCCACCGGTGGTGGGCGGTGGTCGCCACCGCTGGCGTGGTCGGGGCCGCGCTCTACCTGCTGTGGGCGTACCAGCAGGCCTTCCACGGGCCGCCCCGGCCGTCGGTCGCGACCACGGCCGACCTCTCCTGGGCCGAGCGGGTGGTGATCGCCCCGCTCATCGTCTTGGTGGTGCTGCTCGGGGTCTACCCGCAGCCGGTCATCAACCGGATCACCCCGGCGGTCGACCGGCTGGTGGCCCACGTCGAGCAGCCCGCCCCGGCCGCCCAACCGGCGGTGGCCACCACCCAGGGGACGGGCCGGTGAGGGCGATGCTGGCGGCGGCCGCCATCCACGTGCCGGCCATCCGGTATCTGGCCATCATGCCGGTCATCGTCCTGCTCGGCGGGGCGATCCTGCTGCTCGCCTTCCAGTCGTTGCTGCGGGGCCCGATGCGGTTGCGGATGGCCACCGTGGCCACGGTGGCCATCTCCCTCGCGGCGTTCGGCCTGGCGTGGTGGCAGTGGGCCGACGTCGAGGCGCACGGCCCGTACACCACGATCGCCCACGCGGTGGTGACCGACGGGTTCAGCGTCCTGGTGACCGTGCTGGTCAGCGCGGTCATGGCGCTGTCGGCCATGGTGGCCGAGGGGTACCTGGCCCGGGAGGGCATCGAGGGCGGCGAACTGCACGTCCTGGCACTGGTGTCGGCCTCCGGCGCCGTGCTCATGGCCCAGGCCAACGACCTGGTGATCGTGTTCTTGGGCTTGGAGATCCTCTCGATCGCGCTGTACGTGCTCAGCGCGTACAACCACCGGCGGGCCGAGTCGGGCGAGGCCGGCCTCAAATACTTCGTGCTGGGCGGGTTCTCCACCGCCATCTTCGTCTACGGCATCGCCCTCACCTACGGCGCGACCGGCACCACCAACCTGACCCAGCTGGCCGACTTCCTGTCACGAAACGTGCTGATCCACGACGGGCTCCTTCTGGCCGGGATGGCACTGCTGTTGGTGGGGTTCGCGTTCAAGGTGGCTGCGGTCCCGTTCCACATGTGGACTCCCGACGTCTACCAGGGCGCGCCCTCGCCGATCACCGGGTTCATGGCGGCGGTGGCCAAGGCGGGCGGTTTTGCCGCCTTCCTGCGGGTGTTCGTCTCGTCCTTCGGGGTGCTGCGGGCCGACTGGCGACCGATCATCTACGTGCTGGCCATCGTGACCTTGGTGGTGGGGGCCGCGTTGGCGGTCGTGCAGCGGGACATCAAGCGCATGCTCGCCTACTCCTCGGTCAACCACGCCGGGTTCGTGCTCCTCGGGCTGCAGGCGGCCAGTGCCGTCGGGGTGTCCTCGGCGCTCTACTACCTGTTCGCCTACGGGTTCATGGTGGTCGGGAGCTCCGCAGTGGTGACCGTGATCGGCCGGCACGGGGACCGGGACCACGACATCGCCGCCTATCGCGGGCTGGCTCGCCGCCAGCCGCTGCTCGCTTTGTGCTTCGCCGTCCTGCTGCTGGCCCAGGCCGGCGTCCCCTTCACCACCGGCTTCTTGGCCAAGCTGCAGGTGGTGGTGGCCTCGGTGGACGGCCGCTCGGTTCCCTTGGCGGTGGTGGCCATGGCCTCGGCCGCTCTGGCCGCTTTCTTCTACTTGCGGGTGACCGTCCTCATGTACGGCCCAGGGCCGGACGCCGCGCCGGCGCCGGTCGGCCCGGGGGACCCGCCGCTGGCGGTGGCGCGGCGGACCCGGCTCAACGCCGCCCTGCTGTTGGAGCTGGCCCCGGTGGCGGTGGCCGACCAGCCACAGCGCGCGGCGCTGGCCGAGCGAGTCCCGGTCCCCGCCCTGGCGGCGGTGGCGGTCGGGATCTGCGTGCTGGTGACGGTGGTCCTGGGAGTCTTCCCGGCGCCACTCGTCGACTTCGCCCACCGGGCCACCCTGCTGTTCGTGCCGTGACCCGATGAGCCCGCCGGGCACGTTCCCGCCCAACTGGGCCTGGCGAGCGGGCCCGGTGGAACCCGGTCCGGCGGTGGTGTTCGACATCGACGGGGTGCTGGCCGACGCCGCCGGCCGCCAGCGCTTCCTGGCCCACGGTCGGCCCGACTGGGACGCGTTCTTCGAGGCCTGCGGCGAGGACCCGCTGATCGAGGAGGTGGCCCGGCTCCTCGAGCTCTTGGACCGGGACCTGCAGATCGTGCTGTTGACCGGGCGCCCCCTGCGGGTCCGGCCACAGACCTTGTCCTGGCTCCGCCGGTTCGACGTCCGCTTCGACCTGCTCGTGATGCGGGACCGGGGCGACTACGCGCACGTCTCGGCGTTCAAGCGCCGCAGCGTGCAGGCCCTGCGGTCCTGCGGCTTCGAGCTGCGGCTGGCCTTCGAGGACGACCCGCGCAACCGGGCCATGTTCGAGCACGAGCAGGTGCCCTGCATCTACATCCACTCCGGCTACTACGAGTGACGGCTGGATCCGAGGCGACCGGCGACCTTCCGCCACAGGCGGCGCCGGTCCTGCTCACGGTGGGCCACGGGACCATGGCCGGCGAGGCGTTCGCCCAGCTGGTGGTGGAGGCCGGCGTCGCCACCCTGGTCGACGTGCGCAGCATCCCGGGGTCGCGGCGCCACCCCCAGTTCGGGCGGGACCAGCTGGCGGACCGGCTCCGCTCGGTCGGGGTCGCCTACCGATGGGAGCCCCGGTTGGGCGGCTTCCGGCGCCCTGCGGCCGGCTCGCCCAACGTCGCGCTGCGCCACCGCTCGTTCCGGGCCTACGCCGACCACATGGCCAGTGCCGAGTTCCATGCCGCGCTGGCCGAACTGCTGGCCGAGGCGGCTCGGTCGCCGACCGCGGTGCTGTGCGCCGAGACCCTGTGGTGGCGCTGCCACCGCCGGCTGCTCGCGGACGCGGCCACCCTGCTCGGCGGGGCCCGGGTCCGGCACCTGGGCCACGACGGCCGGCTGGACGAGCACCGGCTGACCCCGGGGGTGCGGGTGGACGACTCGGGCGGCCTCCGCTACGACGGCGGACCCGGCTCGGCGCCGGGACCGTCGGCCTGAGGGGGCTCGGCCGCCGCCCGCCCAGGCTCCGGGCCGGCGGCGCCGGCTCGGCGCCGGTGGCGCGCCAGGCCGGCAGCCAGGCTCAGGCCGGCCAGGGCCAGCACCGGCGGGTCGCCCCAGGCCTCGTAGGCGGTCGAGCCCCGCCGCAGGGGCACGGTGCCCATGAGCACCGTACGGGCCGAGAGCGCGCTGGTCCGCACCACCGCTCCCCGGTTGGTGACGAAGGTCGAGTACCCGGTGGCCGACGCCTGCACCAGGTCCCGGCCCTCGGCGACCGCCTGGACCCGGTCCGCGGCCACCTCCTGGCTGGGCATCTGATCGCTCGAGTACGACGAGGTGTTGGTCGGCACCAGCAGCACCCGGGCGCCGGCCGAGACGGCCGAGCGGCCCCGATCGGCGAAGAAGACCTCGAAGGAGACGAGGAGCCCGACCGGTCCGGCCGGGGTGCGCAGCATCCCCGAGCCGTGACCGGCGATGGCGTCCCGGGGCACGGCGGCCAGGTTGGCCAGGTGGGAGAAGAAGCCGCGGTCGGGGACGTACTCCCCGAAGGGGACCCGGTGGACCTTCTCGAAGCGGCCGACGATCCGCCCGTCCGGCCCCCACGCCACCACCTCGTTGCGGAACCGGGTCGCCCCGACGGTGACCGTCACCCCGGCCACGACGGTGGCGTGGAGTCGGCGGGCCAGCGCCGCGACCAGGCGGCCCGGCTCGCTCTGTTCCAGCGGGACCGAGATCGCGATGACGTCCTCGGGCCACAGCACCGGCGCTGGCCGGCTGGGCCCCTCGGCCAGCGGCTCGGTGGCGGCCAGCTCGGCCTCGAAGTCGCCCGCCCGTCCGGTCTCCAGCTCGGTCAGCCCGCGGGTCCCGCCGCCTTGGACCGCGGCGACCCGGACCGAGGACACCGGTCGGCCGCCGTCGGGGGCGAGGGTGCCGGCCACCCCCACGGCCACCACCACGGCCAGGGCGGCCACCGCAGTGGGGAGGACCCTCGGCTGGCGTCGTCGCCGAGCCCAGCGAGCCAGCTCGGCCAGCGCCACCCCGCCGCACCACACGAGCCCGGTGAGCAGCAGCGGGCCGCCCAGCCGGGCCGCGCCCAGGAGCGGCCCGTTGGCCTGGCCCAGGAACACCCCGCCCACCGGCAGCCCGCCGAACGGCCAGGACTGCCGGGCCGCCTCGGCCAGGATGGCGGCGCCCACCAGTGCCGGTGCCCGGCCGCGCCATGGCGGGGTGACCGCGGCCGCCACCGCCCAGAAGGCCGCTTCCACCAGCACCAGGACCACCGCCCCGTACCAGCTGAAGGCCACGGCCCACAGAAGGCCGACGGCGAAGCAGCCGATGCCGGCCACCCACCCGGCCAGGAGCCGGGTCCGCAGCCGCAGGCCCCGGAGCCGCCAGAACAGCAGGCCTGCGCCGACGAACCCGACCGGCCAGGCCCCGAACGGCGGCAGCGAGAGGGCCAGGAGGACCCCGGCAGCCAAGGAGGGGACGGCCACCCCGCCTCGGCGGGGCGTCATGGTCGGGCCGGTGGCCCCACGCCGAGCGACTCGAGGATCGCCCGCCCGGCCGCCCGGCCGCTCGCCACGCAGGCCGGGATGCCCACCCCGCGGTAGGCGGCGCCGGCCACCGCCAGCGCCGGCAGCCGGCGCACCGCCGCCTCGATCCCGCTCACCCGCAGCAGGTGGCCCACCCGG
This sequence comes from Actinomycetota bacterium, assembly GCA_021324355.1. Lineage (GTDB taxonomy): Bacteria > Actinomycetota > Acidimicrobiia > Acidimicrobiales > RAAP-2 > Palsa-461. The sequence goes on from JAJPJD010000007.1 coordinate 45,686, forward strand.
TACTGGGGGAAGGCCCGGGGCCACCGGGTGACCAGGGAGGCCACCGGCGGTCCGTCCAGCCCCACGATCGCCTCCAGCTCGGCCGCCAGGCGGCCGGCCAGCTGGTCGTCGTCGAGCTGCTCGGGCCGCCGGTCGCCGAACCGGCCGGCGGATGCCCGCACGAGCACCGTGTCGTCTCGACGCAGGTGCGGCCACTTGGCGTCGAGGAAGGTGGCCGCGCTGAGGAGGATCTCTTCGCCCCCGGCGTCGGGAAGGGGCGAGGGCGTCCCACGGGGCACGAGGAAGCCGGTGCCGGCGGGCAGGGTGACCGGGCGTCGGTACGCGAGGGTTGCCACCGCCACCGAGGCGTACTCGACCGTGCGGGCCAGACCGGCGCCGTCCGGCTCGTGCGGCTGCAGCAGGGCCGCGACCACCGGTGCCGGCGCAGCCAGGACCACCCCGTCGGCCTCGACCGGTCCGGCCGAGGTCTCCACCACCCACGCCCGGCCGGCACCCCGGGCGAGACCCTCGGCCCCCACCCGGGTCCGCAGCTCGACCCCCCGTTCCTCGAGCCGTCGCGCCAGCTCCTCGACCAGCACCGACATCCCGCCGTCCAGCGCCCAGAAGGCCGGCTCGCCGCTGGGCGGTGCGGCCATCCGGGCGGCCCGGCGGAGCGACCGCATCAGGCTGCCCCGGCGCGGGACCGCCAGGAGCTGGGGGAGGACCGCGGCGGTGCTCATGTCGGCCACTGTGCCGGCGTGGATCCCGCCCACCAACGGGTCGACCAGTGCCCCCACCACCGCGGCCCCGAGCCGCCGTTCGACCAACGGACCGAGCGCCCGGTCGCCCAGGGGCCCCCGGCGGTCCGGCCGGGGAACGAGGAGGTCCCGCAGGAGCCGGAGCGCGCCGAGGGGCCCCAGCACCCCAGAGCGGGCCACCGGCCACCAGCGGGTCGGCACCCCGAGGAGCAGGTCGGCGGGGAGGGGGCGGAGGCGGCCCCGGGTGTACACCGAGGCTCCCGAGGCCCCGATGGGCCGGAGGCGGTCGCCCACGCCGACCTCCCGGCACAGCTCGACCGCTTCAGGGCGCCGGCCGAGGAAGCCGTCCGGGCCGACGTCGACTGGGCGGCCGGCGAACGGGACCGAGCGCAGCGGTCCCCCCAAGGTCCGGGCCGGCTCGAGCACCGTGACCTGCGGACGACCCGGGTCGGGCTCGGCGCCCCCGGTCAGCTCCCAGGCCGCGGCCAGCCCGGCGATGCCGCCGCCGACCACCACCACGGAGCGGCCGTCTGCGCTCATCCGGCCGCTCCGGCGGCTGCCTCGACCACCTGGGCCAGGATCGCTGCGAACTCGGGGTCGTCGTTGAGCGACTCGGTGCGGGCGTAGCCGAGACCGGCGGCCGCAGCCCGGGCGGCCGCCTCGACGTCCAGGTCGTAGAGGACCTCGAGGTGGTCCGAGACGAACCCGATGGGGCAGCACAGCACCGAGCGGGCGCCGTCGTGGGCAGCCTGGTCGATCGCCGCCAGCAGGTCGGGTCCGAGCCAGCGCTGGTCGGTCCGGCCGGCGCTCTGGAACACCACCGTCCAGGGGATCGAGCGCTGGTCCAACCGGGCCGCGCCGGCGGCGTCGGCGGCCGACGCTACCACCTGGCTGCGGTAGGGCTCGGCCACCGGCTCAGGGACAGAGTGGGCGCTGAACAGGACGATCGGCGCCTCGAGTCCCCGCAGACCGGCGTCGACGCGCCGGCCCAAAAGCGCGGCGAACCCCGGCGCGCCGTGCCACTCCTCCACCCGGACGAACCTGGGGGCCGGCGTGCACGAAGCGAGCGCAGCCGCCGCCCGGTCCAGGTACTCCTCGGAGCCTCGGGAGGACCGGTGGGGGGTGAGCACCAGCCCGACCACGGTCGCGACCCCACGGGCGGCCAGCGCGACCGCGGCGTCCTCGATGAACGGGGTGGTGTGCTTGGCGCCGTAACCGACCAGGTAGCGGCCCGGCGCCCGTGCCTCCAGCGCCGCCGCCAGCGCCTCCACCTGGGCCTGGGTCCGCTCGGCCAGCGGCGAGGTTCCGCCGATCGCCTCGTACCGGCGGACCAGGTCGGCCAACAGCTCGGGCGGAGGGGGGCTGCCCCGCCGGATCCGGGTGTAGAAGGGCTCGATCTCTTGGGGCGAGGCCGGGGTGCCGTGGGCCATCACCAGGACCCCGATGGGACCGCTCATTGGACTCGCCCCGCCCGCCCCTCGGCGTGGACCAGGTCGACCAGGGCCCCGAGCACCCCGGGATCGGTCTCGGGGAGCACGCCGTGGCCGAGGTTGAAGACGTGGCCGGGCTCGGTCCCAGCCCGCCGGAGGACGTCGCGGGCTTCGTTGGCCACTGCCTCGAACGGGCCCAGGCAGGCCCCCGGGTCCAGGTTGCCCTGGACCGCCAGACCGCCGACCCGCGCCCGGGCGGCGTCCAGGGGTACCCGCCAGTCCACGCCGACCACGCTCGGGCCGGCCGACGCCATCAGGCCGAGCAGCTCGCCGGTGCCCACGCCGAACAGGATGGTCGGGACCCGCAGCGCCCCGATGGCCTCCAGGACTCGACGGGTCGCCGGGAGGGCGAAGCGCTCGTAGTCCCGGGGCGAGAGGGCACCGACCCAGCTGTCGAACAGCTGGACGGCGTCGGCTCCGGCAGCCACCTGGGCGGCCAGCGAGTCGATGGCCAGCTCGGCCAACCGGTCGACCAGGGCCTCCCAGGTGGCAGGGTCGCGGTGCATGAGCCCCTTCACCCGGGCGAAGTCGCGCGACGGCCCACCCTCGACCAGGTAGCTGGCGACGGTGAACGGAGCACCGGCGAAGCCGATCAGTGGTACCTCGGCCGGCAGCTCGCGGGCCAGGATCCGGACCGTGTCGAGGACGTAGCCGGTGTCGGTCTCGGGGTCCAGCCGCCCGAGTCGGCTCAGGTCTGCCGGACCGCTGAAGCGGTGCTCGACCACCGGGCCCCGGCCGGCGACGATCTCGACCCCGAAGCCGGTCGCCCAGACCGGCACGATGATGTCGGAGAACAGGATCGCGGCGTCGACCCGGTAGCGGCGGACCGGCTGCAGGGTGATCTCGGCCGCCAGCTCCGGCTCGGTCAGGACCTCGAGGATCGAGCGGTCCCCCTTGAGCGCCCGGTACTCGGGGAGCGACCGGCCGGCCTGGCGCATGAACCAGACCGGCGTGTGCGCCACCGGCTCGCACCGGCAGGCGGCGAGGAACGGGGCGCTCGGGGCGGCGGTCATCGAGGCCCGATCGCCAGGATGCTCCTCACGCCGGCTCGACCACGACGGCCGTCCCGTAGGCGCAGATCTCGGTCCAGTTGCCGCCCATCTCGGAGGTGTCGAAACGCATGGCCAGGACGGCGTTGGCCCCCCTGGCCTCAGCCGCCTGGACCAGCCGCTCGAGGACCTCCCGCCGGCTGTTCTCCAGGTTCTTGGTCATGCCAACCAGCTCGCCACCGACCAGCGACTTGAGGCCGGCCCCGATCTGGGAGAAGGCGTTGCGGGAGCGCACGGTGAGGCCGAAGCACTCGCCGAGCACCCTGGTCACCCGGTAGCCAGGCACGTCGTTCATGGTCGAGATGAGCACGGGGACCCTCCTTTGTGCCTCCTGGCCGTTCCCGGCCAGGGCCGGGGCCAGTGGGCCCGATCATCGCAGGCCGGCCGGCTCGAGGACCAGCACGGGCGGCCGTGGCGGCCCGTAGAATCGAGCGTTTCTCCGGCGGCGGCCGGCGAGCAGGAGGGGACGGGTTGGCCATCGATCTCGAGCTCGAAGAGGAGCAGCGGTTCTTGGACCGGGCCCACGAGAGCCTCGAGGCCATGCGGGCCCAGTCCCGCCGGATGCTCGAGTCGGTGCTCGACGTGGGCCGCGGTGGGACCCCCCAGTCTCGCACCGAGCGGGACATCGTGGTGCGGACCAGCCTGGCTCGGCTGGCCCAGCTGGACATCGGCGACCAGGCCTTGTGCTTCGGCCGGATCGACCGGGTGCCCGACCCCGGCCATGAGGCCGGCGAGACCTTCCACATCGGCCGGCTCGCGGTCTCCGGGCCCGACCGCGAGCCCTTGGTGGTGGACTGGCGGGCCCCGGTCGCAGCCCCCTTCTACCGGGCCACCGGCTTGGACGCCCAGGGACTGGCCCGCCGGCGCCACTTGGCGGTCAGGGGCCGCCGGGTCACCGGCTACGAGGACGAGTACTTCTCCGACGAGCACGCTCCGGCCCCGCCCGCCCCGGCCGAGAGCCCGATCGTCCTTGGCGGGCCAGGGGCCCTGTTGGCCGCCCTGGGCGCGGCTCGCACCGGCCGGATGGCCGACATCGTCGCCACCATCCAGCGGGAGCAGGACGAGATCATCCGCTCGCCGATGGCCGGCCTGCTGTTGGTGCAGGGAGGGCCGGGGACCGGCAAGACCGCCGTCGCCCTGCACCGAGCGGCGTACCTGCTCTACACCCACCGGTTCCCCCTGGAGCGCCAGGGGGTCCTGGTGGTGGGGCCCAACCCGCTGTTCCTCCGCTACATCGAGCAGGTCCTGCCCTCGCTGGGCGAGACCGGCGTCGCCCTGTCGACGGTCTCCGGGCTGGTGCCCGAGGTGAGGGTGCAGGCCACCGAGCCGCCTGAGGTGGCCCGGTTGAAGGGCGAGGCCCGGATGGCCGAGGTGGTGGCCCGGGCGGTCGCCGGCCGGGAGCGTCGGCTCCGCCGGCCGGTGGAGATCCCCTTCGGGGCCGTCGTCCTGCGCCTCGAGGTCGAGGACAGCGCCCGGATCGTCCGTCGGGCCCGACGCCGGCCAGGCACCCACAACGCCAAGCGCCGCTACGTCGAGCGTCAGGTCGCCTCGGTCCTGGCCGACCGGTACCTGCGGACGGTGCGCGCCCGCCTGGCTGCCGACCCGGGTCCGGCCGGCAGCCAGGAGGAAGGAGACGACCGAGCGGAGCTCATGGCCCGAATCCGCCGGCTCCCCGAGGTCCGTGACGCGCTGGCCCGGATGTGGCCCCGGCTGGCCCCCCACGAACTGATCCATGACCTGTTCGGCGCGCCCCCTCTCCTGGCCGCCGCGGCCCGGGGCATCCTGACCCCGGCCGAACAGGCCCTGTTGGTCCGGCCCCGCAGCGCCTCGCTGGACGCGGTGGGCTGGACCGCAGCCGACGCCGCCTTGGTGGACGAGGCTCGTGCCCTCCTCGGCCCCCGCCGGTCCCCAGTGCGGGTCCCGGCCGAGGGGCGGGCCCGGGCGGAGCGGCCGAGCGAGGCTCCGTTCTGGCCGGCCGGGCTCGACCCCTCGCCGGAGCCGCCACCGCCCGGGTCGTCGGCGTCCGAGGAGGTCCGTTCGTTCGGTCACATCGTGGTCGACGAGGTCCAGGACCTCTCGCCGATGCAGCTGCGCATGCTGGCACGGCGCTCGCTGTCCGGATCGATGACCGTAGTGGGCGACATCGCCCAGGCCACCGGGGCCGCCACCCCCACCAGCTGGGAGGAGGTGGCCCACCACCTCTCGCCCAAGAACCCGCCGCGGCTGGTGGAGCTCACGGTCAGCTACCGGACCCCGGCCGAGGTGGTGGCGGTGGCGGCCCGGGCACTGCGAGCCGCCGTGCCCGACCTCGCTCCGCCGACCCCGGTCCGTCGCTCGGGCCACACCCCCCGCATCGAGCACGTCCCGGGCGACGCGCTGGCCGACCGGGCGGCCGAACTGGCCGCCGAGCAGCTGGTCGCAGTCGACCCGGGGAAGGTCGCGGTCCTGGCACCCGAGGCCCTGGTGGCCGAGCTGGACCGGGCGCTGCGAGCCCACGGGCTCGACCCGATCGACCCCCGCGACCCGGCTGGCAGGGGGCTGGGCGCCCCGCTGGTCGTGCTGCCGGCGACCGAGGCGCACGGGCTCGAGTTCGACGGGGTGGTCGTGGTCGAGCCGGCTGCGCTGGTCAGCGAGGGAGCGGGGGGCGAGGGGCCGGCCGAGGCGCGCCGACGCGGCCTGCGGGCCCTCTACGTGGCGCTCACCCGTTCCACCCAGCGGCTGGCGGTCGTCCATTCCCGACCGCTCCCGGTGGATTTGGCCGCCGACTGACCGTCTCTGCGACCACGAGTGCCCTGGTCGGCGGCTCGCCCGCCTTCACCAGGGTGTTGGCGCCTCGCCGGCCGGGTCGAGTAGGAATGGTCCCCGTGAGCCAGGCGATCTCGGTGGGCAAGCCTGCCAAGACCCCGCGCATCACCCACAACCGCCCGCCCATGCTGGCCATCGGGGTCATGATCTGGCTGGGCTCGGAGCTCATGTTCTTCAGCGGCCTGTTCGCCGCGTTCTTCACCATCCGCTCCGAGCACACGGTCTGGCCGCCGGCCGGGACACAGCTGGACACGGTCCGGGCCGCCATCTTCACCGCGGTGCTGGTCTCCTCCAGCTTCACCATGCAGAAGGCCGTGTTCGACGAGGAGCGGCGCGACCGGCGCTCGGCCAAGATCTGGGTGGGCTGGACGATCTTCCTCGGGGCCGCCTTCTTGGGCAACCAGTTCTCCGAGTGGTTGTTCCTGCCCACCCGGCCCAGCACCAACGCCTACGGGTCGCTCTTCTTCATCATGACCGGCCTGCACGGCCTGCACGTCTTCATCGGCCTGGTCGCCATGACCTTCCTCTTGTTGCGTATGCGGGGCAAGTCGGGCGACCCCGGCGAGCTGTCGGTGTTCCAAGGCGTGAGCTACTACTGGCACTTCGTCGACATCGTCTGGATCGGGCTGTTCAGCTGCCTGTTCTTGTTGAAGGGATGAAGCTCCTCCACCGGGTTCGCTCCAGTCGGCTCCTGCTCCCGGGCGCGGTCGTCTTCGGCGTGGCGCTCGGGGGTGTGCTCGCGTTCGGTGTCGGCGGTGCCCAGGGGCTCAACCAGAGCGAGCGCTCCTACGGCGACTCGGCGATCACCTACTACTACCCACCGAAGTCCTACATCCCGGCCGGGCAGGCGCTCTTCGACACCTTCTGCTCCAGTTGCCACGGCACCAACGCCGAAGGAACCTCTCGGGCCCCCAACCTGCTCGGCCTGGGGCCGGCCACCATCGACTTCTGGGTGACCACGGGCCGCATGCCGGCCGAGAACCCCAACGCCATTCAGGCGCCCCGAAAGCCGGCCAAACTCTCCGACCAAGAAGCGTTGGAGGTGGCGGCCTACGTGAACTCCCTGGACCCGTCCCGGCCCGGCATACCTCGGGTCAACCTGAAGGACGCCAACGTGGCCATCGGAGCCGACCTGTTTTCCCTCAACTGCGCCGCCTGCCACACCATCACCGGGGCCGGCGACGAGCTGGCGTTCGGCACCTACGCTCCGTCGCTGCGGGCCGCCACCCCGACCCAGGTGGCCGAGGCCATTCGCACCGGCCCGGGCAACATGCCGGTCTTCAGCGGCAACCTCACCGACGCCCAAGTTGCTGACATCGACGCCTACGTCACCCGGTACATCCAGCACCCGACCAACCCGGGCGGGTTCGCTCTGGGGGGGGTGGGGCCGGTGGCCGAGGGGTTCGTGGCGCTGCTCTTCGGCGTCGGGTTGTTGGCCCTGATCGGCTACTGGATCGGGGAGCGGGCATGAGTCCTGACACCGACCTCGAGCACCCCACCCCGGCCGACGCCGGGATGCCAGTGGCGCGGGCTGACGACCCGCACCTGCAGGAAGCGGTGCGCGACCCCAAGGGTGCCGAGCGGTCGATCGCGGTGATGCTTGCCCTGGGCGTGGTCGGGGTGGCGGTCTTCGGTGCCGCCTACGTGCAGAACTGGCGGCCCTGGAGCCTGGGCCTCTCGCTCGGCCTGGGCCTGTTCTTCCTTGGCTTCGGCCTCACCGCCTGGGGCAAGTACCTCATGCCCCAGGGTCCGTTCACCGAGGCCCGTCACGCGCTGCGGTCGTCTCGGGCCGAGCGGGAGGCCATTGCCGCCGCCCTGGTGGAGCGGACCGGCGTCGTGGTGAAACGCCGTCGGGTCCTCGCCGGGCTGCTCGGCTCGGGACTGGGGATCTTCGGCATCGTGGCCTTGTTCCCCCTGTTGCGTTCGCTCGGCCCGCTGCCCGGCCTCACCCTGACCAAGACCAACTGGCGTCGGGGCTCGTTGTTGGTGGACGCCAACGGGCGGGCCATCCACCGTGACACCCTGGAGCCGGGCGGCATCATCACCGTCTTCCCGGCCGGGTTCGAGAACAACGACCAGGCGGTGGCGGTCGACCAGACGGTGCTGATCCGGGCTGGGACGACCGATCTTGTGACCGAGAAGGGTCGAGCCACCTGGGCGCCGGCCGGGTACGTGGCCTACTCCAAGCTCTGTACGCACGCCGGCTGCCCAGTGGGCCTCTACGAGAAGCAGCTGCGGCTGTTGGTCTGCCCCTGTCACCAGTCGATGTTCAACATCGACGACGGGGCGGTCCCCGAGTTCGGGCCGGCGCCGCGCCCGCTGCCCCAGCTCCCCCTGTACATCGACAGCCAGGGCTTCCTGCGGGCCCAGGCCGGCTACGACCAGCCGGTCGGCCCCGGGTACTACGAGCGGACGACGACGTGAGCACCACCCCGGTTCGGACCAAGCGCCAGCTCCGGGCGGCCCGTGGCCCCTACGGCCGGGTCGGTCAGATCATCGACGAGCTCGACGACCGCTTCGGGTTGGCTCGCGGCGGTCGAATCTTCTTGGACAAGATCTTCCCGGACCACTGGTCGTTCATGCTGGGCGAGATCGCCCTGTACTCCTTCGTCGTGCTGGTGGCGACCGGGATCTTCCTCACCCTTTACTACGTCCCGTCCCAGAGCGTCTCCATCTACCACGGCACCTACGCGCCCCTGCGGGGCCAGAAAGTGACGGCCGCCTACGCCTCGACCGTCAACCTGTCGCTCTCGGTCCGGGCCGGGCTGCTCATGCGTCAGATGCACCACTGGGCGGCCGACATCTTCGTGGGGGCGATCGTCATCCACATGGCCCGGATCTTCTTCACCGGCGCCTTCCGCAAGCCCCGGGAGCTCAACTGGACGATCGGGATCACCCTGCTCATGCTGTCGCTGGCCAACGGCTTCATCGGGTACTCGCTTCCCGACGACCTGATCTCGGGCACCGGGCTGCGGATCATGTACTCGATCGTGCTCTCGATCCCCTTCGTCGGCACCTACCTGGCCTTCTGGCTGTTCGGCGGGAACTACCCGGGGACAGTGATCATCCCCCGGCTGTTCGTCATCCACGTCCTCATCCTCCCGGCGATCATCGCCGCCCTGATCGGCGCCCACCTGGCCCTGCTGGTGCGCCAGAAGCACACCCAGTTCCCCGGCAAGGGCCGGACCGAAGACAACGTGGTCGGCTCGCCCATGTACCCCACGTTCATGGCCAAGACCACCGGGTACCTGTTCATGATCACCGCGGTCATCACGGTGCTCGGGGGGATCGCGCAGATCAACCCGATCTGGCAGTTCGGCCAGTACCAGGCAGACAAGATCTCCTACGCGGTCCAGCCCGACTGGTACATGGGATGGCTCGACGGGGCGCTGCGCATCATGCCCAGCTGGGAGTTCGCCGGGTGGGGTCACACCATCCCCTTCGTAGTGTTCCTGCCGGCAGTGGTCTTCCCGGGCATGATCTTCACCCTCTGCTATGCCTGGCCCGCCATCGAGCGGAAGTTCACCGGCGACAACGTCATCCACCACCTGTTGGACCGCCCCCGGGACCGGCCGAAGCGGACTGCGGCCGGGGCGGCGATGATCGCCCTCATGTTCACCCTGCTCGGCGCGAGCGCGACCGACGTGTTGGCCAACTTCTTCCAGGTCTCCCTCAACGAGGTGCTGTGGACTTTCAGGGTCCTGGTGTTCGTGGTGCCGATCGTGGTCGGGTTCTTCACCTGGCGGATCTGCCTCGAGATGCAGGGCGGCGGCGCCTCGATCGGGAAGCGCAAGCGGGCGGTGCTCATGATCCGGACCGAGACCGGCGAGTACCGGACGGTCGAGACCGAGCCGCAGCCAGACGACGAGAAGGAGGAGCTGCCACCGATCCCGGTGCCGGTGCGGATCGAAGTCGGCGCCGAGCGCGGCGACGGCGACGGGCACCAGCCCGGGGTCCGGGTGGTCCCTCGCTAGGTCCGCCGTCGCCGCTGGCCGGGCCGAGTCTCTACTCGAACGGCCTCTGGCTACCGTGCTCGCCCGGCTGGGTGGTCCTGCAGGGCGTTGGTCGGGACCGACGGGCGCCAGGTGCTCGGCGTCTCCCCGCTGGGCAGCACTCACGACACGATTACGCAGCCACCCGGGTGTGCGCAGCTGGTCCAGGTGGTGGGGGACTACACCGGCCACCTGGCCGGCGACGTGAGGTTGTGCGGCCGGTTTCCCGCTTCGGCGGCAGAGACCGAGGTGCGCCCGAGCGGTCTGTCGGCTCGGACCTGCCAGGTCCCAGGGAGCCAGCCGTCGATCGCTCTCACCCTTGAGGTGGTCACCTTTGTCGATCCCCCTGCTGTCACCGGGTCGGCGGCAGGATCTGGTCCTGTTCCCCTCGTTCGGCGTCGCAGGCCTACCCGCAGCTCGCCTCGGGTTCCGACGCCGACGTCGACGTCTGGCTCCTGTCGTGCGCGCTGTCCAGGGCTCGGTCCTCGGGGTGCGGGTCGATCGAGCGCGACTTCGTGGTCCGCCAGCCGCCGTCATACATCCCGTCGAACTGATGGTGAGCTGGGGGCCGCTCAGCGGTCCAGCGTCTCTGGGGCAAGTTCGGCCTGGGAGCGGTCTGCGAGCTGCGGCTTGCTGACCGCCCTATCGACCCCTGCTCCGGCCCGCGGCAGGGGGACCGGGCGGAGGTGGTCGAGCAGGGCCGATCCGACCAGCAGGGCCCCGAAGGCCGCGCCGAGGCCGCACACTCCGTACCACCCGAAGGCGGCCAGGACCGCCCCGGCGCTCAGCGAGCCGACTGCGCCACCGGCGAAGTACGAGACCATGTAGCCACTGTTGACCCGAGAGCGCGCCTCGGGGCGGACTCGGTAGATCAAGGCCTGGTTGGTGATCTGGATTCCCTGAGTCCCGATGTCGAGAACCAGAATGCCGGCGAGCAGTGGGGCGAGCGACGTGCGGCCCAGGGCCAGTAACCCGAACGAGCCCGTTAGCAGGAGCGCCGAGACCGTCGTCACCGTTCGCGTCCGTTCGGCATCGGCCAGGCGTCCGGCGACGTTGGCCATCGTCACCCCTGCCACTCCGGCCAGGCCGAAGAGGCCGATGACCGCTCGGGAGTAATGGAAGGGAGGACCCGAGAGCAAGAAGGCGAGCGACGTCCACAGGACGCTGAATGCCGCGAACTCGGTGGCGCCGTCGAAGGACCGCCGGCGCAGCACTGGCTCGCTGATCAGCAGGCTGAGCGAGGTGACGACCAGACGGCCGTAAGGGAGGCGGGGCCGAGGGCCCTCAGTGGGGAGGGCCCGGCGGAGCACCGCCGCGAACGCCACCATCAGGCCAGCCGAGACCCAGTAAATGGTCCGCCAGCCGGCAACCTGGGCGACCAAGCCGGCAGCCGTCCGGGCCAGCAGGATCCCGAGGAGCAGGCCGGTCATGATCCGGGCGACGACCCGGCCCTGGCGGTTCGGGTCGGCCAGGTCGGCGGCGAAGGGGATCATCACCTGGCCGGCGACCGACGTGCATCCCACCGCGAGCGCAGCAGCCTCGAAGAGCCACAAGGTGGGGGCTGCGGCCGCCGTGGCCAGGGAGACCGCGGCCGCCAGGTAGATGGCGACCGTGAGGGAGCGGCGGGGGCGCAGGTCCCCGAGCGGGACCACCAACAGGAGCCCGAGGGCGTAGCCGACCTGGGTGCTGGTGACCACCAGGGAGGTGGTGGCACTGCCAGCCGAGAACTCGGTCGCGATCTGGTGGAGCAGGGGCTGGGCGTAGTAGAGGTTGGCGACGATCGCCCCGGTGGCCACCGCCATGAGCAGGACCAGCCGGTTGGACAGCCGCGGACGAGCGGAGGAGTTCACCGGCCCGACCCTACCGGCAGGCCTTCGGTGCGGGACCGGAGCCACCGCGACCATCCAGGTCGGTGCGGGTTGGCGGGCCACCCCACCTCGTGGGCCAGACTGGGTTCCATGAGCGATCCCCCCCGCCGGACTCTGGCCGGCATCCTCGACCTTCGTCCCTCGGGCCAGGACCGCTGGGAGGCCCCGACTCCCGGGGAGGGCCCTCCCCGGCTGTTCGGCGGCCAGGTGGCGGCCCAGGCGCTGGCGGCTGCCTGCCGGACGGTCCCAGCCGACCGGCCACCCCACTCGTTGCACGGCTACTTCATCCGGCCGGGTCGTCCCGACACCACCTTGGAGCTGGTGGTCGAACGGACCCGCGATGGACGATCCTTCACCACCAGGCACGTCACCGCTCTCCAGGAGGGCAAGGCGATCTTCAACCTCACGGCGTCGTTCCACGTTGGCGAACCCGGGGTCGACTGGCAGCTTCCGGCGCCCGACGTTCCCCCACCGGACGCGGTTGCCGGCTCAGCGCGTCCGTCCCGCCGAATGTGGGGACCGGCCAGCTTCTTCGAACAGCGGCCGATCCGGGCCAACCCGGACGGCGATCCCTGGCCGCATCACCCGTGCTGGGTCCGGCTCGTCGACGAGGTGCCGGCCGACCCGGCCGAGCAGGCGTGCGCGCTCACCTTCATCTCCGACATGGGGGTGGTTGGCTCGGCTCGGGCCCCCGGGGACCGGACGCGCCCGTCCTCCCTCGCCAGCCTGGACCACGCGGTCTGGTTCCACCGGCCCTTCGATGTGACCCAGTGGCACCTGTTCTCAGTCGACCCGGTCTCCAACTACGGCGCCCGCGGGCTGGCCCTAGGGACCTTCCACGACCTGGACGGCAGACTGGTGGCCTCGATCGCTCAGGAGGGGCTCATCCGGCCGGGGCCGCCCGACTGGCTTCCGCCTGGCGCTGGCTGATCCCCAGTCCGGGCCCGCGGTACCGCGTACCGGGGGGCCCGGACACCGTGAGCCGGAATCAGCGGTGGAAGTCGAGCTCCGCGGGGAGATCCGTGTTCTTGGAGAGCTTCCAGCGGGCGGGACGCTTCTCCAGGAACGCCTCGACCCCCTCCCGGGCGTCTGGCTGCTGGCCGGCCCAGCGGAACAGCACCCGCTCGCGTTCGAGCGCCCGGCGACGGTCGGTCTCGACCAGATACTGGCGGCCCAGCTGCTTGGTGATGGCGGCCGACACCGGGGCGACGTTGTCGGCGATGTCCCGCGCCATCGACCGCGCGACCTCGAGCACCTGGTCTCGCGGGACCGCCCTCGACACCAGGCCGATCTCTGCTGCTTCCTCCCCAGTGATGATGCGGCCGGTGAGGAGCAGATCCATGGCCCGTGCGTAGCCGATCATGCGAGGCAGCGACCACAGGAGGTCAGCGTCGGGGATGACCCCCCGACGATTGAAGACGAAGCCGATCTTGGCGTCGCTGGCTGCGATCCTGATGTCGCAAGACACCGTCATCGTCGCGCCAGCGCCCACGGCGGCGCCGTTGATGGCCGCGATGACCGGCGTCAGTAGCTCGGGTGCGTCGTAGACGGGGGCCGGGTACTTCGCATCCCACGCTGACGGGTCCCGAGAGCCGTCAAAGGTCTCTCCTTTGGGTGCGAGGGCGGCTCCGGCACAGAACGCCCGTCCCGCTCCTGTGAGCACGATGGCTCTGATCTCGTCGTCGGCGTCCAGCCGGGCGTACGCGTGGCGTAGCTCACGGTGCATACGCCAATCCCAAGCATTCATCTGCTCCGGCCGGTTCAACGTAACGATGGCGATCGGCCCGTCACGGTCCACGGCAATCGATTCGTACTCAGTTCCATGAACTGTCGTCGTCATGATCGTTCCTTTCCTTCCCTGCTTGCTGAGCTGTGAGGTTCTCCAGGGTTGAGGACCTTCGCGTCGACGTACCCACTCTCTGCAGCCCGTCCGGCAGCCACTGGCCGGTCGGCGAGGACCCCGGAGCGAGCAAGCTCGCCTACTCGCTTCGAGGTCATGCCCAAGAGCGTGGTCAGCAGCGATGCGTTGTGCTCACCGAAGCACGGCGCCGGCCGGATCACGGCACCCTTGGTCCGCGCCAGGTGATAGGAGAGGGTTGGGTAGAGGTGGCGACCGGCTTCGGGATGCACCAGCTCTTGGCTGAACCCCGTCGAACGGAGCACCGGGTCGGCCCACAGGTCGGCACCGTTCGCCACCGGTGCGGCAGGCACCCCGGCGGCCTGCAGGCGGGAAGCCGCTTCCAGCTTGGAGAGGCCCCGCGTCCATGCGGAGATGATCGCGTCCAGCTCCGATCGATGCAGCTGGCGTGAGGCCAGATCGGCGAACCGCGCCGATTGCCTCAGGTCGGGGCGCCCGATGACCTGGCAGAGGGCTGCCCACTCGTCGTCGGTCCTGACGGCCACCACCACCCACTCGTCGTCACCCTGTGCCGGGTAGGCCTCGTGGGGGGCCGCGTCGTCGAGTGCGTTGCCATTGGGGGGTCGCACGATGCCGCCCTCGGCCTGCTGGAGCACGAGTTCGCCAATCCAGTGGATTCCAGCCTCGGTTTGGGGGACCACGACCCGGCATCCCTCGCCCCGGCGCCGCCGGAGGTTGAGGGCGATCAAAGTCGCGGCGACCGCGTTGAGCCCGCCGATCGGGTCGAGGTACGCAGGCCCGGTCAGCACGGGCACGCCATCGCCGTAACCCATGCAGGCAGCCATTCCGCAGGCAGCCTCCATCGTCTTGCCCATCCCCTGGTGCCCGCTGTCCGGGCCACCTGGACCGAACGCGGGCATCTCGACCACGACGATCCGCGGGTTCAAGGCCCGCAGAGCCGGGTAATCGATGCCGAGCCGGGGCAGCACTCCGGGGGCGAAGTTCGTGATCACCACGTCAGAGACCCGGACCAGTTCACCGAAGACGTCGAGGGCCCCTTCGACCTTTAGGTCGAGGCCCACGGAAAGCTTGCCCTGGCCTTGGGTGTTGAAGAGGACGCAGCGGTTCCATGGGTGCTCACCGGGATCCCCATCTGGGTACCACTCGCGTCGAGAGCCATCGGGCGCGCCTCGCCATGAGTCCATGTGGCTGGGGGCGTCGATCTTGATCACCTCGGCACCGAGGTAGGCGAGGCTCCGGGCAGCGAACGGCCCGGCCCAGGCGGTCGTCATGTCCAAGACGCGGAGCCCAGCCAGGGGGCCGGGGTGATCCGGGCGGGTCTGTCGGTGGTGGGACAAGGTGTCCTCGGGCGCGCTCGATGGGATCGGCCACCGCTCCGACTCCCAGGTTTCCGAAGAGCCGAGCCCGGACTGGAGTCTTGGGGTGGGTGCGACTCCTACGTACGGAGACTCTCCGATCGAGAAGGGCGGGCCGAGGGCAGCCTCCGAACTGCCGTCGCCCGTATCACAGCGGCGTACAAGACGACGCGCCTCCCATTGTGGGGAAGAAACGAGGACCTCGAGAGGAGCGACGACCTCAGCACTGATCCGCTCTCGTTGAAGCGCGTCGACCAGGTCACTAGCCCTCCAGGTCCTGGCTCGATCCTGCAGCCGTTGGACGGCGAGTTCCCAGTGCTGGTGACGGCCGGCCTGGGTGGCAAATCGGTCGTCTTGGAGGAGTTCTTCCAAATTGAAGACCGAGCACAGCCCTTCCCAGTTGCGAACGGCGAAGAGAACCATCCAAAGATCAGAGCACTTGAGCAGGGCCAAGAATCCGGGATATCGCTGCCGGCTCTCGAAGGTCTTGCTGTAGCTGTACTGGCTGATGAAGTTCTGGCCGATCGCGGCGAGCGACTCGAACACCGTTGCCTCGACACGTTGCCCAAGGCCGGAATCCCAGCGCTCCTCGAGCGCGGCAAGTACCGAGATGCAGGCGGTGGTGCCACAGGCGTAGTAGGCACGGTGCCCCAGTCCATAGAGCGGTTGGCGGTCGGGGCGACCCGTCATGTACATCGTGCCCGAGAGGGCCTGATGGATCATCTCGCTTCCGCGCCAGCCACGGTAGCGGCCTTCGTCGGGGAACTCGGCCACGACGCACTCGATGACCGTCGGGTTCAGCGCAAAGGGCAAGTGTGTCTCTCGATCGTGAACGACGACGTCAGCGGCAGCAGCCAGGGCTGAAAGGGATCGTTCAGCCTTCGGATCATCGAGGTCCAAGGTCAGTGACCGCTTTCCCTGATTCAGGTGTCGGAAGAGCAACGACCCCACATGGTCAGATCCATCGTCGAGGCGGGGGCCCAACCAACGGGTCGGCGACCCACCTGGGGGCTCGATCAGAATGCACTCGGCACCGAAGGCGCTGAGCAGCTTGGCGCAGTACTGCCCTGCGATCCCCCTGCTGAGATCGAGCACCCGCAACCCTTCGAGGGCTGGAGTCGGGTCGGTGGTCGCGTCGCGTCCACTGTTCGCGGCTGCCGGACCGTCCACTCGCGCCCCCAAGAAGATCCCCGAAGGAAGATATCGTCGACTGAGGTAACGGTATAGCCTGGGTTGTGAGAGTGGTCAACTAGCGGGTCGCCCTGCTCAGATTCCCGATTCGATCTCAACGATCCAGAAGGAAGCTGGTAAACTCGGCGGTTTGCGAGACCCCGGTCCTACTTGACCGTTTCTCGCTGGGCCCGCATACTCGTGCGATATAGGTACCTAAGAAGCCTGAAGCACTCCCACGTTGAGGAGGAACCACGCCACCGTTTCGTACGATCCGGGTAGAGACTGAAGGGCCGTTGTGCTGGCTCACGCTCGACCGGCCCGACAAGGGCAATGCGCTGAACCCCGATGTCCTGGACGAGATTGACGGCGCGCTCACCGCGCTCGCCGGCGATCCCGTCGTCAAGGTCTTGGTCCTGCGAGGTCAAGGGCGAGGCTTTTGCTCCGGCCACGAACTCGGTCGAGACCGCGGCCCCGATGACGTGCTGTCGGTCATGGCTCGGCTCCACCGGCCCTTCGCCACGTTCCGGCGTCTTTGGGACTTTCCCAAACCGGTCATTGCCAGCGTCCACGGCTACTGCTTTGGGGCCGCCACTCAGCTCTGCTCTTCCTGCGACCTCGTGGTCGTGGCCGACGATGCGACGATCGGCCTTCCCCGTCTCCCGATGGGCGCTGGTCTCACTCCACCGATGCTGGCGCTGACCATCGGCCTGCGCCGCGCCAAGGAGCTGGCGTTTGACATCGGGTCGACGATGGACGGACGGACCGCTGCGCAATGGGGTTGGGCCAACCGGAGCGTCCCAGCCGACCGGCTCCAGGCAGAGGTGGAAGGGTTAGCACGCCGAATTGCCCGTGCCCCCGCGGCAGTCTTGGCCGGGCAGAAGGCCACGCTCAACCGGGTTGCCGAGCAACAGGGCTTCTGGGAAGCGGCCACGATCGGCATCGAGATGGACGCCCTTCACCACTACGCGCGAACTGGGGCTCCGACTTCGGAAGCGATTCGCAAGTTAGGGGTCAAGGGTGCTCTCGAGCTCTTTGAACGTGGAGGACTTGGCGTGGCAAACGCTGGTGACGTTTCTGGTTCAACTGAAATCTGATGCCCAGCAGCGCTGCGACCTTTGATCGTTTTGGCTCGATCGCCGGTGATCAACAGCTTGCGACGGTGCTCTCGCTTCAGGGGTTCGGTCTTGAGCTCGCGGGAACAAACTTGCTCGACGATGTCACGTTCTCGCTGAGACGTGGAGAAGTCCTCGGCCTAGTAGGCGAAAGCGGAAGCGGAAAGACCTTGACCGGTCTGAGCATTCTGGGCCTTGCGCCGCCAGGATCCAAGCTGCGGGGGAGCATCCGGTTCAAGGGTCGCGAACTAGTCGGGGCTTCCTCAGACACCGTTCGATCCTTGCGGGGAAGTCAGCTGGCCATGATCTTTCAGGAGCCTCGATCATCTCTCAATCCTGCGATCTCCATCGGGCGCCAGATCGTGGACGTCATCCGAGTGCACGACCGAGGCATGAGCCGTCAAGACGCCCGTTCCCGAGCGGTCGAGTTGCTCGGCCAGGTCGGAATTCCCAACCCACGGGCTCTCTTCGGTGCATATCCACATGAACTGTCCGGAGGAATGTGCCAACGGGCCATGATCGCCATGGCGTTGTCCGGCGAGCCAGAGGTTCTGGTCGCCGACGAACCGACCACTGCGCTGGACGTCACCGTTCAGGCACAGATCGTCAAGCTTCTCCGATCGATCGCTGACGAGCGTGCGTTGGCCGTTCTGCTCATCTCTCACAACCTCGCGGTCGTCGGAACGGTGTGCGACCGGGTAGCCACGATGTACTGCGGACAGGTAGTGAACGTCGATTCAGTCACCGACGCTCTCACCTCCCCAAGCCATCCCTACACGATGGCGCTGGTTCTCGCGGCCCTCCGGGCGTCCTTGTCAAGCTCCGGTGCTGGTCATGAAGCCAGCAACGAGTTGACCGGGATGCCGGCAAATCCAGCAGCACCGCCGAACGGTTGTCGTTACTGGCCGCGTTGCCCGTATGCGCAGGATCGCTGTTCGGACACAGTGCCCGACTTGACCGTCTTTGCAGACGGCCGAAGCACTCGGTGCCTCCGCCACGCAGAGCTGTCCCTTCGGATCCCGACATGAGGGCAATGACTGTGCCCAAAGCGGGGCCAGCGATCGTGTCCCTCCAGGGCGTCACGGTGACGTACCGGGGTCAGCGACCTCCCCTGCAGGCTGTTCGTGATCTCAGTCTCGACATTCGAGAAGGCGAGACCCTCGGCATCATCGGAGAGTCCGGATCGGGAAAGTCCACGCTGCTTCGAGTTATCGCCGGTCTGGCTCAGCCCAGCGCCGGCTCGGTCACCGTACGCGGTCGTGGCTCCGCCAGCTCCGGCCGGTCTGGTCGGCCTGTCCAGATGGTGTTCCAAGATGCCGATCGGGCGCTCAACCAGCGGATGCCGATCTGGCAAAGCGTCGCCGAACCGCTCGTGCCCGACAGGGTTCGATTTCCCCGAGAGCTTCGTTCAACAGCGGTCGAGCTACTTCGGTCAGTCGGACTTGACGAGACCCACGCTGACTACCGGCCGTCCCAACTGTCAGGGGGCCAGCGCCAGCGTGCGACAATCGCTCGCGCACTTGCCTCCGGAGCTCCGGTGGTGCTCTTCGACGAGCCGATGTCTGGGCAAGACGTCTCGCTGCAGGTCAGCCTGGGTCAGCTCTTGGCCCGGCTCCGGGAGGAACGAGAACTGACCTACGTCATCGTTTCACACGATGTCGGTGCGATCGCACAGCTAGCCGACCGGGTTGGCGTGATGTACGCAGCCACTCTGATCGAACTTGGCCCAGTCGACGAGATCTTGGAGAGGCCGCTCCACCCGTATACGCAAGCGCTTATCGCCGCCGTCCCTCGGATCGATGCAGCTCGCCATCCTTCGAAAGAGCTCCAAGGCGAGGCGCCTGACCTGCGCAACCCTCCTTCCGGTTGCCGGTTCCACACTCGGTGCCCGTTCGTGGTGGAACGCTGTGTGAGAGAGGTTCCTGCCCTGACCGGAACGGCCGGTGCCGGGTCGAGCCACCTGGTGGCTTGCCATCGCTGGTCCGAGATTGGGGCTCAACTTCGTTCTCCCTCGTCAGCGTCAGCCCCGGCCTCAGGTGACCCGGTTGGCTCACCGAAGGACCGGACCGCGGATGGGCCCGGCCATGACCGACATGAGCCCCTTCCGCAACCTGACACCACCAGCTCGAACTCAACAGGCGACCTCTAGATGCCGGTATTGACAGACCCTAGCTGCCTCGAAAAAGGCAAAGAGCCTCGAAAAAGGCAAAGAAAGGAGACACAAGTGAAGAGCGATCACATGGAGCCGTTTCTCACCAGTAGTCCGGTGAGATCGATCCGCTTCCGCTGGTTTCGATACCTCGGGGCGCTTGTTTCGGCTCTGGCCGCCTTGATCTTGTCGCTCGAGGTTGTGGCACCAGTCCCATCAGGAGCAGCAGCGACATCACCCGGATCGTCGCCGACAGGCACCCTGGTGGCGGCAACACCTCAGGGACCAAACTCCTTTGATCCGTGTGCCAATGGCGGCGGAGCCTCCATTCCCTTCCTCGATCTGCTTTACGTACCCATCATCTTTGCTGTGCCGTCGACCAACAAGCTGGTCCCAGGACTTGCCTCCTCATGGAGCTTCACCAATCCTCTCACCTTCGTGGTACACCTGAAGCCGGGTTACACCTTTCAGGACGGGACCCCGGTGACTGCTCAGGCTGCGATCGAGAGCATCAACTACTGCTTGTCCGAGAAGGTTCAGACGCTTCCTACCTTGAAGGACATGACCGCTCCCGACCCGACCACGCTGGTCTTCCATCTGAGCGCCCCAACGGCCTCGCTGCCAGCTGACCTGTCGCAGGAACTTGGGATGCTGATCTCTCCGGCAGCCATCCAGAAGTATGGGGTCAAGGGCCTCGGCTCACACCCGGTTGGGGCTGGTCCATACGAGCTCAGCAGCTACGTGCCCAATAGCTCGGTCGATTTCAAGGCCTGGTCTGGATACAAAGTTGCTGGTGAGCCGGCTCCCAAGGAGAGCGAGATCAAGGTCGAGATCATTACCGATGAGACCTCGATCTCGAGTGCTTTGACATCCGGAATGGTCGACTATGCGTTTGGACTGAATGCTTCGATCGTTCCATCTGTCAAGCACGACCCGAACCTTCGTGTGCACATCAACACCTCAGCTTTGGCCGTAACCGCGATGTTCCTGAACTACAACGTGCCACCAATGAACAACGTCGACGTTCGGCTGGCACTTGAGTATGCGTTGGACCGGCCTGTTCTTTCCGAAGCAGCATCGGACGGTGTTGTCGACGCACCGGCATTCTCCGTGTTCCCGCCAGGGAACCCCTATTACGACCCGAGCATGAAGAACGCTTGGCCTTACGACATAGCCAAGGCTAAGGCGCTTCTCAAGAAGGCGGGGTACCCGCACGGGATCACCATCAATGGAGCACTTTCGATCGCTGCGCCGCCCTTCGAGCAGGATGCCATCATTGCCGCCCAGCAATGGAAGAAGGCTGGGATCACAGTGAACTTCATCCAGGACCAGCCGGCGGCTGCGTTGAGTCAGTACAACCAGCCAAAGGGAGCGCCAATGCTCAGCGTGGGTTGGGATGGAACCGTGACGCCACTCACCACCTACTTCGGGCTGTTCGGCAAGGAGGGTCTGGGGAATGCTGCCCACGTAGCCAACCCCCAGATCGAGAGTGCCCTGGCGCAGCTCAACAGCTCGTACACATCGAGCAGCGTGATGGCTCAGGTTAAGAAGATGGACGCAGTCATCAAATCGCAGGCGCTGTGGATCCCGCTCTGGTACAACCCGTTCCCAGAGGTCTACAGCACGCACGTGAAGGGGGCGCTTCAGGCCAGCGCACTCATCAACGAGCCGAACTTGGACTTCCTATCGGTGGGTGCGTGACTGTCCAGGCGCAACCGGCGGCCGGGGGACGGGGCGTCGAAAGGTCCGACGCCCCGTCCCCCGGCGTCCACCGGGACCCTGATAGGGAGTCTGGGCAGGCGCCTATTCGCTCATGGCGACTGTTCTCGCCCGACATCCTGCGACTGATCCTTCGGCGCGTCGCAATTGCCATTCCAACTGCTGTGCTGGCCAGCATCGGCATCTTCGTCCTCATCCGCTTGGTACCCGGCGGTCCCGCGATCGCCATTCTCGGCGTCCATGCGACGAAGGCATCTATCGCCGCACTCAACCATCAGTTAGGTCTCGACCGTCCCTTTGTGGATCAATACCTGCACTGGCTTGGTCAAGCTGTCCAAGGGAATCTTGGCCAGTCACTCCAGACCCAGCAGGCAGTCTCGCACGTCATCGCGGAGAGCTTTCCGGTCAGTGCTGAGCTGGTCGGGCTGGCACTGCTCTTTACCGTCGTGGTGGCGCTCCCGGTCGGGGTTACGGCGGCTCGACGAGCAGATGGCCGTACGGACCGGCTACTACGCACGGCTTCGGGGCTCGGCTTAGCCATCCCGGACTTCTTTCTGGCCATCATTCTGATTGCAGTCTTCGGGATTGCCGCCCACCTCTTGCCGGAATTGGGCTTTGTCCCGTTCGGACAGAATCCCGCCTCCAACCTCGACCACATGATCCTGCCGAGCCTTTCTATGGGACTGGGAGCAGGGGCGATCGTCGTACGACAGGTTCGAGCGGCCATGATGGACGTTCTGGCAGAGCCGCATATCCGCACAGCGCGGGCGATGGGCCTTCCTGAACGTACGGTGGTCTGGCGTTACGCCCTCCGTACTGCTCTACCGACGATCCTCAACGTCTATGGCCTGCTCATCGTTGGGATGTTCGGCGCGACTCTCATCATCGAGGAGGTCTTCGTCCTGCCGGGTCTCGGAAATGCCCTGGTCAACGGGGTCCAGCAACGGGACTACACCCTCGTTCAAGGCGTGACCATCGTTTATGTGCTCCTCGTTCTGGTCGTGAATCTCCTGGTCGACATCGCAGTGGCCCTTGCCAGCCCACGTTTGACGGAGCAGTAAGTGTCCGCGCGCTCGACCCTCATGGACTCTGCTTCCGACCTCAAGGTCGGCGAGCGAGCGACGAACAAGCTGTCGCGGCCACGGCACCGCGATCGCCATTGGTCAGTCGGCATGATCGTCAGCGTGGTCGTGCTTGTCGGGCTCCTTGCGGCCAGCGTGCTCGCGCCGGTGATCGCGCCTGACAGCCCCATAAGCCAGAACCTGCTACAGCGGAACGCGGGCCCGTCCCTACAGCATCTGCTCGGAACTGACTACTACGGACGCGATGTGCTGAGCCGGCTCTTGTGGGGCGGTCGGTCAGCGTTCCTCGGAGTCCTCCTCAGTCTGGCCGTTGGCATGGTTCTTGGCGTGCCGTGGGGTCTGGTAGCCGGATACTGGCCGCGAATTGCGGGCTCGATCCTCATGCGACTTGCCGATGCGCTGCTTGCCTTTCCCGCACTCGTACTGGCGGTCGTCGTTACCGGAATTCTTGGTCCTGGTCTCGTGACGTCGATGACATCGGTCGGCATCGTCTTTGCTCCAGTGTTTGCGAGGCTCATGCGCGTAGGCGTACTGGAAGTGCGCGAACGAGAGTTCGTGCTGAGTGCCCGGCTGTCTGGGTGCAAGACCCGGGTATTGCTGCTGCGGCACCTGCTCCCGGCTGCCCTGGGGCCGGTTGTCGTTCAGGCAACCATCTTCGGTGGGCTCGCCTTTATCGTCGAAGGGGGATTGAGCTTTCTTGGGCTCGGAGTCCAGCCACCCGCGCCGAGCTGGGGTGGCGATCTCGCACTTGCGTACCAGTACATCCTGAACTCGCCTGGACAAGTCGTAGCCCCGGGAGCCCTCATCGCGGTGGTCGTCCTGTGCACTTACCGCATCGGTGACTGGCTCCGGTCGCGGTTGACTCTTCAGATCAGGCCGAGCCGGGGTGCTGAAGCTCCCGAGATCATCACGTGAGCCGCTGCGATGTGCAGTGATCTGGACCGAGCGCCATTGCCTGGGAGGTAAGAGTGAACCGTACGGACTACGGCCCAGCTGCAGAGAAGCTGCGAGACGAGCTCCGAGAATGGTTGGAAGAGAATGCTCCGGAACACCTAAGGGGAGTGTCGGTACCTCGCCAGCCTACGGGACAGCTCAAAGCAGATCTCGAGGCGTGGGGCAACTGCCTGGCTGAAGCTGGTTGGGTCTGCGTCGCCTGGCCGAAGGAGTTTGGCGGCCGGGGATGCTCGGCTCTCGAGATGGCCGTCATCGAAGAGGAGTTCCAACGAGCTCGCATACCCCGTGTGACCAGGGGCATGGGTGAAAGCCTGGTCGGACCGTCCATCATCGTCCACGGGACCGATGAGCAACGCGCCCACTTCTTGCCACGGATCATCTCCGGTCAAGACCGCTATTGCCAGGGATTCTCCGAGCCTGGAGCTGGGTCGGATCTGGCCAGTCTCATGACCAAAGGGGTGGTCGACGGGGATGAGATCGTCATCAATGGTCAGAAAGTGTGGACTTCGTGGTATTGGGATGCCACCATGCTTTTCTGCCTGTGTCGGACAGGTCCAAACGAGCCAAAGCACCGCGGCATTTCATACGTTCTCATCCCCATCCGCCGACCCGACGGTTCGGAAAATGGCGTCGAATTTCGACCCTTGCGCCAGATGACCGGGCAGTCTCATTTCGCAGAGACCTTCCTAACTGATGCTCGAGCACCGCTGTTCAATGTGATCGGTGGTCTCAACCACGGCTGGGAAGTGGCGATGACGACACTGGGCAATGAGCGAGGCGGGCGAGCAACCACTCGTCACGTCGCATTTCGGGAGCAGTTTGATCAGCTCGTGTCCGAAGTGCGATCGCGGGGACGTAGCGACGACCCGCTTGTTCGGCAGCTGTTGGCATGGTCCTACACCCACGTCGAGCTTCTCCGCTATCAAGGTCTCCAGGTTCTTGCTCGACTGCAGAGCGGTGGCGACCCTGGAGCCGCGACCAGTTCGTTGCACAAGATCCTGTGGTCCGAATACCAGCAGAAGTTGGTCGAACAGGTGATGAATCTGCTTGGTCCGGAATCACTCCTCGTTGGCCAGGATTACTCGCTTCCCTATTGGTTGCAAACCTTCCTCACCTCTCGTTCCGACACCATCTGGGGCGGCACGGCTCAGATCCAGCGCAATATCCTTGCTGAGCGGGTGCTCGGTCTTCCGAGGGAGCCCCGGGAGGCGAGCCGCTCCAGGTCAGGACCGCAGCCCAGTCCCTGATGCCCAAAGAGCGCTCGCCGGGAGCGAATCGGACCCTGTCGGGGCTCGCGCACAGCTACCAATACCCTACGATCATCGCTATGTCCGACCTTGCGCACCGGGAGCGGACCGACCAGGCCGCACCGATGCTCCCGCCCGCGGCATGGAGCCCAGTTCCAGGCGTGCGGGACCCGAAGCTCGCTGAGCAAGTGGCCGCTGCGCTAGAAGCCGAGGTGATCAGAGCTGGATGGCCGGTGGGTGCGCTCATCGGCTCCGAAGAGCAGCTCATGGCTCGGTTCGGAGTCGGGCGAGGGGTGCTGCGTGAAGCGATCAAGCTCGCTGAACATCGACAGTTCGCTCGGATGCGGAGAGGCCACAACGGAGGTCTTGTTGTCGCCGAGCCGAGCTTCGACGCCGTGAATGAGTCACTTGCCATTTACTTCGAGTTCTCCAAGATCGGTCTGGATGAGATCTTTGGTGCTCGTAAGGTGCTCGAGCAGTTCTCCGCCGCTCTTGCCGCGTCGTCGCTCGATGATGAGCACGTGCTCACGCTCAGGCAGGCTATCGACGAAGAAGCAGGATCGGACTCTGATGCCGCATGTGCAGCCGCGTTCGACTTCCATGTGACGGTCGCCGAGGCGACGAAGAATGTCGCGCTCCTCCTTTTTGTTCAGGCCCTCGCATCACTGACTGACGGACCATTGCAGATCGCATCGCACGATCAGACAAAGCCGAAGGGCTTGGGTCCAGCGATTCACCGTGATCATCAGGAAATAGCAGAGGCGATTGCTGCGGGCGACGGCCTTCGGGCTCGAGATGCTATGGTGCGCCACCTTGAGGCGCTGAAAGCCTCGGTGCTCGACATCGATGTGCCAGTCTTTGGCTCGGGAGAGAGGGCCGAAAAGGGCCAGCGTATGACCTCGAGGCGATTGGCATCAACAATCGCAGAACTGATCCGGCGTGACATAGTCGCCAGTGGCTGGCCAGTGGGCACCAGTCTTGGCTTCGAGCCAGAGCTACTGCAACGCTACGGGGTCAGCAGGGCACCGTTTCGAGAAGCCGTGCGCATACTCGAGAGTCACTCGGTCGTGCGTATGCGACGTGGGTCAGAAGGAGGGATGGTTGTTACCGCCCCAGATGGGCGAGAGGTCATCCGCGCCGTATCGCTGTATCTCCGTTATCGCGGCATGGACAGGGCACAGATCCGTGAGGTGCGCGAGGAGCTCGAGATCGCGACGCTTCAACTGGCTATTGAGAAGCTCACGGTTGATGGAGTCGAGCGACTACGGGCAACCCTGGACCGCGAGCGCAGCTGGCCGGACGAAAACTTTCCAGCAGTGTCGCACGACCTGCACAGGGTCATCGCCGAGCTCTGCGGCAATCGGGCCATTGCCTTCCTCGTCTCCATCATCATGCAGCTGATGGCTGAGCAGCTCTCGACTGCGGTGCCGGTTCCCGAATCACCCGACGCGATTCGGCACGCTCACCAGTCCATTGTCGACGCCATGGTGGCACGGGACCTGCCCTTGGCGACCCGGCGGATGCGCAAGCACCTACGGGCGCTGTCCGACGCCATCCCTCGCCGCTGAGCGAGTCGTTCTCTCCGGGTGCTGACCCCATGGGGCTGCCCAGGGAGGAGGCCAGTCGGGGCTAGCTCCAGGTCGCCCCGTGGCCGTCGGAGACCTTTGGGGGGAGCGCGCCGTGGCCTTGGGGCCGAGTCAGACGTGCCCGCCCCGGCGGCTCTCGGCAGTCACCCCCACGAGGGCGGTGAGGATCAACCCAACTGCCGGGAAGAAGAACCACATCCCGAAGGCGAACGCGAGGACCAGCATGAAGGCGCCCATACCGAGCACGAAGGGCCAGATGCTGGAGGACGGGAAGGTCTCCACCTCGCCGGCACCCTCCTCGATGGTGGCATCGTCGCGGTCCTCAGGCCGAAACCCCATTCGTCGGTGCCACCAGAAGTAGTAACTCCCTGGCAGGAGCCCCAGGAGGCAGGTCCCGGCAAGCATGGCCGTCCCGCCGTCCTCGTAGCTGGTGAACCAGTAGACGAGGCCGGTAATGCCGAAGAACACGGCCACCCCGAGCAGGATGAAGGATTCGTTCCTCACGATGACACGAGGACCTTGTCTCGCTTCGGCTCCCGGCCCTCGCCGTGGGGGATCGCGGGCGCGTCAGGGTGGTGGTAATCCCAGGTCGGGCGCTCCGAGCGGATCGGAGGCAGGTGCGTGTAGTTATGGTGCGGCGGCGGCGAGGTCGTGAACCACTCAAGGGTGTGGGCATCCCACGGGTTGTCGCCGCAGGGGATGGGGTGGCGCCATGAGACCCAGAAGTTCCACAGCAAGATGGCGAACGACGCCGCGATGATGAAGGCGCCGACTGTCGAGATGATGTTGTAGCTCTGCCACCCGAGGTTCGAGGGGTAGACGGCCACCCTGCGGGGCATCCCGAGAAGTCCAACGATGTACTGGGGCATAAAGGTCACCCAGAAGCCGATGAACATCAGCCAGAAGTGCCACTTCCCCAGGTTCTCCCGCAGCATCCGGCCAAAGAACTTGGGATACCAGTAGTAGATCCCGGCGAACCCGGCGAACACCGCCGTGCCGAAGAGCACCTGGTGGAAGTGGGCAACGACAAAGTAGGTGTCATGGGTGAAGAAGTCGATCGGCGGCGACGCCAACATGACCCCAGTCACCCCACCCATGAGGAAGGCAAGCAGGAACCCGATGCAGAAGAGCATGGCCGCGCTGAACTGCAGCTCGCCCCGCCACATGGTGCCGATCCAGTTGAAGAACTTGATCCCGGTTGGCACCGCGATCAGCAGCGACAGGAGCGAGAAGAACGGCAGGAGCACGACTCCGGTCGTGAACATGTGGTGGGCCCACACACCGGTCGAAAGAGCCGCAATCGACAGTGTGGCGAAGACCATCCCCTTGTAGCCGAACACCGGCTTGCGTGAGAAGACCGGGATGATCTCGGTCACGATCCCGAAATATGGGAGGGCGAGAATGTAGACCTCGGGATGGCCGAAGAACCAGAAGAGGTTCTGCCACAGGATCGGGGATCCGCCGCCTTGGACCGAGAAGATGTGGGTCCCGAAGTGCCGATCGCAGAACAGCATCACCAGCGCGCTGGTGAGCACCGGGAAGGCAATGAGGATGAGGATGGCCGTCACCAGCATGTTCCACGTGAAGATCGGCATGCGGAACATGGTCATTCCCGGGGCCCGCAGGTAGAAGATGGTGGCGACCAGGTTCACCCCGGTGAAGATGGCCGAGAAGCCGGTAAGGACGAGGGCCATGATCCACACGTCGGGTCCGAGTCCGGGCGAGTTGGCCGCATTCGACAGGGGCGCATAGGCGACCCAGCCAAACTCCGCTGCTCCGCCGGCGACCAGGAACCCGAGCATCATCGTGATGGAGCCGGACAAGTAGAGCCAGTAGCTCAGGGCGTTGAGCCGAGGGAAGGCCATGTCGGGTGCGCCCACCTGGAGGGGGACGATGTAGTTGGCCAGGCCCCCGAACGCGAACGGTCCAGCGAACAGGTACAGCATCAAGCTGCCGTGCATCGTGAACAGCTCGTTGTACTGCGCGAAGGAAACGAGTGAGGCGTTTGGGGCCGCCAGCTGGAGCCGCATGACCAGGGCCATGATCCCGGCCACGTAGAACAGGATGATCGAGGTGATCATGTAGCTCATCCCGATCACCTTGTGGTC
This sequence comes from Actinomycetota bacterium, assembly GCA_021324355.1. Classification (GTDB taxonomy): domain Bacteria; phylum Actinomycetota; class Acidimicrobiia; order Acidimicrobiales; family RAAP-2; genus Palsa-461. The sequence goes on from JAJPJD010000007.1 coordinate 73,991, forward strand.
GGTGCTGGTCAGCCACTTGAGAAGGCCGGTGGGTCCGTGCTCCTCATGGAGGTGGCTCGGAGCCTCGACCGCTACCGAGCCTCTCGAGCCGTCTCCGGTGATTGCTGGCGTGATGACGTCGGTCATTGCTTCATGCTCCGGGGCCGTTGGCGCGAATCTGGTTCTTCAGCTGGCCGATGGTTGGTTGATGGCCACTGGTTTGGTGCACCCAGCGCTCGAAGGTCGCCGGGGTCACCGCCTTGACGCTGAAGAGCATGAGCGAGTGGTAGAGCCCACATAGCTGGGTGCACTGTCCACGGTAGACGCCGGTGTGGAGCACGTTGAAGTTGAACGTGTTCACGTATCCCGGAGCGGCGTACCGGCTGAAGTTGAACGCAGGCACGTAGAAACCGTGGAAGACGTCGGCCGACTCCAGGTGAATGGTCACCGGCTCGTTGACCGGGAGCACCATCTGGGGTTGCTGGAGCGTCTGGCCGATGACGACCTTGCCGGTCGCCGGGTAGTAGAACTGCCAGCCCCATTGGAAGGCGGTCACGTCGATGGTGACCTTGGTGCTGGGGACTGCGTCCACCTCGTTCTCGGTGATGACCGTGAACACGAACAGGCCGGCGACGATCAGGATCGGGATGACGGTGTAGAGCACCTCGATGAAGGGCCGGTACTGAGTCTGGCGGGGCACCTGGTCGCTCCGGCGCCGATACCGGAACACCGCCCACACGATGAGCACCAGGACGAACCCGCCGACCACCAACCCGGCGATGAAGAACCCCTGCCAGAGCTTGAAGGCGTCCTGTCCCTGGGTGGTGGCACCTCGGAACGCGCCGAACGTGGGGAGCTGACAGCCCGCCAGGACGATCGGGGCCAACACGACCAGGGCGAGCAGAACCCGCCTGGCCCGTTTCCGCAGGTCGTGACCGGCGGCCTCCGTCCGGCGTCCCGGCCCAGCCGGATCGGCGGACGCGGCGCTGATGCGGGTGCCATCGGGCCTGGGGTCCACGTCGGCGAACCTTATCGAACCCCACTTTGGAATTCGAAGTACCTGGTCGGGGGCCGCGGGTGATGGGCATCCGGCTGGACCCCGACTCGCTCACCCGGCTGGCGGCTTCTCGTCGCCGGGGTTGGTGCTGGCCGCCTCGCCCTTGGACTCGGCCAAGCCCTTCTTGAACTCGCTCTGGGCCGCTCCGAGATTCCGGGCCAACTTCGGAATGGCCGCGCCGCCGAACAGCACCACGACCACGACGATCAGGACGATCAGGAGGTCCGGGCCAAAGATCTCTGCCAGCATGTCGAACCCTCCTCGCCGGGCCACGCGGCAACCTGCTCACCAGGTTAGTCCGGTTGTGAGGCAGCACCGCCGTCGGGTTCAGCCGGCCAACAGGACCCCCAGGACCAGGGCCGCGATCGAGGCTCCGCCGGCTAGCGAGCCCCAGACCGCCAGAGCTCGGCGGCTGGTCGCTCGGGTGTGCAGGAGGGCGGCCACCCCGGCCAGTGCGACCACACCGAGCTTTACGCCCAGCACCACCTGCCAGGCCGTCCCCGAGGGGTGGTCGGCGGCGACGTTCCAGATCCCGGTGGCTACCAGCACCGCGTATGCCGGCCAGCTCAGCCGAGCGAAGGCGCGCGCCAGGGCCTTTGGCGCGTCAGGGGAGACCCGTCGAGCGGCGGGGACCAGCCCGGCCAGCACAACCTGGCCGCCCACCCAGACCGCGGCCGCCAGCACGTGCAACGAGAGGCGGACACCGGTGAGGGCCGGTGCCAGGGGCCCCGGAGCGACGCTCAGCGGCCCTGCCAGTTCGGTGCCCGCTTCTCGGCGAAGGCGAGCGGGCCTTCCCGGGCGTCGGCCGAGCTGAAGACCTCCCGGCTGGCCGCGTCGGAGAGCGCCCAGGCCTCGGCTTCGGTCACCTCGGCCGCTTGTTTGGTGAGGCGGCGGGAGTGGCGCACGCTGAGCGGAGCGTTCTCGATGATTCGGTCGGCCAGCCCTAGGGCCTCGTCGAGCACCCGCTCGGCTGGGACGACCCTGTTCACCAGGCCGAGCTCCAGGGCCCGGGCCGCCGTGATCGAGTCCCCGGTCAAGGCCAGCTCCATGGCCAGCGCCATCGGGAGGCGCTTGGGCAGCCGGACCAGGCCGCCACCGGCCGCGATTAGCCCCCGCTTGACCTCGGGGATCCCGAAGATCGCATGCTCTGCTGCCACCACCAGGTCGCATGCCAAGACCAGCTCGAATCCTCCGGCCAGCGCAGGACCGTTGACCGCGGCGATCACCGGGACCGGGATGTCCCGGCGGACGAAGCCGGCGAAGCCACCGGTGCTGCCGGCGATGGACGGGCCGCTGCCCGATCCGAACGCCTTGAGATCCATGCCGGCACAGAAGGCCCGGTCACCGGCCCCCGTGAGGATGATGACCCGGAGGTTCTCGTCCCGTTCGAGCTCGTCGAGGGCGGCGGACATCTGTCGCGTCACCTCGCCGTTCACGGCGTTTCGGGCCTCGGGACGGTTGAGGGTGAGGATCTCGACCGGTCCCCGCCGCTCTCGAAGGACCACCGGGGCGTCCTGGGCTGTCTGGCTCATCCACGCTCCTCTCGCCGCGCGTTGGACGTGGCGACGCTAGCCTGCCTCGTTCCGTGTCGGCACGCCGACGCTGGTTTGATCTCGGTCGGGTGCACGCGCCGGTGGTGCCACTATGGTGCCTCGGTGGCTGCAGATCCGGGGTGGGTGTCCAGGGCGTCGGCCAAGATCGGCACGTTGGGGAGCGCGTTCTACTTCGTGGAGGGCACGCGAGCCAAGGGCCAGGAGCTTGGCCTGGGGACGCTCGGGTTCTACGTGCTCGGTCGGGGGGGCGTCTTAGGCGACGTCGAGGCCCCCGTCGTCCAGAGCGCGTTCGGGTACTTCGAACCAGGGTTCATCCGCACGCAGTGGGAGCGGGGCCGCGCCATCGTCCAGCCCCGAGTCGCGGCCCGGGAGTACTTCCACTGCTGTGCCGAGCTGGGCCGGGCGAAGCTGGCCGGCTTGGACGGGTTGGAGAGCTTGTGCGAGGCACTGGAGGCGGTCAACCGCGCTGCCGACCCGGCCGGCCTCGCCCTCTACGCCGGCCTGAGTGCTGAGCCGTTGGTCGAGGATCTCCCTGGGCGGGCCCTCCAGCTCGTCGCGGTCCTCCGGGAGTTCCGGGGGTCAGCGCATCTGGTCGCAGTGGTGGCCCAGCTGCTCGAGCCAAGGATCGCCCACTACATTCGGCGGCCCGAGATGTTCGCTGCCTTCGGGTGGCCCGAGGATCAGGTTCCCGAGGTGACCGACGAGCATCGCCAGCAACTGGCGGCGGCGGACGATCTCACCGACCGGATCGTCGGACGGGCCTACGGCGTCCTCGCTCCCGCTCAGGTCGGCTACCTGCTGGACGGGCTCGACGCGATGGAGCAAGCCCTCGCCGCCTAGCCGGAGCGCTGAGTCAGCTGCGGGGCTCCTCCCAGGACCGGGCGTCGAACACCCCCCGCATGCTGGTGACCGCGGCGCCTCCCGTCATCAGGGTCCGCACCGCCCGCCGGTGCACCAGGGCATTCTGGACGGCCAGGGTGACTGCGAGGAACAGGGCGCCGCTGCCGGCGAGCGCTCCCACCGGCCCGCCAAGGTGTGAGACCACGACCGCCAGGGAGAAGTGCACGCCCACCGATACGAGCCACAGGACCATGGTGAGCCACCCCGACCGCTGGGCCATGGAGCCTCGTTCGACCTCGTACAGCTCGACGGTTGCCGCCCGCAACGCCCCCAGGGCCCACGCTCCGATGAAGCAGCTCCCGAGGACCACCATCACGCTTGACACCCCGAGCGAGTGGGTCTCGTTGTAGCGGAGGAACTGGGCCAGTCCGACTCCGCTCAGGACCAGCGGCACCCGGCGGGCGAAGTGCAGCCGCACCCGGCGCACTCGGCGCTGGCGGTAGAGGATCAGCAACAGGGCGATGGCGTCGACCGCAAGGTCGAGGGGGCTCATGTCTGGACGTTAACGCCGCTTGCCGGGCTTCGATCGCCTAGTTGCTCGCCTCCAGTGCGAGCAGGCGGCGTTTGAGGTCGACTCCGCCGCCATAGCCGCCGATGGTGCCGTCGGCTGCGATCACCCGGTGGCACGGCAAGACGATGGGGACCGGATTCGCCCCGTTGGCTTGGCCGACTGCCCGCACGGCGCGGGGCCGGCCCACCAGGGCCGCCAGCTCTCGGTAGCTGATGGTCTCGCCGTAGGGGATGGCTGCCAGGGCCAGCCACACCGCACGCTGGAAGTCGGTCCCAACCAGCTCGAGCGGGAGGTCGAAGGCTTTGCGCTCCCCGGCGAAGTACTCGTCGAGCTGGTGGACAGCATCGAGCACCGGTCCGGACGCTCGGTCGACCCCGTCGGGCCTGTCGAGCTTGGCCGCCCGCTTGGGAAGAAGGATCCGGCTCACCGCCCGGTCGTCCCCACACACCACGAGCGGCCCAACCAGGCTGTCCACCCGGACCGAGGTCGTTGTGGCCGTCGCCTCAGTCACCGCACCACCTCCGTCTCCACCTCCATCCTGGCAGCTGGACGCAGCGGGATCTGGCGAGATTCGGACACGGCCGAGGTGAAGGTCAGTCGACCCAACGGATGCGCCGGGCTCGCTCCGGGTGGACGTAGTGGTGGTCGACGAACCATCGTGCCGAGTCCCGGATGGCCTCGGTCGCTGGCCTCGAGGTGTACCCAAGCTCGGACCGAGCCCGGGAATCGTCGAAGACCATGTGCTCGCGAGCCATCCGCGCCGCTTCGAGGGACACCCGCGGCTCGCGGCCGAGCAGCCGTCCCTCGACCAGCTGTGAGACGTGGCCCACAGCCACGCCTATCGCTGCAGGCCACCGGCGGCTCACTGCCGGGAGTCCTGTGATCCGGGCCGCGTGATCGAGCATGGTCCGCATCGACAGATTCTCACCGCCCAGGATGTAGCTGCGGCCGGATCTGCCCCGCTCCAGCACCAGGAGGTGACCGCGAGCCAGGTCGTCGACGTGGACGACGTTCATGGAGGTGTCGACATAGCCGGGCATGCGGCCGTTCAAGAAGTCGAGCAGGACGCGCCCGGTCGGTGTCGGGCGCACGTCTCGAGGGCCGAGTGGGAAGGTCGGGTGGACCAGGGCGACCGGTGCTCCTTCAGCGGCGGCGCGGAGGGCCTCATGCTCGGCGACGTACTTGGACTGCTTGTAGAAGCCGAAGAGATGGTGGATCCTCGCTGGGACTCTCTCGTCGGCGGGGTGATCGCGGCCTTGGTGCAACCCGATCGTCGCCACCGTGCTGGTGTAGACGATCCGTTCACAACCGGCCTTCAGCGCGGCCGAGATGACATTCCGGGTGCCGTCGACATTGACGTCGTAGAAGTCCTCTGGACGGCGAGACCAGAACTGGAACAGCGCGGCCGTGTGGAAGACGGCCCGAGTCCCGGCGAGGGCGCCGTCCAGGGCGGCGCGGTCGCGGACGTCGGCGGCCACACGCTCGAGGTCGAGACCGTCCACGTTGGCAGTCGATCCACCGGGTTCGAGCAGCGCCACGACCCGGGCACCGCGGTCAATCAGCGCCCGAACGATCGCCGAGCCGATGAACCCGGCCGAACCAGTCACTGCCACCCGATCCCCGGGCTCGAGGACCCACTCGGCGGTGCCGGTCCCGGGCAGCTCGGTCAAGGGCGGCCCGAAACCATGGGCACCGAGCCGGCGCTGGGAGGAGCAGCTCGATGCGGTTCGAGCGACGGACTCCGCCGTCTCGAGCGCAGCGCGCCGTGCAGGCTTCCCCGGGCCATCGTTCGGCCCAGCTCCAGCAGCAGTCCCGGACCCCGGCTGGCCGACTCGAGGACGTCGTCGAGTGCCTCGACGAAGGCGTCGACCTCCTCCTCACCTGCGACGAGCGGCGGCAGGAGTTTGATGACGTTCGCCCCGTCCGCCGCGACCTGGGTGAGGATGCGGTGCCGGTGGAACAACGGGACCACCACTGCCTGGGAGAACAGTGCTGGCCGGATCCGCTCGAGGGCCTGCCAGCGTCGGCGCAGGCGGGGGGTTTGTGGGGGGGCCAGCTCGATGCCGATCATGAGCCCTAATCCCCGCACTTCCCGCAGGACCTCATGGCGTTCGGTCAGCGGGGCCAACTTGGTGAGGAACGAACGACCGGTGGCCGCGGCCCGCTCGACCAGGCCTTCGCTGTCCAGGGCATCGAGCGTGGCCAGGCCGGCCACCATGGCCAGCTGGTTGCGCCCGAAGGTACTGGAGTGGACCATCGCCCGGTCCATCGAGTTGAAGACGCTCATGAAGACCTTGTCGGTAGCCAAGATCGCGCCGACTGGGATGTAGCCGCCCGAGAGAGCCTTGGAGATGGTGACGATGTCAGGCTGGAGGCCCCAGTGCTCGTGACAGAAGAAGCGGCCCGTCCGACCGAGGCCGGTCTGCACCTCGTCCGCCACGAACAGCGTCCGGTAGCGGCGGCAGAGCTCCTGGACGGCTTGCCAGTACTCGGCCGGAGCTAGGTTCACGCCTTTGCCTTGTATCGGCTCGACCACGAACGCGGCGACATCGCCACGCCGCAACTCCGCTGCCAGGGCGTCGGGATCGCCGAAGGGCACCTCAGAGCTCGGCAGGAGCGGCCCGAAGCCCCGGCGGAACTCGGGCCCGCCATTGAGGGCCAGGGCTCCGGTGCTCAGCCCGTGGAAGGCGTGCGAGGCGTACAGGATGCGCGGGCGCCCGGTCGCGTAGCGGGCGAACTTGATCGCTCCCTCGATCGCTTCGGTTCCCGAGTTGCAGAAAAAGACTCGACGGATCCCCTCGTGAGCTCGAGCGACCAGGGTCTCAGCCAGCAGTCCGGGCAATAGGGCGCAATCGATCTGGACCATGTTTGGGAGGTCGAGGTCGAGGGCCTGGTGGAGGGCGGCCTTCACGCCTGGGTGGGACCGTCCGAGGGCGTACACCCCGAACCCCGAAAGCAGGTCGAGGTAGCGATGCCCGAGGTCGTCGTAGAGGTAGCAGCCCTCGCCACGGACGTAGAAGCGATCGAAGCCGAGGGTCCGCAACACTCGGGCCATCTGGGGGTTCATGAACTCGCTGTGGAGCCCGAAGTTCTCGCCGTGCCGATCGGCCAGGACCTTGGCCACGTCGAACGCCATCTCGCCTCCATCCCGGTCGCCGGCGCGCACAGGGTAGTTGCACTGGCGGACCGACGGGGGCCAGATGAGCTGGTCAGGCCGTTCCGCCGCTGCCGGGCCCGCCGGGATCACCGAATTCGGTGCTCTGGTCGGGCAGAATCGGGATGTCGACATCGGAGCGTGGCGAGGTCACATCCAGGGAGAGCTCCGAGCGGAGGCAACCGGCAATGGCCAACGAGACGCGAATCCGACCCGACACCGAGTCCCTGATCCTGAGCGGGGAGCCCGAGCTCGAGTACCAGCCGGTGGTCGACCTCACCTCTGGGCGTCTGCTGGGCTTCGAAGCACTGCTTCGCTGGCGCCATCCCGACGAGGGCCTCATCCTGCCGGGACTGCTGCTTCCGTGGCTGGAGGCCAACGGCGACATCGTCCAGCTTGGTGAGTGGGTGCTCATGGAGGGCTGCCAGCAGGCAACCCACTGGCCTCAGAACATCCAGCTGGCGGTCAACCTGTCCCTCGTCCAGCTGCGGCGAGGGGTGGGGAGCCGGGCGGTGTCCGAAGCGATCGCTCGATCGGGCATCGACCCGGGCCGCGTGACCATCGAGGTCACCGAGCATGCCATGGTCGAGGAGGTCGCCATGAACGACCTGCGGACGATCGGGGCTCTCGGCGTCGAGCTGGCGGTCGACGACGTGGGGACCAGCTGGACCTCCTTCGACGTCCTTCGGCGGATGGCGGTCAACACCGTCAAGATCGACCGCTCCTTCGTGGGATCGCTCGAGCCCCAGCAGGGGATCAATCGCCTGGTCGTCGAGACCGTGGTCTCCTTGGCCCACTCGGCAGGGATTTCGACGGTGGCCGAGGGGGTCGAGACCTCCCAGCAAGCCGCCATCGTGCGGGAGTTCGACTGCGACGCCGCCCAGGGCTACTTCTTCGCCCCGCCGCTCTCCATCGAACTGGCCACCGAACTCGCGAACGAGCCCGGATTTTGCTTCTCGTTCGAGGGTGCGGGCTGGGCCGAGCACCAATTCGTCGGGAGCCCCTCGCACGAGCCGATCGTCCACGAGCCCTATCACCGGCCGGCGTAACGGTTCGGGTTCGGGACTGCGGCCCGGGAGCTGCTAAACAACCTCCGTGCTCCTGGCCGTCCCAGCCGAGACACGTCCCGGGGAGCGGCGGGTCGCGATGGTCCCCGACATCGCTGAGCGGCTCATCTCCTCCGGCTGGCAGGTCGCGCTCGAGTCGGGCGCGGGGGCAGCCGCGGCCTTTCCCGACGAGGCCTACCGCGCGGTTGGCGTGTCGCTGGCGGCCGACCGCCGCACCCTGCTCGCCGGAGCCGAGGTCGTTCTGACGGTCAACTCGCTCGACGAGACGGCCGCGGACCTCGTCGCCGAGGGGGCCACCACGCTGAGTTTTCTCCAGCCCACCCAGGCCGCGGCCAGTCTTGGAATCCTGGCTGCCAAGCGGGCAACGGTGCTCAGCTTCGATTTCGTTCCCCGGATCAGCCGAGCCCAGTCCATGGACGCGCTGTCGTCGCAGGCCACCGTGTCCGGGTACCGGGCCGGGCTGCTTGGCGCCGAGCGCCTGGCGAAGTTCTTTCCCATGTTCATGACCGCGGCCGGGACGGTGCCCCCGGCCAAGGTCCTCGTCATGGGGGTCGGGGTGGCAGGTTTGCAAGCCATCGCCACCGCCCGGCGTCTCGGGGCGGTGGTGCGCGCTTATGACGTCCGGGCGGCGGCCAAGGAGGAGGCCGAGAGCCTTGGCGCCACTTTCGTGGACCTCGGGATCTCGGCCGAGGGTGCTGGTGGCTACGCTCGGGAGCTGGCTCCCGACGAGCTGGCCCGGCAACACGAGGCTCTGGCCGAGGTGGTCGCGGCCAGCGACGTCGTGATCACCACTGCTTCGGTCCCCGGCCGCCGTGCGCCGCTTCTCGTGACGACCGAGATGGTCCGGGCAATGGCCCCTGGCTCGGTGGTCATCGATCTGGCGGCCGACAACGGCGGCAACTGCGAGGCCACCCAGGCTGGGGAGGAGGTCGTGGTCGGAGGGACGACCGTGGTAGGCGTCGCCAACCCACCGTCAGCCATGGCGACCCACGCGAGCCTTCTGTACGCGCGCAATGCGGCCAACTTGCTGGGTCTGCTCGCACGCGACGGCAGGATCGCTCCGGACTGGGAGGACGAGATTCTGGCCGGGTGTTGCGTGTTGCGTTCCGGCGAAGCGGTCTTGGAGGCGGCGGCTGAGGTCCTGGGGGTACCGCACAGGCCGATCGCCCCGGCCCAGCCGATCGAACCCGATGGCGAGGGATCGTGACCAACGGCCTGCTCGAGCTGTTCACCATCTTCGTGCTGGCTGCCTTCGTCGGCTACGAGGTCATATCCAAGGTTCCGAGCATCCTGCACACCCCGCTGATGTCGGGGTCCAATGCGATCCACGGGGTGATCCTCGTCGGATCGATGGTCGTGCTGGGGTCGGCGCACACCGGTGCCGAGGAGGTGCTCGGGTTCATTGCCGTGATCCTCGCGACGCTGAACGTGGTCGGTGGCTTCGTGGTCACCGACCGGATGCTCCAGATGTTCCGCTCCCGCCAACCCGATCGACCCCGGAGTTCGGGTGACCCAGGAGCGGCCGGAGGGTCGTCGTGAGCCGCGGCACCGCGATCGACCTGTGCTACCTGGTCGCTGCGGTCGGGTTCATCGTCGCTCTGAAGGCGCTCAGCTCTCCTCGGCATGCTCGGGCGGGCAACCTCCTCGGGGCAGCTGGCATGGCCCTGGCCATCGGGGCAACCTTCGCTCGCGCTGGACTTGGCCACCTGGCACTCATCGTCATTGCCATGGTCGTCGGGGTCGCCATCGGCGTGCCAGCAGCTCGGCTGGTCAAGATGACCGCCATGCCGCAAATGGTGGCGGCGTTCAACGGTGTTGGCGGTGGCGCTGCCGCGGTCGTGTCGATCACCGAGTTCCTTGGCACCGATCCGAGAACCGTGGCCACTTACAAGGTGCTCGAGGTGGTGTTCGGGGTCCTGGTCGGCTCGGTTTCCTTGTCGGGTTCGGCCTTGGCCTTCGCCAAACTGCAGGAGTTGATGAGCACGCGGCCGATCACCTACCCCGCTCAGCAGATAATCAACGCAATCGTCGGTCTGACCATCCTTGGGTTCGCGCTCGCACTGCTTGTCTCGCCGTCGACCGCCCTGCTCTGGGTTCTGCTGGTGCTGGCGCTGGTCCTTGGGGTGATCTTCGTCCTCCCCATCGGAGGGGCCGACGTGCCGGTCCTCATCTCCTTGCTCAACTCCTTCACCGGTCTGGCCGTCGCCGCGTCCGGGTTCACCCTCAACTCCAATGTCCTGGTGGTCGCCGGGACGCTCGTCGGAGCATCCGGCACCCTGCTTACCCGGATGATGAGCGTCGCCATGGGCCGCTCGCTCCCCAACATCTTGTTCAGTGCTTTCGGGTCGGTCGTCACTGCCAGTGGGTCGACCGAAGCGTCCGGCGGCCGATCAGTCCGAGCTGGAACGCCCGATGACGTGGGAACCCTCCTCGCATACTCACGGCGGGTCGCCATCGTGCCGGGTTACGGTCTCGCGGTCGCTCAGGCCCAGCACACCGCCAAGGAGTTGGCCGACGCATTGATGGCCAGGGGGGCCGACGTGTTCTATGCGATCCACCCGGTGGCGGGCCGCATGCCCGGCCATATGAACGTCTTGTTGGCTGAGGCGAACGTCCCTTACGACGAGCTGAAGGAGATGGACGAAGCCAACATCGAGATGCCGACAACAGATGTCGCCCTTGTGGTGGGGGCGAATGACACCGTGAACCCAGCAGCCCGGGACACCCCTGGGAGCCCGATCTATGGCATGCCGATCATCAACGCCGACCAGGCCCAGCACGTCGTGTTCCTCAAGCGTTCGATGCGGCCTGGGTTCGCGGGGATAGACAATGACCTCCTCTACGACCCGAAGACGACGATGCTCTTTGGTGACGCCAAAGACACCCTTCAGAAGCTGGTCACGGCGGTGAAGCGGGCCTGAGAGGTTGGCCGGTCAGTCGACCGAGATCTGTTCGTGTCGGTCAGCCGAGAACCCGAGGTCAGTCGGCGGCGGGGTAGCCGAGGCAGCCGGCGGTCCGGCCGAGAGAATCGGGCCGGCGGGCGACGGACGGTCGGCGAGTTTGGCGAACACGAGCAGGCCTTGGGTCGTTCGACGGGTCGAGAGCACTTCGACGACGACGTTCTCCCGCCCGATCATGTGAGCAGCGTCGTTGACGACGACCAGATCACCGTCGGCCAGATAGCCGGCCGCCTGGCGTGGCTGGTTCCCCTCTTTGATGAGGTCCACGACCAGTTGCTCGCCGGGCATGTGGTCGGGTGTGAGGTCGCTGGCCAGCGGGCGCAGGTCCGTGACCGGCACCCCTCGCCGTTTGGCAGCCTCTTTGACCTGGCCCGAACAGGTGACCAGGCGCAGGCCGAGCCGCCTGGCCACCTCGACCAGTCTCTCGGTCAGGTCCTCGATCTCAGGCAGCTCGTTCTCGGCCACGTGGACCGAGACGTTCAGGTCTCGGAGGACCTGGAGGCGCTCCAGGCCCCGGCGGGCCCGGCGCGAGGACACGGGGTCGGGTCCGGCTGCCATCGTCCGCAACTGATCGACGACGAATCGGGGGACGACCAGACCGCCGACCAGCAGGCCGTAGCGTCCAAGGACCAGCAGGTAGGGGGTCATGGCGGCCGAGGTGTCGACCAGCAGGGCATAGCCCGGCGGGGGTTCGGCCGGTGGCGCCAGAATCCGTCCGAGCCCGGCCGCCGCAACGACCTGGCGGCCCTTGGTCAAGCCGACCTGGAACCCGACGAAGGTCGTCACCAGGGCGATCGCTGCTGACGCTGGCCACACCACTGGTGAGTGGACCAGGACCAGGAGCGGCACGCTGAGCGCCGCACCAAGGAGGAAGGTGGCGATCCCGGTCAGCGTCCCGGCAAAGAGTTCACCCGGCGGGATCCGGTTGAAGCGCTCCGCAGCGCGAACTCCCTGGTGGCGGACGTAGCGGCCGAGGACCCCACCGACCACGTAGGCGACCAGGGCCCCCAGGACCAGGCCGACGATCTGGCCGGTAGAGGAATGTGGGTGCCCGATCTCGTAGCCGGCCAGGGCCCCGGCAAGGACGAGGATCAGGCGAAAGAACTCGACGAACAGCACGCTGTTCCCGACACTACCGGCGGTGCCTTCGGGACCGGGTGACCGAGCGCACCGGTCGCGGGCCGCTTGGGGTCTGTCCACCTTGCCGATGAGCGCTACCGTCGTCGCCTCGACAGGGTGCTCAGGCACCCACGAGGAGGGGCCATGCCGACCACCATTCGCTGCGAGGTTGACGACGGAGTCGCGACCATCACCCTCAACCGTCCCGAGCGACTCAACGCGTTCACTGCCACGATGTGTGACGAGCTGCTGGCGGCCTTCGACCAGACCGACGCCGATGACGCCGTGCGAGCGGTCGTGGTCACTGGGGCCGGCCGAGCCTTCTGCGCGGGGGCCGATCTCTCGGCTGGCCCCCGGACCTTCGACCAGACCCAGCTGGCCAGGCCGGATGGCCCGGCGCCCAGGGACCGGGGCGGGGTGCTCGCACTGCGGATCTTCCGATCGCTCAAGCCGGTGATCGCCGCGATGAACGGCTCTGCCGTAGGCGTTGGCGCGTCGATGACGCTCCCAATGGACGTGCGGGTGCTGGCCGAAGGGGCCAAGGTCGGGTTCGTGTTCGGCGCTCGCGGCATCGTCCCGGACGGGGCGGCCAGCTGGTTCCTGCCGAGGGTCGTGGGGATCTCTCGCGCCTTGGAGTGGTGTTTGACCGGGCGGGTGTTCGACGCCGACGAGGCGTTGACCGCAGGGCTGGTTCGCAGCGTGCATCCTCCCGACGAGGTCTTGGCGGTTGCTACCGACCTGGCCCGTGAGATGGCTGTGAAGGTGGCGCCGATCTCGGCAGTCATCACAAGACGATTGTTGTGGGACATGCTCGGTGCCGATCATCCGATGGTGGCGCACCGCATCGACTCGCGTGCCATCTACGACACCGGACGCATGGCCGACGCAGCCGAAGGGGTTCAGGCGTTCTTGGAAAAGCGGCCTGCCCGCTGGTCTCTTGCGCCAAGTCGGGACCTCCCGAAGTGGTTTCCGTGGACTCAGGAGCCCCCGTACGAAGTCTGACCGGGCCACGCCGACGCGACGCTGAATGAGCTCGGCCTTTCGAGGCCCGGGGCGCCTCCCTGCTCTAGCCTGCCCTGCGGTGCCAAGCCGAGCAGGTGTCGGGTCCGACGAAGGGAGTGAGGAGCAGCCCCAGCCTCGCATCCACCCGCGCCGGCTTCCCGAGCCTGGCCCGGCCGCCCTCGCCAGGCGGGGGATCGAGATCGCCAGCGTCGCGGCCCGGCACTTCCTGCCAGTCGCAACCCGCCACCTCTTCGATCGTCCCCGCCAGAGGCTGGCCCCAGGCGACTTCGCGCGGCCGCTCCGGCTCACCTTCGAGGACCTCGGTGGGACCTTCATCAAGTTCGGGCAGGTTATGGCGTCTTCACCAGGGATGTTCGGTGAAGAGGTGGCCGAAGAGTTCCGGTCGTGCCTCGACACCGGTCCCCCGGTTCCGTTCAGCGAGGTGCGGTTCAGGGTCGAGGAGGATCTGGGGGCATCGATGCGCGAAGTCTTCAGCGACTTCGACCCTGATCCGGTCGGTCGTGCCTCCATCGCCGTGGTACACCGGGCAACCCTGAGGGACGGTCGTCGGGTCGCGGTCAAGATCATCCGCCCGGGCATCGAACACCAGGTGGCTACCGACCTCGACCTTATGCAGCCGCTGCTCGAGATCCTGGCCCGCCAGACCGGCGACCAGATGGCGGGGTCAGTCCTCCAGCTGGTCGACGGATTCAGGATCCAGATCGGCGAAGAGATGGATCTTCGCAACGAGGCGCGGACGATGGTTCATTTCCGAGAGCTGTTGGCCGAGATCGATCTTCTGCGGATCGTCGTCCCTGAGCCGTTCTTCGAGCTGTCGGGTCCGAACGTGCTCACGATGGAACTGCTCGACGGCGTTCCGATTGATGACCTGGCCAACGTTGAAGCACTGGGAGTGGACCCGGCCCCGCTGGTCGAAGAGGTCGTCAGGCTCTTCTTCCTTGGCGTCGTCCGCCGTGGAGTGTTCCACGGCGACGCTCATGCCGGCAACATGTTGTTGCTGCGCGACGGCAGGATCGGGATGGTTGACTGGGGAATCGTCGGTCGTCTCGACTCGGCCACCCGACGTTTCGTGGTGCGACTGCTGGCCGCCGCGCTCGGCGAGGAGCGGGCATGGGACGACGTCACCAGTCACCTGGTCGCGACCTATGGTCCCGCTCTCGGGATGGCGGTCGGCATGGACGAACGTCAGATGGCCGAGTTCATCCGCCAGTTGGTCGAGCCAACCTTGACTCGTCCTTTTGGCGAGTTCTCGCTGGCGTCGATCTTCCAAGCCGTCCAGCTTCAGCTGGCGAGAGCCCAGGGCCTGGAGGCTCACCAGCGACCCCTGCGCTCCATCATTCGGCGGCTGCGGTTCCAGCGTCGGGTCCGGCGACTGGCCGACGAGTCAGGGGGTCTGTTCTCGGATTTTGACCGGGCGACCTTTCTTCTGACCAAGCAGCTCATGTACTTCGAGCGCTACGGTCGGCTCTTCCTCGCCGACGTTCCGCTGCTCCGGGACCGGGAGTTCTTCCAGCGGCTCTTGGAGGAGGCGCCCGGGGGCTCGGGGGAGGGCCGCGGAGGGACGAAGCGACCGCCTGTAGAGTGAGGCGGCAATGAGGGAGGCTGGGAGGTGTCCGTGAAGGTCGTTGTTGACTTCGATCGTTGTGCCAGCAACGCGGTCTGCATGAGCATCCTGCCCGAGGTCTTCGAGGTCCGTGACGATGGCTACCTCTATGTGCTTCAAGAGGAGCCCCCAGAGTCGTTGCGAGACAAGCTCGAAGAGGCGGTACGGAGCTGTCCGACGCAGGCCATCTCGCTGTCCGACGACTAGCTCGTGGGCCTGCCGGTGGGCGCACCTAGAGTTCGGTTTGCTCCTTCGCCGACCGGGTACCTCCACGTCGGGAATGCGAGAACTGCGCTGTTCAACTGGCTCTTCGCCCGCAAGCACAATGGCGTGTTCGTGCTGCGGATCGAAGACACCGACGAGGAGCGCAGCCGCAGCTCGCTTGTCGACGGGATCCTGTCCGGCCTGTCGTGGCTCGGCATGGACCCCGACGAGGGCCCGTATCGTCAATCGGAGCGCACTGACCGCTACGCGGAGGTGGTCGAGCAGCTGTGGGAGGACGGCTACCTCTACGCGTGCGATTGCAGCCGGGAAGACGTGCTTGCCCGCACCCGTAATAATCCCACTCCCGGCTACGACGGCTACTGTCGGGAGCGAGAGCTCGAGCGGGGCCCAAGGACTGCATTGCGGTTTCGCACGCCCGACACAGGCTCCACCGTCGTGCACGACATCATCCGAGGCGATGTGGAGTTTCCTCACGCGGCGATGGAGGACTTCGTCTGTGTCAAATCGACGGGTCAGCCGCTCTTCGTCCTGGCAAACGTGGTCGATGATCGCGACACCAAGATCACCCATGTGATCAGGGGCGAGGACCTGCTTCCGACCACACCAAAAGGGTTGCTGATCTGGTCCGCGCTCGACGAACGAGATTCAGTGCCGCTTCCCGCCTTCGCCCACCTTCCGATGCTCGTGAACGAGCAACGCAAGAAATTGTCGAAGCGTCGCGATCAAGTTGCAGTGGAGTATTACCGCGATCGTGGCTTCCTGGCTGAGGCGTTTCGAAACTATCTCGCCCTTCTCGGTTGGTCTCCACCTGGCGATCGCGAGAAGGTGGACGTCGAGACGCTGATTCGGGAGTTCCGCCTCGAAGACGTCCACCGTGCAGGCGCCTTCTTCGATGTGAAGAAGCTCACCCATCTGAACGGCGAGTACATTAGGGAGCTTTCCACGGCCGAGTTCATCGATGCAGTGCGTCCGTGGGTCGCTCCCGAACCGGAGAGGGGCTGGGCGCCCGCCACTGGAACCCCCCCCTGGCCGGCAGAGCGCTTCGACGAACAGATCTTTGCCGAGATGGCCCCATTGGTTCAGGAGCGAATCTCCGTGCTCTCCGAAGTGCCCTCGATGGTTGACTTTCTTTTTCTCGACGAGCCCGTGATCGATGAGCAGGCGTGGAGCGAGAGAGTGGCTCGAGACCCTCGTGCCCAGCAGATCCTGCGGAGTGCAATCGAAGCCTATGAGCACTGCGACTGGGATCGGACCGCCATCCAGGCGGCGACCCGAGCGGTGGTCGAGATGGCGGGCACCAATCTGAGCAAAGGTCAGGCACCGATCCGGTTGGCCGTGACCGGGCGTGCCGTTGGACCTCCGCTGTTCGAACCGCTCGAGCTCCTCGGGCGCACCGAGGTACTCCGGCGCCTCCGCAGCGCCCTCTCGAGAGTGGAGGCGGTTTGACCCAGCAAGGAAGGACAATAGCGTCGGCAAAATGGCTCGAACTGGGACGGGTTCGGCATCGGATAGCCTTTCGTGTGCCCGTTCGGGGGTGGTGTAATCGGCAACACGGCAGGTTCTGGCCCTGCTATTGGGGGTTCGAGTCCTCCCCCCCGAGCTTTGGACCCCGCGTCAGCGGGTGTCTGGGCCCCATCGTCTAGTGGCCAAGGACACCACCCTCTCAAGGTGGAGACACGGGTTCGAATCCCGTTGGGGCTGCCAACCCAGGCTCGACCCGGCGGTCTCCGGGGCGAGTTTCCGAACGGCTTCTTGCTCGGGGCGTGGAGCCTCTCGGGGGTCACCGGATTCTGACGGGGTCGCGCCGACGGCTCGTCCATTTTGATGCTGACGCTCGGAGTCAAGGGTCGGCACGACCGCCGAGATGGTTCGCTGCACGAGCTACGGCACGATCCTCGGGCTCGGCGTCACCGGGACCGCCCAAGGGGCCCGTCCGGAGCCGCCGGAGCGGCTTTACCAGGCATTCAGCGTGGACGGCACCAGATCGTCGAGATCCGCGGCTAGCCGGATCAGGCCAGCGCCCACACTGGGGCCTCCTTGCAATAGTCACTCCCCGTTGAAATCCGAAGAGCTCCCCGCAGGGGGACTGACGCCGTGATCCGACGCGGGCCGCTCCGCTTTCCGTGCTGTCTGTTCTCTGGGGCCAAGAGATGCGTTTGCCCTTTTGCTCGCACCTCTTCCGTACATGTACGGAAGAGGTGCTACGGTACCGCTGTGGGCAGCGTTTCGGCCGGGTCCAGGAGCGTCGAACGAAGTCGAGCCCGACGGGGGAGGGCCGAGTGGGGGTCGATTTCACGCGAGCGGATCGTGGATGTCGCAACGAAAGTTGTGAGGCGCGGTGACTATGAGCAGCTGACTATCAGGAACCTTGCAGCCGAACTAGGTGTTTCGCCAATGTCGCTCTATGGTCACGTGCGGGGGAAAGAGGACCTCCTGGACGAAGTAGTCGACAAGCTGCTGTGTGAGGTCTGGCGACCTCGCGCCAAGGAAGAAAACTGGCGAGCATGGATCGCAGAGGCTGCCGACAGGCTTCGGCGATTCCTGGTCCGCCAACCAGCGGCGCTCCACGTCTATCTGCAACATCCAGTGGTCTCGCCCTCAGCAGTCACGCGTATGAACGTGATGATGAGGATTTTGAAGAATGCCGGATTAGATGAGCTGACCGCAAGGCGTGCCTACGGCACGATTCACACCTACACGATTGGGTTCGCTGCCTTGGAAGCTTCGCGAACAAGGGCCGGTCACTCGTTGGTGGGCGCAACCAAGCTTGTCCGGCAGCTGTCTTCCTTCACCAGCTCTGGGCAGTTCTTGGCCGGGCTTGACTACATCCTTGATGGCGTTCTCCTCGGGTGCAGGAACGAGTTACGAACTCAGAACTCCCTTATTGGGGGACCTGAGTGTTGACCTTCATCGGGCTCTGGGCGTCGCCTGACCCATCCGAGATATGCAGGTCAGTACGGCTCCGTGGATTAGCTCGCATGACGGGTTGGCGAGCAGGGCAACAGCTATCCGGGCCCTGACGTGTCGGCATCGACCGAGGACGCATGGGCGCGGCGGCCCCTCAGGTCAGCGGCTCATCGCGTCGCGGGCGAGCTTGGGGCTTGGGTCAATGCCAGGTCCTATCTGCCTAAGTGGCTGGTCTTGGCACCGATCATCGGAGCCATCGCTGGACTCGGAGCCATCGTCTTTTACGAAGCGCTGAGCCTTTCGACGCATCTGTTCCTCTCGCTGCTTGCCGGATACCAGGTTCCCACTCCGGCGGGCGAAGGCAATGTCGCCGGATCGGCCTACTACACGCGGCCGTGGGCCATCCCGATCGCCGTCGTCGTCGGGGCGCTGGGCTCGGGTTTCCTCGTGTTCACCTGGGCACCCGAGACAGAAGGTCACGGGACGGATGCTGCGATCGAAGCCGTGCACCACAATCCTCGAGGCATCCGGCTCCGTGCAGTGATCGTCAAGATCCTCGCCTCGGCGCTGACGATCGGCTCGGGTGGATCAGGGGGACGTGAAGGTCCGACGGCCCAGATCAGCGCCGGGTTCGGCTCGCTGCTGGCCCGTACCCTCGATCTGGCCCCCGGAGACGGCCGGATCGCAGTCTCGGTCGGCATCGGCTCGGGGATCGGTGCCATTTTCAGTGCGCCTCTCGGCGGAGCGGTCCTGGCTGCAGACATCGTCTATCGGGACGATTTCGAATTCGAGGCACTGCTCCCGGGTGTGCTGGCCTCGATCATTGCCTACGCCATTTTCGGGGCCGTGATCGGGTACCAGCCTCTCTTCGCGATTCCAGGAGGGTACCGATTCCACCAGCCAATCCAGCTCGTCTGGTTCGCCATGATCGGAGTCCTCGCTGGGGGCGTAGGGCTCCTCTACTCGAAGACCTTCTATGGCGTCGCTCGCCTTTCCAGGCAGCTACCCGTGCCGAGGAAGCTCCGACCGGCGCTTGGGGGTCTCGTGGTGGGACTGATCGCTCTGGGCCTTCCCGAGGTCCTTGGCACCGGCTACGGATGGGTGCAGAAGGGGCTCGGCACTGACCTGCTGCACACCCCACTGATCGTCGTTCTGGCCCTCCCCCTAGCCAGGATCCTGGCCACTGCACTGTCGATTGGGACAGGCGGGTCTGGCGGGGTGTTCGGACCTGGGATGGTGATCGGAGCGTTCACTGGGCTCGCTCTCTGGCGACTGCTCGAACCCTTTGCCCCCGGAGTCGGGCACGATCCGGCACCGTTTGTCGTTGTTGGGATGATGTCCGTCTTCGGCGGTATCTCGCGAGCTCCGATCGCGGTCATGTTGATGGTCGCCCAGATGACCGGGAGCATCAGCATGCTCGGTCCGGGCATGGTGGCGGTCGCGATCTCGTGGTTCATCGTGAAGCACGCTGACGAAAGCATCTACCGAGCTCAACTACGGAGCCGGTTTGACACCGCGGCCAGTCGACTGCAGCTTGGCCTGCCGCTTCTCCCCACAATGGAAGTGTCCAGTGTCATGAATGCTCCTCGTGTGATGGTGCGGGAGGTCGGGAGCGCCTCAGACGCTCTGCGCATCCTCGAGGAGGCAGGCGTACCGGGAGCTCCGGTGGTCGACGACACCGGTACGTATCTCGGCACTGTGGATGTCGACGCGCTCGATTCACTCCTTGAGCACAACGCTGAGGCAGGTCTCGGTCCAGTGATTGATGTCACGACAGCGACAGTCACAAGCGACGCGACGCTCGACATCGGGCTTGAGGCCTTGACCCAGGCAGGTGGTCGCTGGGTCCCGGTGACTGACCGTACGAGGAAGATCGTGGGAATCCTTGCCGTCAGCGATATCGTCCGTGGCTGGCAGCGGGCGCTTCAATCCAATGTCGGGACGATTTCTAGAGTCAGTGCACATGCTGTCGCAGTTGAGGAGAGAGTCGGGCCGCGATCCACGCTTAACGGCCGGTCAGTCGGAGAGTCCGAGCTCCCTCCAGGCTGCGTTATCGTCACGGTCCAGCGGGACAGCGAGCTCCTCGTCGCGACCGGAGAGACAGTCCTTGCGGCCGGCGATGTCGTCAGTGCCCTCGTCACCCCTGAAAGCGTGGACGTCTTTCGTGCGCGTCTTCGGGGCCCAGCAAACGGCGGCTCGGAGGAGCCTGGAGGTCAGTTGATCTGATCCACGGTCACCGGGAGATGCCTTGTACCGCGACGTCCGCGGTGGTACCCGATCGCCGATGAGTTGGTTGGCGAGATCCAGCTCACGTTACGTCGTGCTCAGGTGCGCCGTGCCACTCCTCGGATCGTGGGGCGCACAAGAGGTGGGGCACCGGTCATCGGCGCTCGTTCGATGGTCGAAACAGCGAACCCAGCTGACTTGATCACTCCCTCGAGGTCACGGGTGAGGTGGCAGTTGCCGGCGACAAGACGCCACACAGGTTCGATCCGACGTTGCCAGCGGAGCAGTCGGGGGCTATCGGTTGCCGCGCCGTGTTCTAGGAAGACGAACGATCCTTCGGGTCGAAGCACCCGATGGATCTCCTGCAACGCGAGGAGCGGGTTGGCGACCGAGCAGAGCACCAGGGTCGAGACCACGTTGTCAAAGCTGGCATCTTCGAAGGGGAGGCACTCCGCTACGGCATCCACCACTGCAACCTGGGACGCGCCGCCGGCCCGTTGCTGGAGTTGAGCCCGCATGTGGCGGTCGGGCTCGGCGAGGACCAGCGGCCGGGCGTCAGCGGAATAGATGCCCAGGTTTCGTCCGGTTCCAGCTCCAATCTCCAGGACCGCGCCACGAAGGGGTTCGAGGAGCTCGCGGCGCCAGGCGGTGAGCCCGGAAGCCTCCACCGGCGCCATCATTCGGTCGTAGAGGGCGGCAACGATCTTCAGCACCGCTGAGCTCTACGTTTCTGCCATATGGCGCTGACAAGCGGTCGGTCAACGGGCAGGCCGGCTTCCAGCCATGCCATGAATCCACGGTCGACCTCGCGCGCACCCTTACGACGCGGCACCTTGCTCCGAACGGCGTGCTGGCAGAGGTAGATGGCGTCAAGGTCGGGACGCAGTGCGTGGACCAGGAAGGAGACCTTCCTCGCCGTCGGCGGGTACCCCCACCTCGCTCGTTCGACTCGGCTTCGCAGGTCGAGGATCCTGGCTCGCCCGTGGCTGACCTCCTCCCATGCCGAGACAGCCGAAATTGCGTAGCCGCGGTTGGACGATGAGGATGAGCTGGCCACGCCATTGGGGAAGTCTCCGGAGGTTGGCTGACCTTCCGCGGCACGCTGCAATCGGTCCAGCGTGGTCGCCACCCCTTGTTCCAATTGACGGTTACGGTCGATGAAACGGTAGTACCAACGCACCGCCAGGGGCTCTCGGATCATCCGGTAGGACTCCGTGACCAGCGTGGCGCTGGTGGAAAGCGGCTCGAAGGTATAGAGCCACTCGCTGTTGGGCCGCTCGGGGTTCTCGCCGATGACGAATCCAAAACTCACCCCAGGTTCGCACCGAGTGACGGTTGCGCGAGACCACCAAGTGCCCACCCAACTGAGCTGATTGCATCCTTCGAATGTCGCCCCAGGCCGTGGTCCGGGTTCACCGATCCAGCGGCAGGTGATCGTCTCGGGGCTCCACTCGCCCATCCGGGTCACGTCGGCGACCAGGGACCAAAGTCGCTCGGCTGGTGCCTCGATCCGGCGCGTCTGAGATCCTTCAATCCTCATTCCTCAGCCCTCTCGCAGGCTCGTGCTCAGCTTCGTACCCTCCACGCTCCAAGTGACCTTCGAGGCTCGGTAACTGTCGCGGTTCAATGCGCTTCACTCGACCAGAGAAGTTGGGTGAAGGTCCAGGGCTGTCCGTCCTCGGAGTGCTGCGAGAGTCATCGCGAGGAGGGAAACGGCGGCAAGAAAGATGGCCGAGACCTGGAGACCCTGGACGACCAGTGGCGCTGATGGGTGCGCGGGACCGGCCACCACGCCGAAAATCAGACTTGTGAAGGCCAATCCCATGGCAGTTCCAGTGCCGCGGGTCATGTTGAGCACGCCGCTTGCCACGCCGGCCTGGCTCGGAGGAGCTGATCCCATAATTGCAGCGTTGTTCGGTGGGGTGAACAACCCCAGCCCAATACCCAGGGTAGCAAGGTCGAAGACGATGAACATCGACGAGTGAGCAATCGCGAGCGCGCTCAAGGCCGCGGTCGAGATGGCCATGCCGGCCGCAGTAAGTGGGCGGGCACCCCACCGATCAGCCATGCGTCCTGCGAACGGAGCAGTCACCCCGAGTGCGACCGGCATGATCCCCAGGACCAGACCACTGTGAGCAGGACTTAGTCCTAGAGCACGTTCCAGGTAGAAGGGAATCAGGAAGAGGGTTCCGAACAAGACCAGGTAAGACAGCAGGCCACTGCTGATTCCGGCAGCAAATGGGAGTCTGTGAAAGAGGCTCAGGTCGAGCATCGGCCTCGCAGAGTGTCGCTCGTGGCGAATAAACACCAAGTAGAGAGCCACGGCTGCGACGAGCATCGCCACAATGGCAGGTGAGGACCATCCTTCGGAGTTGCCGAGAGACAGCCCGGTGAGCAGCGCCGCGGCGGCGGGAACGAAGAGGCCCAAGCCAGACCAGTCGAACCGCACTCGTTCTTGCAGGCAATGGCTTCGAGGAATGAGGTACCAGGCCATGATGGTTCCGACAATTCCCGCGGGCACGTTGACGAAGAAGATCAAGCGCCAGCCGCCGAGGGCGATCAGCCAACCACCGATTGTTGGACCAAGCGCGAGGCCCAACGCTTGAGCGGCCCCTTGAATCCCGATTCCTCGGCCGAGCTTCTCCCTCGGGAGTGCAAGCACGATGATCGCGACGCTATTGGCCTGGAGCATGGCGGCGCCCACTGCTTGAAGGACCCTGAACCCGATAAGGGCAGGCAGCGTCGGAGCTAGGCCGCAGAGGGCGGACCCCACGACAAAGACAACGAAGCCGTAGCTGTAAAGAAGCTTTCGCCCGACCATGTCGGCCATGCGGCCGACCGCCGTCACCAGGCTCACGAGGACCAGCAGATACGCGAGGCCGACCCAGGTGACTGCGCCCACCGGATCATGAAAGTCGTGCTGGAGGGTCGGGAACGCGAGCGTGACGATGCTGGCGTCCAGCTGATTCATGAAGGCCCCGATGCAGACGGTGCCGAGGACGAGCCAGTGCGCGTCGGGACGGGCGGCGATCCACTGCGGTCGAGGTCGCTCGACCAGCATCCGTCGCCAGCCGGCAGAGCCAATGCCAAGGCGTGTGCTGCTCACCGGATGTGGGATCCCAGAACCTCAGCTGCCGGCACAGAGCACGCCGGCGTGCCCGATGTCATCGTCGACCAGCACCACCTCCAGTCCGGCCCGGTCGAGCAAGCTGGCGGCAATTCCCGCCCGATAGCCTGAGGCGCAGTGGACCCAGATCGGTTCATCTGGAAGCTCACCCAATCTGTCGGGCAAACGATGGAGCGGGATGTGCAGAGACCCCAGAATGTGGCCCATGGCTCGCTCGTCTGTTCGCCGAACGTCCAGGATCACGATGCCGTCCGCGTTTGCCATCTCGCTAAAAGTGGCTGTCTTGTAGCTGCCGACTCCGGTCTCGACGGACAGCTCCCTTGTTGAGCCGACTGCGGCGGCACTAGGACGATCGATACCAATTCGAACCAGCTGGCGCTGAGCCTCGGTGATCTGTGCAGGGTGTTCCCCGATCAGTGTGAGAGGCGATCCCCAGGGAATGACCCAGCCCATATAGGTCGCGAATAGGGGACCAAGGCCGAACCCTACACTGCCTCGCACATGTGCTGAAGCAAAGGCCGATGCAGAACGCAGGTCGATCACCCACTCGCCATTCCGGATTCGGCAGGCGAGCGCTGACGGGTCGACCAGATTCGGCAGCGAGAGGTCGATCGGGCCCGCCCCGTTCCGATTCTTAGTGCCCATGAACGCGTAGTAGCTGGGGTAGGCGGTAAGTCCAGTGAGAAGCTTCGATACGAAAGTCTCCTCGTTATCGATGACGAGGGCGTCATTACGGCGGCGTTCCACGCCGATGGTGCTTCTGTCATCGGTCGCTGATGATCCCGAGGAGCAGAAGCTCCCGAAGCCATGTGTCGGGTAGATCGCCGTTTCATCGTCAAGCGTCCGAGCGATGAGCCGGGCTGACCGGTACTGGGCTCGGGTCAGTTCCTCGGTCCGTGCCGGGTCGACCAGGTCGGTGCGCCCGACGCTTCCGTAGAGGAGCGAACCGCCAGTGAACACGGCAGACGTGCCCGTGCCGTCGCGCACGACGTATGCCACATGGCCGTCTGTATGGCCAGGCGTGGCGACAACGCTGACGTTGAGACGTCCGACGCCGAAGGTGTCACCATCTGTGATCTCGGTGCGGTCGAAGGCAACGTCCTCGCTCGCTGCCACCAGGTACGGAGCTCCGAAACGACGAGACAGCTCGAGACCACCGCTCACGTAGTCGTTGTGCACATGAGTCTCGGCCACGGCCGCGCAGCGCACCCCGCGTCTCGCCAGGACGGCCTCCAGCCGGTCGATGTCGCGCTGGGGATCGATGACCAGTGCGTAGCGACCGTCGTGGACCACGTAACTGCGATCGCCCAGTTCCTCGGTGGCGACGACGTCGACCTCCATGCGATCTCCTTGGAGTAAATGTACCAATATTGGTATATTAGTCCGGGCAGGGCAACCGGACCCGGAGGCAGGTGTCGCATGGCGCGCGAGCAGGGAGTTCCCGAGTTGGACCGCGACAGCGCCCTCCCCCTGTGGGCGCAGCTGTACCAGGACCTGCGTGACGGTCTCGAACGAGGCGCGTTCGCGTCGTCGTTCCCCTCCGAGCTGGAACTCGCCGACACCTACCGGGTGAGCCGCAACACGGTGCGAGAGGCCATGCGGCGCCTGCGGGCCGAGGGCCTGGTGGTCGCGGGCCGGGGCCGCCGACCCCGGCCGGCCACGGAGGTCATTGAGCAGCCGCTCGGCGCCCTCTACAGCCTGTTCGCCTCGGTCGAAGCCTCTGGGCTCGAGCAACGCAGTGAGGTCCGAGCCTTGCGGGTTGGCAGGGAGCCGGCAGTGGCCCAGCAGCTCGGTCGCGGTCCCGGGACCTCACTCGTCTATCTGGAGCGGCTTCGACTGGCCGGAGGTGAGCCGCTTGCGCTCGACCGGGTGTGGGTTCCCGAGTCGATCGGGTCAGGACTGCTCAACGCCGACTTCTCGCACACGAGTCTGTACAACGAACTTCGGCAGCACTGTGGGATCGTCATGACGAGCGGACGGGAGCAGATCCGCGCCGTCGTACCGACCGACGCGCATCGCAGTGCGTTGCAAATGCCGAACGAGGTCGCAGCCCTTTCCATCGATCGGCTGGGATGTTCTCAAGGACAAGCGGTAGAGTGGCGACGAACTCTTCTGCGGGGAGATCGCTTCTGTGTCGTTGCCGAGTTCTCTCCCGCCCAAGGATACCGGTTCGACGTTGGAGCGGCGCCATCGACCGAACCTCTGGGATCCAAGTTTGTGAGCGAAAGGGATGCGTCACTGTGAGGTTTCGGCGGAGCAAGGTGGACGAAATTGACGCCCCGGCCGCAGCCGTCCTTGTCCGTCGGGGCGAGGCCATTCTCCTAGATGTTCGGGAGCACGACGAGTGGCAGGCGGGGCGAGCCCCGGGTGCCATTCATGTACCTCTGAGTACGTTCGATCCAAGCCGAGCACCGCGAGACAAGGTCGTGGTCACCGTCTGCCGGTCGGGCGTGCGCTCAGCAAAGGCGGCTGCTCTGTTGCGAGCAATCGGCATCGAGGCGCGGAACCTTGTTGGAGGCATGCACGCGTGGGCAGGAAGCGGCCTGCCAGTCGAGCGGGAAGACGGGTCTTCCGGTCTGGTGATCTGACGCCAAGGCGATCGAGGGTCTGGTTGGTTCCTGACCGTAGAGGTCAGCAGCGAGTGCTCCCGCCTAGCCGACGTCTCCTTGGACTTCAGCCACCGTAGAAGGAGGAACGGCAAGTGGCCCCCCGAAGACGAACCCGACTGTTCCGGGGGCAAGGGTGGCGAGATAGGACGCGATCGATGGGGGAACTGCAGGTAGCGCTTGCGGGTCGACCAAGAGCAAGGGTCCTCGTCGCCCGCCCGTTGCCATGAAAAGCCCTCCGGCTAACGCATCGGGGAACCCCGCGCCGGTGGCGACGCCATAGAGGGACGCCTCGGGAAAGAATCGTGATGCCACTGCTGCCGACGTGCCGTACTCATCCTCGCCCCAGACCGCCGTTGCGCCGGGATCGGCACCCGCAGCAGCGAGCGGCCCGCCGATTGCATACCGGGTGTCTGCCGGATGTGCAGCTAGGTAAGCCATTGTCTCCGGAGATTGGACCGGGCCAGCGGTGAGCAGGATTGCACCGGAGTTCCCAATTGCAGCTGGGACCGCGGAGAGAGCGTCGCCGAAGCTCACTGCCGTGGCCTCGAAGATCGTGGAAGGGTTCCCCAAAGCCTGGGCGATGTCCACCGCCGTGGCGTACTGGTCGGCGCCAGCGATCCGCACGGCTTGGTACCCGGCCTGCTCGAGCGTTGCGTCGATGTTCGGGCTCAGCGCGAGCGGTCCTCCGAGGATGTAGACGGTTCCCCCCGGCGAGAGCACTCGCTCGATTTCGGCGAGCACTCGTGGATCGAGCGCAGCACTTTCGGGGGTGCCCGGTGTTATGAGCAGTGGAGCCTTGAGGCGTGCCGCAAGTGGACCGCCGGCGAGAGCGTCCGCGAAGGCGTCGGACCGAGCGAGAACCACGGCACCGGCTGACGAAGGATCAGGAAACGCAGCCTGTGACACAGCAATCGCCGTCGCGATCGCGTCGGAGCCGTAGATCTGGAGCGGGGCCGGACCGGCGCCGGTCCCAGATCCATTGTGAGCTTGGAATACGGCTTGGAGGTCCGGAGACGAATCGAGAGCGAAGTCACCGTCCTGCGAACCCCAACTGTAGGCGTAATCAAACACCGGCTCAGGTGCGACAGATGACCAAGTGTTCAGGATGGCCCTTTCTTGACTCGGAGTAGGAAGCGCGTAGTGCCCTCCGCCATCATCGATGGCGGTGCCGCCACCGAATGCCTGAAAGACCGGAACGATGTCGGACTGCGGTATGCCAGCAGCTTCGGCAGCCGCCACCGCCTTGGTGATATAGCTGTCATCGCACCCACCAAGCTCAGTCCGGCAAGGATACGGGTCGAGTCCGAACAAATCGACGTCCGTGTTAGTTGGGTTGTACGTGCCCTGATAGTTGGGATCATCCGACGAAGAGAGGTTCATGAGAACGATGAAGGTCCGTGCCGCCGGATCGTTCTGGTGGATCCAGTCGGATTCGGACTTCAGGTTCGCCGGCGGGCAGATCGGCTTGTACAGGCCAGTCGGGTCCGGTTCGTCCATGAGGTAGAAGCCGAACACTCGACTGTCGCCGATAAAAGGTGAGACCTGAGCGATGAATTCCGCATCGGCACCGTCGCATGAGCCGACGTACACAAGTGCGCTGACCCCTGAGGGGAGCTCTGCCAGCTGGCTGCTTGAGGACACGTCAGCCAGGTTGAACCCCAGCGATGCAGGCAGGAAGACACCGTTGTCGAAGACACCATTGCTCGTGTAGTGGAGGGTGGCGACGAGAGCCGTGGCACGGGCGTCTCGCCCTGCCAGGAGCATCAAGATGCAGAGCAGCCCGGCGACGCATCGAGCCACGCGGGATGACAGTCCCAGATCGAGGATCCGCTTTGGTGGGCGCCGACATGCTGACACCTCTGACCATCCGGGGCTTCCAGGGAGAACCCGCCCACCCGCATGACCGCCCCAACCACGAGCGTCACAGTTGGCGCGAGTCAGTTCCTGCCGGGCCCGCTGTCTCGATCCAGGGCCTGGCGGCCTCGCCGTCCGCTCGGCATGAACTCCCCCCACCGATCCGACCCCCTCGGCCGTTCTACCCTGTCCTTGAGCTCGCGGTCCTTCGCGTGACCGGTCGTAGTCGCGGCGATGGTGCGGTCGGACCTCTCTAGCAGATAGCCGGTCCCGAATGCCTCGGGTAGCGGGATACTGGTGCCGACCAGCCAGGTCAAAGGGTGTAGCCGCCGCTTCGGCCGGCTAGCCGGACGACGTTGTACCGCGGGCACGGATTGGGGTGGCCGACCCGGCTGGCGTGTCGGTCCGGAAAGCTCAGTGGCCGACCGCCGAGAACTCGTGGTGAAGTAGACGCGACAACCGCGCTGGTACATGACAGGAGCAGCAATGACCGACCTTCCGAGTTATGACGAGCTACCGGCGGCACCCCAGGGCGGTCGGAGCGCCTGGGGCCTGTTCGGTCCCGATGACAACCTTGGCCTGGTCAACCTCCTGACTGCGGAGAGGGTCGTCGAGGCGGCACGTCTGGTGCGACGAGGCGCGCTGTTCCCACTGAACGCGCCGCTCAACGCCTTCGCGCCGGCCATCGCTACCGGCCGCGGCAACCCCCGGCACCACGTCCTGCATACTCCTGGGACTATCGGGTTCGACGATGTGTACGACAACTTCTTTCCGCAGGCCTCCAGCCAGTGGGACTCGCTAGGCCACGTGGGCTATGCCCCCGACGCCTTCTACAACGGGGCAACCGAGGCCGACGTGGCAAACGGGAGCCGCAACACCATCGACCATTGGGCACGGCACGGAATCGCAGGTCGGGGTGTGCTCCTCGACATGGTCCGAACCCTGGCCGACGCCGGGAAGCCCTACGAGGTCGGTAGCAGCCGAGCCTTCAGTGTGGAGGAACTCGAGATGGCCAGGGAGCGGGCCGGGGTCGAGCTGCGGACCGGCGACATCCTCATTATCCATACTGGGTTTGCCGCCTGGTACACAGCCCAGCCGATGGCGGTGCGCGCCGGAGTGGCTCGGGCCAGCACTACCCCTGGCGTTGCCTCGGGAGAAGAGATGTGCCGGTATCTGTGGGACCTGCATGTTGCGGCGGTGGCATCCGACACCTTCGCAGTCGAAGTCTTCCCACCGAGCTTCGGCGAGCCCACAGGGTTCATCCACCGCATTCTCATCGGCCAGTTCGGCATGGCCTTGGGCGAACTCTGGTGGACCGAGGACCTCGCCGCCGATTGTGCGCAGGATGGTGTGAACGAGTTCTTCTTGGTGAGCGCCCCGCTGAACGCTCCTGGCGGGATCGGGTCACCACCCAACGCAGTCGCCATCAAGTAGCCGCGTCTCAGCGGTCCAAGAGGACTGTCTGGATCCCCCGAAGGTCTCCTTCTGCGTCCTCGAGCCTGGTCGGCTGCTGGAATCCGGCACGGGTCAGGATCCCGGCCAAGAGGGCGTCCTGGTCCCCTCCCAGTTCCAGCAGGAGGGTGCCGCCAGGTCGGAGGAGGCGGGAAGCGGCCCGGACTACTCGGACGAGGACGTCGGTGCCGTCGTGGCCACCATCAAGCGCTCGGATCGGCTCGTAGTCTCGTGCATCGGTCGGGAGGAAGCGCAGTGCGTCGGTGGGCACGTACGGCGGCACGGCGACGACCACATCCAGGAGCCCCCTCAGATCAGACGGCAGCGGATCGCCGAGGTGGCCCAGGTAGACCTCGACTCCGTTCTCGGTTGCGCTCCGGCAGGCCGCCGGGTCGATATCGGTCGCGACCACTCTCGCGCCGGGTATCTCGGCCAACAGGGCAGCGGCGACCGCTCCGGACCCTGTGCAGAGGTCGGCTGCGATGCCGTGGGCGGGGAGGGAAGCGATGGCGCGAAGGGCCAGGATCTCGGTCTGCGGCCGCGGCACGTACACGCCGCGTTGGACGCGGACCTTGCGACCCAGGAACCGGGTGTAGCCCGTTACCCAGGCGAGCGGCTCGCCTTGCTCGCGGCGCGCCACCAGCTCCTCGAGGTGCGCGCCGTCGGTGGCTGCCGCAAGAAGTTCAGCGGCCTCCTCCGCTGGGGCGATGCAGCCGGCACCTGCGAGCCGAGAGGCCACGACGGCGGCCGAAGGCAAGGCACGGGTGACGCGCACCCCGGTTACGGTAGCTGCAAGGGGAGCACTGCCGGCCTGGAGCTGGTGGGTACCGGCTATCGCCGGCCAGGCGGGGCAGCCCGTCAGGATGTGCTCGGTCCCTACGATGGGATGCAAAGCGTACCGACCAGGAGAGGAACGATGGAGCGTATCGAGGCAGCGCGATCGTGGGTCGCGACGTTGTCTGACCCGTCGGCTGAGCGGAAGGCAGCGTTAGGGAATGTTCTGGCAGACGAGGTCGTGGCGGTGTCCCCGTTGGGCACCACCAAAGGACGCTCAGAGGTGCTCGCCAGCCTCGGGCAGTCACCCCTCGCCGACTACCTCGCCCGTGCCAGCTGGGCGGAACAGCCAGCTGACGACGGCCACGTCGCCCTGAAGGCCACCCTCCCTGTCAGCGCACCGGTAGGAGCTCTCACGTTGCGGTTCTCCTTCGACGATGCTGATCGGATCATCCGAGTCGAGACGACCGTCACCTCGGCAGCGCCGCCGGACCCGACGCCAGTGCGGATCACCGAGACGATGCGGAACGCGATCAACGGTGCTTTGGCGAACGGGACTCCCGTGGTCGTTGCCTATGTCGATCATGACGGCCAGCCCCACCTCTCCTTCCGAGGAAGCACACAAGTGTTCGATGATCACCGGCTTGCCGTGTGGGTCAGGAATCCAGCCGGTGGACTGATCGCGGCGATCGAGGAGAATCCTCGCCTGGCTTTCCTCTACCGCGATCCTGCGTCCCGCACCTCCTACCAATTCCACGGTCGCGCCAGCGTCTCCAAGGACCCCAAGGTCGCGGACCAGGTGTATGCCAACAGCCCCGAAGCCGAGCGCAACTTGGATCCACAGCGTCGGGGAGCCCCGCTGCTCATCGACGTGGAGCGGATCGAGGGTCGGGACGCATCGGGACCGGTTTTGATGACCCGGGCGGCCAGCTCGGCCGGCTGAGCCCTGCTTCGCCGTTCCCTTCGACTCTTCGATCCCGCTCCCGGTACCGTTTGCGGCATGTCCGACTACGTCATCCCCGAACCCGAGCCGAAACCGATCGACGAGAAGCTGTCGATGGAGCTCCAGATCCTGGCGTCGAACGCGGTACTGCGTGGACACCCCTCGGGCGACGAGAAGTGCGGAAACTGCCGGTACTACCTCGACGAGACCGCCGACCTCTCCTACTGCTGGCACCCGAAGCTCAGGATCCTCGTCGGGGAGAACTGGTGGTGCCAGTGGTGGGAAGAGATCCCGGCGTCGTCGTAGGAAGGCCCCGATTCGATTCGAAAGAGCATCTGTCTCATCGCATCCAGCCGGAGGTTCGACGGGCGATGGTCGCGCAGTGTGTCCTTCAACATCGCCGACCTCTAGGGTGGATCCGGGCTGCGCGCCCACCAGCTAGGAGGTGTCATGGAGCCCGAACGGTTCGAGGTTCAGCGAGTCATTGCCGCTGAACCCGCAAGGATCTTCTCCTTGCTCTGCGATCCAAACGGCCATGTGGCCATCGACAGCTCTGGCATGCTCATGTCGGCGAGCGGCCCTGCCGTGCGATCGGTTGGCGACACCTTTGTGGTGCACATGGACCGCCAAGCACTCAACGACCTGCCTCTTGGTCGATACGACGTCGTGGTGACGATCGTGACTTTCGAGCCAGATCGTGAGATTGCCTGGACAGTCGCGGGTCGAGACCGTCCATCGATCGGGCACCGCTACGGTTACCGCCTGGAGCCCGTGGAAGGCGGGACACTGGTCACCTCCTACTACGACTGGTCGGCCATCGACCCGGAGTGGAAGCGCCGCGGGGTGTTCCCGGTCATTCCCGAGGCGACGCTGCGGGCGACTCTGGGGATCCTTGCTCGGACCGTAGCGCCTGAGCTCTCCCAAGCTGATCGGTGACCATCACTCGCCGGTTCAGCGCCTTCCTCGGAGTGCCTCCGCTTCGAACTGCACGACTGCGTCATTGAGCGGGAGCACAATGTCGGGGGTAATGGTGCGGTGCTCACCGGCAAGCAGGCGTACGGCTGTGCCCCGGGCGGTGAACCCGATGACGTGGCGGGCGAAGGTCATCGGGCCCTCGGCGATCTGAACCCCGACGACGCCCTGGGCGCCTAGGGCCAACCCCGAGGCCTGCATCCGCTCCATTGCCGCCTCCCGGGCCGCGTAGAGGGCCTGGGTTGGGTTGGTGAGCTCCACGTTCTGGCGAGATTGGCGGAGGGCGGTCGCGGCGTCCCGACGGGGCGCGTAGACGAAGCTCGCTCCGAAGGCCAGGCCGATTGGGGACCATCCAGCGGCGGCGAGGAGCGCGAAGTCCCGAGCCGACAGGCCCGACACGAAGGGTTGAACCGGTGGTCGGTCCGAGCCGATCGGTCGGACCGCGGTGCCGACCAGCGCGACGTCGACGTGACGAGGGTGGATCTCGACGCCGGCGCGGACCCCCACCACCCCGTGGCCGCCGACGGCGGCACACTCCTGGCGCAGCCGGCTCGAGGCGGTGCTGACGGCGAGGTTGTGGGCGTCAGAAGGGGACTGGAGCTGACCCCGGCCCCATGTCCAGGCTCCTGCTTGTACTGCGGTAACCGACACCCCGAAGACGAGGTCGACGGGCTCCCATCCGAGGGCGTGGAGGAGGAGACTCTCGTCGACGGTGAGGTCCGAGGTCACGGCTCGGTCGTCCGGTCGGTGAACCCCCTGAGACAAGGAGGTAACAGCTTGCAGCATCTCGTCTCGGAGACTCGGCGCAGGCCCCCTCGCGTCACTCATGACAGGCGCACTGTTGGTCGGGGCGGAGGCAGCGGATCGAAGTCCTTGAACCGCCGAACCCGGGTTCCGCGGAGCGTGCACTCGACCACCTGATCGCCGGCACCGATCTCGCGCTCGACCGCGGAGAAGGCGATCCCCTGGAGCGTGTCGCTGCCCAGCTGCCGGCGGGCTTGTTCGCGGGCGAGGACCCTGGCCGCTAGCCGGGCCTCGGAGACCTGTTCGATCTCGGCAGTCGAGCCCATTGAGGCGGCCCAGCCGTATGCTCCGCCCTCCATCAAGAACTCGGTGATGCAATACGCCCAGACTCGCACCGACGCCATCGTGGCCACCACCGATACCGGCATGAAGCCGGCTTCGACCAGCTTGGCCAGGCGCGGCCCGGCGAGGTAGGTGGACCACGGCGTGCCGGCTGGCGGTGACGGCGCTCCGTCCACCACGACTGCGGTGCCCAGGAGATGGAACTCGATCACTCTGGTGTCGGCCAGGTGTCGGGAGGTATCGGTCACTCCGATGACCCCGTGGGCGCCGACCGATTCGGCTTCTTCCAACATGCGGTCGAACGCGGCCGAAAAGCCAGTCCGCCAGGCGTCTTCGACCCAGGTCTGCTCGAAGTTCTGGCCCCAGGTGCGGTGCTCACCGCCTACGAAGCCGTGAGGGCAGTACCAGTTCTGCTGGTAGCCACCGCCGCCCGAGGGTCCGAAGGGCGACAGCCCGCGTCCCAAGGACGAACCGGCCGCGTACCACCCCCATTGCATGGCGCAGAATCCTTGTACAAGCCCGACCGGCCGCAACCCCATCTGGAGACAGGCCGAGAAGTCGGTCGCGCTCAGGCCCGAGGAGAAGGAACCGGACTCGAGCCGGCGAGATGCGGCCTCGGGAACGTCGCCAGCAGCAGACATCAATTGTCCAGCGAGATGATGACTGTCGGTTTGGGCAGGGAGACCTCCCCGGTCTTGGTCACGGCAGTACCGATGGAGAGGAACTCGATCGTGTGCGACCCCCACTGGTGGGACTTCTCCTCGAGGCGGACACCGACGATGCCGGTCGCGCCGAGGCGGGTGCCCTCGTCCTGCATCCGGGTCATGGCCAGCTCCCGAGCTTCGTACAACGCCTGGGTGAAGTTGGGGAGCTCCACGTTCTGCCCTACCGAGCTCAAAGCCTGGCCCAACCCCCGATGGGCGATGTGGTACACGCAGGTCCCCATGACCAGCCCCTGGGGGATGTGCCCAGTCTGCATGATGGTCCAGAAGTCCTGACCGGAGAGGTCCGAGGTGAAAGGTTTACCCAATCGGTTGCGGTAGGACTTGCCGTCCTCGGCCTTTACCGCCGTCCCCAGCGCGATGAATTCGGCCGCGTCGCTGCCCCATTCGTAGTAGTTCACGTCCAACCGGACACCGACCACCCCGTCAGCGCCCAGCTCGTCGGCCTCCTCCTCCATCCGGGTCATGGCCAGCTCGCGGGCGTTGTACATCGCCTCGGTCAGTTTGGTCAGCTCCTGGCTCTTGGACCAACGGCGGCCCTGGAAGCCGGTGTGATAGATCGACGAGCCCATCACGAATCCCAGGGGGTGAAACCCGGCCTCCTTGACCAGGAGGAACTCATTGACCGAAAGGTCCGAAGTGAAGAAGCCTCCTCGGAGCTCCTCGAGGCGATGCTCGGCCCCGCTCGGCAGGTCGGATGGACCAGTCATTGCCCTCCTTTGAGCATCAGGTTCTCCAGGGCGAGCCGGGTCGCCTGGGACCGGGTTGCCTCGGACTTCAGTGCTTCGAGCAGCCGAGCGAGCCAGGTCGCCATGTCGACCTGCTCGCTGCGGATCCGGATCCCGGCCGAGGAGTGCCCGATGGTACAGCGAACCGCAGCACCGTCCACGTCGGCTCGGAGGACGTCGTCTCCCAGCATGACCTGGAGCGCCTTGATCGACCCCGAGCGGCGGAGGAGGCCGCCACTGCGTTCGACCGTGAGGCGGTTGCCCAGCGCATCGCCCAACTGGTCGATGAGCAGTCGGAGCAGGGTGGGAACGTCAGTCGCATCAGCTGCCAGCGACGAGGCCGCCAGCTCGAGGTCGAAACCACCAAGCTCGCCGCTCGGCTCCAGGGCGTCATCGGTCACTGGTCCACCCTCTCTGGTGCAGGGGCTGTCACGGTTCCTGTGACTCGATGAGGGTCGGGGTGACGGCCGGCGTCGGTCGCCCTTCGAGGGCCACGATGA
>JAJPJD010000021.1 GCA_021324355.1 Actinomycetota bacterium
GTCGAGCGCGCCGATCAGGACATCGGCGTCGAGCACGACCGTCACCGCTCGGCGTCTTCGCGGTCGAGCTGTTCCAGGTAGCCGGGCGGGTAGGCGCCGGTGAGGACCCCGAACGCGCTCTCGAAGCCGAGCTCGCCGCGGCGGATCCGCAGCTCCCCCTCTTCGAGCGCCTCGACCACGACTCGATCGCCGGCACGCAGCCCGGCCTCCTCGAGCGCGGCGACCGGGATCGTGACCTGGTTCTTGGTAGAGATCTTGGCCATGCCTTTACTCTAGTGGTAAAGGCTATGCCTCGGCAGCGGTGTGTGCCGACAACGCCATCCGAGGTCCGCGAGCTGGACTTTGACGGTGCACGTATAATGCGGCGAGCATCCCGCAGTGACCCTGTCGTTCCTGTACCGGGCGCTCTGCCGCCTCCTCCAACTGATCCGGCTCCTCTGTCGCTCGCACACGAATCTCTCGATCGAGGTCGTCGTGCTCCGCCATGAGGTTGCTCTATCCTGCAGCCCGCTGACCGCGTCCTGATGGCTGCGCTGGCACGACTGTTCCCCCGCCGGCCTCTCGAGCGCTTCTTCGTTCAGCTGGCAACCTTGCTGCGATAGCACCGTGACCTCGTCGCCAAGCGCTGGACCAATCCGCACGGCCGCCCTGGCCGGCTTGCCATCCCGAAAGGGACCGCCGCACTCGGGTCGGCTTCTAAGAGCGCCTCGCCATAGGTGCTGACCGCGTCGTTGACCGTGTGCCAGTCACAGGCCAGCTCGGCCGCCACCTCTTTGACCGTTCGCCCGTCGCCGATCTGGCGCGTGGCCCACTTGGCGGCGCGCGTCGTCAACAAGCAGTTCTTGGCCGCGATCCGGCGATCACCGAGCACCCAGCTGCGCTTCGGGCAGCGCCGGTTTCCACAGCGCATCCGGTGCTTCCTCCAGCACAGGCGCATGGGCGAGCCATAGACCGGCAGATCGATGTAGCGAACCACGGGACGATCCTTGACCTGGGCCAATCCCCCGCAGGTCGGACAGCGGACCTCGCCCACTAGCTGCTCGATGGCGAGCTCGACGTCGGGGCCTCGCCGCTCGAGGTGCAAAACCTTGACCTCTTTGAGGCCCACGAGGGCAGCGAGGATCTGGGTAGGGTCAGTGATGACGTAGGTGCTTCGGTCTTGTTGGGTCACACCTCAAGCGTGAGGCACCTTCGTCGCGTCCGAGGGGATCCCGCTCAGGGCGCGACCCACCAGAACCCGATGAGCCGCGAATCCAAGCCTTGCGGTGGAGGTGAGCGGACTCGAACCGCCGACTTCTACGTTGCGAACGTAGCGCTCTGCCAGCTGAGCTACACCCCCATGCCTGCAGGTTAGCCTGCCGGCTTCGCAGCCTATGCCTCGGCAGCTAGCGGCCAGATGGTGGAGTGCTGCCTTCCCGCGGTCGTAGCTTGATCGGGCTCGAGTATCGGCACCCAAGTGGCCTCGGTCTCGGCAGCGTGGGCAAGGGCCTCCAGATGGTCCTTCTCAGCCTCGATCCGCTGCCCGTAGGCGGCCAGGCCGAGGAAACCGACCAAGACGCAGACATCGATCGCAAGGACATACCAGGCCCCTCGAAGCGACGGCGCCATTCCGAGCAGCCCGGTGAGTGACCCGAATCCGCAGAGGCCGGCGAAGATGTCGCGGCGACGGCGCCGAGCCACGCTTCGCCGAATGAGGCGCTCAAGCCGTCGGCATTCGAGCTCGACCAGCGCGAAGCTCGGCTCGGTCACCTCATCCCGGTCCGCAGCGCTAGGTCGGGTCCGGGCCACCGTTGGGACCTGCGGAGCCGCAGCTCCTGGCGGGGGGACCAGGCGCAGGCTCGGGCGGTGGACGGGTGGTGGGGCGGCGACCACGATCGGATCGACCGCCGGACCGCCATCACTAGAAGCTAGACGGTAGGCGGGCTCGACCAGCTTGGGGCCGGTGCGTTCCAGGAGATCGAGGCGGTGGTGGAACTCCCCGATGGCTAAGGCGGATCGTCGCTCCCGGAGTTTGGCCACCACCATGGGTACCAGGACGGCAATCCAAAGCAGCGCGATCAGGACCAGCACGATCACTGGGACGACTCTCCTCGATCGCCAGGCATCCGAGTATCAACGCTATCGAGCCGAACGCTGACGCCGGTGGATGCCTCCTGCCGCTATCGGCGACGTCATGGGGGGACGGATCTGGTCCACCACCGACCATGATCGTCTGTCACGCTCACTGGTGTCGAGAAGCACTGCGACACGGCCTCGGACGTGAGGACATCTCCAATTGGCCCGGCCGACACGACCCGGCCCTCGGCCAGGAGCAACGCGTGGCTGAAGCCCGGCGGGATCTCCTCGGTATGGTGGGTCACGAGCACCATGGGCGGGCCGCCGCCGCTGGTCAGGCGCCCAAGAAGACCGATGAGGCGCTCTCGAGCGCCCAGGTCGAGCCCAGCCGCCGGTTCGTCCAGCAAGAGGACCTCCGGTGACCCCATCAGCGCCCGGGCGAGCAGGACGTGCTGGCGCTCGCCCTCGGAGATCACGCCAACTTCCCGGTCCGCAACCGTCCCGTCGACCTCGGCCCGAGCCAGCAGTTGCCCGGCCCGCTCCCAGTCGTCCTGGTCGTAGTGGTGCCACCATGCCTCGAGGGCACCGAACCGTCCCGCTGCCACCACCTCCAGCACAGTCTGGCTAGGGCGCAGCTCGCGGAGCACCGACTGACTCACCAGGGCTATCCGGGACCGCAAGGATCGCAGGTCGACCGTCCCCAGGCGGTGCCCGAGCAGCTCGACGTGGCCTGCGCTTGGCAACAGCAAGCCGGCAGCCACCCGCAACAGCGTCGTCTTGCCCGAGCCGTTCGGCCCCAAGACCACCCACCGCTCCCCCGGATGGACCACCCAGTCGACCTGGTCGAGCACCCGGTGACCCGACCGCACGACCGAGACCCGGCGAAACGAGAGCACCGGGCCGTCGCCGACTGCCGCGCCGATGCCCACGGACCCCAGCGTTGCCGACCGCTCAGAGCGAGGCCAGCCGCCGATGGATCCGACCCACCAGACCTGAGCAGCACTGAGCCCAGGTCCGCTCACCCATCAGCCACAACCACAGCTCGCGCTGGTAGGAGCCGACGATGTCCTGGAAGCGGTCACGGTCCATCCCGGCACGCTCGAGCACCCGCCACCGCTCCCACAGCCAAGCCGCAATGCCCTGGTCCTTCTCGATGACTTCCTCGGGGGTTGCCTGCTCGAGGACCCAGGCTCGCCACCGTTCGCGGTCTGGCTCGTCGGGAACGTGCAGACGTACCGGCGTGCTCACCGAACCCTCACCAGCGCCTGCCGGTCAGTCCCGGCGTAGTCCCGCACGTGGTCCTCGTAATCGATGAAGAGCGGGGCGTCGGGATCGAACCGACGGGAGAGCGACGCGAACGCCACCTTCTTGTCCAGCCGGTCGAGCCGGATCAGCGCAGCCGGGTCGTCCAGGGCCCGGACGTCGAGCTTTGCGCGAGCCTTCTCGAAGGCCTGCAGGCCCCGGTCTGTGCGGATGATTACGCTGGTCCACCCGTCAAGGGATCCAACGCTGCCCATCGAGATGTCGGCGCTGCGACCGAGGAAGTCGTCGCACTCGTCGCAGCCCTTGAGCGCGGTGCCATGGAAGTTCTTCACCGGTTCGTCAACCGCGACCTGCCCGTCGCGGTACTCGACGATCATCCGTCCCCGGATCACGTCGATCTTGTCAACCCGGTCCAAATCGATACCTCGCCGATCGCGCAGCTCGCGCAGGACGAGGCCCTCGTAGTCGAAGCTCTTGGTGCACAGCAGGGCGATCGTGAGCACGACCGCGTCGATCCGGTGGGCTCCAGTCCACCAACGCCTCGACTGCATGGCCCGGATCCCCTGGACCTCGCACGGCGTGCCCACGACGGCAAGGCGGGGGTTCGGCGGAAGGCGGACCTTGGAGAGGTCGAGCGCGGCTAGGGCCATGGTCTGGTTGTAGAAGCTCCCGGCGGCCGCGATGACCTCCTCGGGGCTTCGGGCGA
Organism: Actinomycetota bacterium; assembly: GCA_021324355.1. Lineage (GTDB taxonomy): Bacteria > Actinomycetota > Acidimicrobiia > Acidimicrobiales > RAAP-2 > Palsa-461. Next base: position 4,025 of record JAJPJD010000021.1, read on the forward strand.
TCGTGGGCACCCCCTTCCACGGTTCCTCGGGATCCCCGCTGGGCTTGGCCACGAGCGCCCCGTCGATCTCACCCGCAGCCAGCAGTCCGATGAGCAGAGCGCTGACCGCTCCGCCGTCTTGGACCCCGTCGGGGCGCGACGCTGCCCGCACGGCATAGGCCTCGAGCACCGCCCCGAGCCCCTCGGCCGGAGGGCCGCCGGTGATCTTCCAGTAAGGGTCGGACGGATCGGATCGCACGACGTCGCCGTCGGCGCTCGACGGTGGCCACAGCGCTTCATAACGGAGGCCGCCACGGGGGCAGAAGTCCCAGCACAAGGAGCACCCCGTGCACATCTTCACCAACTCGGGAAGCCCGGTGTCAGGGTTGACCCCGATGGAGTTCGACGGGCAGGCGGCGACGCAGGTGCCGCACTGCACGCAGCGGTCGGCGTCGATGACCCCGGCGGCGAGCTCCCAGAACCAGACCTTGCCGGGAGGCTCTTCGACGCCGTTCATCTCCTCTCGGACCCGGTAGCGCTTCACCGCGCCACCTCGACCGGCTGGGCGGCGATGATCCGGCGGAGCTCGTCGTTGTCGGTCCGCCGGGCCCACGCGTAGAAGGGCTCCTCGGGGCGCCGGCACCGAGCGAAGGCGTCGAGCAGGTTGCTCAGGGCCCGGGGTACCTGACCTAGTGGCACGGCCCCGGCCACCCAGTCGATGAAGGCGGCATCGGGGCCGAGCGAGCCCCCGAGCCCGATGTCGACCGCTTCCTCGAGGCGCTCCCCCACATGGGCGACCTCGCCGCGCAGCCCGATGTCGGCGATCTGGGGCTGGGCGCACCCTGCCGAGCAGCCTGAGAAGTGGATCCGGACGACGCCGCGGTCCTCGCCGCAGCTCGACCAGCCGCCCTCGGGACGCCGCCCCAAGGTGACCGGAACCGGCGCCGGATCCTGGCCTTGGAGCTGGGCATCGAGGGCACGGGCCAGCTTGACCGCCCGCTCCTTGGTCTCGACCACCGCGAACCGGCAGAACTCGGCGCCCGTGCAGGAGACGACGCCGCGCTCGAAGGGACCCGGGAACGGCGAGTACTTGGCCAACAGCTCCTCGCCGAGAAGGTCGTCGAGCCGGTCCTCGGGCACACCGGTCAGCACGAAGTTCTGGTCGGTGCCCAGGCGGATGGTCCCGTCGCCGTAGGTGCGGGCCAACCGAGCCAGCTCCACCAGCTCGATCCCTCGCATCCGACCCACCGGGACCGATCCCCCGACCGAGAACCGGCCTTCCTGGCGCTGCGGGTGGACCCCGACGTGGTCCCCGCGGAAGCTGGTTGTGAGCTCGGTCCCGGCCGGCGCCAGCTCGAGGCGGGTGCGCTTCGCCACTTCCTCCCGGAATCCCTCGGGGCCCAGCTCCTGGACCAGGTAGCGCATCCGGGACAGCCCACGGTTCTCCCGGTTGCCAAGCTCGCCGAACACCTGGGCGATTGCCCGGCACACCTCGAGGGCGTCTTCGGGCGCGACGAAGACATCGATATCCGAGGCCATGCGCTCGCCGTCGGAGAGCCCCCCTCCGGCGAGGACATTGAACCCGAGGCTCCCATCGGCCGCCTGCGCGGGCCACAGCCCGATGTCGTTGATCTCCACCCGGGCGCAGTTCTCCCGGCACCCGGTCACCGCGATCTTGAACTTGCGCGGCAGGTTCGAGTACTCGCGGTTCCCGGTGAAGAAGTCCGAGATCGCCCGAGCGACCGGGAAGGCGTCGAACGCCTCGTCGGCGTCCACCCCGGCAACCGGGCAACAGGTGACGTTGCGGGTGGAGTCGCCGCAGGCCTGCAAGGTCGTCACCCCGACGTCCCAGAGTCGCTGCCAGATCCTGGGGACGTCCTCGATCCGGATCCAGTGCAGCTGGATGTCCTGCCGAGTCGTGAGGTCGGCGTAGCGGTTCCCGAACAGCTCGCTGTCCTCGGGGCCTTCGGCGAAGACATCAGCCACGACACCGATCTCTTGAAGCTGGTCTGCCGACAGCCGGCCGCCGGGAACTTTGATCCGCAGCATGAAGGCGTCGCCGCCCTGGCGCTGCGGGTAGATGCCGACCCACTTCAGCCGCTCAGACTCCCCCGGCGTGGAGTAGATCGCGTCGGGGCCCTCGACCGAGTAGCGAGTGATGACGTCGCGAGCCGCTTCGAGCGGGTGCCGATCCAGCTTGAAGCGCTCGACGTCGCTCAGCTCGTGCGTCCAGCGGTAGGGGGTGACGAAGGCCATCGGCCGGTCGCTGCCCCGGAACCGGATGCCGTAGGGATTGTCGGGGTCTCGGGGCATCACGCGTGCAGCCCGCACTCGGTCTTCTCCGACCCTGCCCACCGGCCGGCCCGTGGGTCGTCGCCCTCGGCCACCGGCGCGGTGGTCGGCGCGCACCCAATAGACAGGTAGCCCTGCGCCTTGAGCGGGTGGACCGGCAGGCCGTGGTCGGCCTCGTAGGACGCGATGTCAGCCTCGGTCCAGGTAGCCAACGGGTTCACCTTCACCAGGGAAAAGGTGTGGTCATAGCCGACAATGGGAATGTCAGCCCGGCTGGGCCCATCGGACCGCTTGAGGCCGGTGATCCAGGCCCTCCGGCCGGCCAGCACCCGGCGGAGTGGCTCGACCTTGCGAAGCTCGCAGCACCGCTCGGTGCCGCACGGCCAGTCCTGTGCGCCAGCAACCGGCTTGGTCACGGTGAGCTTGAGCCCGTAGAGGGCCCGGGTGGCCTGGACCATGGCCAGGGTTTGGTCGAAATGGGCCTCGGTGTCCAAGAACACCACCTCGATGTCGGGATTCACGCGGTGCGCCAGGTCCACGATGACCACGTCCTGGAAGGAGCAGGCGAGGACCACCGAGGAGCCGAAACGCTCGAGCGCCCAGGCGATCGCACGCTCGGCCGGTGCTCGCTCCAACGAGGCGTTCACCGCCGCCAGCTCCTCGAGGAGCCCGGCGGACGGGCCGATGGTCGTGTCGGTCATGGCTGCACCCTTTGCGGTTTGCCGCTCGGTCCGCCGGACGGCGGGACTTGTCGTGGGCCTTGCCGGCGAGTATACATGACCAAACAGGTCAGGTTTCCGGCCGCGGCTCGCCTGCCACCCACCCGCCCGAGGACACCACCCCCACGAGATGACTGCCACCGACACCGCACCCACCGCCACCGACACCCGGTTCCGGGCCGACCACTTGGCCCTGCTCGAGTCCCACGCCATCTTCGTCCTGCGCGAGGTGGCGTCGGAGTCCGAACGGCCGGTGCTGCTGTTCAGCGGCGGCAAGGACTCGGCCGTCCTGCTCCACCTCGCAGTGAAGGCCTTCCGACCAGGCAGATTCCCGTTCCCGGTCCTGCACATCGACACCGGCCACAACTTCCCCGAGGTGCTGGCGTTCCGGGATGCCCGGGTGGCCGAGCTCGGGGAGGAGCTGCTGGTGGCCCGGGTGCAGGACAGCATCGACCGAGGTCGGGTGGCCGACCCGGGGCCGGGCCGGTCACGGAACCGGCTCCAGGCGGTCACCCTGCTCGACGCGATCACCGAGCACCGCTTCGACGCCGCGATCGGCGGTGCCCGGCGGGACGAGGACAAGGCGAGGGCCAAGGAACGAGTCCTGAGCTTCCGGGATACCTTCGGCCAGTGGGATCCCAAGCGTCAGCGTCCCGAGCTGTGGCGCCTCTACCAGGGCCGGGTTCTCCCTGGTGAGCACGTCCGGGCGTTCCCGTTGTCGGACTGGACCGAACTGGACGTCTGGCGCTACATCGAGCGCGAGGGTATCGAGCTGCCGTCCATCTACTTCTCTCACCGTCGCCCGGTTCTCGAGCGCGACGGGATGCTGCTGGCGGTGAGTGAGTGGGTGCAGCCCTCACCAGCCGAGACGGTGGAGGTTGCCAGCGTGCGCTTCCGCACGGTCGGCGACGCCACCTGTACCGGTGCCGTCCGGTCCGAGGCTCGCACCGTCGAAGCAGTTATCGCCGAGATCGCGGCCTCGAGGACCTCGGAGCGGGGCGCCACCCGGGCGGACGATCGCTTCTCCGAGTCAGCCATGGAAGACCGAAAGCGCGAGGGGTACTTCTAGGCCATGGCGCCGCTGGCCACGCCCGGCGCGTCGAGCCCGAGCGAGACGACCAGCGCCGACCTGCTCCGATTTGCCGCCATCGGGTCGGTCGATGACGGCAAGTCGACATTGATCGGCCGGCTCCTCCTCGACACCCGCCAGCTCTTCGACGACCAACTTGAAGCGGTCGCCGCTGCCTCCCGCCGGCGGGGCGGGCCAGCACTGGACCTCTCGTTCGTCACCGACGGCCTCCGGGCCGAGCGGGAGCAGGGCATCACCATCGACGTGGCCTACCGCTACGCGGCCACGATGACCCGCAAGTTCATCATCGCCGACTGCCCCGGCCACGTGCAGTACACCGCGAACATGGCCACCGGCGCCTCGACGGCCGACCTGGCCCTGGTCGTGGTGGACGTGACCACCGGTCTGCGAGAGCAGGCCCGCCGACACGCCTGCATCGCCGCGCTGCTCGGCGTGGACCAGATGGTGGTTGCCGCCAACAAGATGGACCTGGTTGCCTGGCGGGCCGGCCCCTATGAACGGGTGAGGGCCGAGATGGAGACCCTGGCCCGCCGTCTGGGTATCGGGGCGTGCACCGTTGTCCCGGTCTCGGCCCTCCACGGGGACAACGTGGTGGTGCCTTCCAGCGCGGCGGCCGACTACTACGACGGCCCCACCGTGCTCGAGGCCCTGGAGTCGGCCCGGGCCGGCTCCTGGTCGGCAGCCCAGGGAGCCCACGCCGGTACGGCCGCTCGCCTTCCGGTGCAGTGGGTCCTGCGCACCGGGACCGGTCGGGCCTACGCGGGCATCGTGGACGGCGGGCCGCTGCGGGTGGGAGACCCAGTGGTCGTCCTCCCGGCCGGGCTGGCCACCACGGTCACCGCGGTCCGCACCTACGACGGCCCGATCGCCGAGGCGCCGGTGGGGATCTCGGTCTCGGTCGAACTGGCCGACGACCTCGACGTGGGGCGAGGCGACATGATCGCCGCCGAGCAGGACCCGCCCCAGGTCACCGGAGACCTCGAGGCCACGGTGTGCTGGTTCGGGGCCACGCCGCTGTGCAGTGGCGACCGGTTCCGAGTCAAGCACACGACCCGGGTGGGACCTGCCCGGGTGGTCGAGGTCCGCTCCCGGCTCGACGTGCACGACCTCTCGCTCGCACCAGCCTCCGAGCTGGCGGACAACGAGATCGGGGTGATCCGGCTGGCCACCGGCACCCGGCTCGCCGTCGACCCCTACCGCGCCAACCGGGTCACCGGCAGCCTCGTGCTGATCGACGAGGCCACCCATGCCACCGTTGGGGCCTGCATGGTCGGCCCGCCCTCGATCGGCCCTCTCGGGCTGGCAGGCTGAGCGCGGTGTCGCCGGCCCCTCCCTACCCAGTCGTGCTCCGGCTGGAAGGCCGACCGTGCCTGGTGGTGGGGGGCGGCCAGGTGGCGGCCCGCAAGGTCGCCGACCTGCTGGCGTGCGGCGCCGCGGTGACCGTGGTCTCGCCGGAGCTGTGCTCGGCCATCGACGAGCTGGCGGTGGCGGGCACCGGCGGGGTGCTGCGCGTCGAACGGCGCCACTACCGGCCGGGGGAGGCCGCCGGCTACCGGCTGGTCGTGACCGCGACCGGGGTGGAAGAGGTCGACCGACTGGCGGCGGCCGACGCTGAGGCGGCCGGAGTCTGGGTCAACAGCGCCGACGATGCCGACCACTGCTCGTTCTTCTTGCCGTCGGTCCACCGCGAGGGCCCGGTGTCCATCGCGGTGTCGACCGGGGGGGCCAGCCCGGCGCTGGCCGCCTGGCTCCGCCGGCGCATCGCCGAGTCGCTGGGCCGGGAGCACCTGGGAGCGCTGGCCGCCCTGCTGGAGGAGGGCCGCCAGGCCCTCCGACGGGCTGGCCGGCCGACCACCGCGGTCGACTGGCGGGCCCTGCTGGACGGGGACCTGCCCAGCCTGGTCGCCGCCGGGCGGGCGGCCGAGGCCCGCCGGCGGGTCGACGATGCGGTGGCCGCCGCCGTGCGCGACCCCCACTGACCTGGGCGATCAGCGCGGCCTGGCCACCATGACCACTGTGGCGGTCACGAAGACCACCACTGCCAGCGCCGAGGACCCGGCGACCAACCGGCAGTCCCGCACGACCCCAGGGACCGCGGCTGGCCGAGTGCCCGGGCTGGCGGCCAACGCCCGCTGGAGGCGTCGTTCGGCCGGCCAGAGCACCCCTTCGGCAACCGCCGCCGCCAGGGCCCACAGGCCGAGGCCGGCAGCCACGAACGGGTCGCCAACGCTGAACCGCCCGTCGGCCACCAGTCCAGCTCCCAAGACGGGCACCAGGTAGAGCACCCGCCCGGCCCAGTTGACCCCGGGGGAGAAGTAGCGCCGGAGGTCATCGGGCAAGGCCCCCGAGCCGTGCCGGGCCAGCCGGTCGGCCTGGACGCCGCTCACCGCCAGCGCGCCGAACCCCACCAACGCGGCGGCAACGTGGAACAGCAGGAGCAGGTCGAATCCCACCGTGGACGGTGGGCCGGCGACGGCCGGGAGCACGGCCCATTGTCGCCCGGCCGTCGCCGAGCCGGTGCCAGCCAAGCGGTACCGTAGGAGGAGTGAACGTCGCTTCGTCGATCTGGGCTGAGGGGTCGGCAGCGGCCACCCAGTGGTGAGCGAGCTCCGACTCGACCCGCTCTCGGGCCGCTGGGTGGCGATCAGCGCGCTGCGCGCCGATCGCCCGTCGGCCTTCGTGCTCTCGGGGACCGCCATCGAGGACACCCGGGCCTGCCCCTTCTGTCCAGGCCACGAGGAGGCCAGCCCGCCCGCCCTCGAGACCTACGGCCCGACCGGGAACTGGCTGGTCCGGGTGGTCCCCAACCTCTACCCGGCGTTCGAGGGTGACCAGCCGTTCGTGGTGGAGAACCGGGGACCGGTGTTCACCCAGGCCACCGCGGGTGGGATCCACGAGATCCTGGTGTTCACGCCCGAGCACGACAGCTCCTGGGCCGAGCTCTCGAGCGAGCAGGCCAGCCTGGTCATGGCGGCGCTGCGGGACCGGATCGAGGAGCACTCCCAGCAGCGCAACCTCCGCTACAGCCAGGCCATCGTCAACTGGGGCCGGGAGGCCGGCGCCTCCCTCGCCCACCCCCACGGCCAGCTCCTTGGGATGTCCTTCGTCCCCCGGGAGCTCTCCGAGGAAGTGGCCCGGTTCACCAAGTTCGCCGGTGGCTGCCTGTTGTGCACCACCGTCGACGCCGAGGAGAACGCTGCCTGCCGAGTGGTCTACGCCGATGCCCGCTCCATCGTGGTCTGCCCGTTCTGGAGCTCGGTCCCCTACGAGATGCTGGTCATCCCGCGCTCGCACACCCCCCACCTCTACCGCAGCCCCCCCGAGGACCTGGTCTCCATCGGCACCGCCCTGCGGGACTGCCTCAAGCACCTGAAGGAGCGGGTGGGTAACGTCGCCTACAACATCGTCTTCCACTCCGCCCCCTACCGGGTGAGCGAGCCCTACCACTGGCATGTCCACGTGTGGCCCAAGGTGACCACCCGGGCCGGCTTCGAGCTGGGGACCGGGGTGGCGATCAACATCGTCGCCCCCGAGGCGGCCGCCGACGAGCTCGGCCTGGCCGTCGGCTCGCCAGCCTCGGCCTGAGTCGTCCTCAGCCCAAGAACGGCGCGGCCACCTCGAGCAGGTCGAGGTCCAGGGTCTTGGGGTGGCCGACCGCCTGGTCCAGGGGGACCCGGACGATCGACCCGGCCGACAGCGCGACCATGGTCCCGAAGGCCCCGTCGTGGACCGCCTCCACCGCCGCCACCCCGAAGCGGGTGGCGAGCACCCGGTCGAAGGCGGTCGGCGTCCCGCCCCGCTGGATGTGGCCCAGGGTGGTGGCGCGGGCCTCGAAGCCGGTTCGGCGCTCGATCTGGCCGGCCAGCCAGTCGCCGATGCCCCCCAGGCGCGCGTGCCCGAAGGCGTCGGGCGGCGCACCCGAACGAGCGGCGGCGGCCGACTCCGCCAGCGTCGGGTCGGCCGGCAGGGCGCCCTCGGCCACCACCACGATCGAGAAGAACTGGCCTCGCTCGTGGCGGGCGGTGAGCTTGGCGCACACCTGGTCGAGGTCGAAGGGCACCTCGGGCACCAGGATCTCGGCTGCTCCCCCGGCAATGCCGGCCTCGGCCGCGATCCAGCCGGCGTGGCGGCCCATCACCTCGCACACGATCACCCGGTGGTGGGACTCGGCCGTGGTGGCCAGCCGGTCGATCGCCTCGGTGGCGGTCTGCACCGCAGTCTGGAAGCCGAAGGTGACCTCGGTCCCCGACAGGTCGTTGTCGATCGTCTTGGGCACCCCGACCGCCCGCACCCCCATCGGCCCCAGCCGGTTGGCCACCCCCAAGGTGTCGTCCCCGCCGATGACCACCAGTGCATCGATGCGGTCAGCAGCCAAGGTCCGGCGAACCCGCTCCACCCCGTCGGGCTCGCCGAAGGGGTTGGTGCGTGAGGTCCCGAGCACCGTGCCACCCATTGCCAGCAGCCCGGTCGAGCGCAGCGGGTCGAGCGCCGTGGAGCGGCCGTCCAGGACCCCTCGCCAGCCATCCAGATAGCCGATCGTCTGGTCCCCGTGGCGAACATGGCCCGCGGTCACGACCGCCCGGATCACCGCGTTGAGGCCGGGGCAGTCGCCTCCCCCCGTCAGCACACCGAGTCGCACCGGGTCAGTGTCGCGCGCGCCGCCAGGGCAACCGCCGCCTAGCGGGCCAGACCGGCCCCGACCTTGGCCGCCGCCTCGCCGAGCTCGAACGCCACCAGTAGCTGCTCCACCAGCTCCCCATCGGTCGGCACCAGCTCGCTGATCCCCGGGGTGGCCAGGTAGCCGGCCAGGAACGCCCGGCGGTTCCGGTCGACCCATGCCCGGGCGGCGCCCTCCAGGCCCGGCCGCAGGGCCTGATCCCGCTCCTCCAGCGCGACGCCGGCCACGTGGCGCAGCGACCACAGCATGTCGCCGACGTCGCTCAACGGACAGCAGTAGCGGGGCTCCCCGGCCGAGTCGGCCCCGCCGGGGAGCCAGTCAGCCACCACCCAGCCCTGGTTGGACCGGGCGGTCCGCCCGAGATGCAGGTCACCGTGGGTCCGGACCGCCGCTGCGCGCTCCGTCCGCTCGCGCAAGCTGGCCAGCGACTGCCGGAACGGTTCCGAGCGGGCCAGGGCCGGGGCCTGGTCCTTCACCCGGGCCTCGACCTCGCTCGCCCAGTCGGCCACCGAGGCGCTGCGCCGCCCGAATGCCCGCTCCGACGCCAAGTGGAGCCGAGCGGCCATGGTCCCGAGCGCCCGGGCCTCGTCGGCAAAGTCCCCGCCAGCCTCCTCGGGGCTGCCGCCAGCGCCGTAGAGGTCCCGCAGGGAGGTGCGGGCCACTGCCCAGCCGTCAGCTGCCTCAGTGAGCAGCTCCTGGGCCACCCCGAGGTCCCGACCGCGGCGCCGCCACAGCGCGAGCGGGGCGGCCAGGTGGTTGAAGCCCGCCTCGTCCAGCCCGACAAGCATGTCGACGGCCGGGTGCGGGCCCTCGGTCGGCCACGGGAAGACCGACAGGCTGAGCCGGTCCTCGGCGTCGAGCACCGTGGCCCGGTCGTCGTCGGCGGCGATCGAGGCCACCGCGACCGGCTCGCCCACGATGGCCACCACGACCAGGGGGGCGAGGTCGGCGTCGAACAGTGCGTCCACCGCCACCGCCGGGCCGGCCTCGTCCGCGAACCCCCCCAAGACGCCATCGTCGACCCCCCGCAAGGTCCGCACCTCGGCCCCCGGTGGGTGCAGTCCCAGCACCAGATGGGCGGTCCGGCCGTCGACGCTCGCCACCACGTCGAGCAAGCCCGGCCGACCGGGCCGCAGGACCTCGGCCTCGAGGATCTCCAGCCGGCCGACCCCCCCCACCCCCCGCCGGGCCAGCCACGCGACTACCAAGGGCTCGAGCGCCCGCCGCCGGGCCCCGTCGATCTCCAACATCGCGTTGGTCACCCGCCTGGCTCCCCGTCTGGGCCGACCAGCTCGAACCACAGGTACCCGTAGGGGCCGAGGGAGATCGTGTAGGGCGCGTCAGTGATGGTGGGGAACCGGACTCGGCCCAGCACCTCGACCGGGGTGGAGCCGGCCCAGCGGGCCAGGGAGAGCTCGGCCGGCTGGGCGAAACGGCTCAGGTTGTGGACGCACAGGACGACCTGGGAGCGCAGACCGGTGGTCCCGGGCTCGGGCCCGTGGACCGGCACCACCGTCGAGGTCGCCGGGGCCTGCTCCCAGGGACTGCCCCGCAGCGGCACCGGAGGCGGGCCGCCCGGACCCCATGGGTTGGTGATCCCGACCGGCGCGTCTGCCACCTCTCCGGAGCGGACGTAGGCCAGGACCGAGGGGTTGGGGCAGGCGACCATCTCCATCGCCCCGACCCCGAGCACCGGCATGGCTCGGCGCTGGACCAGCATCCGCCGGAGCCAGTGCAGGAACGAACCGGGGTTGCGGTACTGGGCTTCCACGTTCACCGCGTCGGCGCCGTAGACCGCGTCCATCACCGGCGGCAGGTACAGCTGGGCGAAGTCGGCCTTGGAGAACCCCCCGTTGCGGTCGGGTGACCACTGCATGGGGGTGCGGACCGAGTCCCGGTCGCCCAGGTAGATGTTGTCCCCCATGAGCAGCTCGTCGCCGTAGTAGATGACCGGGCTGCCCGGCAACGACAGCACCAGGGCGTAGAGCAGCTCGGCCAGGCGACGGTCCCCGTCGAGCAGGGGGGCCAGGCGGCGGCCGATGCCCATGTGGCGCTTCATCCGGTCGTCCTTGGCGTACTCGCTGAACAGGTAGTCCCGCTCCTCCTCGCTCACCTGCTCCAAGGTGAGTTCGTCGTGGTTGCGCAGGAAGATCGCCCACTGACAGCCGGGGGGGATCTCTGGGGTCTGCGAGAGGATCTCGGTGATCGGGGAGCGCTGCTCCTTGCGGACCGCCATGAAGAGGCGGGGCATGAGCGGGAAGTGGAAGCACAGGTGGCACTCGTCGCCGTCCCCGAAGTAGTCGGCGACGTCGGCCGGCCAGCCGTTGGCCTCGGCCAGCAGCACCCGGCCGGGGTAACTGGCGTCCATCTCCTTGCGGAGGCGCTTGATGAACTCGTGGGTCTCGGGCAGGTGCTCGCCGGCAGTGCCATCGCGCTGGAACAAGTAGGGCGCGGCATCCAGGCGGAAGCCGTCGAAGCCGATCTCGAGCCAGAACTTCACTGCCTCGATCATCGCCTCGGCGACTTCGGGGTTCTCATAGTTGAGGTCGGGCTGGTGCGAGTAGAAACGGTGCCAGTAGTACTGCTGCCTGGTGTCGTCCCAGGTCCAGTTGGACCGCTCCACGTCGGAGAAGACGATCCGGGCCTCGGGCCAGCGCTGGTCGTCGTCGTTCCACACGTACCAGTCGGCCTTGGGGTTGTCTCGGCTGGAGCGGGACTCGATGAACCACGGGTGGGTGTCGCTGGTGTGGTTCATGACCAGGTCGGCGACGAAGCGGATCCCTCGCCGGTGGGCGTCGTCGAGCAGGCTGGTCAGGTCGGCCAGGGTGCCGTAGTCGGGCGAGACGTTGAAGAAGTCGCTGATGTCGTAGCCACCGTCTCGCATCGGCGAGGGGTAGAAGGGCAGCAGCCAGACCGCGTCCACCCCCAACCACTCGAGGTAGTCCAGCTTCTCGTGGAGGCCGGGGATGTCTCCGATCCCGTCGTTGTTGGCGTCGTAGAAGCCGCGCAGGAAGACCTCGTAGAAGACTGCATGCTGGTACCACGGCCGGACAGGGACCAGCTCCTGGGGGCGAAGCGGCAGGCGGGGGGTGCTCACTGGCGCCCTGCCACCGCCGGCCCCGGTCGCGCTCGGCGCCGGCGCGCCACCGGCTCAGCCCTCCCCGAGCAGCCGGTCCGCGGCTTCGTAGGGATCGCAGCGCCCCGCGACGACATCACCGAGCGCGGCAGCGTAGCGGGGCGACGCGGTCAGCTCGGCCAGTCGGCGGTCGAACCCCGCCGCCACCACCTTGCGCAGCTCGGCAGCGGTCCGCTCGGCCCGCCGGCGCTCCAGGCCACCGCTGTCGATGAGGTGGGCCCGGTGGCGGGCAATGGCCCCCCACAGCTCGTCGACCCCGGTGCCGGTCGCGGCCACCGTCTCGACGATGGGCGGCATCCAGGCCTTGGCCGGGCCGAGGGCCAGCATCTGGCGGAGGTCCCGGGCCGCCTCGGCGGCACCGGGCCGGTCGGCCTTGTTCACCACGAACAGGTCGGCCACCTCCAGCAGCCCGGCCTTGGCCGCTTGGAGCGAGTCCCCCCACCCCGGGGTGACCACCACCACGGTGGTGTCGCTGGCTGCCGCCACCTCCACCTCGACCTGGCCCACCCCCACCGTCTCGACCACCACGACCGGGAAGCCGACCGCCCCGAGCAGCCGGACGGCGTCGGGCACCGCCAGGGCCAGCCCTCCCAGATGGCCCCGGGTGGCCATCGACCGGATGAACACCGACGGGTCGGTCGCGTGCTGCTGCATTCTCGCCCGGTCGCCCAAGATGGCCCCACCGCTGAGCGGCGAGGTCGGGTCGATGCCAGCACCGCCACCTGCGCCAGCGGCTCGGGTCGACCGGAGGCCCCGTCGGACCATCCGCCCAGCGCGGCCGTCACCAGCCGGTCTCCCAAGGTCGACTTGCCGACTCCGGGAGCTCCGGTGAGGCCGATCACGTAGGGCTGGGGGGCCCGGTAGCTGAGGCGGGCGACCGCCCGGCTGCGCTCGCCCCCCTCCTCCACGTAGGAGAGCAGGCGAGCCAGCGCGCCGCGGTCCCGCCGCCTCGCCCGCTCGAACAAGGTGGCGGGGTCCCCCCGACCGGCGGGGCGCGCCAGCGCGAGCTCCCCGCGCACCTCCCCACCGTCGGTGGACGGCGACGTGCTCACTGCCACTCCACGTCGGCCCCCAGGGCCGCCAGGGTGGCACCGAAGTGCTCGTAGCCCCGGTCCAGGTGGCGAGCCGCGGTGATCACGGTCTCGCCCTCGGCCACCAGACCAGCCAGCGCCAGGGCGGCACCACCTCGGATGTCGGGCGAGCGGACCTGCGCTCCCGAGAGCCGGGACACCCCTCGCACGACCGCGTGGTGCCCCTCGGTCCGGATGTCCGCCCCCATCCGGCGGAGCTCGTCGATGTAGCGGAACCGCCCCTCGAAGAGGTTCTCGGTCACGATCGCGACCCCATCGGCGACCGACAGCATCGCGACCAACAGGGGCTTGTAGTCGGTGGCGACGCCAGGGTAGGGCAGGGTGGCCACGTCCACCGAGCGCAGCCTGGGCGGACCGGCGGCCCACAGCCCCTCGGGGCGCTGGTCCACCTCGACCCCCATGGCCCGCAGCTTGCTCGCGTACATCTCCATGTGGTCGAACCGGCCGTCCTCCACCACCACCTCCCCGCCGCTGATGGCCGCCGCCGCCAGCAGGGTGCCCGCTACCACCCGGTCGGGGATGACCCGGTGGACCGTGGGGGTGAGGGCGTCGACGCCCTCGATCTCAAGGCGCGCCGTCCCAGCCCCCCGGACCACTGCCCCCATGGCGTTGAGGAAGGCGGCCAGGTCGCTCACCTCGGGCTCTCGGGCCGCATTGTCGATCACGGTGGTCCCCTTGGCCAGGGCCGCCGCCATCATCAGGTTGTCGGTGGTGGTGTGGCTCGGGTAGTCGAGGACGATGCGGCTGCCCACCAGCCGGGGCCCGGCGGCGCCGGGCTCCACGGTGCCCTCGATGAACCCGTGGCGCATCTCGAACCGGGTGCCCATCGCGCTCAGGCCGTCCAGGTGGAAGTTGATCGGTCGGGAGCCGAAGTCGTCGCCGCCGGGCATCGACAGGCGGGCGTGGCCGCAGCGGGCCAGCAGTGGGCCCAGGACCACGATCGACGCCCGCATCCGCTCGACCAGCTCATAGGGGGCGACCGGGTGCAGGTGGGCGGCCGCCGGCACCTCGATCCACAGGCCGTGGCCCTCCCGGGTCACCGTCACGCCCAGGGCCTCGAGCATCTCCGACATGATCTGGACGTCCACGATCTCCGGGACGTTCTCCAGCCGGTGGCGGCCTTCGGCCAGCAGGCAGGCGGCCATGAGCTTGAGGGCCGAGTTCTTGGCGCCGCCGGCCCGGGCGGTGCCCCGGAGCGGACCGTTCGGACGGATGACGAGCCGGTCCACGGCCCCATTATCGCCCGCTATGGTCGGGGCGTGGCGAGACAGCCCCAGGCGCCGGACCGGAACCTGGCCCTCGAGCTGGTCCGGGTCACCGAAGCCGCCGCCATGGCGGCCAGCCGCTGGATCGGGGCCGGGGACAAAGAGGGTGCCGACGGCGCGGCGGTGAACGCCATGCGGTTGGTGCTCTCGACGGTGGCCATGGACGGGATCGTGGTCATCGGCGAAGGCGAGAAGGACCACGCCCCCATGCTCTACAACGGGGAGCGGATCGGCGACGGCTCCCCGCCCCAGACCGACATCGCGGTCGACCCGATCGACGGCACCACCCTGGCGTCGGAGGGCCGGGGCGGCGCCCTGGCGGTGATCGCGGTGTCGGAGCGGGGGACGATGTTCGACCCCGGGCTGTGCGTCTACATGGAGAAGATCGCCGTGGGCCGCCGGGGTGCCGGCGCCATCGACATCACCAAGAGTCCCACCGAGAACCTCCGGTCCCTGGCCGAGGCACTGGGGCGGCCGGTCCGGGACCTGACGGCGGTGATCCTCGACCGGCCCCGCCACGCCGAGCTGATCGCCGAGGTCCGCCGGACCGGTGCCCGGATCCGGCTCATCACCCACGGCGACGTGGCGGCGGCGATCGCCACCGGCCGATCCGACACCACCGGCGCCGATGTGCTGCTGGGCATCGGGGGAACCCCCGAAGGAGTGCTGGCTGCGGCGGCCCTCAAGTGCATGGGGGGCGAGATCCAGGGCCGGCTGTGGCCCCGCAACGAAGCGGAGCGGCAGGCGGCCATCGCCGCCGGCTATGACCTCGACAAGGTGCTGACCAACGACGACCTGGTGGCCGGGGACAACTGCTTCTTCGCGGCGACCGGGATCACCGACGGCGAGCTGCTTCGGGGGGTTCGCTACCTGGAGGACGGCGGGGCCACCACCGAGTCATTGGTCATGCGGTCCAAGTCGGGCACCATCCGCCGGGTCGACGCCCTGCACCCGCTCCGCAAGCTGGCCGAGTTCAGCTCCATCCCGTTCACCTGACCGGCCCGTCCGCCGGAGCGGCCCGTCCGCCGGAGCGGCCGGTGCCCCTGCCTGGCTCAGCGGGCCGGCTCAGCCGCGCCCGCCGCCTCGAGGCGCAGCTCCGCCCGCGCCAGCGCGGCGAGGGCGGCTCGCTCCTCTGCGCTGCGCTCCCGGCCCTCCTCGGCCTGCCCGCCGGACAGCCGGGCGAGCTCGGCCTCCGCTTCGTCCCGGGCCCGCCGGGCTCGCTCCACGTCGATCTCGGCCACCGGCTCGGCCACCCCGGCCACCAGGGCCACGGTGGTGGCCAGCCCCGACGGGCCCTCGCCCCCCGGCCGGGTGTCCACCTGCAGGAACCCGCCGTGGACGGCCAGGCGGATCGGGTCACCCTCGTCCGGATCCACCCGGACCACGCACGGCACCACCTCGGCCACCAGCGAGGTGTGCCCCTCGAGCACGGTCATGTCCCCGTCGCTCGAGCGCAGGACCAGCGCCGAGGCGGGGCCGTCCACCAGCACCCGCTCGGGGGTGAGCACCTGGAGCGCGAAGGCCATCAGCCGGCCTCGATGGCCTTGGCCTTCTCGAGCACCGACTCGACGCCGCCCACGTTGAGGAACGCCTGCTCGGGGATGTGGTCCAGCTCCCCGTTGACCAGGGCCTCGAACGACTCGACGGTCTCCTGCACCGGCACGAACAGGCCGGGCACCCCGGTGAAGACCTCGGCCACGAACATCGGCTGGGACAAGAACCGCTGGATCTTGCGGGCTCGGTTGACCGTGACCCGGTCCTCCTCCGACAGCTCGTCGAGTCCCAGGATCGCGATGATGTCCTGGAGCTCCTTGAACCGCTGGAGCACCGCTTGGACGCTTCGGGCCACCTGGTAGTGGCGCTCGCCCACGATCTCGGGGGCCAAGATGTTGGACGTCGACGCGAGCGGGTCGACCGCCGGATAGATGCCCAAGGCGAAGATCTGCCGGTTGAGCTCGGTGGTCGCGTCGAGGTGGGTGAAGGTGGTGAAGGGCGCAGGGTCGGTGTAGTCGTCGGCCGGCACGAACACCGCCTGCATCGAGGTGATCGACCGGCCTCGGGTCGAGGTGATCCGCTCCTGGAGCTCGCCCATCTCGTCGGCCAGCGTGGGCTGGTACCCGACGGCCGAGGGCATCCGGCCGAGCAGGGTGGAGACCTCCGAGCCGGCCTGGACGAACCGGAAGATGTTGTCGATGAACAGCAGCACGTCTTGGCGCTTCACGTCCCGGAAGTACTCGGCCATGGTGAGCGCGGCCAGGCCGACCCGGAGGCGCACCCCCGGCGGCTCGTCCATCTGGCCGTAGACGAGGGCCGTCTTCTCGATGACCCCGGACTCCTGCATCTCGAGCCACAGGTCGGTGCCTTCGCGGGTCCGCTCCCCCACCCCGGCGAACACCGAGACCCCGCCGTGCTGGGTCGCGATCCGGTGGATCATCTCTTTGATCAGCACCGTCTTGCCGACGCCGGCTCCGCCGAACAAGCCGATCTTGCCCCCCTGGAGGTAGGGCTCGAGCAGGTCGATGACCTTGATGCCGGTCTCGAACATCTGGGCCCG
The DNA here is from genome assembly GCA_021324355.1 of Actinomycetota bacterium. Classification (GTDB taxonomy): domain Bacteria; phylum Actinomycetota; class Acidimicrobiia; order Acidimicrobiales; family RAAP-2; genus Palsa-461. The sequence goes on from JAJPJD010000021.1 coordinate 20,829, forward strand.
GGGCTCCAGCTGGTCGAAGTCCGGCGGGGTGCGGTGGATCTCCCAACGGTCCTCGATCCCCTCGATGGAGGGGGTGTCCAGGGTCTCGCCGAGCACGTTGAACACGTGGCCGAGCACGCCCTGGCCGACCGGGACCTTCATGCCCTGGCCGGTGTTGCGCACCGGGGTCCCCCGGATGAGGCCGTCGGTCGAGCGCATGCAGATGCACCGGACCCGGCCCTCCCCGATCTGCTGGGCCACCTCGGCCACGATGGTCTGGCGGCGCCCCTCGAGCTCGATGTCCATCTCGACCGCGTGGTTGATCTCGGGCAGGGCGTGGAGCGGGAACTCGACGTCGACGACCGGTCCGGCGATCGCGACCACTCGTCCGTCCTCGCTCGCCTTGTGCTGGGTTGTCGGTCGCTCCTCGGTGGTGGTCACGGTCAGGCTCCCTTCGCCTCGCGGAGGGCTTCTGCCCCTCCCACGATCTCCATGATCTCGCTGGTGATTGCGTCCTGGCGGGCCTGGTTCATGGCCCGGGTCAAGGTGCGGACGAGCTCCTCGGCGTTGTCGGTGGCAGCCGCCATCGCCCGCTGGCGAGCCGCGTGCTCGGAGGCCGACGCCTCCAGCAGCGCCGCGAACAGCTCGGACTCGAGCGCCCGAGGCAGCAGATGGGCGAGCAGGGTGGTCACGTCCGGCTCGAACTCGGTGTAGCCGCCGCGCCCCGCGCCGTCGGGCGCCGCGTCGGCCGGCCCGGCGCCCTCAGGAAGCGGCAGGAGCTGGCGGACCTCGACACTCTGGCGCCCAGCCGACTCGTACCGGGTCGACACCAGCTGAACCAGCTCGACCCGGTCGCGCTCGAACAGCTCCCAGAGGGCCCCGGCGACCCGCCGGGCGTCGGCGAAGCTCGGGCGGTCAGCCATGCCGCTGAAGGCCTCGTCGACCGGGCGGCCCCGGAACCGGAAGTACGCGATCGCCCGGCGCCCCACCGTGACCAGGCGGACCTCGGCCCCACGGGACCGGTGCTCGGCCAGGACGGTCTCGGCCGCCCGCAGCACGTTGGCGTTGTAGGGGCCAGAGAGGCCCCGGTCCCCCACGATCAGGGCGACCGCCACCGACCGGGGCGACTCCGGGGTTCCCACCAGCTCGGTCGCCCCGGGGTCGGCGCTCGCCGCCTCCAGCACGATGCGCGCCATGGCGTCGCGATAGGGGCGGTTGGCGGCGATGCGATTCTGCGCCCGCACGATCTGGGACGCCGCGATCAGCTCGAAGGCGCGGGTGATCTTCTTGGTCGCCTCGACGGTCCGGATCCGCCTGCGGAGGATCCGGACGACCCCGCCGGCCACGCTCAGGCCTCCAGGAGCACCGGGAGGGTCACTCGGCGCTCCCGGTGTCGAAGCGGTCGAGGAACTGGCGGAGCTTCTCGTCGATCGCGCCGGTGTCAGGGAGCTCGCCGGTGTCGCGGATCGCCGCCAACAGCTCCGGCGCGTCGGTGCGCAGGAACTCGCGCAGCTCGGACTCGAACCGACGCACCTCGGGGACCGGGATGCTGTCGACGAAGCCCCGGGTGCCGGCGTAGATCACGAGGACCTGCTCCTCCACCGGCACCGGGTCGTTCTGCGGCTGCTTGAGCAGCTCGGTGAGCCGGTAGCCTCGGTCGAGCTGGGCCTGGGACGCCCGGTCGAGTTCGGACCCGAAGGTCGCGAACGCTTCCAGGTCTCGGAACTGCGCCAGGTCGATCTTGAGGGTGCCGGCGACCGCCTTCATCGCCCGGATCTGGGCGTCGCCACCCACCCGGGAGACCGAGTTGCCGACGTTCACCGCCGGGCGCACCCCGGCGTAGAAGAGGTCGGACTCCAAGAAGACCTGACCGTCGGTGATCGAGATGACGTTGGTGGGGATGTAGGCCGAGATGTCCCCGGCTTTGGTCTCGATGATGGGCAGGGCGGTGAGCGAGCCGCCGCCCTTGGCGTCGGAGAGCTTGGCAGCCCGCTCGAGCAGCCGGCTGTGCAGGTAGAAGACGTCGCCGGGATAGGCCTCCCGGCCCGGGGGGCGCCGCAGCAACAGCGAGATCTGCCGGTACGCCTCGGCCTGCTTGGACAGGTCGTCGTAGACGATCAGCGCAGCGTCGCCGTGCTCCATCCAGTGCTGGCCCATCGCGCAGCCGGCGTAGGGGGCCAAGTACTTGAACGGGGCCGGGTCGCCGGCCGACGCGACCACCACCACCGTGTAGTCCAGGGCGTGGTGGTCCTCCAGGGTCTTCACGGTCTGGGCCACCGACGAGTTCTTCTGGCCGACGGCGACGTAGATGCACTTCACGCCCTGGCCGCGCTGGTTGAGGATGGTGTCGATCGCCACCGTGGTCTTGCCGGTCTTGCGGTCACCGATCAAGAGCTCGCGCTGGCCCCGGCCGATGGGGGTCATGGCGTCGATGGCCTTGATGCCGGTCTGGAGCGGCTCGGAGACCGGCTGGCGGTCGACGATGCCGGGTGCCTGCACCTCCATCCGGCGGGTCTCCGACGCGTCCAGGCTGCCCTTGCCGTCGATCGGCTCGCCGAGGGCGTTCACCACCCGCCCGAGGAGGGCGTCACCGACCGGGACCGAGAGGATCCGGCCGGTTGCCCGGACGACCTGCTCCTCCTCCAGGTTGTCGACCGAACCCAGCACGACCGCGCCGATCGAGTCCTCGTCGAGGTTGAGCGCGAGCCCATAGGTCCCGTCCTCGAACTCGAGCAGCTCGTTCACCGCCGCTCGGGGCAGCCCGGAGACCCGGGCGATCCCATCGCCCACCTCCACGATCCGGCCGACCTGCTCGGCTTCGGCCGCCGGCGAGAACCGCTCGAGGTGCCGGCGGAGCACCGCGGTGATCTCGGCAGCGTCGATGGTCAACTCGGTCATGGTCCTCCCGTCCCTCGTTCCAGCCCATTGGCGCCCGCCAGTGCCGGCACCAGCTCCTCGCGCAGCCGTTCGAGTCGGCCGCGTGCGCTCGCATCGACCCGGAGGTCGCCGACCTCGACGACCGCGCCCGAGAGCAGCTCGGGGTCGATCCGTACCTGCAGCTCCACCGGCGCCCCCACCATCCGGCCCAGGGCAGCCGCCATGGCCTCTTGCTGGGCCCGATCGATGGTGGCAGCCGAACGGACCCGGGCAACCCGCCAGCCCCGCGCCCGCGCCGTGCGCTCGACCAGCCAGTCCAGCGCCCCCACGAAGTCGCGTGGCCGGCCGCCGGCGATCACGAAGCTGACCAGCCGAGCTGTGAGCGGGTCAACCTTGTCGGCGAGGAGGTCCCGCACCACTGCCTGGCGGAGCTCGACCGGCAGCTCGCGGTCGGTGAGCACTCCTCGCAGTTGGGGGTCGGACTCCACCACTCTGGCGAACCGGAAAAGCTGGTCCTCCACTTCCTCGAGCTGCGGAGGACTCGCCACTTCGAACAGGGCATCCGCGTATCCGCCGATCCGCTCGCGCGCGGCGCGGTGGCCGAGGAGGCTCAACTCGGCCGGCGTCTCCTCGCCGGCCCGGGCTGCCACCCACCGCAACGCTCCCAGCGCGTCGGGAGCCCGCACGGCCGCCACCGCGAAGGGAGCCAGGCGCCGGGCAGGGTCGCTCACCCGGCCCTCGAGCACCTCGGCGAGCACCGCCCGCCGCAGCGGGGAGGCCAGCGCGGTGTCAGTGAGCACCGAGCGAAGCTCGTCGTGGGCCTCGACCATCCGGACGACCGCTCCCAGCTCTGCGGCCACCGCCGCCGAGTCTGCGGTCTCCAAGATCGCGGCGCTGTAGCCCTCGACGGCAGGGTTCATCGACCGCTCCCGGCAGCGGCGCTGCCCTCCTCTTCGATGCCGGCGATCGCCTCGTCGATGAGGTCCCGGTGCACCTCGGGGTCCACGGTGCGGCCGATGACCCGCGCTACCACCTCGACCACCAACTCGCCCATCCTCGCCGTGGCCTCGTCCAGGGCCCGCTTGCGGGCCTGTTCCAGCTCGGCCGCCGCCGCGGCCAGGATCCGGTCGTGCTCCTCCTGGCCCTGGGCGATCACCGCGGCGCGGGCCTGCTCGGCCGACCGGTTGGCCTGCTCGAGGATCTCGCGGGCCCGCCGGCGTGCCTCCTCGAGGGCCTGCCGCCGCTCCTCGGCTGCCCGCGCCGCCTCTTCGCGCGCCTGGTCGGCGGCGGCCAGCTCGGCCTCGATCCGGGCCTGGCGCTCCTTGATGAGCCGGTTCACCGGCGGCAGGACGAAGCGGCCCACCACGACCAGCACGATGACGAACGCGATCAGCTCGACGATGAAGGTGCCGTTGGGCACCAAGAAGTTGCTGGTGGCGGGGGTCACCACGAAGGCGTCCTTTCGGCCGTCGAGCGCTGCGTCAGGGTTCGGTGCATGGCCTCGGCCGAGCCCTACTTCTTGTACAGCGAGAAGATGAACAGCGCGGTGAAGGCAAGGTTGATGAAGTACATCGCCTCGACCAGGCCGACCGTGAGGAACATGATCGTGAACAGCCTCGACTGGGCCTCGGGCTGCCTGGCGACGCCGGCGATGGTCTGACTCCCGGCCAGGCCGTCGCCGATGGCGGCGCCGACCGCGCCGCCGCCCAAGGCGAGGCCGCCGCCCACCATGGCGCCCGCCAGCTGGATCGCCTGCTGGGTCGTGTCGTGTGCCATTACTGGTCTCTCCTTTGGTGTGGTTACGAGGACAACGGCTCGGTCGTGGCGCCCGCCCCCGCCCGCTCGTGGCGGCGCCCGTCGCCATGGGCGCTGCTCATGGCAGTGTCGAAGTAGATGACGGTGAGCAGGGCGAAGATGAACGCCTGGATGCCGGCGATGAACAGGTCGAAGAGCTTCCAGATCGGGTTGATGATCACGATCACCACGTCGCCCACCGGGGCCCCCGAGAGCTTCCAGGCCCCCAGCGCAGCGATCAGCGACAGCATGAGGGTGCCCGACAAAAGGTTCCCGAAGAGCCGCAGGGCCAGCGTGATCGGCTTGGCGACCTCCTCGACCACGTTGATGAAGAGGTTGAACGGCAGGAGCACCGGAGGGAACGGCTGGAACAGGTAGTGGCGGACGTAGCCGCCGAGCCCTCTCGAGCGGATCGAGGCCACGTGGACCAAGACGATGACGAACAGGGCCATGGCCAGGGTCAGGTTGATGTCCCCGGTGGGGGCTGCCAGCCACTCGAAGTGGCTGCCCAGGCCAACCTGTTCGAAGCAGTTGCAGATGAAGATGAACACAAAGAGGCTGATCGCGAGCGGGACGATGGCCCGGCCGGCCTCGCCGATCGAGCCCTCGACCTGCCTGGTCACCACCTCGACCAGGGCCTCGAAGATCACCTGGAGGCGGCCGGGCCGGCCGCGTGCGACCTGGCGGCGGAGGAGGGCGGCCAGCACGATCACGATCGCCAGCGCGGCCCCGGTGGCCCACACCGTGTCGAGGTTGAGGGTGAGGCCCAGCACCTTGCCGGTCACGTGGTCCCCGACGGTGATGTTGGCGGCGAAGCCGAAGACGGGCACCATCAGCGCCCCTCCCAGACGTCGCCGGGGCCGTCGGTCGGCACCGCACCGGGGGAACCGGCCGGGCCCGGGGCCTCCTCGGGGGCGGTGCCGAGGAGGGTGGGCAGCCCCGAGAACAGCGACCCGCCCGCCCCTCGCAGGCCGGCCCCTTTGAGCAGCGAGCGCAGCACCCCCACCACCAGCAGGAACTGGAACACCGCCAGCCCGGCCAGCAGGCCGAAGCCGAGGTCGAAGCTCACGAACAACAGCCCCAGGGCTGCGGCAGTGATCACCGCCAGGCGGCTCACGGTGTTCATGGCCAGCGGCCGGCGCTTGGGTCCGGGACGGCGGCCGGCTCTGGCCACCGATCCTTGGACCATCCGGAAGTTGGCGATCCCGAGGGCGATGCCCACGCACAGCCCGAGCCCCACCAGGGTCGCCTGGAGGACCACGCACAGCACCAGCCCGGCGACCCCCACGGCCAAGGAGCCGAACACCGTGCGCCTCGAGATCCGGGCCACCTCGGGCAACGACACCTGGGAGAACACCATGGCGGACCTCAGCGCCCCTTGCCGGCGGGCCCGGGCCCGCCTACACGAATCGCCGGAACTGGTGCACGGCGAGCAGCACCGCCGAGACGATGCCGAAGGCAAGGCCGACAAAGGTCAGCCACGGCGTGGTGCTGGCGAGCCAGTCGGCCAGATACCCCAGGCCGGCCCCGCCTACGACGCTCAGCGCGCAGGCGGTCCCGATCCAAAAGACGTCGCCCATGCTGGGCGCAGGCGGTCCGGAGGGTCCGGACGAGCCCTCCCGGTCGTCCTGGTTGTCCCCCACCGGCCTGCCCCCCAGCCGCGTCAGACGGAGTGTTGGTGCTGTCGATCAACCGGGAATCCAGTGCTCACGCAGGGGCAATGGTGCCAGGCGCGCCGTCGGCGCGCCGCGGATGCCGCGTCCTGCTGGTGACGCAGTCCCTAGCCACCGACGCGATCATTCCATCCCGCCTCCCCGGACGGCAAAACGTCAGCCCCGGCCCACCCGCCGGCGCTCCGGCCCGAGATGGCCGGCCGGCCCGGTCAGCGCCCCTCCGCTCCCTGGTCCCCCGCCGGGCTCCGGGGGGCGCCGGGGCGCCTGGACGTCGCCGGGCTCGGCCTCCCGGCGCCGAAGCCCGGGGTGGAACAGGGTGTACAGGCCGACGCCGAGAGCCGCCGCCCCGAACGGGATGAAGGCGTTCACCCTTGGGATGAACAGCGGGAACAGGACAAACCCCGACAGCACGGCCGTCCACGCCCACAGGATGAGCACGCTGCGGCGCTGGCCGTGGCCGAGACGCATCAGGCGGTGGTGGATGTGCTCCTTGTCGGCGACGTGGAATGGCCCGCCCTTGGCGGTCCGGCGGACGAAGGCAAACGCCATGTCGAGGATCGGCACGCCCAGGATGAACAGCGGGATGAACAGCGGCGCGAAGAAGAAGTACGTCGAGCCGCTGGTCACCGGGATCCGGCCCCCGATGACCATGGTCGAGGCCGCCATGAGCAGTCCCAGGAATAGCGCGCCGGCATCGCCCATGAAGACCTTGGCCGGGTGGAAGCTGAAGGGCAGGAAGCCCAGGCACACCCCGCAGGCAATCACGGCCACCAGCGGGCCGATGTTGTCGAGCGGCAAGACACCCAGCTCCATCAGGCGCAGGCCGTAGACGGCCAGCGCCCCGCCGGCGATGGCCACGATCCCCGCCGCCAAGCCGTCGAGGCCGTCGATCAGGTTGATCGCGTTGGTGAGCACGATCACCCAGATCGCGGTGATGAGCGGCGTCACCCCGGGGCTCAGCGCGATCAGCCCGGCCAGCGGGACTTTGATCTCGTACATGGTGACGCCGAGGAAGTACAAGATGCTCGCCGCCAGGACCTGGCCGGCCATCTTGGCCGGCGCCGACAGGTCGAAGACGTCGTCGACCAAGCCGATGGCGAAGATGGCCGCCCCGGCCAAGACCACCCCGAGCGGCTCCGAGGAGTTGGAGAACACCCCGTGCAGCGCCGGAATCAGCGCAGCGACGGTGACCGCGACCAGAAAGCCGAGCAGCATGGCCCCGCCACCGCCGTAGGGCATGGCCGTCTGGTGGACCGTCCGCTCGCTCGGCGGGTAGATGTAGCCGGCCCGCAGGGCCAGCCAGCGGGCCGGCAGGGTGGCGGCCGCCGTGACCACGGCCGCGATCCCGAGCACGGCCCCGTACCATGCGAACGGCGGCACCCCTTGAGACCCCGCAGCGCGGACGGCTCAGCCCGGCCCGGCCAGGTCGGGGTAGGGCGGGAAGGCGGCGCACAGCTCGGCCACCTCGGCCCGGACCGCGGCCAGCGCGCCCGGGTCGTCGCGCTGGCGCAGGGCCCGCCCGATCAGCGAGGCCACCACCGCCATCTCGTCCACGCCCATGCCAGCGGTGGTCTCGGCGGCCGTGCCCAGGCGAAGCCCGGAGGTGACGAAGGGCGAGCGGGGGTCGTCGGGGATGGTGTTGCGGTTGCAGGTGATCCCGTGGCGATCGAGCACCTCTTGGGCCACCTTGCCGGTGAGCTCGGGGTCGAAGCTCCGCAGGTCGACCAGCAGCAGGTGGTTGTCGGTCCCGCCCGACACCACCCGGAACCCCTCCTCGGCCAGCCCCCGGGCCAGCGCCTGGGCGTTGGCCACCACCGCGGCCGCGTAGCGGCGGAACTCGGGCCGGGCCGCCTCGGCGAAGGCGACCGCCTTGGCTGCGATCACGTGCTCGAGCGGACCACCCTGGAAGCCGGGGAAGACGGTGCTGTCGATCCGCCGGGCGAGCTCGGCGGTGGCGAGGATGGCCCCGCCGCGCGGCCCCCGCAGGGTCTTGTGGGTGGTGAAGGTGACCACGTCGGCCAGCGGGACCGGGTTTGGGTGCACCCCCCCGGCAATGAGACCCGCCGGGTGGGCGACGTCGAACATGAGCAGCGCCCCGACCTCGTCGGCGATCTGGCGGAAGGGCTCGGCCTCGATGACCCGGGGGTAGGCGGTGGACCCGGCCACGATCAGCTTGGGCTGCTCGGACTTCGCCACGTCGCGGACTTGGTCGAAGTCGATGACCTCGCCCGGCTGGCCCGGGTCGCCAGAGGGCGGCGTGACCCCGTAGGAGACGAAGCGCCAGAGCCTCGAGGTGACCGAGGCCGGCGAACCGTGGGTCAGATGCCCACCGTGGTCGAGGCGCATCGCGAGCACGGTGTCGCCCGGCTCCAACAAGGCGTGGTACACGGCCAGGTTGGCGCTGGCCCCGGAGTGGGGCTGGACGTTGGCGTGGGCGGCGCCGAACAGGGACCGTGCCCGCTCCCGGGCCAGGTCCTCGACCTCGTCGATGATCCGGTTGCCGCCGTAGTAGCGGGAGCCCGGGTAGCCCTCGGCGTACTTGTTGGTGAGCACCGATCCGGTCGCCGCCAGCACCGCCGGCGAGGTGAAGTTCTCCGACGCGATCAGCTGGAGGGTCGAGGTCTGACGGCCGAACTCCTCGGCGAGAAGCCTGGCGACCTCGGGATCGGTGTCCAGCCAGCGGCCGAAGGGCGAGCCCGCGGTCACCGGGAGCCCCGCGGACCGGCGGAAGCGCCGCTCGGTGCACGACCCATGGGGCGAGTGTACCCAGCGGTCCGCGCCGCCCGGCTCTGCCACCCTGGTGGGCAGCTGGCTACGCTGCCAGAGCTGTGACCCTTGACCCCAGAACCCCGGTCATCGTCGGTGTCGGCCAGGTCACCGACCGGCCCGGCGACCCAGAGCCCGATCACCCGAGAGAGCCGCTCGGCCTCATGGTCGCAGCCCTCCGAGCAGCGCTGGACGACGCCGGGGGAAGGACCGATCGGCTGGCCCGCTCGATCGGCAGCATCCGGGTGGTGCGGTCGCTCACCTGGAACGTGCCCGACCCCGGGGCCCTGGTCGCGGCCCGCCTGGGCTTGGAACCCGCCGAGTCGGTGCACAGCACCATCGGCGGCAACACCCCGCAGGCGCTGGTGGCCGACGCGGCGGCCGCGATCCAGCGGGGCGACCTCGAGGCAGTGGTGGTGGTGGGAGCCGAGACCGGCTACACGAGAGCCCGAGCGCGCCGGTCGGGCCAACGCCAGGTCGTCACCGACCAGGACCCGACCACCCCGCCCGCGAGGCCGTTCGGGACCGACCGGGCCCCGACCACCGAGACCGAGGCGGCTCGCGGCCTCACCTTGCCGGTCCACGTCTACCCACTGATCGAGAACGCCCTGCGGATGGAGGCCGGCTGGACCCGCAGCGAGCACCGGGAGCGGATCGGGTCCTTGTGGTCGAGGCTCTCCCAGGTCGCGGCCGGCAACCCGTTCGCCTGGTCGCGCCGCTCGCTCGAGCCCCACCAGATCGTCGAGCCCAGCCCGGACAACCGGATGATCGCCTTCCCCTACCCCAAGCTCTGCACGGCCAACATCCAGGTCGACCAGGGGGCGGCGGTGCTCCTGGCGTCGGCCGGCCTGGCCGAGGCGGCCGGGGTGCCGTCCGAGCACTGGGTGTTCCCGTGGTCCGGGGCCGAGGCGAACGACCACTGGTTCGTCTCCGAACGAGCCCAGCTGTCTCGGTCCCCGGCCATCGCGCTGGCCGGCCGCCGGGCGCTCGAGCTGGCCGGGATCGGGATCGACGACGTCGCGCTGGCCGACTTGTACTCCTGCTTTCCCTGTGCGGTCCAGCTCGGAGCCCGCGAGCTGGGCCTCGACCTGGCCGGCGACGTCGGGCGGCTCACGCAGACCGGCGGGCTCACCTTCGGCGGTGGACCGGGGAACAACTACGTGAGCCACGGCCTCGCGTCCCTCACCCGGGCGTTGCGGGAGCGCCCCGGCGCGATCGGCCTGGCCACCGGGCTTGGCTGGTACGCGACCAAGCATGCGATCGGCGTCTACTCGACCGAGCCCCCGGCACAGGGGTTCCGCTCCGAGAACGTGCAGCGGTCGGTCGACCAGCTCGAGCGCCTCTCCGAGGACCCCGACGCCACCGGCGTGGCCGAGGTCGAGACCTTCACCGTCACCTATGACCGCGACGGGGAACCTGCGACCGGCATCGTGTCCTGCCGGACCGGCCCTCGCACCAGGACCTGGGCCAACGTGACCGACCGGGGGCAGCTCGAGGAGCTGGTCAGCGCCGAGCGGGCCGGCTGGTCGGGACGGCTGGTGGGCGGCGGCCGCTTCGAACTGGCCTGAAGGACCGGCTCCGCCAAGAGGTCAGCTCGCAGGCGGGCCGCCCTCCAAGGCGGCGACGAGGGTCGCCCAGCTGACCGCCCCTTCCCGCAGGCAGCGCGGACCGGGACCGGTGCAGTCGACCACCGTCGAGGGGACCCCCTCGGCGCGGCCCTCGACCACCACGGCCACCTCGACCGCACGGAACTGCTCGTGCACCTGGGCGGCCGAGGTGCACGGGGGCTGGCCGTGGCGGTTTGCGCTGGTGACCGCCAGGGGCCCGAGGGCGGCACACAGCTCGGTCACCACGGGGTGGTCGGGCCAGCGCACGCCGACCGTCGTGCCCGGGCCGCCGACCAGGGCCCCAACCGGCGGGCGGGCCGGCACGACCAGGGTGAGGGCCCCGGGCCAGAAGCGCCGGGCGAGCGTCCGGGCCGGCTCCTCGAACGACGAGGCCACCGCGTCGACCTGGTCCGCCCGTCCGACCAGGACCGGAAGCGCCAGGTCGGACGGGCGGCCCTTGGCCGCAAAGATCCGCTCCACGGCGGCCGGGTCCAGCACAGAGGCCAGCCCGAAGACGGTGTCGGTCGGCACGGCAACCACCAGGCCAGCCGCCAGCGCCTCGACCACCGGCCCCAGGTCGTCTGGCGGGACCAGGGTCGGGCGGTCCCGACCGCTCACTCCCACCGGGCGACCAACGCCCGCGGCCGGCCGGCGAGGTCGGCGAGGACCGCCGCCGAGGCGCCGAGCCGGCTGGCCAGCCACAGGGCCGACTCCCGCTGCACCGGGCTGATCTCGACCACCAGTGCCCCTGGCCTCGACAGCCACCTGGGCGCGTCGACTACGACCGCCTCGATGGCGGCGAACCCGGGGGTCCCGTCACTGCCGGGCCCGGCGACCAGGGCTCGGTAGGGCTCGTGGTCCCGGACCACCGGGTCGAGCGTCTCCCACTCGGTCCTCGACACGTACGGCGGGTTGGCCACCGCCAGGGTGACCCGGCCCCGGTCGAGCGGATCCAGCGCGGCCCACCACGACCCTTCCCGCCACCGGAGGGTGCCCGTGGCCGGCCAGAGCGCGGCCACCCGCCGCTCGTTCTCCCGGGCCAACTCGAGGGCCGCCCCATCCACGTCGGTGCCGGTCACCTCGGCCCCGAGGCCGGCCCGTTCGATCGCCACCGACAGCGCGATCGCCCCGGTCCCGGTGCCCAGGTCGACAACCACTGGCCGCCGGCCGGCCGCGACCAGTCGGTCCAGCTCGGCCAGGGCGACGTCGGTCAACCACTCGGTCTCTGGGCGGGGGATCAACGCCCGCCGGTCGACCAGCAGGTCGAGCCGGCGGAAGGGCCAGTGGCCCAGCAGGTACTGCAGGGGCTCACCGGCCGCCCGTCGTCGGACCACCTCGGCCAGGCGGCGGGACTGCTCGGGGCCGAGCGGCTGGCCGGCTTGGACCCCAAGGTCCTGGAGCACCCAGCCCGCCTCGCGCCGCCCGAGCACCCGGGCCGCCGCCGTCGGGTCGGCTGCCGCCGGGAGCGGGTCGGGGACCGAGGTCACGGTGCCGGGTGGTCCTGCTCGGCCAGCTGCCGAGCTCGCTTGTCGGCCATCAGGGCCTCGGCCAGCTCGTCGAGGTCCCCGGCGAGCACCTGGTCGAGGTTGTACCGGGTGAAACCGATCCGGTGGTCGGTCACTCGGTTCTCCTTGTAGTTGTAGGTCCGGATCTTCTCCGCTCTCCCGCCCCCGCCCACCTGGGAGCGGCGGGTTGCCGCGATCTGTGCCGCCTGGCGGTCCTGCTCCAACTTGAGGAGGCGAGCGCGCAAGACGGTCATCGCCCTGGCCTTGTTCTGGGTCTGGCTCTTCTCGTCCTGCATGGCCACCACGATCCCGGTCGGGAGGTGGGTGATCCGCACCGCCGAGTCGGTGGTGTTGACCGACTGGCCACCGGGGCCGGTGGAGCGGTAGACGTCGATCCGCAGGTCCGCCGGGTCGATCACCACGTCGACCTCGTCCGCCTCCGGCAGCACCGACACCGTGGCTGCCGAGGTGTGCACCCGGCCCTTGGACTCGGTCACCGGGACCCGTTGGACCCGGTGGGGGCCAGCCTCGTGCTCCAGGTACCGCCAGGCGTCGGGGCCCTTCACCACGAAGACCACCTCGTTCAGCCCATCCCGGCCGGTCGAGCTCTCGGCCAGCACGTCCACCTGCCAGTGGTGACGGTCAGCGAACCGGGTGTACATCGTGAACAGGTCCCGGGCGAACAGGTTGGCTTCCTCCCCGCCCTCGGCCCCGCGGATCTCGACGATGACGTTGCGGCCGTCGTTGGGGTCCTTGGGGAGCAGCAAGGCACGGAGCCGGGCCTCGAGGTCGCCGACCGCGTCCTCCGCCCGAGCCAGCTCGGCCCGGGCCAGTTCTCGCTCGTCGCCGGTCGCCTCGGCGGCCATCTCCTCGGCCGCAACGACGTCGTCCCGCGCTGCCCGGAGCTGGCGCCAGACCGAGACCGGCTCCTCCAGGTCCTTGCGCCGGCGGGACAGGTCCCGCAGCCGGGCCGGGTCCTCGGCGGTGCCCGGCTCCGACAGCTCGCGCACCACCGCCTCGTACTCGGCTTCGATCTGGGCCATTCGTGCGTCGAGCGGCTCCGGCACGGCCTCAGACTAGGGGGGCCGAACCTCGGGCCGGGTGGGCCCGGCCGACGCCGGGCCCGGGGCGGGCGCGCTCAGCTCCTGGCCTGGCGCGCCCTGGTGGACTTGCGCTGCCCGTAGCGGCGCTGGAAGCGCTCGACCCGACCTCCCGAGTCGACCAGCTTCTGCTTGCCGGTGAAGAACGGGTGGCACTCGCTGCACAGCTCGACGTGGAGGTCGGCCTTGGTCGAGCGGGTCACGAACGTGTTCCCGCACGAGCACCGCACCGTCGCCTCGACGTAGTCCGGGTGGATACCGGCTTTCATGGTTGTCTCGCTTCCTCGTACGCGCCAAACGTCGCTCGGCGCGCCGTCCTCAGCCGTTGGGCGTGGGTCCCTTGGCGATCTCGGCCAGGAACTCCTTGTTCGACCGGGTCGACCGGATCTTGTCCATCAGCAGCTCGAGGCCCGGCGCCGAGTTGCCCTCGGCCGCCAGGGCGTTGAGCACCCGGCGGAGCTTCCAGACCTGCTGGAGCTCGCCCCGCTCGAAGAGCAGCTCCTCGTGGCGGGTCGAGCTGGCGTTCACCTCGATCGAGGGGTACAGGCGCCGCTCGGCCAGCCGCCGGTCCAACCGCAGCTCCATGTTCCCGGTGCCCTTGAACTCCTCGAAGATGACCTCGTCCATCTTCGACCCGGTCTCGACCAGCGCGGTGGCCAGGATGGTCAGCGAGCCGCCCTCTTCGATGTTGCGGGCCGCGCCGAAGAACTTCTTCGGCGGGTACAGCGCGCCCGAATCGACGCCGCCCGACATGATCCGGCCAGTAGCCGGCTGCGCCAGGTTGTAGGCCCGGGCGAGCCGGGTGATCCCGTCGAGGATGATCACGACGTCCTTCCCCAGCTCGACCAGGCGCTTCGCTCGCTCGATCGCCAGCTCGGCAACCATGGTGTGTTCGTCGGCCGGCCGGTCGAAGGTCGACGCGATCACCTCGCCATGGACCGAGCGGCGCATGTCGGTGACCTCTTCCGGGCGCTCGTCGACCAACAGGACCATCAGATGGACCTCGGGGTTGTTGGCCTCGATCGAGTGGGCGATCTGCTTCATGACCGTGGTCTTGCCCGCCTTGGGCGGCGAGACGATCAGGCCGCGCTGCCCCTTGCCGATCGGCGCGAGCAAGTCGACGATCCGAGCGGTCAGGTTGTCCTTGTCGCCCTCTTGCTCCAAGACCAGCTTCTCGTCGGGGAACAGGGGGGTGAGGTCCTCGAAGCGGGGCCGGTTCCGGGCCTCCTCGGGGTCGAGCCCCGACACGCGGTCGATCCGCAGGAGGGCCGGGAAGCGCTCGTTGTTGGACGCCGGGCGGCAGGCCCCTTCGATGTAGTCACCCTTGCGCAGTGCGAACCGCCGGGCCTGGCTGATCGAGACGTAGACGTCCTTGGAGGACGGGAGGTAGCCCTCGCAGCGCAAGAAGCCGTATCCCTCGTCGCGCAGGTCGAGCAGGCCCCGGACCTCGATCAGCTCGCCGGTGTACGGGCCGTCCTGGGCCCCTCCGCCCTGGAGCTCGCGGTCGCCGCCGCGCTCTCGGCCGCGGCGACGACGGTTGCTCCGCCGGTTGCCCGGCTCGCCCCCTTGCTGGTGGGGCCGGCCGGCAGTGCGGGGCTGGGTCTCGGTCCGCACCGCACCGTCCTCTCGCCCCGGGCCCTCGCCGGAGGGGGCGCTGGGCTCGGTCGTCCGTCCGGACCCGTTGGCACCGATCGATGCGTCAAGCTCGGCCTCGAGCTCGGCCATCGACTGGGCCGGCGCCGGGGCGCGGGTGGAGACGGCTCGGCTCGCCTCGGGATGGTCGCCGTTGCTGCTCCCGTTCGTGCCGGCCGTCGCCGAGAGAATCTGGTCGATCAGGTCCGACTTCTTCGACCGGGCAGTGGTCTTGATGTCCATCGCCTGGGCGATGGCGTGGAGCTCCTCACGCTCCTTCGATTCGAGCACGGACCGTTCGAGCTGCTGTTCGGCAGTCATCGGCCTCCTCATGGTTGACCGCAAGGGGTCTGAGCGGCCCGTTGCGGAGACAGGGTGGGAGTCTGGGCCCCAGCGGATCGGGGAACGACCCCCCATCGCCACTGGCATCGGAGCCCAGCGGGCCGCGAACGGGGCCCGAAGGGAACGCTCCGCGGCGCAGGTGGTACCAGATCATTGTAGCGGCCGAGCGCCTGGCTCGGCAACCACTCCTAGGCAACACCGCCACCCGGCCAGTTGTTCCCGCCGACGACACGATCCACACCCCGGCACCCACCGGCGCCGACCGGCCGGCGACTAGGGCGCGACGCCAACCGGTGCCGGCGGCCGGTGTGCGCGCCCGCTGGCGTCGCGCTCGATCCCCTCGAGCAAGTAGCGCAGGCCGACCGAGAACTGCGCCGCGGTGGCCGACGCCGAGAGCTGCGCCACCAGGGGATCCCCGGCGGACCGGGGAGCCGCACGCCGACGGGAGGTCTGCAGCGCAGCGAACCCGATCGTGTAGGTCTGCAGCGCGGCATAGGCGTGCCAGGCCTGCTCGTCGTCGAGGCCGGCCGACCGCAAGACCTGGAGCATGGCCTGCATCCGGGCCAGCGCGGCTGGGGACACCACCGGGCCCAGCAGGTACACGTGCAGCGCAGCCGGCTGGTCGACGAGGAACTGGCGAAGTCGCTCAGCCGCCTCGGCGGTCCAGGCCCGCCAGTCCGTGGCTCGACGGCGGGGCCGCCAGCTGCGGGCCAGCAGGCGGTCCACCACCTCGGTGAGCAGGTCGTCTTTGTCCTTGACGTGGCGGTAGAGGGACATCGGGGCCACTCCCAGCTCGGCTGCCAGGCTCCTGATGGTCATCGCCTGGTAGCCGCCGGACTCGACCACCTGCATTGCCGCCTCGACCACCTGGTCGCGCGACATCCCGCCCCACCGGGCCCGCCGGCGCAGCGGCTCCCCGGATGACCCCCCCGGACTCACCGGCCCGCCCCGGACCCTGGTCGCACGGCGGCATCGTACCTGCCGACCGCTGGCCGGACCCGGGGCCGGGTTGCCACGCCAGGTGTCTCAGTCGAGCTCGCCCAGCACGGCCTCGATGTCGGCCTCGACCACGCCGGGCACCGCGATCTGACTGATCGCGAGATCGGGGTCTTTCAGGCCGTGACCGGTGAGGACGCAGACCACGGTCGAGCCCGGCTCGACCTCGCTCGCCAGGAGCCCGGCCACCGAGGCCGCCGACGCCGCCTCACAGAACACCGACTCCTCCTCGGCCAAGAAGCGGTAGGCAGCCAGGATCTCCTCGTCGGTCACCGCCCGGATGGCCCCGCCCGACTCGCTGGCCGCCGCGCTCGCGGCGTACCAGCTGGCCGGGTTGCCGATCCGGATCGCGCTGGCCACCGTCTCTGGGTCCTCGACCACCCGCCCGAGCACGATCGGCGCTGCCCCGGCGGCCTGGAACCCCAGCATCCTCGGCAGCTTGGTCGCCCGGCCAGCCTGCTGGTACTCGCGGTAGCCACGCCAGTACGCGGTGATGTTGCCGGCGTTGCCGACCGGGATGCAGTGGACGTCGGGAGCGTCCCCCAGGACGTCGACGATCTCGAAGGCCGCGGTCTTCTGACCCTCGATCCGCAGCGGGTTGACCGAGTTCACCACCGCCACCGGGGCCCGCTCGGGCAGGGCGCGGACGATCTGGAGGGCCTCGTCGAAGTTGCCCCGCACCTGCAGGACCCGGGCCCCGTGGATCAGCGCCTGGGCCAGCTTGCCCAGGGCGATGTGTCCCTCGGGGATGAGGACCACACAACGCAGCCCGGCCCGGCTGGCGTAGGCGGCCGCCGAGGCCGAGGTGTTCCCGGTGGACGCGCACACCACCGCCTTGGTCCCCTGCTCCAGCGCGCTGGAGATGGCCACGGTCATGCCCCGATCCTTGAACGAGCCGGTCGGGTTGGCTCCCTCGACCTTCAGGTAGACGGTGGCGCCGACCCGCTCGGACAGCCGGGGGGCTGGGACCAGCGGCGTCCCTCCCTCGAGGAGCGTGACCACCGGGGCGCCCTCGGCGATCGGCAGGTGCTCGCGGTACTCCTCGATGACCCCTCGCCAGCCCCGCATCTCAGGCGTCCTGGCTCGGGCCCACACCGTCGGTGCCAGCCACCCGGAGGACGGCGCCGACCCGGTCCACCACCGCCAGCTCCCGCAGCCGGGCCACGGTGCCCGCAACCGCACCGCCCCGGGCCCGGTGGGTGAGGAAGATGAGCCGTGCCTCGTGGCCGAGGCCCTTCTGCTCCATCCAGCGGATCGAGACCCCGTGCTCGCCCATGACCCCAGCCACCGCGGCCAGGACGCCAGGTTGGTCGATCACGTCCATGCTCAGGTAGAAGGGCGATTCCAGGTCGTCCACCGGCACCAGCTCGAGGGCGACCCGACGGGACGCCGGCGGGGTCAAGCCGCCGTGGCGCAGGTGGCGGGCCGCCACCACGAGGTCGCCCAGCACCGCGCTCGCGGCCGCCCGTCCGCCCGCCCCCTGGCCGTAGAGCATCATCTCGCCAGCGTGCTCGCCCTCGATGAACACCGCGTTGTAGGCGCCGTTGACCGAGGCCAGCGGGTGGCTGGCGGGGAGCAGGGCCGGATGGACGCGGACCGAGATGGTCGAACCACTGCCGACCCGCTCGGCCACCGCCAACGGCTTGATGACGTACCCGAGCTGCGCGGCGTAGCGGACGTCGGCCTGGGCGACCGAGGTGATGCCCTCGCGGTGGACGTCGGCCGCGACCACGTCGGTGCCGAAGGCCAGGCTGGCGAGGATCGCGGCCTTGGCGGCGGCGTCATGACCCTCGACGTCGGCGCTCGGGTCGGCCTCGGCCAACCCGAGCCGCTGGGCCTCCAGGAGGGACTGCTCGTAGGTCGCGCCCTCGCCGGCCATCTTGCTCAGGATGAAGTTGGTGGTCCCGTTCACGATCCCGATCACCCGCAGGATGCGCTCACCGGCGAGGGACTCTCTGAGGGGCCGCACCACCGGGATCGCGCTGCCCACCGCGGCCTCATACAAGAGGTCGACGCCGTTGGCCGAGGCAAGGTCGGCCAGCTCGCCACCGGCGCTCGCCAACAGGGCCTTGTTCCCGGTCACCACCGATTTGCCAGCTCGCAGCGCCGCCTCGACCAGCTGGCGAGCCGGGTCGAGCCCACCGATGAGCTCGACCACGACGTCGACGTCGTCCCGCTCGACCAGACCTTTGGCGTCTTGGGTCACCAGGTCGGCCGGGAACCACGGTCGCGCCCAGCGCCGGGCATCGGCCCGGCGCACCGCGATCCCGGCGATCTCCAGGCGGACCCCGGCCGACAGCTCGATCTCGCGGGCGCTGGCCGGATCGAGGACCATCTCCACGAGCGCCGACCCGACGTTGCCGCAGCCGAGGACCGCGACCCGGACCGCCGAGCGCTCGTGGTCGGTCGGGGTCATCGACCCACGCACGGTCGGGAGCCGGGCGAACCGAGCGCCAGGCAGCCGACCACCGGCGCGGCCTGCGAGCCTGCCGGCGAGGCTCGCCTGAGCTCGATCGGGGTGCCCATGGTCTGTGTTCGGTGGCGCACGGCGCTGTCTCCCTGCTCCACGGTACTGCCTGGCCCGGCGGCGCTTCGGACCGAAGGCGGCACTCCTCAGGCGTCGAGCCGGAGGAGGTCGGCAACCGTCTCTCCCCGGACCACCACCCGAGCGCGCCCGTCGGCGACGAAGAGCACCGGTGGCCGGGGCACTTTGTTGTAGTTGGAGGCCATGGCGTAGCCGTAGGCGCCGGTGACCGGGGTTGCCAGGACGTCGCCCACCGCCACGTCGGCCGGGAGCTGGGCCTCGCCCACCAAGACATCGCCGGTCTCGCAGTGCTTGCCGACCACCCGCACCCGGCGAGGCCGGGGCGCGTCGGTGGCCCGGGGGAGGAACGCCTCGTAGCCGCTCCCGTAGAGCACCGGACGGGGGTTGTCGCTCATGCCGCCGTCCACCGCGACGTAGGTCCGGATCCCGGGCAGCTCCTTGATCGAGCCCACCCGGTACAGGGTCAGCGCGGCGGCCGCCACAATCGCTCGCCCCGGCTCGGCGGTCACCCTGGTGCCGGGGGCCAGGCCCACCTTGGCCAGGGCGACCCGGGTCGCGGCGGCCCACTCGGCGATGGTCGGCGCTCGCTCCCCGTTGACGTACGCCACCCCGAGCCCGCCCCCCACCACCAGCTCTGGCAGCTCGAGCGGCGCCGCGAACGCGCCCAGCACCTCGGCCGCCAGCTCGAACGAGGAGACGTCGAACACCTGGCTCCCGATGTGCGCGTGCACCCCGACCAGCTCGACCCCGCCCATCAGCTCGAGGGCCGCCACTGCTCTGGCGGCTGCGCCCGAGGCCACCGAGAACCCGAACTTGGTGTCCTCCTGGCCGGTGCGGACGAACTCGTGGGTGTGGGCCTCCACCCCCGGGGTCACCCGGACCAGCACTTTGGGACGGGGGGCACCCGGCGGCGCGTCGTCGGTCAGGCGTCCCAGCCGGGCGATCTCGTCGAACGAGTCGACGACGATGCGGCCCACCCCCACCTCCAGCGCCCGGGCCAGCTCGGCGTCGGACTTGTTGTTCCCGTGCAGCACCAGGCGGTCGCCCGGCACCCCGGCGGCCAGGGCCACCTCGAGCTCGCCGCCGGTGGAGACGTCGAGGCACAGCCCCTCCTCGTGGGCCAGGCGAGCCATCTCCTTGCACAAGAAGGCCTTGGTCGCGTAGGCGACGCCGTCGCCGAAGGCCTCCCGGGCCTCCCGGCAGCGGGCTCGCAGGTGGGCCTCGTCGTAGACGAACAGCGGTGTGCCATAGGTGTCGACCAGGTCGATCAGGTCGACACCGGCGATCGAGAGCCGGCCGGCGGGGTCGATCTGGGCGCTGTCGGGCAGCAATGTGGGGTCGAGCGGAGCGCCCGCCTCGCCAGCCGGGCCCTGGCGACGACGGGTCATGACCAGACACGATACGGTGAACCACCCGGCCCCAGTAGCTCAGCGGATAGAGCACCGGCCTCCGGAGCCGGGTGCGCAGGTTCGAGTCCTGCCTGGGGCGCCGGTCGAGGCGCCCCGGCGCGGGGCTGCCGACGGGGGAGGGCGACATGGCCGAAGGACGGGTGGAGATCCACGAGGGGGTGGTGTTCGGCACCGGCAGCGGCCGCGAGCTGCGCTGCGACCTCTACCGCCCGCCGGGGGACGACCGGCGCCGACCGGCCGTGCTGCTGATCCACGGCGGGGGCTGGCGCTCGGGCGACCGCACCCAGCTGCGAGGCTACGGGATCCTGCTCGGGCGGGCCGGATACCTGTGCGTGGCCACCGAGTACCGCCTGGTCGGCGAGGCGCCCTGGCCGGCCCAGATCCACGACGTGAAGGCGGCGCTGCGCTGGATGAAAGCCAACGCCGCCGACCTGGGCATCGACCCCGACCGGATCGCGCTCGAGGGCAACTCGGCCGGCGCCCATCTGGCGCTCTTCGCTGCCGGGACGCCCAACGTCGACGCCTACGAGGGCGACGGCGGCAACGCCGGGGTGGACACCTCGGTGTCGGCCGTGATCGCCGTCTACCCACCGACCCGGTTCTGCTACGGGGCGCGAACCCACGGCTCGGTGCCGATCGAGGCGCTCTCCGATGCGCCGAGCGCTGAGCTGGCCGAGACGGCCAGCCCGGCCAACCTGGTCGGGGCCGGGTTCCCGCCCACGATGCTCGTGCACGGCTCGGCCGACGACACGGTCCCGGTGTCGGCCAGCTTCCTCATGTACGAGCGCCTGGTCGAGCACAAGGTGCCGGCCGAGCTGCACGTCTACGCCGGTCAACCCCACGGCTTCGACGCCGACCCCCGCTTCGGCCGGCCCACCGCCGAGCTCATGACCCTGTTCCTCGGCCGCTACCTGCGAGCCGAGGCGCCGGCCCCGGCGTAGGGCGCCGGCCCGGCTCACATCCGCTCGGGGGCCTCGATCCCCAAGAGCCCGAGGCCCTGGCGGAGTACCCGCGCCGTGAGGTCGCACAGGACCAGCCGGCTCTCGCGCTGGCGGCGGTCCTCCACGAGGACCCGGCACCCCTCGTAGAAGTCGGTGAACGCGCTGGCCAGGTCGAACAAGTAGGCGCACAGCTTGTGCGGGCTGTAGGCGGCGACCGCCTCGTGGAGCGCCCGAGGGAACCCGAGCAGCGCCAGCCCGAGAGCCCGCTCCCGTGGGTCAGCCAGCACCGGGGGCGACGGGGCCGGCACCTCCATGCCGGCCCGGCGGAAGATCGAGCGGATCCGGGCGTGCGCGTACTGCAGGTAAGGCCCGGTGTTGCCCTCGAAGGCGAGCATGCGGTCCCAGTCGAAGACGTAGTCGCGAGCTCGATCGGTGGAGAGGTCGGCGTACTTCACCGCCCCGACCCCCACCATGGCTGCCGTCGCGTGGTCGTCCGCCCCGTCCCCCTCGCCGGCATCGGCCCGGCGCTGCTCGATCGCTCGCGCCGCCCGTTCGACCGCCTCGTCGAGCAGGTCGATCAGCTTCACCCCGCCACCCGAGCGGCTGGCCAGCATGCGATGGTCGGCTCCGAGGACGCTGCCGAAGGACACGTGGACCGCCTGCACGCCCGGCGGCAGCCAGCCAGCCATCGCGGCCACCGCGAAGCACATCTCGAGGTGCTGGGCCTGGGGGGCCCCGACCACGTACAAGAGGCGGGTTGCACCCAGGGTGCGAACCCGGTAGCGGATCGCGGCCAGGTCGGTGCTGGCGTAGCCGTACCCGCCGTCGGACTTCTGGACGATGAGCGGCAGGGGGTCGCCGTTGCGGTTGGTGAACCCGGGAGGGAACACGCAGCGAGCCCCGTCGTGCACCACCAGCAGGCCCTTGGCGTCGAGCTCCTCCACCACCTCGTCCAGCATGTCGTTGAAGAAGCTCTCCCCCACGATGTCGTCGTCGGTCAGCAGCACCCCCAGGCGGCGGTAGACGAGGTTGAAGTAGCGGACGCTCTGGGCGACGAGCACCCGCCACAGTCGCAGGGTCTCAGGGTCGCCCGACTGGAGCAAGACGACCCGGCGCCGGCTGCGGTCGGCAAACCCGGGGTCCGAGTCGAACGAGGCCCGGGCGGCCTGGTAGAAGCGGGTCAGGTCGCCGGCCGACAGCTCGGCCGCCGTCTCCTCCTCCCCCAGGTCGATCAGGTGCTCGATCAGCATCCCGAAGGGAGTTCCCCAGTCGCCGACATGGTTCTGGCGGCGGACGTCGTGGCCCAAGAAACTGAGCATCCGGGCAAGCGCGTCGCCGATCACCGTGGTGCGGAGGTGCCCGACGTGCATCTCCTTGGCCACGTTGGGTGCCGAGTAATCGACGACCACGACCTCGGGCTGGTCGACCCGCTCGACTCCCAATCGATCGTCGGCCGCCATCGCACCGAGCCGGTCGGCCAGGAACTCGGACGAGTAGGTGAGGTTGATGAACCCATTGCCACTGACCTCGACCCGCTCGCAGAGGTCCGAGACCTCTAGCGCGTCGACCACGGCCCGCGCGACCTCGACCGGGGCGCGTCCAAGCTGGCGAGCCACCGCGATCGCCCCGTTGGCCTGGAGGTCGGCCCGGCCCGAGGGGCGGACCACCGGGTCGGAGCCCGAGGACACCGAGTCGAAGGCGCGAGCCAACCGCTGCTCGACCTCGGCGCGGATGTCGTGCATGATCCATCTTCGCACCCCGGGCCGGCTGTCGGTCTCGGGATGCTCGCGCTCGGAAGCGGGCAGAATGGGCTCATGGCCACACGCCCCCACCCCGACAGCTTCTCGGCCAGGTCCCGGCTCTCGGTCGCCGGGCGCCAGCTCGACTACTTCTCCCTCGGCGCGCCGGGCCTCGCCGACTACGACGTCGGACGACTCCCCTACGCGCTGAAGGTGCTGCTGGAGAACCTGCTCCGACACGAAGACGGGGTCGCCGTCGCGGCCTCCGACATCGCCAGCGTGGCCTCCTGGGCCGCTCACGCCGGCCGAGGCGAGTCGGCCGAGATGGCCCGGGAGATCGCCTTCAACCCCGAGCGGGTGCTCATGCAGGACCTGACCGGAGTGCCGGCGGTGGTCGACCTGGCCGCCATGCGCGACGCCATCGCGCAACTCGGGGGCGACCCGGCCCGAATCAACCCGCTGGTCCCGGTGGAGCTGGTGATCGACCACTCGGTGATCGCCGAGCGCTCGGGGGACCCGGGCTCGTTCGCAACCAACGTGGACATCGAGTACGAGCGAAACCTCGAGCGCTACCAACTGCTGGCGTGGGCCCAGCGGGCGTTCCAGAACTTCCGGGTGGTGCCACCGGGCACCGGCATCTGCCACCAGGTCAACCTCGAGTACCTGGCCAGGGTGGTCTTCGAGGCCGACGGGCTTGCCTACTGCGACACTCTGGTCGGGATGGACTCCCACACCACCATGGTGAACGGCCTCGGCGTCTTGGGTTGGGGGGTCGGCGGGATCGAGGCCGAGGCGGCCATGCTCGGCCAGCCGTACTCGATGCTCGTCCCCCCGGTCGTCGGACTGCGGCTGATCGGGGAGCTGCCCGAGGGCACGACGGCCACCGACCTGGTGCTCGCCATCACCGAGCTCCTCCGCCGCCACGGCGTGGTGGGCAAGTTCGTCGAGTGCTTCGGGCCGGGGATCGCCTCGGTCCCGGTCGAGAACCGGGCCACCATCGGCAACATGTCGCCCGAGTACGGCGCGACCTGCACCCTCTTCCCCATCGACGAGGCGACCCTGTCGTACCTACGGTTCACCGGCCGGGACCCCGACCACGTGGCCCTGGTGGAGGCGTACGCCAAGGAGCAGGGCCTCTGGCACGAGCCGGGGGCCGACGAGGCCGTCTACACCGAGACGGTCGAGCTCGACCTGTCCACTGTGGAACCGAGTCTGGCCGGACCCAAGCGTCCCCAGGACCGGGTGTCGCTCAGCGGCGCGGGCCGCGCCTTCCGCCAGGCACTCGGGCGGGATCCCCGATCGGCGCCGCTGGGTCAAGGGCCGGACCGCATCTCCGATGGCGACGTGGTCATCGCCGCCATCACCAGCTGCACCAACACGTCGAACCCTCAGGTCATGGTGGGTGCGGGGCTGCTGGCCAAGCGGGCTGTCGAGCGGGGCCTCAGTACCAAACCCTGGGTGAAGACCTCCCTCGCCCCCGGGTCGCGGGTGGTGATGGACTACCTGGACCGGGCCGGGCTGCTCGAGCCGCTGGAGGCGCTCGGCTTCTACCTGGTCGGGTTCGGCTGCACCACCTGCATCGGCAACTCGGGACCGCTTGAGCCCGGCGTCTCCGAGGCCGTCCAGGCCGGCAACCTCCAGGTGGCGGCGGTGCTCTCCGGCAATCGGAACTTCGAGGGCCGAATCCATCCCGACGTCACGATGAACTACCTGGCGTCGCCACCGCTGGTCGTGGCCTACGCCCTGGCCGGCACCATGGACATCGACTTGACCACCGACCCACTCGGGACCGCTGCCGACGGCACCCCGGTGCGGCTGGCCGATCTGTGGCCCAGCTCGCAGGAGATCGCCGACACGATCCGCGACGCCGTGGGCTCGGAGATGTTCACCCAGCGCTACGCGGCCGTGTTCGACGGTGACGACCGGTGGCGGGCGATCCCGGTGGCCGAGGGCCAGACCTTCGCTTGGCAGCCGGGCTCCACGTACGTCCTTCGCCCGCCGTTCCTCGACGACATGGGGTCGGGACCCGAGCCGGTCGGCGACATCGTCGGTGCGAGGGTGCTGGCCATGCTGGGCGACAGCGTGACCACCGACCACATCTCCCCGGCCGGCTCCATCGGCGCGTCCACCCCCGCCGGCCGGTACCTGATCGAGCGCGGGGTCGAGCGAGCCGACTTCAACTCCTACGGAACCCGGCGGGGCAACCACGAGGTCATGGTGCGGGGGACCTTCGCCAACACCAGACTGCACAACCAGCTCGCCCCGGGCACCGAGGGGGGCGTGACCGTCCACCTCCCCGACGGGGAGCAGACCACCATCTTCGAAGCGTCCGAACGCTACCGGCGCGACGGCGTGCCGCTCATCGTCCTGGCCGGCAAGGAGTACGGCTCGGGATCGAGCCGGGACTGGGCAGCCAAGGGGCCGGCACTGCTCGGCGTTCGGGCGGTGATCGTCGAGAGCTTCGAGCGGATCCACCGGACCAACCTCATCGGCATGGGGATCCTGCCCCTGCAGTACCGGCCGGGGGAGAACGCCCAGAGCCTCGGGCTCGACGGCCACGAGGTCTACACCATCGGCGGGCTCGACGAGCTCAACCGGTCGGTCCCCAAGGAAGTGCCGGTGACCGCCCGGCGCGACGACGGCACGACCGTCGAGTTCTGGGCGGTGGTGCGGATCGACACCCCGATGGAGGCGCAGTACTACCGCCACGGTGGGATCCTCCGCTACGTGCTGCGCCAACTGTCCGCCTGACCGGCGCCCTCAGCCGGTCACGACCGCCTGGAACACCTCCGCCAGCCGCCCCTCAGGAAGGCCGGCGCGGGCAGCGGCGCCCCGAGCCCAGTCCGCGACCCGTGCCGTGAGCTCCGGGTCGTCGGTCCCTTGGCTCCGGTGTGCGGCCAGCGCGAGGAGCTTGCGGTCGAAGCTCTCGGTCACCTCGACTGCCAGATTGGGCGCTGGGGCCGCCATGAGCCACAGCGCCCCGACGGTGTGGGGCTCCAAACCCTCCTCCAGCAGTTCGGGGTGGGCAAACGGGTTCCGGCTGTCCGGGTAGACCGCGTCGACCGCGGCCTCCCCCACCGCCAGGTGGTCCGGATGGCTGGCGAAGATCGTGGTCCAGCTCCGCTCGGGCGACGGTGCGATCACCAGTTCGGGGCGCCAGGACCGGATCACCCGGGCCAGGTCGCGCCGGAGCTCCAAGGAGGCGACGACCCGCCCGTCGGGGTAGCCGAGGAACTCGACCTGGTGCACCCCGAGGGCCTCGGCTGCGGCCAGCTGCTCGGCCCGGCGCACTGCCGCCATCTCGCCTCGCGCCTGCTGGCGGTCGGACCCGCCCGCTTCCCCGTCGGTGACGATGCAGTACCGCACCCCCGCCCCTGCGGACGTGAGCCGAGCCACCGTCCCGCCGCACCCGAAATCGACGTCATCGGGGTGCGCGCAGATCACCAGCACCCGGTCCGGTCGTTCCTCGGGCGACCACAACCGAAGCGAGCTCGGACCGCTCACGATCGGGGCCGCCTGGCCTGCCCCGGCCTCAGAGCACCCGTTCGTCCTCGGAGGGCTGCCACCCGACCAGGTCGCCCAGACGAGGGTCGTTGGAGAACATCTCGACGATCGGCACCCGTAGGCCGAGGCGGCGCTGGATCACCTCGGCCTCGACCAGCTGGTTCCACAGGAGCAGGCTGACCGCGACGCCAGTCTCGCCGGCCCGGGCGGTCCGGCCAGAACGGTGGAGGTAGGCCTTGTGGTCCTCGGGTGGATCGAAGTGCAACACCACGTCGACCCGGTCGATGTCCAACCCCCGCGCCGCGACGTCGGTCGCCACCAGGACACCGAGCTTGCCTGACGCGAAGTCGGCCAGGGCGCGCTCTCGGTTTGCCTGGCGCAGGTCGCCATGGATCGCCGCGCTCTTCACTCCTTCCTTGGCCAGCTGGGCGACCAGACGGTCGGCCCCCCGCTTGGTACGCACGAAGCACAGGGTCTTGGCGTAGGAGCGGCAGATGGCCGCCGCCACCTTGACCTTGTCCAACTGGTGCACGTGGAGAAAGCGGTGGTGCATGGCCGCCACCGTCTGGGTTCGCGAGACCACCTCATGGAAGACCGGGTCGACCATGTAGCGCTTGACCAGCCGGTCGACGGCTCCATCCAAGGTGGCCGAGAAGAGCAAGGTCTGGTGGGGACGCTCCAGCCGACGCAGCACCCATTCGACCTGGGGCATGAACCCCATGTCGGCCATCCGGTCGGCCTCGTCCAAGACGAGCACCTCGACCTCGCCCACGCTCAGCTCACCACGCTCGCCCAGGTCGATCAGCCGACCGGGCGTCGCGATGACCACGTCGACGCCCTTGCGCAGGCTGGCCACCTGGCGGTCGATGTCGGTCCCGCCGTACACGGCGGCGACCCGCAGGCCGACCGCGGCCGCGAGGGGCTCCAGGACCCCGTGGACCTGGAGCGCCAGCTCCCGGGTGGGCAGCAGGACCAGGGCGTGGGGCCGGGCCGGACGGCCCGCGCCCCCGGTGCTCGCGGCTGCCGTCCGCTGCAGCAGTGGCAAGCCGAAGGCCAAGGTCTTGCCCGACCCAGTCTTCGCCTTGCCACACACGTCGCGACCGACGAGGGCGTCGGCGATCGTGAGGGCCTGGATGGGGAAGGCGGTGGTGATCCCCTGGTCAGCCAGGGCCTTCACCAGCTCGATGTCGACCCCGAGTGCGTCGAAGGTTCGCCCGGTCTCGTACTCGTCGCCCTGTGGGACCTCGACACGTCCATCGTCGAGCATCTGGTCGTTCGGGGTCATGCGTCGCGTTCTTTAGATCCTCGTCGCGCCAACCGCATCGGGATCCCGAGCGGGCCCCCGGCTCGATCACCCGGGACGCGTCCGCAGTCCCTCGGGGAGAGTCGGCGCTCTCCCCAGGTTACCAGGGACCCGCTCCGCGGCGGCACACCGCCGGCCGTTACCATCCGTTGCAGCCATCGGGGTCGGGCCAACCGCCACACCCACCAGCACGCGCTCGAGGCTGAGAGGAGCCATGGTCGAACTGAAGGAAACCGCGGAGGGCCAGACGCCCACCACCCGTCCCGGCCTCGTCCTTTTGATCGTGGTGACCGGGGTGCTGATGGCAGCGGTCGACACCACCATCGTCGTGCTCGCGCTGCCCTCCATGGAACGATCGCTGCACATCTCGCTCTCTTCGATCATCTGGGTCATCGTCGGGTACCTGCTGGTGATCACCGTCACCGCGACCCAGGTCGGGCGGTTGGGCGACATGTTCGGACGGGTCCGGATGTACGAAGCCGGGTTCCTCGTCTTCGTCGTGGGCTCGGCGTTGTGCGCGCTGGCAAACAATGGCGCGACCATCATCGCCTTTCGCGTTTTGCAGGGACTGGGGGGCGCGTTCATCACCGCCAACAGCGGCGCGGTGCTGGCCGACAACTTCCCTCCCGAGCGGCGGGGCCGAGCCTATGGGTACAACGCCGTGGGCTGGAACATCGGCGCCATCCTTGGAATCCTGCTCGGCGGGCTCATCATCACCTACATCTCGTGGCGCTGGATCTTCTGGATCAACGTCCCGACCGGGATCTTCGCCCTCGCACTGGCCGTCCCCTACCTCCACGACCGAGGGGAACGCCACCGGCAGCGCATCGACTGGGCCGGGATGCTCACCTTGGGCGTCGGGATGTTCTTCGTCCTGTGGGCGATGGTCAAGCTGGCCACTGCCAACTTCAACGCCGGCGAGCAGGCCTCGTTGGCGGTTGGGCTGTTCTTCCTGGTCGTGTTCGTCGCCATCGAGCGAGTGGTGAGCGAGCCCATGGTGAACCTTTCGATGTTCAAGATCCCGACGATGCCTTCTGCGCTGCTGGCCTCGATGTTCCAGGCGATCGGGAACTTCGCGGTCCTGTTCCTCGTGATCATGTACCTCCAAGGGGTTCGAGAACTCACCCCGCTGCACGCGTCGCTCCTGCTCGTGCCCGGGTACCTGATCGGCGGCCTGCTGGCCCCCTTCGGCGGCCGGCTGGCCGACCGGGTCGGACCGGTGGTCCCGGCGACCGCCGGCCTCGGGGTCCAGATCGTCGCTCTCGCCATCTACGCGCAGCTCGAGGTGCACACGAGCTTCGTGGTGGTCGTGATCGCCGCCGCGGTCAACGGGATCGGCGGCTCGGGGTTCTATCCGGCGAACACCACCGCGGTCATGGCGGTCTCCCCCGGGCGGGCGTTCGGCACGGCGTCGGGCCTGCTCCGCACCTTCTCGAACGTGGGCATGGTCTTCTCGTTCGCGGTGGCCGTCTTGGTCGCAGCGCGGTCAATCTCCAAGCGCACCGCCTTCCAGATCTTCGTCGGCACCACCTCGCTGCCGCACCGGCTCACCGTCAGCTTCAGCAGCGGCCTGCACGCCGCCTTCTACTCTTCGATGGCCTTCTTGGTCATCGCCGCCCTGCTCTCGGCCACCAGGTTCCTCCGGCGCCACCCGAACCTCGGCACCCGGTCTCCAAACGTGCCGGCCGAGGTCGGCGCGCCCGGCTGACCCCGGCGCCGGTGTCCCGGTGCCCGAACTGGTAGAGGTCGAGCTGTCGCGCCAGCTCGCGGGGGCGCTGGCCGGCCGGCGGGTGCGATCGGTCGAGGTGCCCGACCCTTATGCCAGCCCGCTCGGACCGCGGGCCCTGGCCCAGGCCCTGATCGGGACCGAGTTCGGCCTGCCTCGGCGACGGGGCAAGCTGCTCCTGCTGGACACCGACGGTCCGACCCTCGCCCTGCACTTCGGGATGAGCGGGCGCCTGCGGCTCGATGGACGCACGGCGCTCGGCCCCTTGCGCTACGCCCCTTCGGGACTGGAGGTCCGGTGGCTCCGGTTCTCCCTGGGGCTGGAGGACGGTGGCCGGCTGGAGCTGTTCGACCCGAGACGGCTCGCCCGGGTCACCCTCGATCCCGACGAGGAATCGCTTGGCCCGGACGCGGCAACCCTGACCCTCGCCCAGCTCCGCTCGGCGCTCGGTCGGGGACACCGCAGCGCGCTCAAGGCCTGCCTGCTCGACCAGCGCCGGGTGGCCGGGATCGGCAACCTCATCTGCGACGAAGTGCTCTGGCGCTCCGGCCTGGCCCCGAGCCGGCCCGCGGGCAGCCTCGGCGAGACCGAGCTCCACCGGCTCCACCGTCAGCTGCGCAAGACGATCGCGCTCTTGCTCGACCAAGGCGGCTCACACACCGGCACCCTCACGCCGCTTCGCCGACGTGGGTCGCGCTGCCCGAAGGACGGCTCGCCGCTCGCCCGCAGCGTCGTCGGCAACCGCACGACCTACTGGTGCCCCGCCCACCAGCGGTGAACACCGACGCTCAGCGCGCCTGACGAAGCTCCTCGAGCACCTTGGCCGCGTGGCCATCGGCTCTCACGTTGTACCAGGCCCGCGCCACCCTCCCTCGCTCGTCGATGAGGAAGGTCGACCGGATCACGCCCACGGTCTTGCGCCCATACATGGTCTTCTCCCCCCAGGCGCCGTAGGCCTCCATGACCCGGTGGTCGGGATCGGAGAGGAGCGGGAACCGCAGCCCGTACTTGTCGCGGAACTTTTGGTGCTTGACCGCGCCGTCGGGAGAGATCCCCACCACCTTCACCCCGGCCCGATTGAAGGCCGCCAGATTCTCGTTGAACTGGCATGCCTCCTTGGTGCACCCCGGCGTGTCGTCTGCAGGGTAGAAGTAGACGATCACCGGGGTGCCGGTGAAGTCCTTCAGCGCCACCTTCCGCTCGTCCTGGTCGGGCAGCGTGAACGCAGGCGCCTTGGTTCCTGGCTCGAGCTTCGCCATGAGCGACCTCCCTCGGAGCTGGCGTGCGGGGCCCACCCTAGATGCCGGCCGCCAGCCGCCAAGGACCGAGATGACGGCCTGGTCCCCGCCATGTCCGCGGCCGGGACCTGTCCGCCCGAGGGGCCCGAAGGGCGCCTCGGGGCCAAAAGGGACGGTCCCGGTCGTGTGCCTCGAGATTCGAGACGGTCGCCAAGGGTCTTGCTGCCTCTCGCCGAACCCCGCTCGTGTGCCATGACCAGCCGCGACCGGGGGCCCCAGGGCCCACATGAGCACGACCGGGCACTCGATGAGCGCACCGATGGCTGTGCCCGGCGTCATGGTGTAGAAGAAACCGGGATCAACGATGAGGGACGATCCAACAGCCGAAGTTCCAGCCGTCGGCCCAGCTGGAGCACCGCCTCTCGTCAACCGAACGCGGCAACCCAGGCGTGGGTGGTGGATCGTCGGCGGCGCCGGTGTCGGCCTGCTCCTTGCAGGGGCCTTCGCCACGGGTCTGACGCTGAGCCGGACCCAGCAACCCAAGACCAGCCCACAACCGTCACGACCCGCGCTGCACCGACCGACCTCGACGACCGCTGCGCCCTCGTTCAGCAGCCTGTACGCGAACGACGCGTCGGGGGTGCTCCGCATCACTGCGACCACATGCGGCGGCAGTGGGGTGGGGACCGGATTCTTGGTTGCTCCGACCCTGGTCGTGACCGCCGGCCACGTCGTCGACGGCGCAGCCGCTATCGACCTCACGACCAGCGGGGTGACCACGACCGGATCCGTGATCGGCATCGACCTGTCGACCGACGTGGCCCTCGTCGAAGCCGGACAATCCATCCCCGGCCATCTCTTCAGCCTCGCGGCCTCCGTTCCGCCGGTCGGCACGAGCCTCGGCATCATCGGGTACCCCGAAGGAGGGCCCCAGAGCTTCACCGAGGGCGTGATCAGCGGCCTCGACCGCACCGTCGATGTCGAGGGCGACGTGCACTCGGGAATGATCCAGACCGACGCTCCCCTCAACCCCGGCAACTCCGGCGGCCCGATGTTCACCGCCACCAACCAGGTGGTGGGGCTCGTCGACGCCCGGACGACGTCGGCACAGGGACTGGGCTACGGCATCCCGGCGACATCGATCGCGCCGCTGATCTCGGCGTGGGAGGCCAGCCCGTCGCCACCGGCACCACCGTCGTGTGCGCTGCCCCAGGGCCCAGGCGCACCCTTCCCCGTCGGCAGCGACGTGAGCGGTCCGGATGCTGAAGGCATCATCAGCACCTTGACCACCTACTTCGACGCGGTCGACACCGGCGACTACCAGACTGCCTACGACCAGTTCACGCCGGCTGGCCAGGCACTGCTTGGGTCGGAGCCCACCTACGCTCTTGGCCTGGCGACGTCCGACTTCTTTGACATCACGCTCGAGGCCATCACCAACGAGAGCCCTGGCGTCGACGTGGCCACCGTGAGCTTCACCTCGGTCCAGGACCCGGCGTACGACCGCAACGGCGACTCGTGCGACCTGTGGAACCTGGCGTACACCATGGTCGACACCGATGGCGTGTGGCTCATCTACGAGGCCAACGGCGTGCCGCAGTCGTGCGGCTGAACCAGGTACCACCGGTGGCGCGGTTCACCGGAGCCCACATCGTGTCCCGGCCCTCTACGACACTGGCTCGTTGCAGTTGAACATCCAGCGAACGCCGTAGCGATCGAGGGTGCACCCCCAGTACGCCCACGGCATCTGCTGCATGCCGGTCGACTCGCTGCCGCCCTCGCTCAGCGCGGCGTAGAGACGGTCGGTCTCGGCACGGCTGTCGGGCTCCAGGCAGATGGTGACGTTGTTGCCCACCTTCAGCTGGTGCCCCATCGATCTCAGCATGTCCGTCCCCATCAGCACGTGGCCAGCCAGGATGGGCAGCTCGATGTGACCGACCAGGTCCTGCTCGTCCTCTGGCAACTCGTGATCGGTGGCCATGTCCCGCATGCGGGTGATGTCACCGATGATCTCGGTCCCAAAGACCGAGCCGTAGAAGCGGAAGGCTTCCTCGGTCTTGCCCATGAAGTTGACGTACGTGCTGACTCGGCTCACTGTCGCTCCCTCGCCATCCTTCGGCCACCCACAGCCGTGCCCGGCCACAGGGTTGGGCCACTCTAGGACCGACCGCCCCGACAAGCATCGGGCGGTCGGCGGCCGGGAGGGCCAGACTGTCCAGGTGAGCGCAGACGGCGCGACGTTGACGGACCCCGAACCCGGCTCGACCGGGATCGAGCCGGACCGGGCCGGACCCGGCGCTGCTGTCGAGGTCTACCTGGTCGACGGCACGTACGAACTGTTCCGCCACTTCTACGGCCAACCACCGCGAGCCGCTCACGACGGCGCCGAGGTCGGCGCGACCAGAGGCGTGGTGCTCTCGGTGCTCTCCTTGCTCGCTGAGGGGACCACCCACGTCGGCGTGGCCACCGACCACGTCATCGAGTCCTTCCGCAACCAACTCTGGCCTGGCTACAAGACCGGCGAGGGCGTCGACCCCCGGCTGGCCTCGCAGTTCGCGCTCCTCGAGTCGGTGCTCGAGGCGCTGGGTGTGGTGGTCTGGGCGACCGTCGAGCTCGAGGCCGACGACGCCCTGGCCTCGGCGGCTGCCGTGGCCAGGGAGCGCCCCGAGGTGGCCCGGGTGGTGCTGTGCACCCCGGACAAGGACCTGGCCCAGTGCGTGCGCGGCCAGCGGGTGGTCCAGCTGGACCGACGGACCAAGACGGTGCTCGACGAAGCGGGGGTGACCGCAAAGTTCGGGGTGCCGCCGGAGTCGATCCCCGACTGGCTCGCCCTGGTCGGCGATGCCGCCGACGGGTTCCCCGGCCTTGCCGGCTGGGGCCGGGTCTCTGCCTCGGCGGTCCTCGCCCACTACGGCCACCTGGAGTCGGTGCCAGCCGACGCTGCTGAGTGGGAGCCCGGGGTGCGCCGGCGGGTCCGGGGGGCGGCCGCCTTGGCCGCCCGACTGGCCGAGCAGATGGACCTCGCCCTGCTGTTCCGGGATCTGGCCACCTTGCGGGTCGACCGGTCCCTGCTCGGCGAGCCGGAGGACCTGCGCTGGCGAGGCCCGACGCCCGAGTTCGGGCGGCTCTGCGCCTACCTGGGCGACCCCGACCTGGCGCGGCGGGCCGCCCAGCTGGCCGACGGCCGCTGAGGAGCGGGACCGTCCCCGGGGCTGCTGGCTATCGTTGGTCCGTGCCTCCCGAAAAGCTCCACTGGGCCCACCTCTACCAGGAGGTGGTCACCTCCGGCCTGTGCACCGGGTGCTCCGCCTGCATCGTGGTGTGCCCCTACGACGTCCTCGAGTACGACGACCAGGACGGCCACTACCGCCCGTTCCACATCGCCGCCGACGGTGGGGCCGAGGACTGCACCCACGGCGTGCGCGGCTGCACGCTGTGCACCCGGGCCTGCCCCCGGTTCCGGGACTGGGAAACCGAGATCGACCACTACCTGTTCGGCAGGGACCGCACCGACGAGGAGGTGTCGGGGATCGCGACCCAGGTCGTCCTGGCCCGGGCGACCGATCCCGAGGTCCTCGAGGTCGGCCAGGATGGCGGATTCGTCTCCGCCCTGCTCATCTGGGCCCTCGAACACGACGAGATCGACGCCGCCTTGGTCTCGGACCTCGAGGGCGACGGAACCAGCTGGCGGGCGGTGCCGGCAGTCGCTCGGACACGCGAGGAGGTGCTCCGCACCGCTGGGTCCCGATACACCTACTGCGCCAACCCCATGGCCTATGCCCAGGCGACCGAGGGCGGCGCCGAGCGGCTGGCGCTGGTCGGGATGGGCTGCCAGACCTCGGCCACCGCGGTGATGTCGGCCCGCAAGGCAGGCAAGGTGGCCCGCCGGTTCAGTCTTTCGATCGGGCTGTTGTGCTCCAAGACCTTCGACGACGCCATCTTCCCGGAGCTCTTCGAGGCCCGATACAACCTGCCTCGCGAGCAGATCAAGAAGATGAACATCAAGGGCGTCTTCCAGCTATGGATGCGCGACGGCTCCTACCACGAGGTGCCGCTCAAAGAAGCGCACGCCTGGACCCGGGAGGGCTGCAAGGCCTGCCCCGACTTCGCGGCCGAGCATGCCGACATCTCCACCGGGGGGATTGGCGCCTTCAACGACTGGACCCTCACCCTGATCCGCACCGAGCGGGGCCGGGAGATCTTCGACGCCATGGTGCGCGACGGCGCGGTCGAGCTCCGGCCGATCGACGACGATCCGGGAGCGGTGGCGCTGCTGCGCCGGCTCTCGACGGCCAGCCGCAAGCGCTGGCCCTCGACGGCCGTGCCCATGCCGGGGCGGATCCCGGTGCGCGCCTAACCGGTCAGCGCCCGGGCGCGGGCGAAGACCGCGTCGAACATCTCCTGGGTGAGCGTCTTGGTGAAGGTGTTGCGCTGGCTCGGGTGATAGGAGGCGATCACCGTCCGACCGTCTGCCAACCCCACCTCGCCCAGGTGGGCGAAGCGGGGCCTCGGGGCCACGCCCAGCACCTTGGCCAGGACCGCCAGGGCGAAGGCGCCCAGCGCCACGTAGACCCGGGCCGACGCCAACACGGCGACCTCGGCGGCCAGGTAGGCCTGGCAGGCATCTCGCTCCTCGGTCGTCGGGCGGTTCTGCGGCGGGGCGCAGCGGACCGCGGCGGTGACGAAGCAGTCCCGCAGCTCGAGCCCGTCGTCCCGAGCGGTGCTGGCGGGCTGGGAGGCGTAGCCGGCCCGGAACAGCGCGCCGTAGAGCCAGTCGCCCGAGCGGTCGCCGGTGAACATCCGTCCGGTGCGGTTCCCGCCGTGAGCCGCCGGGGCCAGGCCGACCACCACCAGGCGGGCCGCCGGATCGCCGAAGCCCGGCACCGGCTTTCCCCAGTACTGCTGGCCGGCGAAGGCGGCCCGGCGCTCGGCTGCCACCTGCTCTCGCCAGGCGACCAGCCGCGGGCAGCGGCGGCAGGCCACGATGCGGGACTGCAGGGCCGCCAGCTCGGCGGCCCGCTGGTCGAGCAAGTCCATCTGCGGAGCCTACGATCACCGGTCGTGCCCCCCTCGTCCCGGACCGCCGCCAGGGCGGCGAGCCCGCGCTCGGGCGTCTCGGCGACCCGCCGCCGCCAGGACCGGAACACCGTGGTCTTCCTGGTCCGGCACGGCCAGACCCCGACCACCGGCAAGGTGCTGCCAGGCCGGGCCCCCGGCCTCCATCTCTCGGCCAGTGGCGTCGAGCAGGCCGCGGCCACCGCCGACCGGCTGGCCGCCCTGTCGCCCGCCCCCCGGGCGGTGTACGCCTCGCCGATGGAGCGGGCTCGGGAAACCGCGGCCCCGATCGCCCGGGCCCTCGGGCTGCGGGTCCGCACCCACCGGGGCCTGCTCGACTCGGCGGTGGGCGAGTGGGAGGGCAAGAGCCTCAAGGTGCTGGCCCGCAAACCCCAGTGGCGCACCGTGGTGGGCTGGCCGAGCGGGTTCCGCTTCCCCGGGGGCGAGTCCTTTGCCGAGGTGCAGGCCCGGGTGATGGGCAGCGTGCTCGAGCTGGTCGAACGCCATCGGGGCGAGCGAATCGTGTGCGTCTCCCATGCCGACCCGATCCAGCTGGTGGTCTCCTCGGTCGCCGGCGTCCCGTTGGACATGTTCCAACGGATCGTGATCTCCCCGGCCTCGGTCTCGGCAGTGGCCTTCGGCGGAGGCCGGCCGAGCCTGCTGTGCGTCAACTCGACTGGCAGCCTGTCGGAGCTGGTGGCGCCGTGACCGAGCACGACCTCGACTCGCCCGACGAGTTCACCGTCGGCACCGTGGGACCGGTCGGCCGGCGAGTCTTCCTGCTCCAGTGCCGCCAGGGGGACCACCTGCTCACCGTGAAGGTGGAGAAGCAGCAGGTGGCGGTGCTGGCGAGCTACCTGGCCCGCATCGTCCAGGAGGTCGGCCGCCCGGGGGTCCTGCCGGCCGAGGTCACCTTCCGGGCCGACCAGGAGCCAGCGTGGGTCGTCGGGACCATCGGCGTCTCCTATGACGACCAGCGGTCGCGCGTGGTGGTGGTGGTCGAGGAGGTCGAGGGCGACGAGGACACCTCGGTCGCTCGGATCTCGATCACCCTCGAGCAGGCGGCGGCGTTCGCGGTGGTCGCGACCGGCCTGGTCGAGGCCGGCCGGCCACCGTGCCCGTTGTGCGGGATGCCGCTCGACCCCTCGGGCCACGACTGCCCGCGCACCAACGGGCACCGGCCGCCCCGGACGTGAGCGGGCGGGCCCAGCCCGGCCACGAGGAGGCCCTCCGCCTCCTGCGCGAGGGAGCGCTCACCGTGCATGGCCGGATCGCCGGGAGCTCGAACGTGACCCTGCTCGTCACCTGCGAGCTGGACGGTGAGCGGCTCGCGGCCGTCTACAAGCCGGTCCGGGGGGAGCGGCCGCTGTGGGACTTCCCGAGCGGCCTCTACCGCCGCGAGGTTGCCGCCTACGTGCTCTCGGAGGCTCTGGGCTGGGGGCTGGTGCCACGGACCGTGATCCGAGCCGACGCCCCCCTCGGGATCGGCTCGCTCCAGGAGCTGGTCGAGGAGGACGGCCAGTCCCACTACTTCACCCTGCGCGAGGACCCCCGGTTCACCGAGGTCCTGCACCGCCTGGCGGTCTTCGACGTGGTGGCCAACAACGCCGACCGCAAGAGCGGCCACGTCCTGTTGGCCGGCGAGCGGGTCTGGGCCATCGACAACGGGCTGTCGTTCCACCGCCAGCCCAAGCTGCGCACCGTGATCTGGGACTTCGCCGGCGAACCGCTCACCGAGGAGGAGGCCGGCGCGCTCGCACGCCTCCTCCGACCTGGCCTGCCCACCGAGCTCGAGGCGCTGCTGGAGCCCGACGAGCGCGAGGCGCTGCGGGCACGGGTGGTCCGGCTCCTGCGCGACGGCCACCTGCCGGCGCCGGCCGACGACGACTGGCGCCCCTACCCCTGGCCGCTCGTGTGACCGGAGCCCACCTCAGAGGCTCACGTGGAGGTCGTCGCGCATGGCCGCCTCGACCGCGGCCGCGAGGACCTGGGCTCCTCCCGGGGTGATGTGGGTGCCGTCGGGCTCCCGGACGTTCACCTCCTGGCCGTTCTCGACCAGGTAGGGGGTGAACTGGCCGCTGGGGGTGCCCAGGACCGTCCACGACGACACGTAGACCACGTCGGGGTTCTGGGCCGCTGCCTGCTGGACCAGGCCGTTGATCCGCTGCATGGCGGCCGACAGCCCCGGGTCCTGCATCGGCGGCATTCCGACCCAGATCACCCGGGCGCCCTGGCCGGTCGCCTCGGCCATGAACGAGGCGACCCGGGAGCGGTAGATGGTGTCCCAGGCACTGGTTCCGAAGGGCACGTCGGGCGGTCCCGGAAAGTCCTGGGCGTCGTTGGCCCCGATCATCACCACCACCACCTCCGGGTGGTCTCGAGCCAGGTCCGTCGCCAGCTCGGCCGGCCAGTTGAAGTAGTCGGGGCGGGTCAGCCCGGTCGACACCTGGCCGTCCAAGGTGGCCTGGACCACGCCGGTCTGGTCCAGGTCGTTCACCAGCACGCTGCCCAGGTCGATGCCGAGCGAGTCGCCCACCACCAGCACCCGGAGCGGGTCCGCTGCGCTGGGGTGGCGGTTCAGAGGCACCGGCGCGGTGGTGGGGGTCGAGGGCACCGGGGACGGGTGCGGGCGCAGGCCGCCAGGGCGCAGCGCTCGGGGGTGCAGCGGTGCCCCGGCGCCCGGGCGATTGCCGGTGCGCCCGAGGATCCCGTCGGCCACCGACACCAGGTGGGAGACCCCGAGGTCCCGGCTCACGGTGGCGATCGGGCCCAGGATGTCGAGGGACACGGTGCGGCGGGCCCCCACCGGGGAGACCTGCGCATTGTGCTGAAGGGTCGGGGCGTCGAGCAGGAGCCACAGCGCGAAGCCAGCCAGGCAAACCCCGAGCACCCGAGTCCAGCCGCTCCGGCGGGGCTGGCCTTCGGGCGGCGGGCCGGGCGGCCGCGGCGGGAGGGCGGGAACCACCGCACGGCGCCACAGCCGGCCCAGGGCGACCCGGGCAGAACGGCCGAACGCCCGCCGACCCGGACCGGCCCCCCCAACCGGAGGGGTGGTGGTCGGCCGGGTTCCCGATCGGGCCATCAGAACCGGTAGTAGATGAACGGGGCGACCCCGCTCGGACCGAGGGTGGTGATGCCCAGCAGGACCAGGCCGAGGATCGCCGCCTGCACCGCCGCCCGCTGCTCGGAGAACACCCGCTGGAGGCGCACCAGCGAGCCGGCCGGGACGAACTGCGCCCCGATCACGCCCGCCACCACCAGGACCAAGAGCGGGGTCACCAACCCCGAGCCGGCCCCCCACCCGGTGACCAGGCGAGACAGCAGCGCCCAGGCATTGGAGAACGACGACGCGTTGAAGAAGATCCACCCCAGGCAGACGAACTGGAAGGTCCAGAACCGCTGCCACCCGGCGCGCCAGGCGCCCTGGGCGACGGCGGGCAGCCCCCGGGCGATCCGGCGGCGCCGCCGCAGGTGGCCGACGCACTGGCCGACCCCGTGCAGCGCCCCCCAGATGACGAAGGTCCAGTTGGCGCCGTGCCACAAGCCGCCCAGGACCATGGTGATCATGATGTTGCGGATCACCAGGCCGTCGGACCCTCGGTTCCCACCCAACGGGATGTACAGGTAGTCGCGCAACCACCGGGACAGCGTGATGTGCCAGCGGCGCCAGAAGTCCTGGAGGTTGCGGGCCGTGTAGGGGGCGTCGAAGTTCACCGGGAAGCGGACCCCGAGCAACAGGGCCAGGCCGATCGCGATGTCGGTGTAGCCGCTGAAATCGCAGTAGATCTGGACCCCATACCCCCAACCGGCGAAGACGACCTCGAGGGCCGAGTGGGCGCTCGGGGCACTGAACACCGGCTGGACGATGGCCGTCGACACGTACGAGGAGATGACGACCTTCTTGAACAGGCCGGCCATGACCAACCAGATCGCCCACGAGAAGTCCACCTCCGCCGGGTCCCGGCGTCGCCGGATCTGGGGCAACAGCTCCTCGCCTCGGACGATCGGCCCGGCGATCAGGTGGGGGAAGAAGCACAGATAGGCCGCCAGGTCGACGGGGCGGGCTGGCTCGAGACGGCCGCGGTAGACGTCCACGACATAGCTGATCGCCATGAAGGTGAAGAACGAGATCGCGACCGGCAAGGTCGGCTGGACCAGCGGCACCAACCGCCCGGCACCCAGCCCGTGCAGGACGTTGTCAACGTTGACGGCAAAGAAGCCGTAGTACTTGAAGTACCCGAGCAGCCCGAGCAGCCCGACCAGCGAGGCGATCAGCCAGACCCGGGCGGCCCGGGGCGCAGCACGGCGCCGAGCCGCGCCCTGCCCCCCCAGGTGGGCGAGGACCGTCGCGGCCAGCAGCAGGAACACGAAGCGCCAGTCCCACCAGCTGTAGAAGAAGTAGCTGAGGGCGATGACCGCCAGCTTCCATGCCGTCGGGTACGGGTTGAGCAGCCAGCACGCCACGAAGGCGACCAAGAAGAAGATCGCGAAATCGATGGTCGGGAAGAGCATGGGCGCGACGCTCAGGCGAGCGTACCGTCTGGCCGGCCGGACGGGCCGGTTCCGTCAGGGTCCGGTCGGACGTGGGCTCAGCGGTTCTTCAGCGCGTCGATGAGGGCTGGCAGCACCTTGTGGACATCGCCCACGATCCCGAGGTCGGCAACCGAGAAGATGGGCGCGTCCTGGTCCTTGTTGATCGCGATGATGTTCTTCGAACCCTTCATGCCAACCAGGTGCTGGGTCGCGCCGGAGATCCCGCAAGCGATGTAGACGTTGGGCTTGACCGTCTTGCCGGTCTGGCCGACCTGGCGAGCGTACGGGACCCAGCCGGCGTCGACGATGGCCCGGCTCGCCCCGGCGGCCCCGTTGAGGAGCCGGGCCAGCTCCTCGATCATCTCGTACTTGTCGGCCGACCCCAGCCCGCGACCTCCCGAGACGATCACGCTGGCCTCGTCGAGCTTGGGGCCGCTGCGCTCCTCCACGTGGCGGGCGACCACCCGAGCCGCCCCGGTTCGGCCCGGCTCGGGCGCCGGGGCCGGAACCACCTGGGCCGGCGCGCCTCCGGCTGGCTCGGCGGCGAAGGACTTGGCCCGGACCACGTAGAGGTACGGACCCTCCCCAGTGAACCGAGCGGTCGCGCTGAGGGTGCCGCCGAACAGCGAGTGCTGGGTGCGGAGCCCGTCGTCGCTCAGCCCCACCACGTTGGTGATGACCGGGCGATCCAGCTTGACCGACAGCCGCCCGGCCACGTCTCGGCCGTCGTAGCTGGCAGGGAACAAGATCGCGTCCGGCCGGTCGCCGGCCGCCACCAGCGCAGCGATCGCCCCGGCCACCGGGACTCCCGGCAGGGCCTGGCCGATGTCGCCCACGTCGAGCACCCTGGTCGCCCCGTAGTCGCCGAGGAGGGCGGCGTGCTCGGCCGCCCAGCCACCCCAGCTGACCGCGGCGACGTTGGTGCCGATGGTCCGGGCCTTGGTCAACAGCTCGAGTGA
Source organism: Actinomycetota bacterium (assembly GCA_021324355.1). GTDB lineage: Bacteria > Actinomycetota > Acidimicrobiia > Acidimicrobiales > RAAP-2 > Palsa-461. The sequence continues at coordinate 62,052 of JAJPJD010000021.1, forward strand.
CAGCGTGGTGGGGCCGGACTCTGAGGCCTCGGCCAGCACCCAGACGTTCTCCAGTGCCATCAGATCACCTTCAGTTCTTCGAGGAAGGCCACGATCCGCTGGGCACCGTCACCCTCGTCGACCACGATCTCGCCGGCTCCTCGCTCCTCCACCGGGGCGACCTCGGTGACCTCCTGGCGGGCCCCGGCCGCGCCCACCGTGGCCCGGTCCACCCCGAGGTCGTCGACCCCGAGGACCTCCACCGGCTTGGACTTGGCCGCCATGATCCCCTTGAACGACGGGTAGCGAGGCTCGACCACGCCGGCGGTCACGCTCACCACCGCCGGCAAGGGGCATTCCACCTCGTCGAAGCCCGCTTCGGTCTGGCGCTCGACCCGCACCGTCGACCCCTCGATCGAGATCTTCTTGGCGAAGGTGACCGACGGGAGGTCCAACAGCTCGGCGATCTGGGTCGGGACCGTGCCGGTGTAGCCGTCCGTCGACTCGGTGGCCGTGAGCACCAGGTCCGGCTGCGCCCTCGAGATGGCCGCCGCCAGCACCCGGGCCGTCCCCAGGGCATCGCTCCCAGCGAGGGCGTCGTCGCTCACCAAGATGGCCCGGGCCGCGCCCATGGCCAGCGCTGTGCGCAGACCCGAGGTCTCCCCGCCGGGCGCCATCGACACCAGGATCACCTCGTCACCCTCGCCGGCGGCCAGCTGGAGGCCCATCTCCACGCCGTAGGAGTCCGAGTCGTCCATGATCAGCTTGCCCGAGCGGTCCAGGGTGTGGGTGCTCGGGTCGAGCGCCTGGGGAGCGGCCGGGTCAGGGATCTGTTTCACGCACACGACGACGTTCATCACCGGCCATTGTTCATTACCCGGCCCGACTGCCGCCATTCGCCGGGCCGGGGGCCTGAGCCCGGCCGGCCGCCATCGCCAGCGCGGCCCGGAGGCGGTCGGTGATGATCGTGTCGACGCCGGCGTCGAACATGGCCGCCAGCTCGGCATCCTGGTTCGGGGTCCACACGTTCACCAGGACGCCAGCCTCGTGGCACCGGTCGACCAGCTGCTGGTCGACCCGGGAGAACTGGGGATGGATGGCTTGGTAGCGGCGGTCGAGGGCGGTCACCAGGGCCCGCTCGAGGTCGGCCAGGCCGCCGAGCAGCCAGCCAATGGCCAGCGCCGGCTCGGCCGCCCGCACCGCCTCGATGGTCGGGGCGTCGAACGAGGACACGATGACCCCTTCCACCCGGTCCTGCTCGACCAGCTCGGCGGCCACCGCCCGGGCCAGGGCGCCGGTGGGGTCGTAGCCGGGGTCCCCCGGCCAGTTCTTGATCTCGACATTGATGGCCATCCCCTCGCAGGCCGCGATCGCGGCCGCGAGCAGCGGCACGTGCCCCGGCAACTTGGCCACCGGCGTCTCGTGGACGAGCCCGACCCCGGGCACCTCGGCGTCGTGGTGGACCACCAGGGCGCCGTCGGCGCTGCGCCGCACGTCGAACTCGACCCCGTCGGCGCCGACCCGACGGGCCTCGACGAACGCTTCGAGGGTGTTCTCGAGAAAGCCCTCGGTGCACCCCCGGTGGCCGAAGACCTGGCTCACCGCCATCCTCCCCTCCGACATCGGGACCCTCCTAGCACACCGGCGGCCGGACCGAGCACGTCCATCGCCAGCGGCGCGCCGGTCGCAGGCGTTCTCCCTCTTGTCATCGGCCGTTCATCTGGCTACCCTTCTTGTGCCCCGTTTCTCATGTGGGTGTTGTGGCCGCCGGACTTGTGAAATCGATCACAAATGGGTGGAGGACCTGGTCATGGCGCTGATGTGGAACCGAACGGTCGAGTGGGACGCGCAGGAGTGGCGGCAGTACGCGGCGTGCCGGGACACCGTCCCTGACTTGTTCTTCCCGATCGGGACCACCGGCCCGGCAGTGGATCAGATCGAGGCGGCCAAGCGGGTGTGCGGGACCTGCACGGTCCAAGAGCCCTGCCTGCACTTCGCCCTGGCCACCAACCAGGAGTCCGGGGTGTGGGGCGGGACCTCCGAGGAGGAGCGCCGCAAGCTGCGCAAGGCGTGGCTGGCGGCCCGGCGGCGGGCGGGGTAGCGCCCCCATCCTGGTGCCGCCGGTCCCCAGAGCGGACCGGCCCCGATCACCCGAGCCGCGCCAGACTGGCTGCCAGCCGTCGGCGGGCCCAGGCCCTGCGGCGCCGACGATCGGCCGGCCCGACGGCCGCTGGCCCGCCCAGCCCTAGCTCCTCGGCCACCGTCTGGGCCAAGAAGTGCAGCACCTGCAACGGCTCCCACAGCCGGAGCCGTTCTGGGGCGAGCGGGGCCCGCTGGCGGTAGGCGGCGAGGTACGAGCGGGCAAGGAGGGGGCCGAGCACCCGGGCGCGGGCTCGCTCCGTGGCCGAGGTCGCTCGGGCCGCCGCGGTGGCGAACAGCCACGCGGTGCGGGCCACGTCCCCGTGACGGTCGCCCAGCGCGGCGTCGGTCCAGTCGATGACCCAGAGTGTCGCTCCGGCCACCAGCACGTTCGAAGGATGCAGGTCTCCGTGGCAGAGCACCGGGTGGGCGACCGCCAGCCGGGGCAGCAGCGCCTCCACCGCCTTGAGCCCGCGGCCCAGGTCGGCGTCGCCGCTCGTCTCGAGGACCCGCCGCACCAGGCTGAGCCGGCGGTCGGCCAAGCCGGCGCCCGGGAGCGCGTCGGGAGCTCCGAGGCGGTGCAGGTCGGCATGGAGGGCACCGAGCTCGCGCGCCAGCCTCGGCGCCGACGAGGGCCTCGCCGCCATGGCGTGGGCCATGGCGGCGCCGGGCACCAGCTGGCAGACCTGGGCCGGGACGGCGAAGAGGGCTCCGGGCGCGAGGAGCTCGACCACCGCGGGAGCCGGGAACCCCTGGCTGGCCGCCCACCCCTGGTACCGGCACTCCTGCACCAGGACCGACCATCGATCCGGGTTGGTGGCCAACCGAACCACCAGCGGGACCGTCCAGGCTGGCGGGAGCCACGGCCCCTCGAAGCTCACCGCGTAGGCCCACACGTCAGTCCCGCCGGCCAATGCCCTCGGCTCGCCGCGCACCGACACCGGAGGCCGGTGGCGGGCCGCCAACCACCCCCGGAGCTGCGACGCCACCGCGTGAGGGCTCGGCCGAGCGACGCCCACCGGGCGGCCCGAGCGCTCAGCGCCTCGGCACGAGCGGCACCGTGATCTCGGCCACCGTGCCGCCGCCGTCGGCCTTGTCCAGCCGCCGCATGTCGATCGATCCGTCGAGCTGGCTCACCACGAGGTCTCGGACGATGGAGAGCCCCAGGCTGGTGGTTCGCTCGATGTCGAACCCCTTGGGCAGGCCCACGCCGTCGTCTCGGACCTGGACGAGCAGGCCGTGGCCGTCGTGGCGCAAGCGAACCTGGACCCGGCCGACCTGGCGGTTGGCCTCGTCGAGCCGCTTGCGGGGCGACCGTCCGGCCCGCAGGGCACGGCGGTCGGGGCCGAAGGCATGCTCCACCGCGTTCTGGAGCAGCTCGGCCAGCGTGATCGCGAGCGGGGTGGCGACGTCGGCCGGCAGGTCGCCCAAGTCGCCGTCGACCTCGATCTCGACTTGGGGCGGACCGACAACCGAGTCCTCGGCCATCTGGACCAGCGCCCGGACGATCTCATCGAAGGCCACCTGCTCGCCCGGGTCTCGCGACAGGATCTCGTGGACGATGGCGATGGACCGAACCCGGCGCTCGGCCTCATGCAGCGCCTCCCGACCGGCCCGCACGGTCACCCGCCGAGCCTGCAGGCGCAGGAGCGAGGAGATGGTCTGCAGGTTGTTCTTGACCCGGTGGTGCACCTCCCGGATCGCCGCGTCCTTCGACAGCAGCAGGCGATCCAGCCGGCGGACGTCGGTCACGTCGCGCACCAGGATCACCGCCCCGGTGACCGACCCGTGGATCACCAGCGGGATGCAATGGAGGAGCACGATCACGTCCGGGCGGCGCTCGACCTCCTCGACCACCGGCCGCTTGGTGGTGAGCGCCCACTCCACCGCCGACTCCTCGATCCCGAGGTCGACCAGGCGGCGCCCCTCGGGCACCGAGTAGACGCCCATCCGGTGGAATGCGTTCATCGCGTTGGGCGAGGCGAACTGCACCCGCCCCTCCTCGTCGACCACCACCACCCCGTCGCCAACCCGGGGGGACTCCTCGGAGCCAACGTCGCTGTCGGGGAACGGGAAGGCGGACTCGGCGACCATCGTGGCCAACCGGTCGAAGGCGTCGAGGTAGATCCGCTCGTTGCTGGAGGTAGCCGGACCCGGCTGCTCCAGACCGATGCGCACCACCGCCGCGATCACCCGGTCGGCGAAGCGCACCGGAATGGCCTGGGCAGCGATCGGGCCCGACGGCGCGATCCCCTCGATCTCGCCGCGAACCAGCTCGCCGCGGGCCAAGGCGGCGGCGGCGATCGACCACGACGCCGCAGAGGGCGACTGGCCCACCAGGTCCTGGTCCAGCCGAGTGGGGCGGTTGGACGGCCGGATCTGGCCCAGCACCACCAGGCCGGGCTCGTCGCCTTCCGCGGTCGTCGGGACCACCAGCACCAGGTCGGAGAAGGACAGGTCCGACAAAAGCGACCACGACCCGAGCAGCCGCTGGAGGTGCGCGAGCTCGTCAGGCTCGAGGTTGGCGTGGAGCCGGGCCAGCTCGGCCGGGGTGGCCACCGAGCTAGCCCCCCTCCTCCAGGGCGACCGGCTCGGCGAGGGGCTCGGCCACCGGCACCGGCCGGGGCCGGCGGGCCGAGAACGCCACCAGCTGGTGCACCCCGACCGACGAGAGCAGCGCAGCCAGGTCGGCCACTCGCTCGGCGACCCGGTCCTCGCCGTGAGCGTCCGAGGCCGTGGTGAAGCCGACCCCGAGGCGGGCGAACCGCGCCAGCAGGCCGGGCGCGGGGTAGGGCTCGGCGCAGGGCTTCCGCCAGCCGGCCGAGGAGACCTCGGCCGCCAACCCGCTCGCCGCCGCTGCCTCGGCCAGTCGGTCCCACCACTCCTCTGGGGTCTCGGGGACCCGCCCGGCCACCTTCACCAGGTCCGGGTGGGCGAGGACGTCGCAGGTGCCACTGGCCGCGAGCTCCTCCATCGCCTCCAGGTAGGCGTCCCATGCCGCCCGCACCGGTCGGGTCGACCACAGCGCCATGTGCTGCGGATCGGCGATGTCGTCGAAGCGCCAGGCCCCCACCCAGTGGACCGACCCCAAGAGGACGTCGAAGGGGTAACCCGACAGCAGCCGGGCCACCTGGTCCATCCGGCCCCGGTAGTGGTCAACCTCCAGCCCGACCACGATCGGGAGGCCGGCCCGCTTGGCCTCCAGTGCCAGCTCCACATAGGCGTCCAAGTCGTTGCGGGCGTGGTGGTCGAAGTACCGCCACATCGAGGTCGTCAGCGCCGCCGGCTCGTCGTCGAAGAGGCCGGCGACGATCGGCTCGCACTGGACGAACCGGAACAGGTGCTCGGTCACGGCGATCTCGGACACCCCGCGTGCGGTGGCCAGCTCGCAGTACCGGGCAAGCTGGTCGAGCCGGAGCGAGACGTCGGCCTCCGGGTGGGCCCACAAGTGCAGGTGGTAGTCGAGCACGGCGCGCTCGCTCAGCTCGCCACGGCGGCAGGCACCGCGCTCATCGTAGAAGAGATGGCCCCGGCTGCCGGCGACGCGACCGGCTCAGTCCCAGATGGCCTCGCCCAGCGCGAGCAGTCCCGGCAAGCTGGCCACGTCGGTATCGAAGGCCGGCGCGGTCGCCAGCACCTCGGGGGAGACGGCGAGTTCGCCGCGTTGCTCGGCCTCGCGCCGGGCGACCAGGCTGAAGTTGAGGAAGCTCTCGGCCACCTCGCGCAACACCGGCGCCGCGGTCGACGGATCGAGGTCCAGTCGACCGGCCACCTCCTCAGCCCGTTCCGCCAGTGCCCGGGCCACGCTCAGGGCGCCCGGGTCGCGCAGGTATTCCGGCAGGGTCCGGTTGAGCACCACCGCGCCCAGGTGCAGCCGACGACGATCGAGCTCCTCGCAGAACCGCTCGGCCTCCACCAGCGGCGTGCTTTCCAGGGTGCTCACCACGAGGAAGGTCGTTCGACGCTCGCCCAGCAGCCGAACCACCGCCTCGGCCCGCTCGACGAAGCCGGCGTGCATCGACTGGAACAAGACGAAGAACTCGGTGATGTCGCTCAGGAACTGGGTCCCGAGCACTCGCTCGGCCATCTGGTGGAACGGCCGCGAGGCCAGGGTCACCATCTTCGAGCGGTACGGGACGGTGAGCCAACGAAGCAGCCGGCTGGAGAAGAACTCAGCCATCCGCCGAGGGGCGTCGAGGAAGTCGAGGGCGTGACGGGACGGCGGGGTGTCCACCACGATGAGGTCGTAGTCCCCGCTTGCGTGGATCTCGAAGAGCCGTTCCATTGCGATGTAGTCGTGGCTTTGGACGAACCGGCCGGCGATGTTGCGGTACAGCGGGTTCGTGAGGATCTGGGCCCGGGTGGAGGCGTCGGGGGCATGGCGCTCGACCAGCGCGTCCCAGCTGGCCTGGGTGTCGAGCATGGCCGCCCACAGCTCGCCCCGGGGAGCGATCCCAGCCTCCTTGAAGCGCTCGGGGGGCACCCGGTGGGCGGCGTTGCCCATCTCGCCCAGCCCGAGGGCATCGGCGAGGCGCCGAGCCGGGTCGACGGTGACCACGAGCACCCGGCCCCCGTGGTGACCGGCGGCCATGGCCGCGGTGGCTGCGGCCACGGTGGTCTTGCCCACCCCGCCGGGCCCGCACACCACCACGATCTCCTTCGAGGCCACCAGCCGGTCGAGGGACCCTCGGGGGATCGGCACGCTCACAGGCCCAGCTCGTCGGCGAGGGCGGCGGCGACCTGCCGGGTGCTGCGCAGGCCGCCGAACCGGGTGAACACGTACGGCACCAACAGCACCGGGACCGCGGGATCGAGGCGCTCCCGGAGCCGCTGGAGGTGCGGGGCCCGGCTCCGGCGGAGGTTCACCGCCAGGCGGGCCGCCTCCAGCACCGGTGCCACGTCGCCGCCGAGGGCGGTTGAGGCCGCGGCGGCCCGGGCCGGATCCGAGAGCTCTGCGAAGACCTCCTCCTCCCGGGTGCTGAACAGCTCCGGGAGGACCCGGTTGGCGACCACCGCGGCCACCGAGGCCGAGGTCTCCCGAGCGATGCGCTCGGTCAGCTCCAGGGTCTCGGTCACCGGCATCTCCTCGGGGGTGGTGACCGGGACGACGCCGGTGCGCTCGGGATCGCTCAGCAGTTCGAGCATCCAGTCGGTCTGGCTCTTCACCTGGCCGACCCGCACCAGATCGTTGATCGCCTGAGGAGCCACCAACTGGCCGACCACGTGCCCGGAGGCCGGGGCGTCCACCACGACCAGGTCGAAGTGGCCCTCGCGGACCTCGTAGCAGAGCTTGCCCACGGTCAGGATCTCGCGCACCCCGGGGGCGGCGGTGGCCACGAAGTCAAGCGCCCGGGCAAGTGGCCCGACCCGGCCGACCAGGGGGACCCTCAGGTAGACCTTCAGGTACTCCCGCAACGAGGCCTCGGTGTCCATGGCCATGACCCAGATGCCCGGAGCCACTGGCGCGGGCACGAAGCCGCTGGCCCCCGCCTCGAACATCGCTCCGAGGCCGCCGGTGGCGTCGACGTCGCAGGCCAGCACCCGCTTGCCCTGCTGGGCGGCCAGCTGGGCCAGCGCCGCCGCGACCGTGGTCTTGCCCACCCCGCCCTTGCCGGTCACGAACAGCAACTGGCGCCCGAGCAGCGCGGCGCCCGGCATGGCGGTCACCGGCGGCCGGCTGGTCCGTGGCCCCTCAGGGCGCCCCGAACCCCACCCTGCGCTCGCCGTCGGGCGCACCGACCTCGATGTAGGCGACCTGGCCCACGGGCACGGCCACCCGGCGGCCGCGGCGGTCGGTCAGCCACAGCACGCCGCCCCGCTCGAGCGAGGCCTCGATGTCCGACAAGACGGCCTCCCGGTCGGCTCCGTCCCCCAGGTCGACCTCGAGCTCTTTGGGGGTCTGGGCGATCCCGATGCGGACTTCCAACTGCGGCTCCTCTCTCGGCGCGGGCACCGCCCGGACGCGCCGGCCGGCACAACCGGGCGGGGCGGAGCCCGACGTTACCGCCCTCGGGCACACTGGGGACATGGGTGACCACCTGGGCCGGGGCGACCGAGCACAGCGATGGGTGGCGACCATGGCCGGCTTCCCTGCCGCCGGGGTGGGCGACGAGGCGACCGGGCACCGGGCATCGGGGCTGCGGGTCGCCCACGCCGGCTCGGCCGCCCGGCTGGGGCCGCCCAGCCCGCCCTCGTGGACAGGCCGGCTCGGCCCGGAGCTCGTGCTCGGGCGAGCCGAACGCGAGGCGACCGAGGACGCCGCCATGGCTCCGGGGGCCACCCGGGCTGCCGGTGCCGGAGACCGCCTCCGTCCCGAGGAGCCCGACCCCTGGCGGACCTGTTTCGAGCGGGACCGGGATCGCATCCTGCACTCGACGGCGTTCCGCCGCCTGGCCGGCAAGGCGCAGGTGTTCGTGTTCCCCGAGGATCACCTGCGGACCCGTCTCACCCACGCGCTCGAGGTGGCCCAGGTGGCCACCAGCGTGGCCCGGGCGTGCCGGCTCAACGTGGCCCTGACCGAGGCCATCGCGCTGGGCCACGACTGCGGCCACGGGCCCGGCGGTCACGCGTCGGAGGACGCCTTCGCCCCCTACCTCGACGGCGGGTACGACCATGCCCCCTGGGGGGCCGAGGTCTCCCTTGCCCCCCTCAACCTGTGCGCCGAGACCAGGGACGGGATCGCCAACCACAGCTGGTCCCGACCCGCCCCCCGAACCTGCGAGGGCGAGGTGGTGAGCTGGGCCGACCGGATCGCCTACGTCTGCCACGACTGGGAGGACGCGGTGCGCTCCGGCATCGTCTCGCCGGAGCGCCTTGACCCGGTGGTCGCCGAACGCTGCGGGACCAGCCGGGCCGAGCAGCTCCGGACCTTCATCACGGCGCTGGTCTCCACCACCGTCTCGAGCGGCCAGGTGGCCATGGACGAGGAGACTGCCGACGCACTGGCCCGGTTCCGAGCGCTCAACTACGAGCACATCTACCTGCGGCCGGCATCGCTCGCGCAGGCCGAGGCGGTGGTGTCGGTGCTGCGCGCCCTGGTCGAGCACTTTGCCGACCGGCCCAACGCGATCCCCGCAGCCCGCGAACGGGGGCTGCGAGCCGGCGAGCCGGCCGCGGTGCGGGCTGCGGTCGCCTATGTCGCCGGAATGACCGATCGCTTCGCCTGTCGTCAAGCCGTCGCCCGGCTCGGGTGGGACCCGGAAAAGCTGCCCCGGGCCGTCGGGACCTGAGCGGGCTCAGCGCCCCCCGAACAACAGCTCGGCCCGCTGATCCCAGGCGGCGCGGGCCATCTCGAGGTGGGTGAGCACGTAGAGCCGGCCGTTGCCGATGGCGTCCACCACCGCATCGGCCACCTCCTCGGCCGGGATGCCCGAGGCGACCAGGCCCGAGATGGGCCCGCCACCGTCGCCGACCTCCGGGACGTCGGCACGCACCGGCGCGGGCATGTTGCGGGCCGACTCAGCGATCCTGGTGCTCACGAACCCCGGACACACCACCGAGACGCCGACCCGGCTGCCGGCGGCCGCCAACTCCTGGGCCAGCGATTCGCTCAAGCCCACCACCGCGAACTTGGTCGTGCAGTAGATGCCGAGCACCCCCACCCCTCGCAACCCGGCCATGGAGGCGGTGTTGACGACGTGACCCTCGTCCTGGTCCAACAGGACGGGCAAGAAGACGTTGCACCCGTTGACCACCCCGAACAGGTTGACGCCGACCACCCACTCCCACATCGACATCGGGCTGTGGGCGATCGATCCCCCGACCACCCCGGCGTTGTTGCACACCACATGGACCGTGCCAAAGCGCGCCAGCGCGGCGTCCCGCAGGGACTGCACCGAGGCATGGTCGGCCACGTCGGTGGGTACCGCCAGCACGTCGGCCCCGTCCTCGACCAGGTCTCGGCAGGCCCGCTCGAGCGCCGGTTCCTCGACGTCCGCCAGGACCACGTGCATCTGCTCGCGGGCGAACCGCCTGGCCATGGCAAGGCCGATCCCGCTCGCCCCGCCGGTCACCACCGCGACCTTCCCCGCCAGGTCCTCCACTGATCCTCCCCTCGCCGTGCCGGGGGCCCCGGCGCCGGGCTCAGCGCAGGGCCAGCTCCCGACGGTAGACGCGGGCCGGCCCCAGCGCGCTGACCCGCTCGGCCAGCGCCGCGAACGCCGCCGCGGCTTCCGAACCGGGGTCGGTGGCAACGATCGGCCGGCCCTGGTCCCCACCCTCTCGCACCGCCGGCACCAGGGGGACCTGACCGAGCAAGGGGACGCCCAGGTCGGCGGCCAGCTGGGCCCCGCCGCCCTCCCCGAAGATCGGGTACCGCCGCCCGTCGTCCCCGGTGAACCAGCTCATGTTCTCGATGACGCCGCGCACCGCCAGCTTGAGCTTGCGCGACGCGTGGGCGGCCCGCTGGGCCACCCGCTGGGCCGCCGGCTGGGGGGTGGTCACCACCACCACCTCGGCTCGCGGCGCGATCTGGGCCAGCGAGAGGGTGACGTCGCCGGTCCCGGGCGGGGTGTCGACGATGAGGAAGTCGGGCCGGCCCCAGTAGCAGTCCGCCACGAACTGCTCGATCGCCTTGTGCAGCATCGGGCCCCGCCAGATCACCGGCTGGTCGTCTGGGACGAAGTAGCCCATCGACAGGCACCGCACGCCGTGGACCGCGCTCGGGACCACCAGGTCACCCAGCACCACCGGCTCGGCCTCCCGGCCGAGCATGGTCGGGACCGAGAAGCTGTAGACGTCGGCATCGAGGAGGCCGACGGTCTTGCCCGACTGGGCCAGGGCGATGGCCAGGTTCACCGCGACCGAGGACTTGCCCACCCCGCCCTTGCCCGAGCTGACCGCGACCACCCGGGTCGCCGAGCCGGGCTGGAGGAACGCCGGGGCTGAGGAACCGTGGTGGGCGTCCTCACCGGCCATCTCGGCCCGCAGCCGACGGCGCAGGGCCTCCGCCTCTGACTGCTCCATGGCCGCGGTGACCACCTCGACCTCCCGGGCGCCCAGCTCGCCGGCCACCCGCTCGAGCGCCTCCACCAGCTCCTGGCGGTGGGGCCAGTCCGCGGCGGGGAGGGCGAGCACGACCTCCACCCGGTGACGCCGGGTGCGGACCGATCGCAGCATGGCCGTCTCGGCCAACGGCAGTGCGAGGGTCGGCTCCACGACGGCACCCAGGGCCTGCTCAAGCGCTGCGCCATCGGATGCCATGACCGCCCTCCTGCCCGGACCCCCGCCCTCGCTCCGGGCCACCCACGTCCTCCCAGGTAGACTACCGACCGTGCGTTCGGGTCCGAACCGGGCGCCGGTGCCGCCGGCACCCGACGCGAGCGGCGCAGGCGGCGACGGAGGGCAGGCCGACGCCCGCTTCGCCTCGGTGGTGGCCGCGGTGACCGACGCGTTCGGGGATCCGACCCGGCGAGACATCTTCCTCTACGTCCGCTCCCACCCGGCTGCCTCGGCGGCCGAGGTGGCGGCGGCGTTTTCGCTCCACCCCAACGTCGCCCGCCACCATCTCAACCGGCTGGTCGCCGGCGGCTACCTCCGGGTCTCGATGAGCCGGGACACCCCGGCGGTCGGCCGCCCGGCCCAGCGTTTCTCCCCGGTCGACGACGACCCGGTCGGGGGCCTGCTGGACAAGCGGGACGACCTGCTGGTCCGGCTGCTGCGGGAGGCACTCGAGCAGCTGGGGCCAACGCGGGCCGAGGCGATGGCGGCCAAGGTCGGCGAGGACTACGGGCGGATGCTGGCAGCCCGGATGTCGCCCGAGGCCTCCCAGCGCTCGGTGCGGGCGGCCATGCGGACGATTGCCGCCACCCTCACCGCCCACGGCTTCGCCGCCCACGTCGAGGACCACGGCTCGACGAGCTCGGTGGTCGCCGAGCAGTGCCCCTTCGGCGACGCCGCCTCGGTCCCCCCGGTGCTCTGCGCGGTGGACCGAGGGATGGTGAAGGGCCTTCTGTCGGGGCTCTGCGGAGACCCGAAGAAGGGCTCCTTGCCCATCGTGCTGTCGTCACGGGCCCGCGGCGACGACACCTGCGCCGCCACCGCCTGAGCCCGGTGGGGCGGCACTACCTCGACCACGCCTCGACCTCGCCGCTGCGGCCCGAGGCTCGCGACGCGATGGCCGCCGAACTGGCCGCCTTCGGAGGGGACCCCGGCCGGGTCTACGAGGAGGGTCGGGCGGTGCGAGCCCGGATCGAGGTCGCCCGCGACCAGGTGGCGGCGCTCCTCGGGGTCCGCCCCCGTCAGGTGGTCTTCACCTCGAGCGGGACCGAGGCGATCAACGCCGCGGTGTTCGGGGCGGCCCGGGCCAGGCCCGGAGGGGCCATCGCCCTCGCCTCGGTGGAGCACTCGGCGGTGCGGGAGGCGTCCGCGCGGGCCGGGCCGGTGATCGAGCTGCCGGTGGACGGCGACGGCCGCATCGAGCACGGCGCGATCGACCGGCTGCTGGCCACACCGCCGGACGGCGGCCTGGCCCTGGTGCACTGCCAGTGGGCCAACCACGAGGTGGCCACCGTCCAGCCGGTCCACGAGGTGGTGGCGGCATGCCGGGAGGCCGGCGTCCCGGTCCACGTCGACGGGTGCGCCGCGGTCGGCCATGTCCCGGTGGACCTGGGCTCGGTGGGGGCCGACCTGGCGTCGGTGAGCGCCCACAAGCTGGGCGGCCCGCCGGGAGTGGGGGCGCTGGTGGTCGGGGCGGGCAGCCGCTTCGCCCCGCTGCTGGTCGGGGGCAGCCAAGAGCGGGCCCGCCGCGCCGGGTTCGAGAACGCGCCGGCGATCGTGGGCTTCGGGGCGGTGGCCGAGGCCCTGTGCGAGGAGGGACGGCTCGAGCGGGAAGCCGACCAGGCGCGGCGCCACCTCGACCGGCTGCTCGAGGCCGCCCTCAGCGTCCCCGGTGTGCGGCTCCTCGGCGACCAGCGACCCGAGGGCCGCCTCCCCCACCTGGCTTGCCTGGGCATCGACGGGGTCGAGGGCGAGCCGGTCGTGATCGGGCTGGATCGAGCCGGCATCGCGGTCCACTCCGGCTCGGCCTGCTCGTCCGAGGCCCTCGAGCCCTCGCCCGTGCTGGCGGCCATGGGGGCCGACGCCGAACGCTCGGTCCGGGTCTCGGTCGGCTGGTCGACCGCCGACGAGGACGTGGCGGCCTTCGCCGCCGCCTTCGGCCCGGTGGTGGCCGGCCTGCGGGCCCTGGCCACCTGACCACCTTCTAGCCTTGCTGGGGTCGCCCCACCGAGGAGGGCCGGTGCCATCGCTCGAGAACGACTACGACACCGATCCGGGCCGCTGGCGCGCCTGGCGCCCACCCGTGGACGTCCACCAGCAGATCGCCCCGGAACTGCGCGGTCCAGTCCTCGACGGCGGGTGCGGCGAGGGCCGGCTGGCCTCGGCCCTGCCCGATGGCGTGGCCTGGGTCGGCTGCGACCGCTCGGCAGCCCAGCTGGCTGCCAACCCGTACGGCCCCGTGGTGCGGGCGGATTTGGCTGCGCTGCCCTTCGCCCAGGGGTGCGTCGCCGAGGTGACCCAGCTGTGGTGCCTCTACCACCTGGAGGATCCGGAGTCGGCGGTCGCCGAGGCCTGGCGGGTGCTGCGGCCCGGGGGCCGCTACTACGCCTGCTGCGCCGCTCGGACCAGCGACCCCGAGTTGGTGCCCGAGGGCTACCCGCCCACCACCTTCGACGCCGAGGAGGCGGCCGAGATCGTGGGTCGGGTGTTCGCCCGCCTCGAGGTCGAGCGCTGGGACCGCCCCTTCTTCCCGCTGCGCAGCACCGAGGAGGTCCGCTCCTACTGCCGCCAGCACCGCCTCGACCCGAAGCGGGCCGAGGGGGTCCGGCTGCCCCTGTGGCTGACCAAGCGCGGCGTGCTGGTGCGGGCGGTGAAGGACTGACCGAGGGTCAGCTGGCCGGGACCCCGGATGGGATCGGCACGCCGGCCTCCGAGAAGGCCTGGTCGATGAGGTGGGCCGCCGAGGCGACCAGGCGGGCCGGCGGATGGGCGGCCAAAAAGGCCCGGTACTGGCGGACCGCCCCGGCCGGGTCGTGGTCCTGCTCCAACAGCATGGTCCCGTAGAAGAGGTGGGCGGCGGCGAGCCGGGGGTCGAGGGCGACCGCCCGCTGGACCAGGTCCCGGCCCTGGCGCTCCTGGGCCCGGTTGGCGGCCGAGAAGCCGGCCTCCCACTCGAGGTAGCCGGTCTCGGCCAGCGCCTGGGGCTGGTCGGGGTCGGCCCGCAGCACCTGGCGGTAGAGGGCGAGCGCCTGGGCCAAGGAGGCGCCGGTGCCCTGGTCGACCAGGGCCGCGGCCTGGTCGAGCTCGGCCGGGATGTCCGACGGGGTGCTGCCGGTGGCGGGCTGGTCGGGGAGGCGGGGCGTCACCACCGAGACCAGCACGACGGTGGCCCCGGCGCACAACGCGGCGACGCCGAGGGCGAGCCGCCACCGAGGCCGGCGGCGGCGGGCTCGAGCCGCCGGCGGAGGCTCGGCCGAAGGGGCCGTCTCGGCCGCGGCCCGGTCCAGATCGGCCAGCTGCTCGGTGACCGCGGCCAGCCGGGCCCGGTCCCGGGCACCGAGCGCCCGGTAGTCCTGCTCGTCGAGGTCCCCGGCTGCCAGCTCGGCGTCGAGGTCAGCCAGCGAGCGCAGCAGGAACTCCCGCTGGTCCTCGAGGTGCCAGCGGCGATCCCCTCGAGGCCCCTCGGCGGTGCGAGCCCGGCGGCGGCTCATGGCGACGCCCGGAGCCGGCCCAGCGCTCGGGCCCGGCGCCAGTACAAGACGCCCAGGGCAACGATGGCCCCGGCCAGGCCGACGGCCGGGACCACCCAGACCAGCGCGTCGAGGCCCGACGCCGGCGGGGCGAGGAGGATCGACGGGCCGTAGCGAGCGACGAAGCTGCGCTCGATCGCGCCGTCACTTGCCCCAGCGCGCACCATGGCCTGGATCTGCCGGCGAGCGGCGATCGCGCTCGGGGCGTCCGAGTCGGCCACCGAGATGTCCTCGCAGCTCGGGCACCGGATCCGACTTTCGACCGCCGCGGCGCGCTGGGCAACGGTGGCCGGGCCGCGCCCCGCCCCCACGGCCAGCGCCACCGCGGCCACCACCACCACGGCGACTGCCGAGACCGGGCCCAGCAGCCGGCGAACGCCGGAGCTAGGCATGGCTGGCCATGGCGACCGTGGCCTCGAGCTGGCGGTAGGTCATGGGACCGGAGAACGCGGCCACCACCGTCCCGGAGCGGTCCACGAAGAACGTCATCGGGGGCGAGCCCACTCCGAACTCCCCGGCGAAGCGGCCCGAGTGGTCGGGCACCACCGGCCAGGTGACCCCCCATTGCGCGACGAACCGGCGGGCACCGGCCGTCGAGTCGTCGATGTCGACCGAGACCAGCCGGACCGGGAGCCGCTGCCGGGACACCTCGAACGCCAGGCGGGCGAGGTTGGGTTCCTCGGCCGCGCACGGGGGGCACCAGCTGGCGAAGAAGTTGACCACCACCACCTGGCCCCGGTCGGCAGCCAGCGACACGCCCTGGCCGCCGAAGCTCCGGGCCGACAGGGCCGGGGCCGGCCGGCCGACCAGCGGGCTGGCCACCGAGGACGCCTGGGCGGAGGGCCGGGTCGCGGCCACCAGCGCCAGGGCCACCAGCGCCGCCGCGACCAGGCCGGCCGCCCAGCGGGCGGCGTGACGCCGGCGGGGCGTCGCCGTCGTGCCGGGAGGGACCGCAGTCACCGGGGACCCCCGGCCCCGACCGGCTCGGGGAGCTCGCCGTCGACCGGCGCTGGCGCGGCACTCCCCCGGCGGAGCCCGGCGAGAGCGGAGGCCGGCTCGGTCGGCCGGCGGCGGCGGCCCGGGACCAGTGCCAGCAGCCCCCCGAACCCCACCACCAGGCCGCCCCCCCACAGCCAGGCCACCAGCGGCTCGATCACCACGCCGATGGCCACCGAGCCCCTGGGCAGCCCCGGGAACGGCTCGGCCGCGGTCGCCGGTCCGGTCCCGCCCAGCTCGGTCACGGTCAGGTACACATCGCCGGTCAGCCCCGAGTCGATCGCCGGTGTGCCGACCACCTCGGAGTTGGTCCCGGCGAACTGGCTCACGGCTGGGCGGAAGACCCCGCCGCCGTCCACCTTGACCAAGGCCTCGGTCGCGGTCTTGGCCGGGGTCCGCACGGTCCGAAGCCCCTCGAAGACGAAGGTGTGTCCGTCAAAGGTGGCCGGCTTCCCGAGGCGCAGGGCCAGCTCACCGCGGTGCGCGAACGACGTCGCGGCGGTGATCGCCACCGCCATGATCACGATGCCCAGGTGGACCACCATGCCCCCGTTGGTCCGTGCCACCAGGCCGCGCCCCCACCCGCGGCCCTGACGGATGCTGGCCAGCACCGAGAGCACGATGGAGCGGAGCGCCGAGGCGGCCGCGAACGCACCCAGCCCGAAGGCGGCCAGCGGCACCAGGCCCCGCACCCCGGCGGCGACGCAGGCGACGATGGTGAGCGCGCCGGCCCATGCCGAGGGGGCCAAGCGCCGCCACAGCACCGCCGCGCTCACCGCACGCCACGACAGCACCGGCGCCAGGGCCATGAGGACGAGGAGGGCCAGGCCGACCGGCACCGCCACCGTGTCGAAGTACGGGGCGCCCACGCTGACCGCCTGGTTCTTGAGGGCCTGGTAGAGGAGGGGGAACACCGTCCCCAGCAGCACGACGAACGCGAACCCCACGAGCAAAAGGTTGTTGAGGAGGAACGCGCCCTCCCGGCCGAGCGGGGCGTCGATCCCCCCGGGCGAGCGGATGCGGTCGCCCCGCCAGGCGATCAGGCCGAAGCCGACCACCACGACCGCCAGGAAGAACCCGATGAGCACCGGGCCCAGGGTCGAGTCGCTGAACGCGTGGACCGACTCGATCACTCCCGAGCGGGTGAGGAAGGTGCCCAGGATGGTGAGGGAGAAGGTGGCCACCGACAGGGACAGGTTCCACACCCGCAGCAGTCCTCGGCGCTCTTGGACCAGGACCGAGTGGAGGTAGGCGGTGCCGCACAGCCAGGGCAAGAGGGCCGCGTTCTCGACCGGATCCCATGCCCAGAACCCGCCCCAGCCGAGCACCTGGTAGGACCACCAGGCGCCGAGCACGATCCCGACCGACAAGAAGGTCCACGCGACCAGGGTGAACCGCCGGGTCTCGGTCTGCCAGCGTTCCTGGACCCTCCCGGTGGCGAGCATGCCCACCGAGAAGGCGAAGGGCACGGTGAACCCCACGAAGCCGAGGTAGAGCATGGGGGGGTGGATGGCCACCAGCGGGTTGTCCTGAAGCAGCGCGTTGGGGCCGGCTCCTTGGGCCGGCGCCGCTCCGACCACGTGGGCGAAGGGGTTGGCCGGTCCGACCATGAGGCCGATGAAGAACGCGGCCACCCCGTTCATCACCAGCCTGGCCCAGACCACCACCGGGTCGGCGGCGTCCGAGCGGAACCGCCAAGCCACCGCGCCGACGAAGAGCGACAGCAGGAACCCCCACAAGAGGATCGACCCGGCCAGCGCCGACCACAGCCCGGTGATCGAGTACAAGAGCGGGGTGCCTCGGCTGTTGTTGTCGGCGACGAAGGCGATGCTGAAGTCATGGGTGACGAGCGCCCGTTCCATGGCCGCGACCGCGAGCACCATGCCGGCCATGAGGACCGGTGCGAGCAACCGGCCGTCGAGCCGGGGGTC
Organism: Actinomycetota bacterium; assembly: GCA_021324355.1. Classification (GTDB taxonomy): domain Bacteria; phylum Actinomycetota; class Acidimicrobiia; order Acidimicrobiales; family RAAP-2; genus Palsa-461. The sequence continues at coordinate 79,843 of JAJPJD010000021.1, forward strand.
GGCCGGCTGACCGCGGCGCTGCCGGGCCAGCGTCCAGCCCTCGACCGCCATCCCCACCACCGCGGCGGCGAAGGACAGCCAGATCCCGAGAACTCCGAGCGCCGCGTTCACCGTGCCCGTGGGATCAACGGACGGTGCCGTTCGGTGCCCGGACCCGGTTGGGGTGGGCGGCGATGTAGTCGGCCGAGTGCTTCACCATGATCTGGTTGGAGACGAACAACCGGGACCCGGCGGCGAAGTGCCCGACCACCACCACTGGGATGTTGGCCTGGAACAGCTGAGGAGGGGACCCGGTGTTCTCCACCGGCACCCGCTCGGGCCCCTGCGCGATCGTGAAGTCGGTCCCCCTCGGCGTCGGCCGGATGCTGCCCGGGACCACCACGCCCTCCAGCCGAAAGGTCGAGGTGCCGAGGGCCGCCCGGTGCGCCAACGCCTGGTCCACCGTGTCGAAGTAGTCGAGCGAGCTCCCGAGCCCCTCGACCAGCAGGAACACCAGCGCCCCAACCAGGACCGCGGCCACCAGCCACAGGCGGCGGCGGGTGCGGCGCCGGGCGTCCACCGGTGCCGGGCGGGGCGGCGCCGCCACGCTCATCGGCTCGCTCCGTCGCCGCGGGGGTCCGAGTCATGGGATGGAGCCCGCCGGACCTCGACCCGCCGGGCCAGGGACCGACGTCGCACGACCAGCCCGAGGGCGTACGCGGCGAGGACCGACAGCCCGACCGCGTAGCCGGCGTCGACGTAGCTCACCGTGGCACCAGCCGTCGGGGGTCGGCCGCTGGACCAGAGCCACGACGGCGGTGATCCCGAACGGGCCGATCGATCAGGCTCGGCACCTGAACGAACACCCGGAGTCCGAGCGCAGTGGTCATCGCTCCACCCGAGCGGCCGGCGCCGCCCCGGCTCCTTCGGTGTCGGCGGCCTGCGACCCCACCGGCGCTGCCGCCTCGGCCCAGCGCTCCTCCAAGGACACCTCGAGATCGAGGGCGCCGGTGCGGTCGGCGAGCACCTCGATGCGGTAGCGGACCGCAACCATCCAGACGAACACCAAGGTCAAAGCAACGAAGCCGAGGAGCAAGGTCCAAGCCATCGAGCCGTGGATGGTGGGCGACAGGTTGGCGTTGAGCACGGTCGCCCCCTGGTGGAGCGTCTGCCACCAGATCACCGAGAAGTGGACGATGGGCACGTCGACGAACGCGACCAGCGCGGCCACCGCGCACCGCTTGGCCCGGACCTCAGGAGTGGCCGGCACCCGCCGCAGCGCCAGGTATCCGAGGAACAGCACCAACAGCAGCGCGGTCGAGGTCAGCCGGGCATCCCAGGTCCACCACACCCCCCAGGTCGGCCGGCCCCACAGCATCCCGGTGGCCAGGGTCAGCGCGTTGAACACCACCCCGACCTCGACCGACGCCGCGGCCAGCCGGTCCCAGAACAGCGAGCGGGTCCGGCGCCACAGGTACAGCAGGCTGCTCAGCGCCGCCAGCCCAAACGCCAGGTAGAGGGCGACCCATGCGATCGGCGGGTGCAGGTACACCAGGCGGACCAGGTTGCCCTGGACCTTGTCGGGCGGGGTCACCCACAAACCCAGCCACACCGTGAGCGCGCTCAGCACCGCCCCGAGGGCACCGGTCGCCCGGATCCAGCGGGGCAGCCGCTCGGGCGTGCTCGATCGGGCGTTCATCCGGCCTCCAGCAGCGGGCCGTAGAGGACCACCCCCACCACCAGGTAGACCGCGGCAAACGGACCCAAGACCCGCAGCCACGAAACCCCAGCCGCGGGCGAGCCGGCCAGCGCCGCCGCCCAGGCCCGGGAGGCCGCGAGCAGCACCGGGGCCAGGATCGGCAGGACCAGCAGGGGCAGCAGGGTCTCGCGGACCCGCAGTCCGGCCGACAGGGCGCCGTACAGGGTGCCGGCCACCGCCAGGCCGCACGTGGCCAGGAGCGAGGCCACCAAGGCCAGCCACCCGACCCGCAGGTGCACCCCGAACAGCAGAGTCATCGCCGCCCACAAGACGACCTGGAGCACCGCCAGCTCGACAGCCACCGCCGCCGCCTTGCCAAGGAACACCCCCGCCGGGTCGATGCCCGACGATCGCAGGCCGTCTCGGGTCCCCTCGCCCGACTCGATGGCCACGCTGCGCTGGGTCGCGAGCACCGTCGAGAACAAGACGGCGAGCCAGAACAGCCCCGGAGCGGCCCCGGCCAGTGCCCTGCGGCCGGGGCCAAGGGCAAACCCATAGAGGACCAGTGACAGGACGGCCACCGGCACCACCTGCCACAGGGCCACTCTTGAGCGCAGCTCGATACGGAGGTCCTTGCCCGCCACCAGCACCGCGTCACGCCACATGGCTGCCTCCCTCCCCCACCGCGGCCAACGGGGCCCGTCGGCCCCCCGGGCGCAGGTCGAGGACCCGGCCGCCGGCCATCACCGCCTGGCGGTCCGAGCTGGCCAAGGCCACCGCAGGCTCGTGGGAGGAGAACACGACCGCTGCGCCCCCTCGGGCCGCCTCCTCCACCAGCTCCGAGACGAGGGACCGAGCCGCCGGGTCCAGCGCAGCGTGGGGCTCGTCGAGGAGCCACAGCTCCGGTGACCGAGCCACCAGCACCGCCAACGCCACCCGGCGCCGCTGGCCGGCCGAGAGCCCTCCGACCGGGGTGGCGGCCAGGCGGCCGGTGATCCCGACCCGTTCGAGAGCAGCCGGGCCCAGCTCGGCCGGGACCCTGGCGGACCGCAGCGCGAACCGGACGTTCTCCCAGGCGGTCAGGTCGTCGTAGAGGCTGGGCGCGTGACCGAGCAGGCCCACCCGGCGGCGGACGGCCGCCGGGTCCTGGCACAGGTCGATCCCCAGCACCACCGCCTCGCCCGAGCTGGCCGGCACCAGTCCGGCCAGCAGCCGCAGGAGCGTGGTCTTGCCGGCACCGTTGGCACCGACCACCGAGACGACCTCGCCGCGCTGGACGGTGAGGTCGGCTCCCGAGAGGGCGGGGAAACGGCCGGTGAGCGCCACCGCGCCCCGGAGGCGTACGACGAGGTCCATGGGGATTGGCGCCATGCTACGAGTCGACCGGGGCCCACGGCCAAGCGCGGCCGAGGGATTTCGGGTCGGATCAGCGGAGCTGGCTGCGCACCAGCGCCAGGTCGGCCTCCACCATCATCTCGACCAGGGACGGGAAGTCCACCTCCCGCTTCCAGCCCAGCTCCTCGATTGCCCGCTTCGGGTCGCCCACCAGCAGGTCGACCTCGGCCGGCCGCTTGAAGCGGTCGTCCACCACCACGTGGTCCTCCCAGTTGAGACCGGCCACGCTGAAGGCGAGCTCGCACAGCTCGCGCACCGAATGGGTCTCGCCCGAGGCGACCACGTAGTCGCTCGGGGTGTCCTGTTGGACCATGAGCACCATCGCTCGCACGTAGTCGCCGGCGAAGCCCCAGTCCCGCTGGCTGTCCAGGTTGCCCAGGTGCAAGGTGGTGTCGAGCCCGTGCTTGATCCGGGCCACGCCGTAGGAGATCTTGCGGGGGGCGAACTCGAGCCCCCGGCGCGGCGACTCGTGGTTGAACAGGATCCCCGAGGTTGCGTGCAGCCCGTAGCTCTCCCGGTAGTTGACCGTGATCCAGTGGCCGTAGACCTTCGCCACCCCGTAGGGGCTCCTCGGGTAAAAGGGTGTGGTCTCCCGCTGCGGGACCTCGAGAACCTTGCCGAACATCTCCGAGCTGGACGCCTGGTAGAAGCGGATCGACGGATCGACGATCCTGATCGCGTCGAGCATCCTGGTCACCGCCAGGGCGGTGGTCTCCCCGGTGAGCACCGGCTGGCTCCAGGAGGTCTGCACGAAGGACTGGGCGGCCAGGTTGTAGACCTCCTGGGGTCGGAACTCGCTCAGCATGGTGATGAGCGAGGCCTGGTCCAGCAGGTCGCCGCCGACGATGGTGATCTTGTCCTGGATGTGCGCGATCCGCTCGAAGGACACCGTGCTCGAGCGCCGCACCATCCCGATGACTTCGTAGCCCTGCTCGAGCAGGAGCTCGGCCAGGTAGGACCCGTCCTGGCCGGTGACGCCGGTGATCAGCGCACGTCGTGCCACGGGCCAAACGCTACCCGACGGCCTCCCGCCTTCCGGCGGCCACCACTGGCGCGCCTACAGTGCCGCCGTGCCCACCGCGGTGGTGGTCTCGTTCCGCCTGGGCGGCACCGACGGTGTCTCGATCGAGTCGGCCAAGTGGTGCCGTGCCCTGGCCCAGCTTGGCCTGCGGGTGCGCACGGTCGCCGGAGAGGGCCCGGTCGACACCGAGGTCCCGGGTCTGGCCATCGGGGCCGAGGACGGCCCGGACCCCGAGGCGCTGCGCCGAGCCCTCGACCCGGCCGACGTCGTGGTGGTGGAGAACCTGTGCTCCCTGCCGCTCAACCGTGCCGCCGCCGAGCAGGTGGCCGCCGCCTGCCGGGGCCGGCCGGCGATCCTCCACCACCACGACCTGGCCTGGCAGCGGCCCGGCCTCGGGGCCCAGCCGCCGCCGGACGACCCCGCCTGGCGGCACGTGACCATCAACCAGCTGAGCCAGCGCCAGCTGGCCGAGCGCGGCATCGAGGCGGTGACCATCTACAACCGGTTCGACACCGCCGCCCGCCCTGGTCGGCGCGACGCCACCCGCGCCGCGCTCGGCTTGGGGCGAGACGATCTGCTGTTCGTCCAGCCGACCCGGGCGCTGCCCCGCAAGAACGTCGGCGCGTCGCTCGCCCTGGCCGAAGCGCTGGGGGCGACCTTCTGGCTCCTCGGGCCGGCCGAGGACGGCTACGGGCCCGAGCTCTCGGCCCTTGTGGCCCGCAGCCGCTGCCCCGTCATCCTCGGGCGGCGGGGAACCGCCGCCGACGCCTACGCGGCCAGCGACGCCGTCTTGCTGCCATCGACCTGGGAAGGGTTTGGCAACCCGGCACTCGAGTCGGCGGTGCACCGCCGGCCGCTCGCCATTGGCGACTACCCGGTCGCCCGCGAGCTGGCCGCGTTCGGGTTCTCGTGGCTGCCGGCCGACGACCCCGGCCCGCTGGCCGACTGGCTCGACCGTCCAGATCCGGCGGTGCTGGAGCGCAACTGGCGGGTGGCAGACACCCACTTCTCGCTGCGCGACCTGCCCGCGCAGCTGGCTCCGGTGCTCGAGAGTCTGGGAATCCGGCCCTGACTCGGCGCCACCGCTGTTGACACCTGGGAGATGCGTGCGCCACCGGCCACGATCGGGGAACTAGCCTGGTAGCGGGCGAAGATCATGGGCACCGACACCGCCACGCCGCCCTCGGGGAGGGCCCGCCCGAGACGGCTCGGGGCGACCGAGCGGCGCGAGCAGCTCGTGCTCACCGCGCTGCGCCTCTTCGGCGAGCGCGGCTATCGGGCGACCACCATGGAGGACATCGCCCATGCCGCCGGGGTGACCAAGCCCCTCTTGTACCAACACTTCGCCTCCAAGCGCGCCCTGTACTTGGAGCTGGTGCAAGAGGTATCGGCCGAGCTGCTGGCTGCCCTGCGCGCCGCCCACGCCCGGGCGACGTCCCGACGGGAACTGGTCGAGAACGGGTACCGCGCCTACTTCGAGACCATCGTGCACCACGCCGAAGCGTTCCGGCTCCTGTTCGGGCGCCACGCCCCGGACGACCCCGAGCTGCTCGGCGCAGTGCGCGCGGTCGAGCGGGAGGTGCTCGAAGTGGTGGCGTCGAGGATCCCCGAGGAGCTGGGCGACGATCACCGGCGGCTGCTGGCGTACGCCCTCATCGGCTTGGCCGAGGGGGGCGCTCGCTACTGGGTGGACTCGGCCCGAAAAGGCGCGAGCAGCGCCGAAGACGTCGAGGTCCTGGCCGGCCGGATCTCGGCGATGGCCTGGGGCGGGCTGCGGAGCATCGAGATCGGCTGAGCGGACCGCGACCGGGCAACCTCACAACAGGCGGGCCAGCCGCTCAGTGAGCGACCACAGCTCCTGCGCGCACGCCACGTAGACCTCGACGTCGCCCCCGGCCGGATCGGCCACGTCCTCGGAGGGGTCGAGTGGAAGCTCTGCCAGCCCGAGTCGCTCGACGCGCGAGCTCAACGAGCCGTCGGCTGGCTCGAGCACCGTGCACAGCCGCCGGATGGTCGCGCACCGGTTCGCCGCCTCGGGATGGTGGCGTCGCACGAAGCGCACGTGGTCGGCCTCCATCGCCACGATCAGGTCTGCCTCCGCCACCTCGGTCGGGCCGAGCTGGGTGCTGCGGTGGCGTGCCACTGCCAACTCGCCCAGTTCGGGGATCGACGCCAGCGCGGCCCGGGTGCGCATCCCCATCGGCTGGCCCTCGACCACGTGCGTCCCGGCGCTGGCCACCTGGAGCGGGAGGCCAAGACGTCGCCCCCAGTGCTCGAGCATGTAGGCCGCCATGACCGACCGAGCGGCGTTGCCGGTGCACACCGTGACCAGGCGCGCCGGCGGCGCGTCGACCGTGCCGCTCATCTCGACCGCGGCCTCGAGCGCACGTCGACCATCACGAGACCTCCGAGGGTGTCATCCAAGAACGTTCGGGTGCGGCCGATGGGTCGGGCCGCTCGGCCACCGGGCGCGGCATGGGAGGTCGCGACCGGCCGCCGAGCCCGGTGCCAGTCGCTTCGATCAGCCGCAGCCGGCAAAGGACCACAGCGTCGACGTGGCACGGGCACTCTGGGTCAGGCTACCCGGCGAGGAGTGCTCCGCTCGTCCATCGGCACCGGCAACCGGGCGCGCCGTCACGCGCCGTCCTCCGCTTCGACCCTCTCCTTCGACGCGGCCCACCGCGGGTCCAGTGCTCGACGTCGGTCGACCGCGAGCGTTGGCGACCACGGGTCGGCAGCGATCGCAGGGGTACCGGCGAGGCCGCGCTCCTCGAGCGCTACGCGGTGGGGGCCGCCGGCGGCTCCCGGTAGAGCGAGGCGCCCCCTGCCACGAACTCGGCGGCCTTGGAGCGCATGCCCTGCTCGAGCACCTCCTCGGGGCTGGTGCCCGCCTCCTCGGCCAGCCGTCGCACTTCCTGGCTGATGCGCATGGAACAGAACTTGGGCCCGCACATCGAGCAGAAGTGTGCCGTCTTCGCCGGGGCGGCCGGCAGGGTCTCGTCGTGGTAGGCGCGCGCCGTCTCGGGATCGAGCGCCAGGTCGAACTGGTCCTCCCAGCGGAACTCGAAGCGGGCCTTGGACAGCGCGTCGTCCCAGGCCTGCGCACCGGGGTGGCCCTTGGCCAAGTCCCCGGCGTGGGCGGCGATCTTGTAGGCGATCATCCCGTCCTTGACGTCCTGGCGGCCGGGCAGGCCCAGGTGCTCCTTGGGGGTCACGTAGCAGAGCATGGCCGTGCCGTGCATGGCGGCCACCGCCGCGCCGATGGCCGAGGTGATGTGGTCGTAGCCGGGGGCCACGTCGGTGGTGAGCGGGCCCAAGGTGTAGAAGGGCGCGTCGTGACACCACTGGCGCTGCAACGCCACGTTCTCGGCGATCTTGTCAAGCGGTACGTGGCCGGGCCCCTCGATCATGACCTGCACGCCGTGGCGCCAGGCCACCTCGGTGAGCTCGCCCAGGGTGCGCAGCTCGGCCAGCTGGGCCTCGTCGTTGGCGTCGGCCACCGAGCCCGGCCGGAGGCCGTCGCCGAGCGAGAAGGCCACGTCGTAGGCGGCCATGATCTCGCACAGCTCCTCGAAGTGGCTGTACAGGAAGTTCTCCTGGTGATGGGCCAGGCACCAGGCGGCCATGATGGATCCTCCACGGCTCACGATGCCGGTCACCCGTCCGACGGTGAGCGGCACGTAGCGCAGCAGCACGCCGGCGTGGACGGTGAAGTAGTCCACCCCCTGTTCTGCCTGTTCGATGACCGTGTCCCGATAGAGATCCCAGCTGAGTTCCTCCGGGCGGCCGTCCACCTTCTCGAGTGCCTGGTAGATGGGCACGGTGCCCACGGGCACGGGCGAGTTGCGCAGGATCCACTCTCGGGTGCTGTGGATATCCGGGCCGGTGGAGAGGTCCATCACCGTGTCGGCGCCCCAGCGGATGGCCCAGGTGAGCTTCTCGACCTCCTCTGCCACCGACGAGGTCACCGCCGAGTTGCCGATGTTGGCGTTCACCTTGACCAAGAAGCGCCGTCCGATGGCCATGGGCTCGGACTCGGGGTGGTTGACATTGGCGGGGATGATGGCCCGGCCGGCGGCCACCTCCTCCCGCACCACCTCGGGGTCGACCTGCTCGCGAAGCGCCACAAAGGCCATCTCCTCGGTGACCCGCCCCTGGCGGGCGTAGTGCAGCTGGGTGACCGGGGCTCCTCGCGCCCGCCGCGGGGGCCGGGGTGGGCCCGGCCAACGCAAGGGTTCGCCCTGGCGACGCACTGCGGCCCGCCCGTCGTCGCGCCGAGAGGGGCACCGGCCCTCGTACTCCTCGGTGTCTCCCCGGCCCGAGATCCACGGGGCGCGCAGGGGCGGCAGGCCGCGCTCGGGGTCCGACCCGGGTCCCGAGGTGTCGTACAGGCGCACCGGCGGATCGGCCTCGGCGGCCGGGCGCCCCGGCGGCGGGCGGAGGGCCACCTCGGCGAAGGGCACTCGGATGCCCCCCGACCCCTCGACGTACACCTTGCGTCGGCCCGCCGGCCCGCCGGCCGAGCGGCCCCCGCTGGCTGAACGACTCCCCGACCGCGCCGAGCGGCCCCCTGGCTTTATGGCGAGCGTCATCGCACTCCTTCCCTTCGCCGGCATTACCCGGAGCAGGTTCCACGGTCGGCGCCGGCCTGTGGCGCCCTCTCAGCCCGGTCCCCCGAGCTCCCGTCGCCTGTGAGTCTCGCGCATCTTCGACCCGGACCCGCCGGCGCGTGATCGACCCTGCACCGGGGACCCCGGCCAGCGAGGCCAGCAGCCCGTTCGGCGAACCGCTGGCCGGCTCCCGCGCCTGGTGGCATTCGCCCTCGGGCTCTGGTTCGGGGCGTACCGGGAACCGGCCCAGCACCTGACCACAGAGCGATTCCGAGCCTGGACACCGCAGCGGCCCGTCGCTGGCCTTCCGGGCCCGGTTCAGGGCGCGACGGAGTGCAGGACCTGCGGATCGGAGAACCGACAGAGCCTGTCGAAGTCGTCACGGTCCAGCCCGTCGGCTGCAGACGCTTGGCGCCCGGTGTCGTCGGTCAACGAACGTCAGCGAACTGCGGATCGCCAGAGACCACGCCACTGGTGGAGCCGAAACGCCGAACCGCCCTGGGAGTCAGCTGCCCCAACCGGTGCCTCCAGATCCTTCGGGCATCAATCCCGGCCGCAGGTGGCCAGCAACTCGACAGCTGCCCTACCAGCCTTCGGTTCCACCCCAATCCCAGCGAGGCAGCGGAAGGTCGTTCGGCACCTCCTCAGGCGAAGCCCATCGGTGATTCAACAGTGCAGTGGCCCAAGTGAACCAGGCGATCAGCTCGAACCGAAGGCGCGGGTCAGTGGGGATCTTGGCGTCGTCGAGGGCGAGCACGAACGAGGCCACTGCCCGACCGTCCATCTGTTCGTGCGGCCCGTTTCCGCTGTGGCGCCGCACGACCGAGGAATAGTCGCCGATCGACTCGGTATAGGTGGTTGGTCCGCCGAGTTGCTCGGACCAGTAGGCAGCGAGCCGCTCGGTGTGCTGCGGGTGGATCTCTCCCTCGAACGGATGAGCCAGGATCGGATCGGCCAGGCAACGGCGGTGCCATGCTTCAGCCAGGGCCAGCAGCGCCTCGGCTCCGCCCATCGCCTCGTAGATCGTCTGTGCCACCGGCGTGATCGTAGGTGAGCTCCCCGGACGGCGAGCGGTGCGTGCAGAACCGAGCCCCGCGGCCGGTTGGCGTCGCAGTTGCCGCCGGGCTCGGCAACCGCTCGGGCGCTAGTTGATGTGCCGGCCTGAGATGGCCCGGCTGATGATGAGTCGCTGGATCTCCGAGGTCCCCTCGAAGATCGTGTAGATCTTCGAGTCCCGGTACCACCGCTCGACCGGCGCGTCGCGGACGTAGCCGGCGCCGCCCAGGATCTGCACCGCGCGTTCAGCCACCCACACTGCGACTTCGCTCGCAAACAGCTTCGACTGGGACCCCTCGGCGGCCGCGAATCGCTGTCCGGTACGCCCCATCCACGCCGCTCGCCACACCAAGAGGCGGGCTGCGTCGAGTCGCGTCTTCATGTCGGCCAGGGTGAACGCGATGGCTTGGTTCTCGATGATCGGCCGGCCGAACTGGACCCGATCCTTGGCGTACTCGAGCGCGTACTCGTAAGCGGCTCGAGCGATCCCGACCGCCTGGGCGCCGATGTATGGCCGGCTGGCCTCGAACGTGGTCATCGCGGCCTGGGTCCGGGTCGGTTCGCCCGAGCGAGCCCGAGCCAGCCGGGCGTCGAGCCGCTCCTTGCCCCCGAGAAGGCACGACCCGGGTACCCGGCAGTCGTCCAGGAGCACCTCGGCGGTGTGGGAAGCCCGAATCCCGAGCTTCTGAAACTTGCGGCCCTGGCTCAGGCCGGGGGTGCCCTCGGGGACCACGAAACTGGCATGCCCGCGTGAGCCGAGCTCTGGATCAACCTGGGCCACCACGACGTGGAGGTTGGCCAGCCCGCCGTTGGTGATCCAGGTCTTGGTGCCGTTCAGCACCCACTCGTCCTTGGCCTCGTCGTAGCGGGCGGTGGTGCGCAGCGAGGAGACGTCGGAGCCGGCGTTGGGCTCGGACACCGCGAACGCGGCCAGCTTCAGGTCTCCCGGGGTGCCGTAGCACTGGGGGAGCCACTCCGCCCGCTGCTCGTCGGTGCCGCTGGCGAAGATCGCCGAGACCGCGAGTCCCGACCCCAAGATGGCCAGCGCGATGCCGGCGTCGCCCCAGGCCAGCTCCTCCGAGGCCATGGCCAGGGTGAGACCGGTGCCGTCGGCAAACGCGTTGGCGGTGAAGTCCAAGCTATAGAGGCCGATCCGGGCCGCCTCTTCCAGGATCGGCCAGGGCGTCTCCTCCCGCTCGTCCCACTCGCGCCCGGCCGGCCGGACGACCCGCTCGGCGAACTCGTGAACCCAGCGGGCCACCTCCAGCTGCTCCTCGCTCGGGGCGAGTGAGAACGGGTGTGCAGCAGCCACCGGCCTCCTCCTCGGATGCCGCCGCCACCGGCGGCAGGACGGGTACCGCTACAACTTACCAGCCGGTAACCGCCTGCTGGTGGCTGCCGCGCCGGCGGCGCTCAGCCGACCGGCCGCACCGCCTTGGCCATGAGCCCCTTGGGGCCCTCCTCGACGTCGAACTCGACCGGCTGGCCCTCTTCGAGGACCCGGTACCCGCTCATCTGGATGGCCGTGTGATGGACGAAGACGTCGGCCCCGCCGTCGGGCTGGGAGATGAAGCCGTAGCCCTTCTCCGAGTTGAACCACTTCACTGTTCCGGATGCCACCGCGGCAACCCTCCTATTGCTTCGAGGCATTGCCAAGGCAACACCGCTGCTCACTCCGGGCACGTCCGACGCGCCCCGGTGCCGGCCGGGGACCCGCCCGGCACCGCGCGGCAACCTAGCAGGGACCGGGGCTCAGCGGGCGAACGACGGGTCCTCGCCGCTCGAGGCCGGGCCCTGGCGTGACAGCGTGGTGCCCCGCGGGGTGTCCTCGACCCGCCACCCCAGGGCCACGAGCTCTCGGCGGATGGCGTCGGAGCGCTCGTAGTCTCCGGCGGCGCGCGCTGCGTCCCGCTCGTGGGCCAGGTCCCGGGCGTGCTGGTCCAGCGGGTGGGCCGCTGCGCCCCGCAGCGGGAGACCCAGGACGCCGCAGAGCCGGGCGGCGGTCCGAGCCAGGGCCGCGCCGCCGCGGTGGTCGCCTTGGTCGGCCAGCGCATTGGCCCGCCCGATCGCGTCGAAGATCCCGGCCAGCGCGCCCGGGCTGTCCAGGTCGTCGTCCATCCGCTCGAAGAACCGGGCCACCTCCGCCTCGACCAGCCCGTCGGCCTCGAGCGCCGCCCGGGGAAGCGCCGAGGCCTCCAGGTCGAGGTCCTCGTCCAAGTCGAACCGCCGCGCCAGCGCGTCCAGCCGCTCCAGGCCCCGCTGGGCGTCTTCGACCGACGCCGCGCTCACCTCGATCGGAGAGCGGTACTGGGAGCGCAGGACGAGCAGCCGGTAGGCGCGCGGGTCGGCTCGCTCCAGGAGCTCCTCGATGGTCACGAAGTTCCCGAGCGACTTGGACATCTTCTCGCTGCCCACCATGACCCGACCGTTGTGCACCCAGTGGCGAGCGAACCGCCGCCCGAGGGCCACCGCCTGGGCCCGTTCGTTCTCATGGTGGGGAAAGGTGAGGTCGATGCCGCCGCCGTGGAGGTCGAAGTCCTCGCCCAGCAGGTCGAGCGACATGGCCACGCATTCGGTGTGCCAGCCGGGGCGGCCCGGGCCGAATGGGGACTCCCAGGTCGGCTCGCTCGGTCGGGCCCGCTTCCACAGGTCGAAGTCGAGCGGCGAGCGCTTCTCGGGGTCGGCGTCGACCCGGGCACCCGGCCGCAGCGAGTCGAGCGGTTGGTGGGCGAGCAGGCCGTACCCGGGGACCCGCCGGACGTCGAGGTAGACGCCACGCGAGGTCTGGTAGGCGACGCCCGAGCGGACCAGCTCGGCCACCAGCTCCACCATCTTGGCGACGTAGTCGGTGGCGTGGGGCGTGTCGTCGGGCCGGAGCACTCCCAGCGCGTCGGTCGCCCGCCACCAGCTGGCCTCGAACTCCCGGGCGACCTCGGCCTCGGTCCGGCCCTCCCGTTCGGCCCGAGCGATGATCTTGTCGTCGACGTCGGTGACGTTGGAGACGAACCGCACCGAGAGCCCGCTGGCAACCAGGTAGCGGCGGAGGATGTCGAAGACCAGCGCCATCCGGCCATGCCCGATGTGGGGCAGGTCCGAGACCGTGACCCCGCAGACGTACATCGACACCGACCCCGGGTCGCGCAGCTCGAGGGGCCGGACCTCGCGGCTGGCCGTGTCGAAGAGGCGGAGCACCCCAGGTACGGTAACCCCGATCATGCGCTCGCCCGACCAGCCCGTCGCCGTCCCCGATCGGCCGTCCCTCGACGGCCTGGAGGCCAAGTGGGACCGCTGGTGGGAGGAGCACGGCACCTACCGGTTCGACCGGAGCAAGGCGCGCCAGCAGATCTACTCGATCGACACCCCGCCGCCGACGGTCAGCGGCTCGCTCCACCTGGGCACGGTGTTCGGCTACGTCCAGTTCGACTCGGTGGCCCGCTTCTGGCGGATGCGGGGCAAAGAGGTGTTCTTCCCTGTCGGCTGGGACGACAACGGCCTGCCCACCGTCCGCCGGGTCCAGAACCACTACGGGGTGCGCTGCGACCCCACCCTTCCCTACGAGGGCGACCGTGACCTGGGGGCCGAGTCGAGCGCGGCCGCACCTCGGCCGGTGTCGCGCCGGCGGTTCATCGAGCTGTGCCACCAGCTCACCGCCGAGGACGAGCAGGTCTTCGAACAGGTCTTCCGGGACGTCGGGCTGTCGGTGTCCTGGGACCTTGCCTACACCACGATCTCGGAGCGCTCCCGGCGGGTGTCCCAGCGGGCGTTCCTGCGCAACCTGGCCCGGGGCGAGGCCTACCTGAGCGAGGCCCCGACCATGTGGGACGTCGACCTGCAGACCGCGGTGGCCCAGGCCGAGATGGAGGATCGGCTGACCCCCGGCGCGTACCACCGCCTCCGGTTCGGGCGGCCCGACGGAGGTGCAGTCGAGATCGACACCACCCGACCCGAGCTGCTGGCAGCCTGCGTCGCCGTGGTCGTCCACCCGGACGACGACCGCTGGAAGGACCTGGTGGGCTCGGTGGTCACCACGCCGGTGTTCGGGGTGGAGGTCCCGGTGGTCGCCCACCGGCTGGCCGACCCCGACAAGGGCACCGGGGTCGCGATGATCTGCACCTTTGGTGACGCGACGGACGTCATGTGGTGGCGGGAGCTCGGGCTCCCGTCGCGCTCGATCGTCGGCCGCGACGGACGCCTGCAGGTCGAGCGGCCGGACTGGCTCAGCGGCGAGGCGGCGGCCCAGGCCTGGGCAGCCATCGCCGGGCGCAGCACCGTCGAAGCCCGGGCCGAGATCGCCGAGCTGCTCCGGCGCTCGGGCCAGCTGGTGGGCGAGCCGCGGCCCATCCACCACGAGGTTCGCTACTACGAGCGCGGCGAGCGGCCCCTCGAGATCGTGGCCAGCCGCCAGTGGTACATCCGCAACGGTGCTCGCGACGAGGGCCGGCGGGCCGCGCTCCTCGAGGCTGGCCGGGCCCTGCGGTGGCACCCCGAGTTCATGCGGGTGCGCTACGAGCACTGGGTCGGCGGCCTGAACGGCGACTGGCTGATCAGCCGCCAACAGGTCTTCGGCATCCCCATCCCGGTGTGGTTCCCGCTCGACGAGGACGGCACCGTCCGCTACGACCGGCCCATCCCGGCGGACGAGGCCTCCTTGCCGGTCGACCCCCAGTCTGAGCCCCCGCCCGGCTACGCCGAGTCGGACCGGGGCAAGCCGGGCGGCTTCGTCGGCGACCCCGACGTGATGGACACCTGGGCAACCTCGTCACTCACCCCGCAGATCGCGGGGTCCTGGGAGGACGACCCCGACCTGTTCGACCGGATCTTCCCCATGGACCTGCGGCCCCAGGGCCCCGAGATCATCCGGACCTGGCTGTTCACCACCGTGCTGCGCAGTCAGCTGGAGCACGGCTCGCTCCCGTGGTCCGACGTGAGTATCAACGGCTGGATCCTCGATGCCGACCGCAAGAAGATGTCCAAGTCCAAGGGGAACGTGGTCACCCCCGAGGGCTTGATCCGCGAGCACGGCGCCGACGGCGTCCGCTACTGGGCCTGCAGCGCAGCCCCCGGAACCGACACCGCGGCCGACCCGGCCCAGATGCGGGTCGGCCGGCGCCTGGCCATCAAGGTGCTCAACGCCTCGCGGTTCGTCCTGTCGCTGGCCCAGGATCACCTGGACGGGAACACCGCTGTGGTGACCGAGGCGGTCGACCGGTCGATGCTGGCCGGGCTGGCCTCGGTGGTGGCCGGGGCAACCGAGGCCTTCGAGCGCTACCACTACCACCAGGCGCTGGAGCAGGCGGAGACCTTCTTCTGGCGCTTCTGCGACGACTACCTCGAGCTGGTCAAAGCCCGCGCCTACGGCGGCGGGGAGGTCGAGGAGCGAGCGACCGCCTCGGCCCGAGCGGCCCTCGCGCTGGCCCTGTCGGTCCAGCTCCGGCTGCTGGCACCGTTCCTCCCCTTCGTCACCGAGGAGGTCTGGAGCTGGTGGCAGGAGGGCTCGGTCCACCGGGCCCGCTGGCCCGAGGCCGAAGAGTTGGCGGCCGCGGTCGGAGACCCGGGGGTCCTCGCCGCCGCCGCCGAGGTCCTGGGCGAGGTCAGGCGAGCCAAGACCGCTGGTCGCCGCTCGCTGCGGTTCCCGGTCGCACGGCTCGAAGTCGCCGGGCCGCCGACTCGCCTGGAGGCCCTGCGGGCCGGCCGCGCCGACCTGGCGGCCGCCGGCAACGTCGCGGAGCTGGTGCTGCGAGAGGCGGCCGAGCCGGCGATCGACGTCGTGCTGGCAGAGGATCCGGGCCCGGGGGCATAGGCGACGCCGATTCGGCGTTGCCCCAAACACGCAGAGGGGAGGCGCCATGGGCGTTCGAGAGCTTGGGCATCTGGTGCTGTACGTGCAGAACGCGGCCCGCTCGGCCCGCTTCTACCGCGAGGTGCTGGGCTGGCACCAGGTCCTGCCGGCCGACCCCGAGACGACCGGCCCGGTGGCCGCCTTCTCGGGGGGCCGGACCCACCACGAGCTGCTGCTCATCGAGGTCGGTCCGGACGCGACGCCGGTGCCAACTGGCCGCCGGCTCGGCCTCTACCACTTCGGCGTGCGGGTCGGCGACAGCGACGAGGAGCTCCGGGCGGCGCGGGACCGGGTGGTGGCGGCCGGCGGCACGGTGCTCGGCTCCTCGGACCACACCGTCACCCACAGCGTCTACGTGGCCGACCCCGACGGCAACGAGGTCGAGCTGTACGTCGACGTGCCGGGGGTTGACTGGCGCCGCGACCCATCCCTGTTCGCCGCGCCGGTGAAGCCGCTGCGCCTGTGATCGCTTCCCCCCGACGGCCCTCACTCGGGCCCGGTCACCTCGGCTGGCGCCTTGTCCGGGCGCAGCCCGCGCCACGACGGCTGCCGGAGCCTCCCGGCGCGAGTCCACTCGCTGAAGCGGACCTCGCCCACCAGGACCGGCCGGACCCAGCGGGCGCCCCGCAGCTGGGCCATGGGCAGCTCCCCCACGAACGGGGTGCTCCGGCGCTCCAGCCGAGCGAGCCGGGACGCCAGCTCGGCCAGCTGGGTCTCTGAGAACCCGGTGCCGACCTTGCCGACGTAGCGCAGCCCGCCGGCCGTCGGGATCCCCACGATCAGCGCCCCCAGCGCCGACCGGCGCCCGGCGCCGGGGGTGTAGCCGCCGATCACCACCTCCTGGGTCCGGCTGAGACGGATCTTCACCCAGTCGCCAGCCCGTTGACCAGGCCGGTACGGGCTGGCGAGCCGCTTGCACACGACCCCTTCGAGCCCGGCGCGGCGAGCCGCCGCCAGCACGACCGCCGGCGCCTCCCGATGCGACGCCGGCGTCGCCCAGTGGTCCCCCGCCAACCGAAGCGATTCGAGGAGGCGCCGCCGCCGGTGGTACGGGAGGCCCAGCGCCGAACGGCCGTCGAGGTGGAGGAGGTCAAAGGCCAGGTAGCTGACCGGGACCCGCGCCGACAACCGGCGGGCGCTGGCGGCGTCTGTGAGCCCGAGGCGCGCTTGGAGCACCTCGAAGCTCGGGCGGCCGTGGGCGTCGAACGCCACGATCTCGCCGTCGAGCGCCACCTGGCGAGCGCCCAGGGCCTGGCCCAGGCCGGACAGCTCGGGGTAGGTGCTGGTCACCTCGAGGCCGCTTCGAGAGCGGACCCGGACCCGGCTCCCCTCGACAAGCACCACGGCGCGGACCCCATCCCACTTGAACTCGGTGGCCCAGCCGCCGGGCGCCGTCGGGAGCTCCCCGGCGACGCAGAGCATCGGCCGCAGCCCTTCGGGTACCGGGTCCCACCGAGCTGAGGGCTGCTCCATGCGGTGGATCATCCTCCAGGGCCGCCCCCTCAGGGAACCACGGCGTCACGGCCGCCACCAGCTCGTCCTCCGGGCGCCCTACTCGTGCCGCTCCACCGGCTCCGGTCTCCCCTGCGGTCCGAAGCCCCCGTGGCGCGCCTCGGCCCGACGGTTGTGGCCCACCTCCCGGCCGACGCTCCCTGACCGCCGGGGCGTGCGGGGTTGCTCGCAAGGTGGCAGCCATGCCGTCCTCCGGCCGGCCCGGCCGGCCCGGGCACCGCCACCCACAATGCGCCATGCTGTGGGCGTGCTGGAGGGGACGACCGCGGCCGAGCCCCGGTTCGCCCAGCGTCCAGCCGGGCAGCCACGGCGGCCGAGGCCGTGAGCGCGCGGCGGCTCGACGTCGAGCGGCTGGCCCAGGCCCAGCAGGCGGCCCGCTTGGCCGGCGCCGCGGTCGGCGGCTGGTGGAAGGCGCTGTCGACCTCTGCGGAGACCGTCACCACCGAGCGCTCGCTCGACCAACTGCTCGCCGAGGCCACCACCGCGTTGCAGAACGCGCTGGAGGTCGACTCCGTCGCCATCGTCCTGGTCGCCGGCCAATCCGGCGTACCGGTCTTGCGGGCGGCGGTCGGCCCGAGCGCCGGCGCGACCTCGCCGCTCGCCACTGCGGACGCCCAAGGGCTGGTCGACTGGGTCCTGGCCACGCGGCGGCCCCTCATCGTGGCCGACCTCGCCAAGGTGTGGCCCGATCGGGCGCGCTGGTTCCAGCTGCGCTCGATCGTGGGCGTGCCGGTGGTCGGCGGCGACCGCCCGCTGGGGGTCCTGTGGGCCGGCAGCCATGAGGTGGCCCGGCTCGGAACGGCCGAGTCGGCCGTGCTCGAGCTGGTGGCCGACCGGCTGGCTCTGGCGGTCGAGCGAGTCCGGCGCTTCGAGGCCGAGCACGCTGCCCGCACAGAAGCCGAGCGCCTCGCGACGCGACTCGGACGGCTCCAGCGGATCACCGCCCACCTCGTCGGAGCGGGGACGGTCGAAGAGGTGGCGGCGACCTTGGCGGACGCGCTGACCGAGGACCCAGGACTCGAGACCGCGGCGCTGTGGGTGCTCGGTGACGACCGCCTCCGGCCTCTCGGCGCGCCGGGCGAGCCGGTCCCCCTCGACGCCGACCACCCGGCGGCGCAGGCAGTCCGCCGCCGGGTGCCCCAGTTCCACGAGGACGACCCGCTCGCCTGCCAGCGGCTGGGGCTGCGCAACGGCGGCGCCACCCCTTCGAGCGTGGCGGTGGTGCCGGTCCTGCTCGGCTCTAACTGCCTCGGGGTGCTGGCCGCCGAGTACCGGGCCTCCACGATCCCCCAGGAGGAGCGGGAGCTGCTCTCGAGCGTGGTCGGCCAGGCAGCTCTGGCCCTGGAGCGGGCCCGGCTGGCCGGCGTCCAGGACCAGCTCGCCAGGGTGTCCGCGTACTTCGCGCACGCGGCCAAGGTGCTGGCCGAGGGAAGCGACCTGACCGACACCCTGGAGCGCCTCGGCTCGGTGGCGGTGCAGGTCCTGGGCGACATCTGCATCATCGACGTGATCGGCGAGGACGGCGGGATCGTCCGGATGACCGCCCGTCACAAGGACCCGACCCGCCAGTTCCTGGTCGACCGGCTGCGGGCCCGCTTCGCGCCGCAACCGGGGGGACCGCACCCGGCCGCCACGGTGATCGCCACCGGCAGGACGCAGTGGGCAGCGTGCATGGACGACGCGCTCGTGGCGGCGACCACGCACAACGAGGAGCACCGGGCGATCGTGCGAGCGCTCGAGCTCCGGTCGTTCATCTCGGTCCCACTGCGCGCCGACGAGGGGACCCTCGGCTGCGTGACCCTCTTGTCTGCCGGCCGCAGCTTCGACGCCCAGGACGTCGCGTTCGCCGAGCAGCTGGCCGAGCAGGTCGCAGCAGTGGTGAGCAAGGCCCGCCGCTACGAGATCGCCGCCCGGACCTCCCATATCCTGCAGTCGACCCTCTTGCCCCAGCGCTTCGTCGAGCTGCCGGGGCTCGCGCTCCACACCCGCTACGTGGCTGCCGCCGAGGGGCTGGAGGTCGGCGGGGACTTCTTCGACGTCGTCGCGGTTTCCGACACCGAGGTGGCCTTCACCATCGGTGACGTCGCCGGGCACGACCGAATCGCAGCCGGGGTCATGGGCCAGCTCCGCAGCGCGACCCGGATGCTGGTGGCCCGCCCTTGTGAGCCGGCCGAGATCGTCGAGGCCCTTCAGGCCGGCTGGGACACCCTCGGGTTCGACCGGATGGCGACCGCGATCTTCGGACAGCTCGACGTGGGGAGTGGGGCGCTCACCCTGGCTTCGGCCGGCCACCATCCGCCGCTGGTGGTCGAGCCGGGTCGGGCCCACTTCGTGCCGGTCAGGCCAAGCCCGCCGCTCGGGGTCGACGGACCCGGTGCCCCGGCGTGGCGGGGGATGCTGGCCGCCGGGCAGGCGCTGCTCCTCTACACCGACGGGGCCATCGACGAACGCCGGCAAGGCACCGATGCCGCCATGGCCGCCATGGCGGCCGCCCTCGGCACCGGGTGGGCCGGCCCGGTCGAGCTGGCCGCCCTCTGCGACCGGGTGGTCGAACGGCTCAGCCCTGACCGGGTCGACGACGTCGCCCTCCTCGCCCTCCAGCGCCTGGCCGAGGACCGCCCGGCCGGGGCGTCGGGGACGAGCCCGGAGGTCAGACCTCCCCGGCGCTGACTCGGGGCGATGTCGCCGGGCCGGCCGGCGCGGCCACCTCCTGGTGCCGGGCCGCCCAGCCCATGAAGAACGCTCCACACGCCCCAATGACGACCCCGGGACCCAGCGCGTACCCGGCGACGTCAGCCAGGAGGCGCAGCGGCGAGGCGAAGACAAAGAACGCCGAGGTGCTGTCCACCACCGGCCAGGCCCACGGACCGACCGCGAACCACGCGCCGCAGGCCAACACGATCAGACCGGCGGTGGCCAAGCTGAGGCGGCCGCGCCCGACCACCAGCCCGCGGGAGGACGCGAGCACCGACAGGCCGATGACGAATGCGATCGCCCCGGGGACCAGCGCCAGCACCGCGTGGGTCAGGGTCCAGTGCCACGAGCCGCTGCCGTCGGCGCTGTAGCCGAAGGTCGGCCCGACGAAGGGGATGATGCCACCCCACCCCGAGGCGATGACCAGGAGCAGTGCGACCGTCCCGATGCCGAGGTGGCCGACCCGGGGCACATACCCAAGCGTGCTGACGGTTCGCCTCCTGAACAGATGCCGGCCGGAACCGGCGGGAGCGGCGGTTGTCACCATTGCGATCACCTCCACGGTTCCGCCCCGATCGGAGCGGGCAGCGTCGTCGGCACGGTTCATACCCCCTCGGTCGGGGCGGTAATCGGGCTGGTTTGGCGGAGCGCCAGAGGGGAACGATCCCTGCGGGCAGTCCACCGGGGACGGGCCCGCTCGGAGGTTCACATGCTGGTCCTGCTCGCCCTGCTGCTCGTGCTGCTCTTCTTCGGTCTTGGGTTCACCCTGCACGCCCTGTGGATCGTGGCGGTGATCCTGTTCGTCTTCTGGGTCATCGGCTTCGCGGTCGGGCGGGGGGCCAGCGCGGGCTCCCGTCGCTGGTACCGATGGTGAGCGGAGCCGGCCGAGCCAGGCCGGCTCCGAGGCAGACGTCGGCCGGCGGTGTGGCCGGGCCGCCACTGGGGCAGAATGCCGATCGGGGCAGGCGACCGACCAGCAGGGAGGGACGGTGACCGAGGACGTGGCCATCACCGAGGAGCGCAACGGCGCGGCGAGCACGGTGACGGTGCGTGGCGAGATCGACGTCGCCTCGGCCCCCGCCCTGCGCAACACGCTGCACGCGGTCTGCGAGGAGGGGGTGACCTCGGTCACGGTCGACCTGCGCCAGGTCACCTTCTTGGACTCCTCCGCGCTCGGCGTCCTGGTCGGCGCCCTTCGCCGCTGCCGAGAGCGAGACAGCCGCTTTCAGCTGGTGGTCGACTCGCCTCGACTGCGCAAGATCTTCGAGATCACTGGCCTCAACTCGGTCTTCGACATCGTCGAGACCGCACCGTAGATGGGGGGGCGAGGCGGGCCGGCCGAGGGGGGCGACCTGGTCGAGCTCTCGGTGCCGGCGCTCCCCGAGGTGCTGTCCCTCCCCCGGCTGGCGGCCGCCGCCATCGCCGCCCGGGTGGGCTTCGACCTCGAGGCGGTGGAGGACGTCCGACTGGCCACCGAGGAGCTGTGCCTGGCCGCCCTGGACGGACGGGGGCCGGGTCGGCTCCATCTGCGCTTCGTCGCCTACCCCTCGAGCCTCGAGGTGGCCTGCACCTTCGAACCTGCCGACGGCTCCGCGCCGTCCCCGTCACGGGGCAAGCTCGCCGCGGAGCTGACCGAGCAGCTGCTCGGGGCGCTGGCCGACGAGCACGGGACAGACCTCGACCACGGCCAGACGCGGGTGTGGTTCCGAAAGGTCCGCGACCGCCCGGGAGCATGAGCGAGGACGGTCGCGAGCGATTCGATCGCGCCGGTTTCGTCGAGTACGCGACGACCCGGGACCCGGCGCTGCGCGACCAGCTCATCACGGCCCACCTGGGCCTGGCTCGCCATCTCGCCCGGCGATTCGCCAACCGAGGCGAACCGCTGGAGGACCTGGTCCAGGTGGCTGCGATCGGGGTCATGAAGTCGGTTGACCGCTTCGACCCCGATCGCGGGGTCGAGTTCTCGACCTTTGCCGCCCGCACCATCCTCGGCGAGCTGAAGCGGCACTTCCGAGACCGGGGATGGGCCATCCGGGCGCCGCGACGAGTCCAGGAGCTCTACCTCGAGCTCGGTCAGACAACCGGGGAGCTGACCCAGCAGCTGGGGAGGCCGCCGACCATCGACGAGCTGGCCGACGCCGTCGGGACCACCGTCGAGGCGGTCATCGAGGCGACCGAGGCCGGCTCCGGATACCGGACCGCGTCGCTGGACGGACCGGTTCGCGACGACGCCAGCGGGGCCGAGCAGGCCGCGCTCGGCACGGACGAGGCTGGGTTCGCCGACGTGGACGACCGGGCGCTGCTGTCGCCCGCCCTGGCCGAGCTGGACCAGCGCGAACAGACCATTCTGCGGCTGCGCTTCGGCTCCGGGCTCACCCAGACCGAGATCGCCCAGCGAATCGGGGTCAGCCAGATGCATGTGTCCCGCCTGCTCGCCGCCGCCCTGCGCAAACTGCGGACGCGGATCGAGACCCAACGCGGCGGTTTGGGGGACGAGGCAGTCGGGTAGGGGCCGGTGCATGAGCGAGGCCACCACACCGAGCGAGCCCACCCGGAAGGCCGAGCAGGCTGACGCCCGAGCACGGCCAGGGGCGGACCGGGATCCGACACCAGCCGAGGAGGCGGCGGCCGACGCGGCCGCCTCACGGATGGACGAAGCCACGCGTCGGTCGGTTGGCCGCCACGAGCAGGACATGGCCCGGCGCGGGGTCGAACAGCGAGGAGAGGGTCGGATCGACCAGAAAGAGCCGCGGCCCGGGTCCTGAGGGACGGTCAGACGATCCGGGTGCCGTGGCCCTCCCAGTACTTGTCGCGCAGGAGGCGCTTGTAGAGCTTGCCGGTGGGCAGCCGGGGTAGCTCGGCGACGAAGTCAACCGACCGGGGGCACTTGAAGTGGGCCAAGTGCTCACGGCAGAAGGCGATCAGCTCGCGCTCGAGCTCGGGGCCCGGTTCCACCCCCTCGGCCGGCTGGACCACCGCCTTGACCGCCTCCCCCAGGTCCTCGTCGGGGACGCCGATCACTGCCGCGTCCATCACTTTGGGGTGCGTGACCAGGAGGTTCTCGGTCTCCTGGGGGTAGATGTTCACACCCCCCGAGATGATCATGTAGGTCTTGCGATCGGTGAGGTACAGGTAGCCTTCCTCGTCGACGTAGCCGACGTCCCCGACCGTGCTCGCCTCCCCGGTCGGATCGCGTGACTCCGCCGTCTTCTCGGGGTCGTTGAAGTACTCGAAGTTGGTCGCACCCTTGAACCACACCGTCCCGGGCACGCCCGGCGGGCACTCGTTGCCGTCCTCGTCCAAGATCAGCAGCTGACCGAGGAGCGCCCGGCCAACCGTGCCCTTGTGGGCCAGCCAGTCCACCGAGTCGACGAGGGTGAAGCCGTTGGCCTCGGTGGCCGCGTAGTACTCGAGGAGGATCGGCCCGAACCACTCGATCATCTGCTCTTTGACCGGGATCGGGCAGGGAGCGGCGGCGTGCACGATCACCTCGAGGGAGGAGAGGTCAGCCGCCCGGCGGACCTCCTCGGGCAGCTTCAGCAGCCGGGAGAACATGGTCGGGACCATCTGGGAGTGGGTGACCCGGTACCGAGCGACCAGCTCGAGGAACTGGGCCGGGTCGAAGTGCTCCATGATCACCGCGGTCGCCCCCAAGCGGATGGTGATCGCCACGCTGGCCTGGGGCGCCGAGTGGTAGAGGGGCGCCGGGTTCAGGTACACCATCCCCTCTCGGAACCGCCAGATGGACCCCAGGCCCACGCCGGCCAGGGCGTTCTGGCCCGGGGTGGTGTCGGGCAGGCGGCGGTAGATCCCCTTGGGGCGACCGGTGGTGCCCGAGGAGTACAGCATCGGGATCCCCAGCTGCTCGTCGGCGATCGGGGTGTCGGGGTAGCCGGAGACCGCGGCGTCGAACGACTCGAACGGCCCGGTCGCCGCCTCGTCGCCCACCATCAGCCAGCGCTCGACCTTGGGGCACAGCGCCGGGAGCTGGTGGGCCACCTCGGCCTTGGCGGCGCTGGTCACCACCACCCGCGACTCGGAGTCGTTGACGATGTAGGCCACTTCCTCGGGCGACAGGTAGGAGTTGATGCAGGTGAAGTACAGCCCGGTCCGCTCTCCCGCCCCTTCGCTGACCAGCATGGTGGGGTGGTTCTCCATGAAGATCGCCATGTGGTCCCCCCGCTGCAGCCCGCTGTCGCGCAGCAGGTGGGCCAGCCGGTTGGCCATCTTCTCGTACTGACCGTAGGTGACCACCTCGCCGCTGGTGGCCATGATGATCGCCGGCTTGTCGGGGTTCTTCCGGGCGTGCTCGGCGGCGTACATGGCTGCGCTCCTCTCGGCGACCGTTCGACGACGGGCGGGTGGCGCCGAGCGCCGCCCCCCGGCACGATCGAGTCTGCCATATCGCCGCCCGACCGAGCCCGGGGCCCCCTCGGGATGCAACCGTGGTGCCAAATGGACCAGGATCGACACGACCGCCACCGAGGACCGAGGAGTGCCATGGCCACCGTCGACGAGATCGCCGCTCGCTACATCGAGCAGATGGCAGCGGCCGACCCGATCGAGGCCACCGCCTGGGGCGTCCCCGGCCACGACGACCGGCTCCCCGACCTCTCCCCGGCCGGGATCGAGGCCCGGGCAGCCATCCGCCGGTCTGTCCTGACCGAGCTGGCCGGCACGGCTCCTGCCTCCGACGCCGAGCGGATCGCGGCCGCGGTCATGGCCGAGCGGCTGGCCGCAGCCCAGGAGCTGCACGAGGCGGGCGAGGATCTGCGCCCCCTGCGGGTGATCTCGAGTCCCCAGGGCCAGGTCCGTCGGTGCTTCGACCTCATGGCGAAGGACACCGAGGAGGACTGGCAGGTGATCGGGTCCCGGATGGCGGCGGTGCCGACCGCGCTCGAAGAGCTCCGGATCACGCTGGCCGAGGGACAGCGCCGCGGGATCACCAGCCCCGTCCGTCAGGTGGAGGCGTGCGCCCGCCAGTGCGAGCAGTGGGGCGGCGCCGACGGCGCGCCGTCGTTCTTCGCCGACCTGGTGAACCGGTACCCCGGGGGGCCCAGCGCGGCCGGTCTCGAGCGGGGAGCCCGGGCGGCGGCGCAGGCCTACCTCCAGCTGGCCGGATGGCTCCGCCAGGACTACCTCCCCGGGGCGACCGATCGGGACCCGGTGGGCCGTGAGCGCTACGCCCTCGGAGCCCGGACCTTCACTGGCGCCGAGCTCGACCTGGACGAGACCTACCGCTTCGGCTGGGAGGAGCTCGCCCGGATCGAGGCCGAGATGGCCCGGGTGGCCGGCCGCATCCTCCCCGGCGCGCCGCTGGGCGAGGTGGTGGCGGCGCTCGAGTCCGATCCCGACCTGGTCATCGAGGGGGTCGAGCAGTTCCGGGCCTGGAACCAGGAGCTCATCGACCGCACGGTCGAGGAGCTCGACGGGGTGCACTTCGACATCGCCCCGCCCATCCGACGCTGCGAGGCGATGATCGCCCCGCCCGGTGGGGCGGCCGCCATGTACTACACCGGGCCGAGCGAGGACTTCTCGAGGCCCGGTCGGACCTGGTACCCGACGCTCGGCAAGACCCGGTTTCCGCTGTGGCGCGAGGTCTCGGTCTGCTACCACGAGGGCGTCCCCGGCCACCACCTCCAGGTCGCCCAGGTCCGCTACCGGACCGACCGCCTGAACCGGTTCCAACGGCTGGCCGGCTTCACCTCCGGCCACGGCGAAGGCTGGGCCCTGTATGCCGAGCGGCTGATGGGCGAGCTCGGCTACCTGGAGAACCCGGCGTTCGAGCTGGGGATGCTCTCGGCCCAGGCAATGCGGGCAGTCCGGGTGATCGTCGACATCGGCATGCACCTCGAGCTGGCGATCCCCGACTCCGAGCGCTACCACCCCGGCGAGCGCTGGACGCCTGCGCTGGCCCTGCCGTTCGTGATCGAGCGCTCGTGCTTCCCGCCGGACTTCATGGCCTCCGAGGTGGACCGCTACCTGGGCATGCCCGGTCAGGCCATCTCCTACAAGGTCGGCGAGCGGGTATGGCTGGAGGCTCGGGAACGAGCCAGGGTCCGTCGGGGCCCCGCCTTCGACCTCAAGGACTTCCACCGCTTCGCGCTCGACCTGGGCGGCATGGGGCTGGACCAGCTCGCCGCCGAACTGGACCGGTACTGACCCGCAGCCAGCCTCAGGGAGCGTCGCGCTGGACGGTCTTCCAGTCCCGAGCCTCGAGGTAGGGGCGGAAGGTCGAACCGATGGCGGCCAGGTCGGCCGGCGTCTTGGGGTGCTGCAGCTCGAACAGGTGGGGGAACTCGACCCACCCGCGGACCAGCTCCCAGAGCCGGACCGCCCGCTCGCCATCGGGCGGATCGATCATGACCGGCCCGAACAGGGCATGGCCGCCGTCGAAGACCAGCGTCGGGACCCCGAAGCCGCCCAGCGCAACCACTGCGTCGTGGTCGGCGCGCACCGCATCGTGGGTGGTGGGATCCTCGATCGCTCGGGCGACCAGGCCGGGGTCGAGGCCCATGTCGCGCACCAGCTCCTCGGCCACCTCGCGCCGGTGGGGCTTGCGGCCTTCCACGTGCAGGGCGGTCCCGGCCCTCAGATACCAGCGATCGAGCAGCTCAGGGTCGATCCGCTGGAGCGCCGCGCCAACCCGCATCATCGACCAGCCGTAGGACCAGTCCCGCTCCCAGGGGTGCTTCTTGCCCTCCTCCCGGTTGATCTCCTCCAGGCTGAAGAACCGCCAGCGGACCTCCAAGCCCACCAGGTCGCGCACCCGGCGCAGCCAGATCGAGGTCTGGTAGGCCCACGGGCACATGAAGTCGACATGGACGTCGACGTGCTCGGTCACTGGTCCACCCTCTCTGGTGCAGGGGCTGTCACGGTTCCTGTGACTCGATGAGGGTCGGGGTGACGGCCGGCGTCGGTCGCCCTTCGAGGGCCACGATGA
>JAJPJD010000025.1 GCA_021324355.1 Actinomycetota bacterium
TCCCAGTGTGGCTGATCGTCCTCTCAGACCAGCTACCCGTCGAAGCCTTGGTAGGCCGTTACCCCACCAACAAGCTGATAGGCCGCGAGCCCCTCCCGAAGCGGAAATCCATTTCCTCACCGGGTCATGCGGCCCGGTGGGGGCATCCGGTATTAGCACCGGTTTCCCGGTGTTGTCCCGGTCTTCGGGGCAGGTTACTCACGTGCTACTCACCCGTTCGCCACTCCGTCTTCATCGGTGTTGCCACCGAATGGACGTCGTTCGACTTGCATGTGTTAGGCACGCCGCCAGCGTTCGTCCTGAGCCAGGATCAAACTCTCCATCGAGACTTCCGGCCGGCCCACAGGGACCGCCCGAAAATCCATTGCCACCCGGGGACGGGCCCCGGCTGGCCGGCGGGCCAACCCCCGGAGGGGACGGACCGCCGCGTTGTCCTGCTTGACAGTCAGCCCTGGTCGCGCCGAGGCGCTCCAGAGCTGCCCGCACTGGCTTTTGGCTCTCGCTCTTCCGTTTTCAAGGAACGACCGGAGCACCGATCCACCAGGACCAGCACCCCCGCCCCGGGCCCAACGACGGTCTCGACCGCCCGTTGGGGCTCCGGCTTCCCCACCGCCGTCGGCAATGAACGGTGTGGTGGGACCTCTCAGGATACCAGTTCGCCCGCCCGACCGTCAACGGGGCGAGGTCGCGCTCCCGACACATTCGGGTCGCCCGGCACCCACCACCGCCAGGGCCACTCGGTGGCCACGCTGATCCCGACCCGAGGCCCGACCCCGGGGCGCGCCGGCGGCGGCATGCCGTCGGTGCACAACCGTACCCCCCGGTCCCCCACCACCAGGTCGGCCCCATCGTGGTCGCCGGTCAGCCCGAGGCCCTGACACAGCTTGGCCGGGCCACTCAGCAGGTCGGCAGGCCGGCGAGCAGCCGGCCGCGCCGCCCACATTGCCGCTTCCCCGGCCACCGGGGCCCCGGCCCGGAGCAGGACCGCGCCGGCCACTCCTTCGGGGCGGCAGACCACGTTCGCACACCAGTGCATCCCGTAGCTGAAGTACACGTAGAGCCGCCCGGGCGGTCCGAACATGGTCGCGTTGCGCCTGGTCAGACCACGGAACGCGTGCGAGGCCGGATCCTGGTCGCCCCGGTAGGCCTCGACCTCGACGATCCGGGCCACCCGCTCACCGTGGACCAAAAGGGCGTTGAGCAGGCGAGGAGCCACCTCGAGCGGGTCCCCGGCCAGCAGCGCCCGGGGCACCGGCTCCAGCTGGACCGGGCCACTCACGCGCTGGGCGCAGGTGGGTCCTGGCCCGACAGCACGCTGAGGCGGGTCCGATCGACGTCCAGCCGCCGGGCGAAGCGCTCCAACTGTTCGGCCACCGCCGCCGAGCCGGCACCACCGGGGGTCGTGCGGCGGCTGACCGCCACCCCCGGCTCCAACAGCTTGGCCCCGGCGTCGCCCAACTCCGGATGGGCCTGGACCAGCTCAGCCAGGGGAACGTGGCGCTCGACCGAGTCTCGCACCAGCCCGGCCACCAGGGCGTGGGCTTTGCGGAAGGGCATGCCCCGCTCGACCAGGAACTCGGCCAGGTCGACAGCGGCGGTCGCCGGGGTATCGGCGGCCTCGGCCATCTTGTCCTGGTGCAGCTCCAGGGTCGCGACGAGGCCGGTCAGGGCTCGCAGGGCGGAGCTGACCTGGCCGACCGCGTCGATGAGCGGCTCCTTGTCCTCCTGGAGGTCTCGGTTGTACGACAGCGGCAGCCCCTTCAGCGTCACCAGCAGGCCGGTGAGGTGCCCAATGAAGCGACCTGCCTTGCCCCTCACCAGCTCGGCCACGTCGGGGTTCTTCTTCTGCGGCAGCATCGAGCTGCCGGTCGCGTAGGCGTCGGCAATGGTGCAGAAGCCGAACTCGGCGGTCGACCACAGCACCACCTCCTCGCCAAGGCGTGACAGGTGGACGCCGAGCAGGGCGATGTCGAACAGCGCCTCGGCCACGAAGTCACGGTCGGACACCGCGTCCAGCGAGTTCTCGAACCGGGCGTGGAACCCCAGCTCTTCGGCCACGAAGTCCGGGTCGAGCGGGAGCGATGATCCGGCCAGCGCGCCGGCTCCGAGCGGCGAGACGTCCATCCGCTCGACGGTCGCGATGAGCCGGTCCACGTCACGGGCCAGGGCCCAGGCGTGGGCAAGCAGATGGTGGGCCAGCAGCACCGGCTGGGCCCGTTGAAGGTGCGTGTAGCCGGGCAGGTAGGCATCCCCGACCTCGGTCGCTCGACCCACGAGGACCTCCTCCAGACCGACCACCTCGCCGGCCACCCGAGCCAGCTCGTGGCGGCACCACAGTCGCAGGTCGGTGGCCACCTGGTCGTTGCGACTGCGACCGGTGTGCAGCTTGGCCCCGACCTCGCCGGCCAGCTCGGTGACCCGCCGCTCGATCGCGGTGTGGACGTCCTCGTCATCGGGACCGAACTCGAAGCGTCCCGCCGACAGTTCGGCCTCGACCTGGTCGAGGGCCTCTAGCAGGGCCGCGACCTCGTCCTCGCTCAGGATCCCTGAGCGCCCGAGCCCGCGCACATGGGCCCGGGACCCGGCGATGTCGTCGGCTGCCAGGACCCGATCGAACGCCGAGCTCACGGTGAACGCCCGGACGGCCTCGGCCATCTCATCGCCGAACCGGCCCTGCCACAGGGTCACGGCTCCTCCCGTCGCTGGCGGGCAGCCCAGGTGGTCACGCCCAGCCCGAAGAGGCGGACGAACCCTTCGGCGTCGTGGTGGCGGAAGGTGTCGTCCCGGTCGTAGGTGGCCAGGCCCCGGTCATAGAGCGCGACCGGACTGCGGCGGCCCTCCACCGTGCAACGACCCGGCGCGTCGAACCGGAGCCGGACCTCCCCGGTCACGTGCTGCTGGGAGCGCTCGATGAAGGCGTCGAGCGCCTCTTTGAGGGGCGAGAACCACAGGCCGTCGTAGACCAGCTCGGCCCAGCGGTGCTCGAGCCGGTGCTTCTCGTGCGCCAGGTCCCGCTCCAACGTCAGGCCCTCGAGGTCGACGTGCGCTGCCAGCAGGGCCAGCGCACCGGGGCACTCGTAGGCCTCCCGGCTCTTGATGCCCACCCGCCGGTTCTCCACCATGTCGAGCCGGCCGAAGCCGCGCGACCCTGCAAGGACATTCAGCCGCTCGATGACCGAGCGCACGGGCATCGCAGTGCCGTCGAGCGAGGTTGGCACGCCGGACTCGAACCCGACCACCACCGTCACTGGCTCGCTCTCGCGAACCTGGGTGAGGGTGTAGGCGTCCTCTGGCACGGCCGCCCACGGGTCTTCGATGGCCCCGCACTCGATCGCCCGGCCAAAGAGGTTCTCGTCGATCGAGTAGATCCGCTCGACCGTCGCCTCGATCGGGATCTCCCATTTGGCCGCGTAGGCGACGCTGTCGGCCCGTGACATGCCCCAGCTGCGCGCCGGGGCCAGGACCTCGAGCTCCGGTGCCAGACACCGGGTGCCGACCTCGAAGCGGACCTGGTCGTTGCCCTTCCCGGTGCAGCCGTGAGCCACCGCGTCCGCCCGGTGGCGACGGGCCTCGGCCACCAGGTGGCGAACGATGAGCGGACGTGACAGCGCCGACACCAGCGGATAGATCCCCTCGTAACGGGCATTGGCCTGGACTGCCGGCACGCAGAACTCCTCGGCCAGCTCGTCCTTGGCGTCGACCACCACCGCCTCCACCGCGCCGGCAGCCAGCGCCCGGGACCGCAGGCGCTCCCAATGCTCGGGGCCGGCGTCTGGCTCCTGGCCCACGTCGACCGCGACCGCGACCACTTCCACTCCGTGGTGCTCAATCAGCCACCGAACGGCCACCGAGGTGTCCAGTCCCCCGCTGTAGGCCAAGACCACCCGCCTCGCCACGCTCACCGCCTTTGTTGTCCGGGCGGGCCATCCGACCCGGCCTCGCTCATGCCCGGTCGTCCTGACCGGGTGGCCCCGCCACCTCGAGCCGGTCCGATCAGGGCCTGGAGCCGTTCGACCATCGCGACGCCGCCGTGTTCTTCGGCGACCACCAGTAGCACCGTATCGTCGCCGGCAACCGTCCCCAGCAGCCCCGGCATGGCGCTGCGGTCCAGGGCCGATGCCACGACGTGGGCACAGCCGGGCGGGGTCCGGACGACCACCAGGTTGCCCGAGGCAGCCAGCTCGACGACCCACTCGCCCAGCACCCGCCGGAGGTGCTCGCTGGGCACGATCTGGCGGGTCGGCAGCTCGGCGAGCGCGTAGGCGCTCTCGCCGCCGGGCAGGCGCACTTTGACCGCCCCCAGCTCCTCGAGGTCACGGGACACGGTCGTCTGGGTGGCCTCGATCCCTTCGGCTGCCAGCAGCTCCACCAGCTGAGCCTGGTTGGTCACCGGGCCAGCCTCGAGCAGTCGGGCGATCCGGTGCTGGCGCTGGTGCTTGGTCACCCTCATCGTGAGCCGTCTCTCCCCGTTCCCAACGAGCGCAGGATGCCGAGCGCCTCGTCGATCTCGTCATCCGAGACCAACAGGGGCGGAGCCAGCCGGAGGGTGTCGGCCCGGACCGGGTTCACGAGCAGCCCCTTCGCCAGGGCCGCCGCCGCCAGCTCCCGGGCCCGCTCCCCCTCCAGCCTGGCCGCCAGGAGCAGGCCCGCCCCTCGGACCTCGACCACGCCCGGGACGTCGCGCAAGCCCTGGGCCAGGCGAGCCCCGGCCCGACGAGCCCGCGCGCACACGTCTTCGGCCTCCATGACCGCCAACGTGGCCCGCACCGCCGAGAGGGCCAGTGGCTGGCCGCCGAACGTCGACCCGTGGTCTCCGGGACCGAACGCGGCGGCCACCTCAGCCCGGGCCCAGCACGCACCGGCCGGCATGCCGTTGCCCAGCGCCTTGGCAATGGTCACGATGTCGGGCTGCAGGCCCTGGCCCTGGAACGCGAACCACCGCCCGGTGCGGCCGAGGCCGGTCTGGATCTCGTCGCAGATCAGCAGGCTCCCGTGGCGGTCGCACAGCGCCCGCGCCGCCGCCAGGTAGTCCGATGAGGGGACCACCACGCCGCCCTCACCCAGAATGGGCTCCAACAGGACCGCCGCCACCGGCCCGTCCTCGAGGGCTCGTTCGAGGGCATCGATGTCGTCATACGGGACATGGGTAAAGCCCTCGGGTACCGGCGCGAACGGGGCGTGCTTTTCGGGCTGGCCGGTGGCCGCCAGCGTGGCCAAGGTCCGCCCATGGAACGACCCCAGAGCGGTCACCACCCGGTGCCGGCCGGGTCCGGCCCAGCGCCGGGCCAGCTTGATGGCGCACTCGTTGGCCTCGGCCCCCGAGTTGCAGAAGAACACCTGCCCGCCGGCCGGACTCGTCCCACCCCCGACCAGGCGGTCGATGGTGGTCGCGACCTCCGGGGCCAGCGCGTTCTGATAGAGGTTCGAGACGTGGGCCAGCGTCGCCGCCTGCTCGGCCACCGCCGCAGCCACCACCGGGTGCGCGTGGCCAAGCGACACCACGGCCAGGCCACCGATGAAGTCCAGGTACCGGGCGCCAGTCTGATCGAACAGCTCCGTTCCCGACCCCCGCACAAACACCGGCTCGGGCGGCGTGTAGGTGGCCATCAGCGCCGAGCGCGCTTCGGGGGTCATGGCACCACCATCGTGCCCACCCCGGCATCGGTGAACAGCTCGACCAGCAGGGCATGGGGGACCCTCCCGTCGAGGACGTGGGCCCGGCTGACCCCGTCGGCCACCGCCCGCACCGCCGCGTCCAACTTGGGGATCATGCCCCCCTCGACCACACCCTCGTCGATCAGGCGCCGTGCGTCGGCCACTGAGACCTGGCCGATGAGCGAGGACGGGTCAGAGCGATCGGCCTGTACACCAGGGACGTCGGTCAGGTACACAAGTTTGTCGGCCGACAGGGCAGCCGCGATCGCGCCGGCCGCGGTGTCGGCATTGATGTTGTAGGCCTGGCCGGCAGCCCCGATCCCGACGGTCGCGACCACCGGGATGAGCCCCTGGGAGAGCAGGCTGTGCACCATCGTCGGGTCCACCCGCAGGATGTCTCCCACGAAACCCAGCTGCTCGGAGCGCTGTTCGGCGGTGATCAGGTGAGCATCCTCCCCCGACAAGCCGACTGCCAACGGCGCGTGGACATTGATGGCCGACACGATCTCCCGATTGACCTTGCCGACCAGCACCATCCGTGCGATGTCCAGTGTCTCGGCGTCGGTGACCCGCAGGCCGTCACGGAACTCGACCTCCTTGCCCAACCGCTGCATCAACTCGCCGATCTGGGGCCCGCCCCCATGGACCACCACCGGCAGGATGCCGACCGAACGCAAGAGCACGACGTCCTGAGCGAAGGTGTCGAGGGTGGCGCGCTGTCCCACCACGTCCCCGGGCGCGGCGGCCAGGGCGCTGCCCCCGTACTTCACCACGACGATCTGCCCTGAGAACCGCCTGATGTAGGGCAGCGCCTCGACCAGCAGGGCTGCAACCGTCGCCGGATCGGTCCTGGTGCTCACGACGTCGTCCGGTTCTCGTCGATGTACCCGTGACCGAGGTCGGTGCCGAGCACCGCGCCCACCCCCGGGCCCAGGCCGAGGTCGCAGAGGATCTCGACGTCTTGGCCGGCCATGTGGGCCCGGACCTCGGTCTCGTCGTGGGCGACGCCGACCCCTCCCGAGCACACCGTCACGCCGCCGTAGGAGACGGCGACTCGATCGAGGTCGAAGGCCACCCCGGCCGAGCCCAGCTCGCTCACGACCCGACCCCAATACGGATCAGCGCCGTTGAGGGAGCACTTCACCAGCAGGGACCCAGCGACCTGACGAGCGGCCCGGTGGGCGTCGGCATCGGACGCCGCGCCGGTCACCCTGACCCGGAACACCTTGGTCGACCCCTCGGCGTCGGAGGCCATCAGGTACGCGAGCTGGCCACAGGCGTCCTCCAGGGCGCGCCCGAATGTTCCCATGTCGGCCGGCCCGGCGAGCCCGCTCGCCAGCATCACCACCGTGTCGTTGGTCGAGGTGCACCCGTCGACGGTGAGCGCGTTGAAGGTCGGCCCGACCGCCTGCACGAGGGTCCGGTGGAGATCGGCCGGCGCCACCTGGGCGTCGGTGGTAAGCACCGCGAGCATGGTTGCCAGGTTGGGTGCCAGCATTGCCGCGCCCTTGGCCATGGCCCCGATGGTGAAACCGGGACCCTCGACCACCACCTCCTTCGGGAAGGTGTCGGTGGTGAGGATGGCCCGGGCTGCTGCCGCGCCGTCCTGGGGGTCAGCCCCCCGCCGAGCAACCACAGCCCCGATCCGGCCCGCCACCGCGTCGAAGGGGAAGGGCACCCCGATGAGGCCGGTCTGGCACACCAGCACCGCTGCCGAGTCGGCACCGATGCCCTCGGCCACCGCCCGACAAAGGCCGGCCGCGGCCGCACGGCCCTCGGATCCGGTAGCCGCGTTGGCGTTGCCCGAGGTGACCACGACGGCCGCCGCCCTTCCGCCCGTCGCCTGGAGGTGCTCCTGGCTCACCTGGACCGGCGCTGCCCGAGCCAGGTTGGCGGTGAACACCCCAGCCGCCGACACCGGGCGGCCGTCGGCCGTGGCCACCACCGCGAAGTCGGCTGCGCCGCCGGCCTTGATCCCCACCGCGCCGGCAGCGGCCACGAAGCCGGCCGGCGTGGTCACACTCACGGGTAGACCCCGATTGCCGGCAACCCGGTGGTCTCCGGCAGCCCAAGGATCAGGTTGGCGCACTGGACCGCCTGGCCCGACCCGCCCTTCACCAGGTTGTCCAGCGCGCACATCGCCACCACCCATCCGCTGCGCTCGTCGACCACTGCGCTGAGCTGCGCGCAGTTGGACCCGGCGGTGGCCTTGGTCGACGGCGGCACCCCGCTGACCACGACGAACGGCTCGCTCCCGTACGCCTGCTCGTAGAGCGCGATGACCTCGGCGGTGGTGAGGCCAGGACGGGACAGCCTGGCGTAGCAGGTGGCCAGGATCCCCCGGGACATCGGGGCGAGGTGCGGGGTAAAGATCACCGATGCCGCCAGGACCTGCTCGATCTCGGGGGTGTGCCGGTGCCGGCCAACCCCGTAGGCGCGGAAGTCCTCGTCGACCGTGGTGAACGCGGTCGCCTGGTCGACCCCGCTCCCGGCCCCGGACACCCCGCTGGCGGCGTCGACCACAATCCCTTCCGGCGACACCACCTTCGAGCGGATGAGCGGGGCCAGCGCCAGAGCCGCGGCCGTCGGGTAGCAGCCGGCAACGGCCACCGCCCGAGAGCCGGTGATCTGGTCCCTGAACAACTCGGGGATCCCGAATGCAAACCGTCCGAGCAGCTCAGGGGCACGATGAACCGCCCCGTACCAGGCTTCGTACGCTAGGGGGTCGGCCAGTCGGAAGTCGGCGGCCAGGTCGACCACGGCTCCGACTCGTCCGAGGAG
This sequence comes from Actinomycetota bacterium, assembly GCA_021324355.1. GTDB lineage: Bacteria > Actinomycetota > Acidimicrobiia > Acidimicrobiales > RAAP-2 > Palsa-461. The sequence goes on from JAJPJD010000025.1 coordinate 8,437, forward strand.
CCCCGGGACGAGGTCCTGGGACTGACCGTGCGGCAACGCGAGGAACACCAAGTCCAGGCCGACCAGGGCTTCCTGGTCCGTCCGCTCGAACCGAAGCTCGGGGTAGGCGGCCGCTAGCGACGGGTACCGCACCGCCGCCGCCTCGCCGGCGTGGCTGGCGGCCATTGCCGTCGTGACCTCGAACTCCGAGTGCCCAGCGCACAGGCGAAGCAGTTCAAGCCCGAGGAAGCCCGAGGCACCGACGATCCCGACCTTCATCCAATAACTATACCAACCTTCGCATAGATATCGAATACTTATTCGTCCGGGACCAATGGACCGCGAACACCGGGCGACCATGCCGGCACTCGGCGGCCAGCGAACACCCATGAGGACGGCCGGATCGAGCTAGATCACCACATCGGGCTCGCCGACGGATCCGGACGACGAGGAATCTCCAGGCCGCCGACCGGTGCCCCACACCCTGGCCCGTTCGGGCATCATGCCGTGGAGCAACACCCTTCTGGACGCACCGAACTCCTCCCGCCCGGCATCCACGCGAGCGTTCACTCGTCGTCCACCGGTTGCGACCGACAGTTCGACGGCGCCGCCCGAGAAACAGCCGTACAATGCCGCTTCGGGTGCCGAACAGCGGGGGTGCTCATGAGTTCGGACGCCGCCACCGTCACGCTCCTCTTCACTGATATCGAGGGGTCCACTGCCCTTCGGACTTCTCGAGGAGATGAGAAAGCAGAGGCGCTATTCAGCGCCCACGAAGAGATCGTTCGCCGCCAGATCAGCTCACATGACGGACGGACGGTCAAGTCGACTGGCGATGGCTTCATGGCCGTGTTCGGTTCTGCCCGCAAGGCCATCGGCTGCGCAATCGCCATCCAACGGGCCATCGAAGGCACCGAAATCCAGGTGCGGATCGGGCTCAACACTGGCGAGGTGATCGAGCGCGACGGCGATCTGTTCGGTGAAGCCGTAAACGCAGCAGCTCGGATCATGGGAAAGGCCAAGGGCGGCGAGATCCTGATCTCTGACGTCGTGCGCCAGCTTGCCGGGACGATGACCGATCTCGCTCTCTCCGACCGCGGCCGCTTCCGACTGAAGGGCTTTCCCGAGCGGTGGCACCTCTACCAAGTCCAATGGGCACAGGAGCGCCCCCCTGTTCCACTGACCGCCGAGCGCGCCACATTCGTCAGACGCGAAGCAGAGCGAGCTGGGTTGGTTCGCCTGATTGGCGCGGCGCTGGGCGGTCACGGCGAACTGGCTCTTGTAAGCGGCGAGCCCGGGGTGGGCAAGACTCGCCTAGCAGAGGAGGTCTTGGCCGAAGCCGAACAACGCGGCATGCGTGTTCGAATCGGTCACTGCTACGAGATGGAGGGGGCGCCGCCGTACCTGCCCTTCATCGAAATGCTCGAGTCCGCGCTCGACGACATCCCGCACGATCTCTACCGCCAGGTGCTCGGCGATGACGCTCCCGAGATCGCCCGGATCATGCCGCACCTCCGCAAGGTGTTCACCGATATCCCGGAAGCCGTGAGCCTTCCGCCCGAGAGCGAGCGTCGGTACATTCTCAATGCGGTTCGAGCGTTCATCGCCCGCGCCGCCGCCGTTCGGCCCCAAGCTCTGTTGCTCGAGGATCTCCACTGGGCAGACGAATCCACGCTCCTGGTGGTGCGCCACGTAGCCGAACAGCTTCACGAGATGCCCATTCTCGTCGTGGGGACCTACCGCGATGTCGAGCTTGACGTCACCCGCCCCTTCGCGCGCGTGCTGGAAGACCTCCACCGCCGACGTCTGGCTCACCGGGTCACCCTGAAGCGTCTCGGCGAGGCCGACGTCGGGGCGCTGATCCGAGGGCTCGTCGGCAAGGACCCGCCGCCGGACCTCGTCAACCTGGTCTTCAGTGAGACCGAAGGCAACCCATTCTTTGTCGAGGAAGTCATCCGTCACCTGCTCGAAGAGAATCGCCTCTTCGATTCCGCGGGGGAATTTCGCTCCGGCCTGCAGATCGGCGAGGTCGATGTGCCAGAAGGCGTACGCCTGGTGCTCGGTCGCCGCATCGAGCGACTTGGCGATGACGCACGGCGCATTCTCTCAGGAGCTGCCATCGTCGGTCGCGACTTTTCTTTCGAGCTCCTCAGAGCCATCAGTGACGTCGACGCAGACGCCGTCCTCGATGCGGTGGACGATGCCGAGCGGGCCCGCCTCGTTGTCTCCCAGGAGGGGCGCGAGGGCACGATGCGCTTCGCCCACGAGCTCATCCGCCAGACCCTCCTCTCGGAGCTGTCGTTGCCCCGCCGTCAACGCCTGCATCTGCGGATTGCCGAGGCGCTGGAGCAGCTGGGGCGGGGGGATGAGCACCCGGCCGACATCGCGCACCACCTCTACCAGGCCGGTGTGGCCGCCGATCCGCAAAGGACGATTCACTACCTGGTCCTGGCCGGAGAACGAGCGCTCGAGGCAGCGGCCTTCGAGGATGCGTTCACCCACTTCAGGCGGGCCCATGAGCTCGGACGCACCGATGACCCACGTACCGCTGCGCAGGTGCTGGCCAGACTGGGGGTCGCCCAACGAAGCCTTGGTCGGCTGGACGACGCGATGGAGTCGTGGGGCCAGGCACTGGCATTGTTCGAAGAGCTGGGTGACTCTGAGGCGTTCGGCTCTCTCTGTGTCGAGACGGCAGCGCAGCTCGCCATCCTTGGCCGGTTCCCGGAGTCGTTCCAGATGGCCCAGCGAGGGCTCGACGCCCTTGGTCCCCGGACGAGCGTCGATCGCGCCCGGCTCCTGCTGCGCGCCGGAGTGATGCTGAGCCTGGTGGGCAGCTACGACCAGGCGCAGCAGATGTTCGACGAGGCCAGCACCCTGGCCGATGCCCTCGCCGACGAGCACCTCCTCGGCCACGTCCACTACACGCTGGGGATCCACTACTTCGGGTCATGCGCGTTCGGCTCGTCTGTTTCCGCTTTGGCGAGGGCCGTCGAGCTACTGCGAAAGTCCGGGGATGCATGGACCCTGTCCGAAGCGTTGGGCTATCAGGCTGCCGCCGCGGGGTTCGCCGGAAGACCCCAGGAGGCCGAGGCCCATGGACAAGAGGCCGTCGCGCTGGCCCAGAAGCTTGGCAATGCTCGAGGTCAGATCCTCGCCTCGCGGGCCCTCGAGTGGGGGTGCGCATGGCCCTCGTCGGCCGACTTCGACCGGTTGGAGCGCTTCTCCGAGCGGGACCTCGCGTTCCAGGAGTCCATCGGCCTGCCCTGGGTCTGCGACTCCTACACAGCGTTCGGGCTGCTCGCCTTCTGGCGAGGGGAATGGGAGCAAGCGCTCAGGCACCACGAAGAGGCGGCACGCCGAGAGGTGCCCGGTGCCCTCGGTGGCAACGCCGCCTTCGTGTGGTTGTGCCTCGCCTACCTCGGCCGCCGCGGTGAAGCCCTCGATCGCCTCGAGGAGAAGGCCGACCAGTTCCCCCGGCCCGGCGCGCTGAGCACTCGGACCTCGTGGACCTACGCGCTCGGCGCGATCGAGGCGTTCGCGATTCTGGGCGAACGTGATCGAGCCGCCGCGCTGTATCCCCTGGCGGTCCAGGCCCGAGAGCTCGGGTGCCCATTCCGACTGTACGACGCTCGCCTGATGGAATCCCTTGCTGGCATCGCGGCCGCAAGCGCTAACCGCTGGCAGCAGGCCGAGGAGCACTTCACCACTGCCCTGCGCCAAGCCCACGACCTGCCGATCAAGGTCGAGAATCCCGAGGTCCGTCGCTTCTACGCTCAGATGCTCATCGACCGCCACGGGCCCGGCGATCTGGAGCGGGCCCAGAAACTCCTCACCGAAGCCGACGCGTCGTACGCCGAGATCGGCATGCCGCGGCACTCAAAGCTGGTGCAGCAGATGCTCGCCAGCTGTGGCTGACGCACGACCCAACTTGTCGGAGTTCAGGCTGTGCATCCAGCTGACCTCGCCTCAATGGTACGGAACCCCCCGGTTCGTCCGACCAACAGTTCGCGGGGCGTGCGGACTTCGGCGGCCGGTCACCGCCGACCGACGGGCACGAGGCGCACCGACGGCGGTCCAGCCCGGCTCAGCCGGACCAGGACGCGCCGTGCCCCCGGCCGCACCACCAGCCCGGTATAGGTGGCCGCCGGACCGGTCGTCCCAGGCCGCCACCCGGCCACCTCCAACCGGTACGCGAGCGCCTCGGTCAACCACGTGGTCGCGTAGAAGCCCCCACCCAGCACGCGCACCGTGACCGGGCCAGGGGGGACCATCCGCTCGATCGCCGCCCCGGCCTGGGCCAGCTCGGTGACGGCCCGGGGGCTCCAGCCGGCCGCCGGCGGGTCGGCCCCGGCAACCAGGCCGAGCGCTCCCGCGCCGCCGACGGCGGCCGCCACGATCGCGGCCAGCCCCAGGTGCGCTGCCGACCGGGCACGCCCTTCGAGCGGGGTGCTCCCCCGCCGGCGGGCCCACCACCGCCAGAGCACCTCCAACGCCACGGCCAGGCACCAACCGGCGACCAACCACAGCGCCAGGCCAACCAGCCAGAACGGCACCACCAGATAGCCGAGGCTCAAGATGTTCTTGTCCGGGAAGATCGCCAGGCTCACGACCAGCCCGACCGACAGTGCCGCCGTGGCGGCTGCGAAGGAACCGAGCGCTCGCCGCCCGGTCGCCAGCGCGACCAGCGTGACGAGCGCGAGCACCCCGAGCAGCACCCCCCCGTACCAGGCCGGGTAGGCCGTCTCCAACGCGGCCAACGGGAAGAATCCCGACGGCAATCGAGTCGACCAGATCGGGTGGAGCGCGCCGGCCATGGCCAGGTCCCGGAGCGCGAACGAAACCCCCAGCTCCTGCTGGCCGCCGGCCGAGGTCGCGACCGTGACCAAGTTGCCGGGTCGGTCGGCCAGCTGCTGGATCAGCGGCTCGATCCAGCACAAGACGCCCACCCCCACCCCGGCCACGACCCAACCGAGGCGGCCGGTGCCGAGCCGCAGGCCGAGGGCCAGGCCGGCCACCACCAGCAGGAACGCCGGCAGGACGAGGAACAGGTGGCACTGAGCGACCACCGAGGCGCAGGCCACGAGCACCGGCCACCACCGCCGGCTGCCGGTTCCCACCGCCCAGCACGACACCACCGCGGCCAGGAGGAACAGCACCGGGAACGAGGCGTTCCAGGCCAGGTTGGCGAACACCGACGGCGTCCGCCACAGCAGGTCGAACACCGCCAGAGCGACGATCGCGGCAGCCAGCCAACCCCGGCACCGCCAGGCCGCCTCCAGCGCGACCGACAGCACCAGTCCGCACCACAGCGCCGCTCCCCACAGCAGGCCCCGAGCGGGGTCGAGACGGACCGGCACTGCAAGCAGGTCGAAGAGCAGCGGGCCCAGACCGTAGAGCTCGTGGCCGGTCTGGTTCGAGGCCGCCGAAGCCAGGCCGCTGAGCGGGGGATGCGAAGAGAAGACCTGGTAGGCACGGCTGGCGATCGCAGCGTCGTCACCGTAGGGACGCCAGCCCCGGGCCAGTTCGACTGCCGTTGGAACCGCGACCGACGCCCACACCAATAGGTGCAACGCACCCCGCACAACCCAGCGCGCGATGGCGCGCGACTCCCCTCCGGCGTCGTGGCTTGCCGAACCAGTCGCGTCCAGCAGCTCTCCAGCTTGCTCCACGACGTCCGAGCGGTGACGCGCCGAAAACACCCCAGAGGGCATGATCGGCGCCGCCACAGGTTCCTCCTCTCGTTCCGGCCCCCGGGCGCCCGGCCCGACCTTGAGGCCTCTGATCAATGACGCTGGCCAACCGGCGAGCGGGGACCTAACCCTGGACGGTGGACAGGGTCACCGCCGTTCGCAGGAGCCACGGCGGCCAGACTCGCCGGCCACCCAAACCGAGGTCAACCTTCTCACGGTCGAGCGGGTCCGGAATGCCTCGCTCGAGGACGCCGACGTGAGTCCTATCGACCTACGGTATGGAACCCGACCAGCGTGTCCGCGGGCGGTGCCGGGCAGAGGGCCCGACGAGGCCGGGCCAACTTTGCTCCGGCGATGTATGGGACCTGGCCCGCCTCCGACGGCGCGCGCTTGGAATTCCGTTCAGGACGGCCGCCGACCTCCTTCACCCGATCGGGCATCAACGAGCTCGGGGGTTGATCGCCCGCTCTGTCACGAGCCGACCCGTGACGAAAGTCACGACCGATTTCGGATCCTGTGGAACATCCTCATCGCGCCACGCGACATGCTGATCCGGTCGGACCAAGACGACCCGCGCACCGAGGTGCTCTTGACAGAGGTTCGGGTCCACCTCGACGGTGGTCATGGGAACCCCAGCTGCGGCGGCGGTCGCCGCGATCTGCTCCGCTAGGGCCGAGGAGCCGGCGGACAGAAGCGTGAACTCCTTGCCAAGCTGGTCGTAAATGGACTGACCGTCGACCACAAAATGCGGCAGTCGATTTCCAGGGGCGGCGCTCGGCCGATACTCCAGAGTCGGTGGCGCGGCCTCCGCGTGACCTGAGGCGACGATTGGCGACCCAGCGTAGCTATAGCCAAGCGTCAAGCCGAGGCTGTGAAACTCTGCCTCTTTCGCAACCCTGATTGCCTGGGCAACTTCGGTACGTCGCTCACTCGAAACCTTTCCTTCGAGGCGATTCACCAAGGATGCAAGCTCGGGCGCAAGAGTCAAGGTGTTTTGGACAGCCACATCAATTGTCTGTTGCGCGATGGGCTTTCGCTCCGTTTCGTACGTATTGAGCAACTCCCGCGGGGCCCATCCGTTGATCACGGCGGCAAGCTTCCACCCGAGATTGACCGCGTCCCCTACTCCCGTGTTGAACCCGTGCCCTCCCCACGGGGGGTTCTGGTGTGCCGCGTCACCGGCGATGAAAAGCCGACCCCTCGCCCAACTGCTCGAGAGCGCAACACGAGCCCGCCAGAAGTCGGTCGAGAGCACCTCGGTGTCCACGTTGCCGCCGATGAGGTTTTGCACGATCGTTTGTGGATCGACTTCCTGCACAGCCGGATCGATCCCATTGGCCCCGCACCACCAGAGGTCCTTCAGGTCCAGTCGACCCATGACTCCTGGTTGCGCTGGCGAGACAATCCAGTAGTGCACTGCTGGCCCGTGCGGCACCATTGATGCCAGCTCCGCAGACCGGAAGACGATCCCAAGGTTTGGCCGCCCGGCGTCGACCACCTCGTAATGCGCACCGATTGCTTCGCGAACGATGCTCCTGGCACCTTCGCAACCGACCACCCACCCAGTCTCCACCCCTCGCACGGACCCGTCGGCGTCGAGGACTTCGACTACGGCTCGATCGTCGCTCTGCGAGACCGAAACGCCCGACACCCCCGTCGTGAGTGTCACCAAGTTCGACGAGGCCAGCGCGTCTCGAAGAACCTCCTCGACGATGGGCTGCGCAACCTGCTGGCCGGCCTCGGCAACCAGGCCTGAGCCCACCAGGTCTAGACCAAAACACCCATCTAGGCGGGCGAGTTCCTCACCTAGGAGGGCGGTGCAGAAGACCGCGGCGCTCGACCACTCGACCGGAAGACCAGCCCGAACGCGCACCTCGTCAGCAATGCCCCACCGACGAAAGTGCTCCATCGTCCGAGGTGAGGTTGTCTTCGCTCTAGGTCGCAGAAACGAGACTTCCTGCCGCTTCTCGACAACCAGGCATTCCACTCCGTGGAAGGCGAGCTCCATCGCGCACGAAAGGCCAACGGGGCCGCCTCCGACCACGACAACTGGAGCGAAATCTGGAACTGCCCGCCTCAGCACCATCGCGCTAGACGCCCGCTGGGAGAGAGTCCACCCACTCGCGGACCGTTCGTGCGTACAAGTCCGGATCTACCTGGTGAAGCGCGTGAGGACGGTCTGGAAACGAGAGATAATCGAAACGCTGACCGGCTTCCTTTACGAGCCGGCCTACCTGGCGCACCTGATCGTCCGAGATCGCGCCGATCAGCATCCCGGTGTCCGGGTCGACTCGCCTGCTGTGATGGGTGAACAGCACCGGAACCTTCGCGGCCGCGATCATTGCGGCGTGCGAGCAGTTGGCGAAGAAGGTTCCCGAATAGAACGCTCGGGCCCATTCGGGATCGTATTCCCGGAGGTTCTGCGGAATATCCACCTGCATACCGTCGGAAACCCGACCGAATCGGTTAGCGAACATCCAATCCGGAAGCTCACGCATGGCTGCCCGCACAAAGCCGTCCCAGTCGCCAATCGTCCATTGGTTACCGAGCCACGTCGCATAGAGAGCCCACAGTGGGCCCACGAACGTCTGGCGGATGGAATGGCCGTAGGCCGGAACCACCTCTGACGCGAACAATGGTGGATCTTCCCAAACGGCGGCAGTAATCTGCCCCGGCTTCGCGTAGGCCGAGAGCCAGGCTGCCATCACTCCGCCGGACGAGAGTCCACTAATCAGCGTCGGTTCTCCGATAACGGTGTCGATGAATCGAACAAGGTCGTTCCCGACGTTGTCGACGCTGTAACGGCCAGGCGTCCATGACGATCGCCCTTGACCACGAAGGTCGACTGCGTAGCAACGAAACCGTTCGCTGAGCAGCGGCAAGGCGGCTTCATATCCCCACCAGGACTCTGTCTGTCCCGGTATGAGCAGCAGTGGAGGCCGATCAGTGTCGCCTAGCTGGACGTAATTCATTCGGACTTCTCCGAGATCTACCGATTGCTCGGGAAACGCATGCGGCACAAATGTGTCGGCGCGATCAGCAGCCTCGTACGTGTTCGGCATCGTCATCGGTGTGTCTCCATGCGATCGAAGTGCGGTTCAATGACTTTGCAGCATCAGGTCGGCGAGATCCTCGGGTTCCAGAAATGAAGGGGGCGGCGGAGGGCCCCAGTTGAACAGCCCCCGTGCCCCTTCCCAGACCTCTGGCCTCCAGAGTGCATCATCCACGATGCAGTCGAGGTCGGAGTAGTACTCGGTGAAGTTCCCCGCGGGATCTCTCAGGTACCAGAAGAAGTTTGATCCGACATGATGCCGGCCGAGGCCCCAGACATGACGGCTCGGATCGGCTTCCAACATTCGGGTGGCGCCGCGTCCGACCTCATCCACATCGTCGACCTCCCAGGCACTGTGATGGAGGAACGGCACCGGAGCCTGCTGAACGAGGACATTATGGTGATCTGGCGAACAGCGAAGGAATGCTGCAAGGCCTGGCACCGTGTCGCTCAGTTTGAACCCAAGCCCGTCACGGAAGAAGCGCTGAGACCGTTCCTGGTCGACCGACCCGAGAACGACGTGCCCGAGCCGCCGCGGCTTGACCGGCCCCTCGCGCAGGATGGCGGCGGACCTCTCGTTCGGGCGGCTGACGCTACCGGGACCGTTGTAGGCGACCGCTTCAGCCGGCGCCTGCCTTATCCGAGGAGCGATGGCAACGACGACACTGACGCCAGTCGCAGCCTCGACGGTCGTGATGGCCCTCTGGTCACGGTGGGCTGCTTCGCCGAGCTCGTCGAGCGAATGTTCTATCCGATCGAGGTCGTCCGGATCGTCGGCGCCGATGCGGAGCTCGACTAGACGGCGCCGGTTCGACTGGACAAGCCTGAGTTGCTCACCTCCGTCGACGGTCGCGAATGCGGCCTGCCCAGCCACCGCAAGGGGGATGCGCTCGAGGCCGAACTCCTGGTAGTAGGCCGCGGCTTGTTCAACATTCGGTACCCCGATGGTGATGCCCACAAGACCGTGCAAGCTCATTTGTCCTTCTCCTCCTCAGAAGCGGTCGCGGGGTGGTATCGGGGTCCAGCCACAAACCGGTTCTCCAACTCCCCTACTCCTTCGACCCAACTGCGCAAGACTGCACCAGGACCGATGAATCGCGCTGGCTGTCGCGCCATGCCGACACCTGCCGGCGTTCCGGTGAAGATCAAATCCCCAGGAAGGAGCGGGCAAATCCGAGACAGCTCGGCGATGATGTCCCCAACGCTCCAAATCATTTCGGACGTTCGAGCCCGCTGGACAACTTCTCCGTCGAGTTCACAGCCCAGCTCTAGATCTTCGGGATCGGGAACTTCGTCGACTGTCACCAGCCAGGGTCCCAATGGTGCGAAGCCTCGGTGGGACTTCCCCAGCGAGAATTGCGGTCGGGCCCCTGCTAACTGGAGCTTCCGATCTGAGAGGTCTTGGCCGACGGTGATGCCGGCCACGTGCGACCATGCTGCTTCGTAGGCCACCTCCCAAGCGATCCTACCGATCACCACCACGAGCTCAACCTCCCAATCAACGGCCGGCGACGGGAGACTCACGGTTGCTCTTGGCCCGGTTATGGCGGTTGGGAACTTGGTGAACACGCAGAGATCTGACGGTCGCTTGTGACCTGCTTCCTCTGCGTGGTCCCCATAGTTCAGGGCCAGCGCAAACACCTGCCGCGGCCTGGGCACCGGGGCCCACAACGCATTCAGGTCGATCGGTTCGTCCGCCTGGGACTCCCGACCGGAGGCCCACTCGGCGAACTCCGGCCACCGCTCGAAGAGCTCCATGACATCGGAGGAGAATCTGCCAGCGCTAGCCCGCTCGACGTCCAGACCTACCCCCTCCCCGCTGATCACGACTGCCCGACCCAACAGATTCGCAAGTTTCACGTTCGGCTACCCTGATTCTCTCTACACACGACTCGGACCACGGGTGGTCTCACCGTTCTCTCACCGCACTTGCCGTTGCCACGTGTACCTGGCGCTTCTCCTTGTCCGCGGCCATCCCCTGTGCTCCCGCTCGCCGCTTCCATGCCGACTCGAGGCGCTTGCCAACCGAAAGGGCGGTCGGCCAGATACCGCTCGGCGCAAACCGCAAAACGGCCACCAACAGCACGCCCTCGATGATCGAGCTCGCTACCCCGAGGTTCTGCAACCCTTGGGTCAAAATCAGGTACACAAGGATCACGCCCAGCAGGGGGCCCACCGCCGTCCCAATCCCTCCGGCGACGACGAAGAGGCTGGCGTTGATGGTCCACTCCATGGAGAACGACCCCGCAGGGCTCACCGAGACCGACTGCAGCGCGCTCAGCTGCCCCGCCAGCCCCATCAGGATCCCGCTCGCCACAAACGGCACGAGCCTGTAGGTCGAGGTCGCGATGCCCAACCCAGCTGCCGCCTGCTCGTCATCTCGGACAGCTCGCAGCCGAAGACCGAATCGACTGTCCTGCACGTACAAGGTGGTCGCGAGAGCAACTACGAGCACGACGACGCCTGCCCGCAGCACAGTCGAGTCCGACGGCAGCTGTGCGATCGGCAGTGTGAACCCGCTGCCTCCGCCAGCCCACGTCCACAACTGTGCTCCGGCCTGAAGCCCGACCGCGACCACCAAGGTCGCGACCGCGAAGTACGCACCTTTGACGCGTAGCAGTGGCAGGCCAACCACCAGCCCGAACGCGGCGCACACCACGAGCCCAGCCAAGCCTGCCTCCAACCACCCCCATCCCAAGTGCACCATCGCGAGACCGCAGGCGTAGGCCCCGACACCAGTAAAGGCACCGACACCCAGCGAAAGCTGGCCCCCGTATCCGACGACCACATTCCATGCCAAGGCAATGGTCATGTCGGTGACCAACGTCACCGCGGTGTACTGGGTGGCGGGCGCAAGCACCGCGGGCATGCACAGGCCTATGGCCAGGACTGCAGCGACGATGAACCAGCTCCTCCTCCTCACCGTATGCCAAGCTCTCGACGCTTCAGGATCCCCGAGGGGAAGACGATCAAGAAGACCAGCAGAAAGACGTAGACGGCCAGATCCGTGCTGCTCTGCCCGATGACGGCACCGGCGATCGCCTGGAGCAGCCCGACGAACATCCCTGCAACTACCGCGCCAATCACGTTGCCGATCCCGCAGATCACCATCACGGTGAAGCTGAACACCAGCAGTGACAAGCCGCTGGTCGGCGACACGCTCTGGCCGACTGCGAGGATGACTCCAGCCGCTGCCGCGAGCACTCCTGCAAGCCCAAAGGTCAGGGCAAACACGCGCTCGACATCGACACCGAGCAGGCGCGCAGTCGACGCATCAGCCGCAGCAGCACGGACCGTTCGCCCGAAATGTGTCCGGTACAGGAGGAACCAGGTGCACGCTGCCAGTACGGCCCCGGTGATGAACGCGACCACATACAAGGTCTCGATGCGCACTCCAAGAACGGTGAAGCCGGTGTCGCCCCAAAATGCCGGCAACGAAGCCGGGTTGGCTCCGAAAAGCTCCTGGTAAAGGGACTCGAGAAGCAGCGACAGGCCGAACGTCACGACCAGCAGGGCCAGTGGTTCCCTGGTGACCAAGCTGTTAAGCAGCCACTTCTGCACGACGTAGCACCCGCAGAAGATGGCCACTGCGACGATTGGCAACAACCACAGGGGGTCCCAACCCAGCACGCCGTGGAGCGCGATTGCGAGGTACGCGCCACCGACCAAGATGTCGCCCTGGGCGAGGTTGATCAACCTGACAACTCCCGCCAAGAGCGACAACCCCATGCCCACGAGGCCGTAAAGGCTCCCGATCAAGAGGCCGTTGATGGCAACGGTCAGGCTCACGTCCCCTGTTCCCTCTGCTCAGCCGTCTTCCTTATCCACCCAACCCCGATGGCGGAAACTCCACCTTCGTTCCCGGAACTGGCGGGTACACCTGTACCACCTTCTTGTTCTGCCATTGGGCTAGGAAGGTGTTGCCGCTCCAGACATGCTGGGAGTTGAACTCGATGTGGCCGAGGGGATAGGCGCCGTTAGTCTTCTTGATTGCCGCGTTGATCGCTGCCGGGCTCGTCGAATGAGCACGTGTTATGGCGTCGAGCAACACCTCCATCGTCGTGTACGCAGTGACCGCCGATTCCTGATCGATGACGTCACCGCGGTACACGCGGTTGAACACCGCGGCCAGCTTCTTTGCCTCTGGCAGGCCCGACGTAGGTGTCCAGTTCATGCCCAATAGCGCTCCGTTGCCGAGCGCGCCCAGCTGAGTCCACGTCGGGAGGGCACCGCACTGGTTCGCCAGCGCCACCTTCGGCACATACCCCAACGCCTTCATCTGCTTCCACAGGTTGAAGCAGTCTGGACCAGGCATCTGTACTACCAACACCTGTGCCTGGGAGCTCTTCGCCTCCTGGATGAAGCTCGAAAAGTCCGTGGTGCCTAGCGGAACCGCCGAGTTCACCACAACGTCGTACCCACCTTGGCTCGCTTCAGCTTTCGTCACCGCGCTCGCACCTTGGCCCTCTGGATCAGAACTGACCACGATGGCAACTTTCCGATCAGTCGTCCCCAATGACGGAATGACCGTCGAGAACAGTCGCGGATTGAACAGGTTCACGAAGATGTTCCAGGCCCACTGGCCGTTGAACTGCTCAACCAGCTCATTTGGGATGGCTGTTCCTACGAGGGGGATCTTGAGCGCGTTTGCGATTGGAGCCTCGGCGACGTTTAGGTCGCAACAGCCGCTCACCAATGCGACCGCATGGTCGCTCAACACCAACGTATGAACCTGCTCCGCGAGCAGCGAATCGCTCGAACGATTGTCCAACACGACCAGTTGCACCGGGTGCCGTACTCGACCGACGCGCAGCCCTCCCACGGCATTGACTTCCTTTACCGCCTCCCGATACCCCACTACTAACGTGGGGATCGCTTCGCTCCCGGTCTCGGCGATGCTCAGACCGATCACGATTGGAGACCCCTTGGGTGCTGCTGAGGCGCTGCCAGTCAGGGCTACACCAATCATCAGGCACAGGGTGATGCCTACCGAAGCAATCCTTCTAATCATTCGATGCTTCTCTCCCAAAGTAGACGGAATCTAGGTACTCATCGTCAAACAACTTGCCGGGATGCCCCTCATAGGTAACTCGCCCGCGAAGCAGGACGTACACCCAATGTGCTGCATCGAGGCACCGTTGCACGTCCTGTTCGATGAGGATCACCATTACTCCCGCTTTTGCGATCCTCAGGATCCCCTCATAGATGGCGTCTATCGCCATAGGCGCCAGTCCGAGCGTTAGCTCGTCACAGATGAGCAGTTTTGGCTCGTTCATGAGTGCCCGACCGATGGCAAGCATTTGCTGTTCACCGCCGGAGAGGGTTCCGGCAACTTGTCGCTGCCGTTCAGCCAGACGCGGGAAAAGGTCGTACACCGCGGCCAGGCGCTCGTGGACTCGTGACCGAACTCCACAGGCGACATCGAGGTTCTCGGCAACGGTGAGGTTCCCGAAGACATGGCGGCCCTCAGGACAGTGACAGATTCCCATCCGGGCCCTGAGATGGGTTCGCAGAGTTGTGATGTCCTGACCGAATGCTCGGACCGTGCCCGCAGTTGCCGGCACCAGGCCACTCAGCACCGAAGCCAAGGTCGACTTTCCGGCTCCGTTCGCCCCGATGACGCCCACGATCTCGCCCTCGCACACCTGGAGGTTCACACCCGACACGGCAACGACATCGCCGTAGCGCGCCGTGACGTCGACCAGTTCGACGAGCGGTTCGGGACGCGACGCAACGGTCGGCGTTTCTTGTGCTCGGGCCTTCTGTACCCCTAGGTAGACCCGCCGCACGTCTTCGTTCTGGGCAACTTCGGCTGGGCTGCCCTCGGTGACCACTCGTCCCCAGTCCAAGACCAGCACTCGGTCGACCAGATCACGGATGACCCGCTCAATGTGTTCGACGACGACGACCGTGGTCCCCTGGTGGTGGATGTCGGCGACCAGCGCGATCACTGCGTCCAAGTCCCTGCCGTTGAGGCCCGCTGCGACCTCATCGAGGAGCAGGACCGACGGCTCGAGGGCAAGGGCACGCGCAACCTCGAGGCGCTTCAAGTCCAACAGGCCGAGGGACCTGGGCAAGGTTGCCGCCTTGTCCTGCAGGCCACAGCGCTCCAGCACCTGACGCACCTGTGCATCGGGCTTGGGCGACCGCACCGGGCCAAGGGCTCGCCGCTGCGACGCAAAGAGCGCCGCCCGCACGTTGTCATACACTGACAGCGACCGGAAGGGTCGCGGCGCCTGGCTCGCCATGGCGACCCCCAGCCGAGCGATCCGGTGCACTGGCTGGCCGGCCAACGGCTGTCCAAACAGGCACACCCGACCCTGGTCGGGTCTCAGCAGGCCCGCGATCAGCTTGAGCAACGTGCTCTTGCCGGCACCGTTGGGCCCAATGATCCCGACCGCCGACCCTTCCTCCACCGACCAGGTCACGCCGTCGACGGCGGTCACGCCCCCGAAGCGCTTGGTCACCCCAACCAGGTCCAGCGCCATGGCCGGCGCGCCCCGTGGCGCCTCGGCCGCGAGCAGCGACTCGGCGCTCACCGCCAGGCCCCTCCGGTCCCGAATGTCCCGATCCCCTGCCGCATGCGGAGCGGGAGGTTAGCCAGTCGAAAAGCGAGAACGCAAGTGCATATCGATATCCTCGCCTATGCACGATCAGAAGGTAAGCTCTCGCCGTTGTGACCGTCCAAGGTGCTCCCACGCCGACGCCGACCGGTGTCGGTGCCACCCGTGTCGAGCACGTCTACGCGAGGCTGCGATCGGAGATCCTGAGCGGCCACCTTCGCCCGGGAACCCGCCTCCGGTTGGTGGAGATCGCAGAGCGCTTCTCGGTCAGCCAGACCGTCGTGCGGGAAGCGCTGACCCGGCTGGCCGAGCAGCGGGTGGTGACGTCAGAACCGCAACTCGGCTTTCGGGTCGCACCACTGACCCTCGACGACCTGACCGACCTCACCGAGGCGCGGGTTCACGTCGAAGGCCTGGTGTTCCATTTGGCGATCGAGCGGGGCGACCTGGCGTGGGAAGCCACAGTGGTCGCCGCCCATCACCGGCTGAGCCGAACACCACAGCAGGGGCCCGATGGCGACGCCAACCCAGCGTGGCGCGACGCGCACGAGGCCTTCCACACGGCGTTGTTCGCCGGGTGCGGCAACCCCCGGCTCCTCCACGTTGCCCACAGCCTGCGCGACGCCGCCGCCCTCTACCGCATGTGGTCAGCACCGCTCGGTCACGACGAGGACCGAGATGTCGCCGGAGAGCACCACCGGCTCCTCCAGGCGGTCCTGGCTCGAGATGCCGAGCTCGGCCAACGGCGACTTGCCGAGCACATCGAGCGCACGACCGCCGCGTTGAAGCCAGTCGCCGAGCAACTGGCACACGCCGACGAGCCCCCTGCGGACCTCTGACGCCCCGGCATCGGGTCCGCCCAGCGGCCCACCGAGGCCCCGGTCTCCGCACTGGTGCCCGGCATCGCGGCGATTCGGCGATTAGGAGCGAACGTGCGCCGGCACCGGCGCGGCGCACCGCGGCCCACACCCGCGATGGCGTGGCCGCGCCGGGCCTGAGCCAGGCCCGGCCGGCCGCGGGTCGGGCGCGCTCCACGCCGGCGTGCCCGGCGGCACCACGCTCGGGCCGTCGGGACCGAAGACCAAACGGGCCACCGCGGCCGGTCGGGGGGTGAAGGACTGGTAGTCGACTGCGAACGGGGCGTAGAACATCCACCACCGGGAGCCATCGAAGAACAGCGACTCCTCTCCCGGCCCCGCCCCCTGCGCGTTGGACGCGAACCAAGGGCCGAGGGTGGTGGGGTCACAGGGCCCGATGACCGACTGGCACTCGGCCACCCCCATCGCGTAGTAGGGCTCGTTGAACCAGTTGCCCGAGAAGAACAGCCAGTAGTGGCCGGCGGCGTAGACCATGTCTGGGGACTCGACGATCCGGCCCTCCCACGGAAGATCCGCCGTCATGAGCGCGACTGGCTGGCCGATCAGCTGCAGACCGTCGGGCGACAGCCGCTGGACCCAAATGGTGGAGTGGGTCTGGGCTTGGAGGTCGGCGTTGTCGTCGGACTTCCACAGCAGCCAGAGCTGACCAGAGGGGTCGACGAAGGCCCGGGGGTCGATCGAGCCCAGGTGGTCGAGCTGGCACACGAGCGGCGCCGACCCGACCGGGTGATAGGGACCGACGACCGAGCGCGAGGTGGCGACCCCGATGCACTTGGTCGCGGTCGGACCGCTCGCGGCCAACGCGGCGTTGAACCACAGCACGTAGCGCCCCTGCACCCGGAGCAC
Organism: Actinomycetota bacterium; assembly: GCA_021324355.1. Taxonomy (GTDB): domain Bacteria; phylum Actinomycetota; class Acidimicrobiia; order Acidimicrobiales; family RAAP-2; genus Palsa-461. The sequence goes on from JAJPJD010000025.1 coordinate 25,445, forward strand.
GTCGGGCGACCAGGTGAACCCGGGCTCGGCCCACCGGGGCAGGGTGGGGAGCGCGTCGATCGGCGGTCCGGTCCAGTCAACGAGGTCGCTCGACACCCGGACCGGCACGTTGGGCCCGAAGAACCCGTCCTGCGAGGCGAACATGACATAGACGCCGTTGGCCTCGATCACATAAGGATCCGGGACGTCCTGGCCTGGGGTGACCACCACGCCCGGGTCCGGAAGGGAGACCGGGGACATGGTGACCGGGAACGGGGCCGACGCCGGTCCCGCGGTGGCGGTCGCCGGGGCGGCGCGGCCAGCCCATCCGAACACCCCGGCCAGCGCAGCGACGGCCCCGAGCGCCGCCCGCACCCAGAGGAGGCACCCTGTGCCGGTCCCGCCACCATCGCCTCTCATCGCTTCAGCGCAACGACGCCCCCACCTCGTCTTCGGCCGCAGCCACGCACCGGGCCCGCAGCTCGCCCACCTCGGCGTCGGTCAGGGTCCGGTCGGCAGCACAGAACCGCAACCGGAACGCCAGGCTCCGCCGACCGGGGCCGACCCCCGGGCCACGGAACACATCGAAGAGGGTAACCGACTCAAGCAGCTCGCCCCCGGCGCCCCGGAGGGCATCGGCGACCAGATCTGCCGGTATCGCGTCGTCCACGCTCAGGGCCACGTCCACGTCCGCCGACGGGTACCGGCTGACCGGCCGGGCCACCTCCGGCCGCCGGGACACCAGGTCGCGGTGCAAGAAGGTCCGAAGGTCCAGCTCCAGCCAGCCCACCCGGCCGCTGGCGGCACCGAACTCAGCCACCACCGCGGGATCCAGCTCTCCCACGGTCCCCACCACCGGTCCGTCGCGCCCGGAGCGGACCACCGCGCTGCGGCTGGGGTGCAGGCCGGGCAGCGCCGCGCCGTCGGCCTGCGGCCGCAGCCGGAGGTCGGCCACCCGCAGCTCCTCGGCCAGCGCGTGCAGCGCGCTCAGCGCCACCGCGGCATCGTCACCATCGGCTGCGAACACCGCCGAGACCAACTCCCGCTCGACCGGGAGGTGGACCCCGGCCCCGCCCTCCGACCCCGCCCGGGTCGGGGGCTGGGACGGGTCGGGGGGCCAGAAGACCACGCCCACCTCGAAGAGGCGGAGGTCCCCCTGGCGGCGATCACGATTCCAGGCCAGCGCCCGCAACAACCCGCCCATCTGGGTGCGGCGGAGCGCAGCCTGGTCGGCGGCCATCGGGTTGGTGATCCGCACCGGCGGGATCCGCACCCCCAGGCGGTCCTCGTCGCGCTCGTCGACCAGCGACGAGGTCCACACCTCGTCGGCGCCCAGCCCCACCAGGACCTCTCGGACCCGGCGCCGCTCCGCCTGATAGGTGCTCAGGCCGCCGGGGGTGGCCCAGGTCGGCCGGCGCCGTTCGATGCGCGAGTACCCGTAGAGGCGGGCCACTTCCTCGGCCAGGTCGGCCACGCCGTGGGGCTCGGGGCGCACGTCGGGGCGGTTGGTCGGCACCACCACCACGATCCGATCGCCGCCCGCCGGTGTGCAGCGGAAACCGATCGGCCCCAACAGCTCGGCCACCTCGCTCGCCGACAGCTCCGTCCCGAGCAGCCGGTTGACCTGGTGCGCCCCCAGGGTGATCCGCACCGGGGAGGGGAGGTCGCCACGGACGTCGAGCACCCCGGCCGCCACCCGCGCCCCGGGCGCGCTGGCCACCACCAGCTGGCAGACCCGTTCGGCTGCCCGGTCGATCCCGAAGGGGTCGACCCCCCGCTCGAAGCGGGCCGAGGCCTCGGTGCGCAGGGCCAACCGCTTGGAGGTCCGGGCGATGGCCATCGGATCGAAGGCCGCGGTCTCAAGCAGCACCCGAGTGGTGGTCTCTGCGATCTCCGAGCTCGCCCCACCGAAGATGCCCCCGATGCCCACCGGTTGGCCATCGGCGTCGCAGATCACGCAGTCCTCGCCGGTCTCCCCCAGCCCGCGACCGGGGACCCCGAGCACCCGGTCCACCCCGTCGAGGGTTCGCACCACCTCGCCCGGGTGGGCTCGACGGACCAGCAGCCCCGGGGCCCCCAGGCGGTCGAGGTCGTAGGGGTGCGTGGGCTGGCCCAGCTCGAGCATCACGTAGTTGGAGGCGTCGACCACATTGTTGATCGGCCGCATCCCGGCGAGCACCAGCCGGCGGGCCATCCAACGGGGCGAGGGCCCCACGACCACCGAGTCGAGGACCCGCACGGTGAGCCTGGGGCACAGCCCGGGTGCCTCCACGACCGCGCTGGCGAGGGTTTCCACCGGCGGCCCGGCGGCCTCCAGCTCGACCTCGGGCAGCGCGAACGGGAGCTTGAACCGGGCCGCCAGATCGCGAGCCACCCCGGCCATGCACCAGGCGTCGGGGCGGTTCCCCTCGACGGTGAGGTCGAACACCACGTCGGGCCGGATCCCGAGCGCCTCGGCCAGCGGCACCCCGGGCGCAGCCCCGTCGGTCCCGGTCAGCACCAGCAGGCCCTCGCCATCGTCGGAGAGCCCGAGCTCCCGGCCCGAGCACAGCATGCCGTTGGAGGTCACGCCACGCAGCCGGCGACGGCCGATCTCCATCCCGTTTGGCAGAACGGTCCCGACCGTTGCCAACGGGACCAGGTCGTCGACGTCGAAGTTGAACGCCCCGCAGACGATCTCGACCGGCTCGCCACCCGGGTCGACCACCACCCGGCGGATCCGATCGGCGCCGGCGATCGGGCTGATCTCGAGGACCCGGGACACGACGACCTGGTCGAGGCCGGTCCCCACCCGCTCGACGCCCTCGACGATGAGACCGAGATCGTCGAGGGCGTCGACCAGGGCGTCCACATCGGCCTCAATCGGGGCGAAGTCCTGCAACCACGAGAGCGGGGCGCGCATCGGGCCTCCTAGAACTGCCGGAGGAAACGGACGTCGCTCTCCAGCAGGCTCCGCATGTCGGCGACCTGGTGGCGCATCTGCGCACAGCGATCGATCCCGAACCCGAACGCGAAGCCGCTCCAGACCTCCGGGTCGATGCCCACCGCGGCGAACACCGCCGGATCGACCATCCCGCAGCCGCCCAGCTCCAGCCACCCGGTCCCCGAGCAGGTCCGGCAGCCAGCCCCCAGGCACAGGGTGCAGGTGATGTCGTACTCCGCCGAGGGCTCGGTGAAGGGGAAGTAGCTCGGCCGCAGACGGGCGTGGACCTTCGGACCGAAGTAGGCGGTGGTGAAGGTCTCGATGGTGCCGGCCAGGTCGGCGAAGGTGATCCCCTCGTCGACCACCAACCCCTCCACCTGGTGGAACACCGGCAGGTGGCTGGCGTCAGCGGTGTCCCGTCGGTAGCAACGGCCGGGGATGACCGCGTGGATCGGGATCGAGTCGGCCGCCACCGCCGCCTCCATCAGGCGGATCTGGACCGGCGAGGTGTGGGTCCGCAACACCACGGTCTCAGGCTCGCCGACCTCGAGGTAGAAGCTGTCGTACATGCCCCGGGCCGGATGGGCTGGGGGGATGTTGAGCGCCTCGAAGTTGTACCAGTCGGTCTCGGCCTCGGGACCCTCGGCGACCTGGAACCCCATCGCCACGAACACGTCCTCCAGCGCGTCCCGGGTGGTCGAGACCAGGTGCCGGTGGCCCCGGCGCAGCGGCGAACGGACCGTCGCCAGCACCACCTCGGTCAGGTCCAGCCGATCGGCGACCAGCGCCGCCACGCGCTCCTGGCGGGCCAGCTCGGCCCGGCTCCGAGCGACCAGCGCCTCGAGCGACGACCACAGGTCGTTCAGCCGCCGCCCCGCCTCCCGGCGGGCCTCGGGATCGAGACTCCCCAAGGCCCGGCGGGCTTCGGCCAGCGGGGACCGCCGACCAAGGGTTGCCGTCTCCGCGCGCTCCAGCTCCGCAGTGGTCGACGCCTGCTCGATCGTCCGGGCGGCCGCCGCGGCCAGGGCGTCGAGGTCGCCGAGCGTGCGGTTGGGGTCGGAGGCTCCGCTGCCAGCCATCGCGGGATTCTAGGCAGCCGGGCCTGAGGCCCCAGCCGGCCGACCGACCCGTCGCTGGCGGGCCGCCTCGAAGCACAACACCGCGCAGGAGACGGCGACGTTGAGGGACTCGGCGCGGCCAGCCATCGGGATGGCCACCAGGGCGTCGGCTTCCGTCGCCACCGCCGCCGGGAGGCCGGCCGCCTCGTTGCCGAACACCAGCGCGCACGGGCGGGCCAGGTCGACCGTGGTGTAGTCGGTGCCTTCTGGGCTGGTCGCGTACACCGCCAGCCCGGCGGCACGCAGCCAGTGCAAGGCCTCGGCCACCTCGACCACGCTGAGCGGCACATGGAACAACGACCCGGCCGAGGCCCGCACGGTCTTGGGGTTGTAGGGGTCGACGGTGGAGCCACAGAACAGCACCGCCTCGACGCCGGCCGCGTCGCAGGTCCGCAGGACCGTTCCGGCGTTGCCCGGGTCGCGCACGTCCACGCACGCCACCGCCAGGGTGGGCCGGGCCAGCTCGCGCAGGGCCACGTCGGTCATGGCGAACACCCCGAAGATCGGATGCGGGGTGACGGTGTCGGCCACTCGGCCAGCCACCCCCGGGGCCAGGGTGAACACCCGCGACCCGGCGGCGAGCGCCCGAGCCGCGACCGCGCGCACCTCGCCGGATCCCTCGGCCTCGGCGGCGACGAAGACCGCCTCGGGGACCCGGCCGGCCGCCAGCGCAGTGCCGACCGCCTCCACCCCTTCGGCGACGAAGGCGCGCTCGGACCACCGGGTGGCGCGTTTGTGGAGCAGCCGGCGGAGTCGCCGGACCCGCTGGTGGGAGGGGCCCAGCGGGAGGGTCAGGAGGCGGCCTCCTGCGCCGCCGGCTCCTGGTCGCCGGCGGCCAACGCGACCAGGGCCTCGAAGGCCTCGGCGTCGGTCACCGCCAGCTCGGCCAGGATCTTGCGGTCGACCTGGACCCCGGCCCGGTGCAGGCCGGCGATGAACCGGCTGTAGCTGAGCCCGTTCTGGCGGGCGGCGGCACCGATCCGCTGGATCCACAGCTTGCGGAAGTCCCCCTTGCGGGCCCGGCGGTCCCGGTACGCGTACTGCATGGAGTGCAGGACCTGCTCGTTGGCCGCCCGGTAGGTGCGGCTCTTGTTGCCGTAGTAGCCCTTGGCCTGCTCGAGGATGGCCCGGTGGTGCTTGCGGCCGTGAACCGAACGCTTCACCCTTGCCATCGCTTCTCCTCTCTTCTTCGTTCGCGCCGTGTGCTGGCGCCGCTCGGGGCCGCGCTCAGCGGCCGAGCATGCGGCGGACCAGCCGTTCGTCGGCCTTGGCCACCCCGGTCTCGGTGGCCAGCCGGCGAGTCCGCTTGGACGCCTTCTTCTCCAACAGGTGGGAGCGGAACGCCTGGCGCCGGCGGAGGCGGCCGCTCCCGGTCACCTTGATCCGCTTCGCCGCTCCCCGATCGGTCTTCATCTTGGGCATCTCAGGCCCCCTCTTCGGACTGGCCAGCATCGGACGGACCACCGTCGGCTGGGGCCTCGGCCGGCTCCTCCTGGCGAGCGGCGCGGGCCGCCGCCGACTGGCGAGCCCGCTTGTCCGGGGCGAGCACCATCACCATGTTGCGGCCGTCTAGGCGGGGCTCGAACTCGACCTTCGCCGAGTCGCGCAGTTGCTCGGCCACCCGGTCCAAGATCCGCTTGCCCAACTCGGGGTGGAAGACCTCGCGACCTCGGAACATGATCGTGAGCTTCACCTTGTGCCCCTCGTCGAGGAACTTGGCCACCTGGCGGGTCTTGGTCTCGAAGTCGCCCGGCCCGATCTTGGGCCGGTACTTCATCTCTTTGATCCCGACGTGAACCGCCTTGCGCCGCGACTCCTTGGCCCGCTGGGCTTCATCGAACTTGAACTTGCCGTAGTCCATGATCCGGCACACCGGCGGGTTGGCCATCGGGGCGACCTCGACCAGGTCGAGATCGAGCTCCCGGGCGATGGCCAACGCTTCGGGCAACGGCTTGATCCCGAGCTGCTGGCCGTCGGGGTCGACCAGCCGGACCTCGCGGCCCGGATGCGGTCGTTGACGCGGTGCTCGTTGGTGGTCTCAGTGACGATGCGGCATCACTCCTTCCGGTCGGGCGCGCGGCTCGCCGCCGGGCGCTGTGGCGGAGAGCGGGCGGCCACCGGGTTGCCCGGAGCGGCCGTTCGAACCCGGCGCACCGAGAGCCCACGCGGGTGGTGGCCGGGTGGAGGTGGCCTCGGGCCACCCCGCTTTCCGTTGTGCTCGGCTGTGTAGGGTACCAGCATGTCCAGTCTCTGGACACCCTCTGGCGAACACCGGGTGGGCGACCAGGGAGGGCGGCCGGCGCCGACCGGTCCTGCGGACGCGCCCGGCGGTCCCGAGCAGCCGGACCGAGCGCAAGCCCAGGCCGAGGTGGAGGCCCTCCGACGCCAGCTGGCCGAGAGCCCGGCCGAGACGGTCGTCGCCAACCACTGCTACGGCCTGTTCGAGCTGGCCGCGGTGTACCTGTCGGCCGACCCGCCCCAGCTGGCAAAGGCCCGCCTGGCCATCGACGCCCTGGGGCTGCTGGTCGACGGGCTCGGGGACCGGCTCGGGGAGGCCACCGCCGCCCTGCGCGACGGCCTGACCCAGCTCCGCCTGGGCTACGTCCAGGTCGATCAGGCCGTGCGCTCGGGCTCCCGGCCCGGGTCGAGCTGACCGGACGTTCAGCACTTCTCGACCACCCGGGCCTCGAGGCGGCCGCCGTGCCCTGGTCGGACCACGAACCGAACCCGCCGGCCCACCTCGACCTGGCGGCTCCCGTCGGTGAGCGCGGTGCAGTGGAATGAGAAGCTGGTGCCGCCGTCCTCCGTCACCGTGCCCAGCCCCCGGTCGGCCGCGAACTCGGTCACCACCCCGGCCCGGGGCCCCCGGCGGAGCGGCCAGCCGTCGGGCGCGCTCAATGGACGATCTTGGCCAGGGCCAGCTCCAAGATGTCGCTGGCCCCCAGCTCCTTGAGCTCGGGGATCAAGGTGTTGATCTGGTCCTTGTGGACCACGGTCTCCACCGCGAACCCGCCCCCGGCCAGCTCGGAGACCGTTGGCGAGCGCAGCGAGGGCAGCCGCTCGATCACCGCCGCTCGCCGCTCGGCCGACACGTTGAGCTTGACCAGGACCTTCTCCCGTGCCTCGAGGGTGCCGAGCAGCAGCGTATAGAGCTGGTCCATGGCCCGCCGCCGCCGGGGGTCGGCGGCCGCGTCAGGGTTGGCGACCAGCTCGGTGTGGGAGACCAGCAGGGTGTGGATGGCCCGCAAGCCGGCCGCCCGCAGCGCTCGGCCGGTCTCGGTCAGCTCGACCACGCAGTCGGCGATGTCGGGCACCTTGGCCTCGGTGGCGCCGTAGGAGAGGGAGATCTCGGCCTCGATCCCGGCCTCGGCCAGCGCTCGCCGAGTGAGCTCGGGGTACTCGGTGGCCACCCGGAGGGGTCGCCGCTGGGCCGCCAGGTCGGCCAGGCTGGTCGCCGGGGAGGCGTCGGCCACCGCCAGCACGATCCGCACGGGCTGGCTGCTGGCCTTGGAGTACGACAGCGGACCCAGGCTGACCAGCTCCACCCCCTGCTCCTCGATCCAGTCCCGGCCGGTGATCCCGAGGTCGAACAACCCGTCGGCCACGTAGCGCGGGATCTCCTGGGGGCGCAGGAGCCGCACCTCCGCGATCCGGTTGTCGTCGATGGTGGCCCGGTAGTCCACCTCCGAGGAGCGCCGCACTGCCAGGTCGGCCTCGGCGAACAACGCCAGGGTGGCAGCCTCGAGGGACCCCTTGGGCAGCACCAGCCGGAGCATCAGCTGACCCCCGCCTGCCGCCAGGGGCCCGGTACCGACCGGAGCACCGAGGCCAGGTGGACCGCCGAGAGCGCGGCCTCTCGGCCCTTGTTGGTGGGGTCGGGCCGGCTCCGCTCGAGCGCCTGGTCCAGGTTCTCGGTGGTGAGCACCCCCAGGACCACCGGCACCTGGGCATCCAGGGCGACCCGGGACAGCCCGGTGGCGCAGCCGTTGGCCACCAGGTCGAAGTGGGCGGTCTCGCCGCGGATGACCGCCCCCAGGCAGACCACCGCGTCCTGGCCGGCCGCGGCCAGCCGCTGGGCTGCCAGCGGGAGCTCGAACGCACCGGGCACCCAGACCACGGTGACGTCGGTGCGGTCGACCGCCGCGGCCTCCAGGCCGGCCAAGGCCCCGTCGAGCAGCCGCGCCGTCACCCCCCCGTTGAACATCGAGCAGGCCAGCGCGACCCGGAGGCCTCGGCCGTCGGCCTCCTCCAGCCGGTAGCCACCCAGCTGGCGCCCGACCCGCTCGGCCACCCGGTCGAAGACCGCCGGCTCCAGCCGGGCCTGATCCTCGCCACTCACGGGGCCGAGGGGTCCGGGTCCTCGATCACGTCGGTCAAGTTCTCCAGCAGATGCCCGAGCCGCTCGCGCTTGGTCCGCAGGTACCCGATGTTCTCGGGGGTCGGCACCGACTCGAGGGGGACCCGCTCGACGATGTCGAGCCCGAAACCCTCCAGGCCCCCGTACTTGACCGGGTTGTTGGTCATGACCCGCATGGTGGTCACGCCCAGATCGACCAGCATCTGGGCGCCAATCCCGTACTCCCGACTGTCCACCGGGAGGCCCAACTCCAAGTTGGCGTCGACGGTGTCGTGCCCGCGCTCTTGGAGGCTGTAGGCCCGGATCTTGTGCCCGAGCCCGATCCCCCGCCCCTCGTGACCCCGCAGGTAGATCACCACGCCCCGCCCCTCCCGCTCGATGAGGTCGAGCGCGGCGTGGAGCTGGGGGCCGCAGTCGCAGCGGCGCGACCCGAAGACGTCCCCGGTCAGGCACTCCGAGTGCACCCGGACCAGGACGTTCTCCTGGCCGGCGACCTCGCCGCGCACCAGGGCCAGGTGCTGCTCGCCATCGAGGAGCGACTCGTAGACGTAGGCCGAGTACTCACCGCCCTCGGTGGGGATGCGGGCCTGGGCGACTCGCTTGACCAGCATTTCGTTGCGGCGGCGGTAGCGGATGAGGTCGGCGATGGTGATGAGCGGCAGGCCGTGGGTCTCGGCGAACCGCTCCAGCTCCTCGAACCGGGCCATCGAGGACTTGTCGGCGGTGACGATCTCGCACAGGACACCGGCCGGGTACATCCCGGCCGCCCGGGCCAAATCGACCGCAGCCTCGGTGTGGCCGTGACGCTTCAGCACCCCCCCGGTCCGGTAGCGGAGCGGGAAGACGTGACCCGGCCGGGCCAGGTCGCTCGGGCGGGTGGCCGGGTCGATGAGGGCGGCGATGGTGGTGGCCCGATCGGCGGCCGAGATCCCGGTGGTGGTCCCCCGCCGGGCGTCCACGCTGACCGTGAACGCGGTGCGCTGGGACTCGGTGTTGGTGTGGACCATCGGCGGCAGGTCGAGCTCGTCGGCCCGCTCCGGGGTGATCGGGACGCAGATGACCCCCGAGGTGTGCTGGAGGAAGAACGCGATCTTCTCGGGGGTGGCCGCCTCAGCCGCCATGATCAGGTCGCCCTCGTCCTCCCGGTCGGCGTCGTCGACCACCACCACCATCTGGCCGCGCCCGATCGCGTCGATCGCCTCGGGGATAGAGGCGAGCGGCATCAGGCCGCCACCTCCACCCGCAGGTCGTCCCCCAACCGCTCGACCGACACCAACCGGCCTCGCCAGAACTCGCGCACGCTCGGCGCCGCCGGACCGGCGAACGCCCCCCGGGCGTCGTCGCCGCCGGCCAGCGCCGGGGCCAGGTAGAACACGTACCGGTCGACCAAGCCGGCCGAGTGGAACTGATGGGCCACCCGGGCCCCTCCCTCGACCAGCACCTGGAGCGCGCCCCGCCGGCCCAGCTGGTCGAGCACCGCCCCCAAGTCCCCGTCGAGCTCGAGGGCCGGCCGCACCCGGGCCGCCTGCGGTGCCCGGCCCAGCACCACCCGCAGGGGCTGGCGGGCTGGCGCATCGCCGCCGGCCAGCCGGACGGTCAGTTCGGGATCGTCGGCTCGCACCGTCCCGGCCCCCACCACCACCGCGTCGGAGCAGGCCCGCAACCGGTGGACGTCCGCCCGGGCGGCCGGACCGGTGATCCAGCGGCTGGAGCCGTCGGGGGCCGCGGTCCGACCGTCCAGGGTGAGGGCCAGCTTGAGCACCACCCACGGCCGGCCGGTCAGCCGGTGCTTCACGTACGGCGCCAGCTGCTCAGCCACCGCCTCCTCGCACACCCCAGTGGTCACCTCGATGCCGGCCTTGCGCAGGGCTTCGATCCCCCGTCCCTGCACCTTTGGGTCGGGGTCGACCATCCCCACCACCACCCGGGCGATCCCGGCCCGGATCACCGCGTCCACGCACGGCGGGGTCCGGCCGTGGTGGGCGCAAGGCTCGAGCGTGCTGTAGAGGGTGGCCCCGGCGGCCAGGCCGGCTGCCTCGGCTCGGGCCAGGGCCTGGACCTCGGCGTGGTCCCCGCCGGCCGGCGCGGTCCGGCCCTCGAAGGTCACCGACGGACGGGCCGGCACCACCACCGCCCCCACCCATGGGTTGGGCGAGGTCTGGGGCCGCGCCTCGGCGGCCAGCTCGATGGCCCGCGCCATGTACCGCTGGTCGCGCGCTTGGTCGGCGTCCTTTGCGATCGGCATAGGCGGCTCGATCCTACCGGTCCGGCCGAGAATCCCTGGACAGAGGGCACGGATCATCGCGGCGCGGCCGCCTCGGCGGCGTGGCGGATCTGCTCGACCGCCTCCCAGGGCGCCTCGCCACCGAACACCGCGCTGCCGGCCACCAGGACGTTCGCCCCGGCCTGGACCGCCCGGACGGCGGTGTGGCGGTCGATCCCGCCGTCGACCTCGAGATCGACCGCCAGCCCGCGGCGGTCGAGGGCGGCCCGCACCTCGGCCACCTTGTCCAAGACCTCCGCCATGAACGCCTGACCACCGAAGCCGGGGAACACGGTCATGCACAGCACCAGGTCCACCCGGTCCAGCACCGGCGCCACCGCGTCGAACGGGGTGTCGGGGTTGAGCGCCACGCCGGCTCGCAGGCCGAGCTGGCGGATCGCGGCCACCAGCTCGGCGGTGTGGCCGACCTCGACGTGGACGGTGAGCGAGTCGGCCCCGGCGTCCCGGAACGCCTCCAGGTAGCGGCCGGGGTCGGTCATCATCAGGTGGCAGTCGAAGAACAGCCCGCTGTGGCGGCGCAGCGACGCCACCACCGGAGGGCCGATGGTCAGGTTGGGAACGAAGTGGCCGTCCATCACGTCGACGTGCAGCCAGTCCGCGGCGCTGGCCACCTCGCCGACCGCCTCGGCCAGGTTCCCGAAGTCGGCCGAGAGCACCGACGGCGCCACTTTGAGGCGTCCCGGCGGCCCTGGGTCTCGCTGGCCGCCCCCGTGTGCTCCCACCGGCCCCAGCCTACGGAGCGCGTGCCGCCGGTCGGCGGAGCTCACGGCGACCCGAGCCGGGCACCAGGGCCGAGGCGGCTCCCCCGGAGCCACTCGGCGGCCGCCATCGGGCGCCGGCCCTCAGGTTGGACCCTGAGCAGGCGCACCGCCCCGTCGCCGGTGGTCACCAGCTCGCCCCGCAGGGTGCCCGGTGGTGAGCCGTCCGGCCGCTCCTCGGTGCGGGTCGCGTCGAGGACCAGCAGCCGCCGGCCGGCCGCGCTGGTGTGGGCACCCCGGTCCAGGCGGACGAGCGCCAGGACCGCAGCGCTCGGCCGGCTCCAGTCGATCTCGAGCTCCTCGGGGGCGAGCTTGCGGGCGTAGCTGGCCTCGCCGACCTGGGGAACCGGCTCGGGCAGGCCGCCGATCCCCCCCGCCACCACCTCGACCAACAACCGGCTGCCCAGCTCGACCAGGCGCTGGCGCAGCGGCACCAGGTGCTCCTCGGGGCCGATCTCCACCTCCGCCCGGGCGTAGATCGGCCCGGTGTCCAACCCCTCCTCGACCGCCATGACGCAGACCCCGGTGGTGCGGTCACCGGCCAGGATGGCCCGCTCGAGCGGCGCCGCCCCACGCCAGCGGGGCAGGAGGGAGAAGTGCAGGTTGACCATCGGCACCGCGTCGAGGACCGCCTTGGGGATGAGGCGGCCGTAGGCGACGACCACGCCGAGCTCGGGCCGGACCGCCCCCTTGGCCAACGGCTCGAGCGAGTCGCTGACCGCCAGGCCGGCCGCCAGCGCCGCCGCCTTGACCGCTGAGGGACTGGCCGTTCGGCCCCGGCCCCGCCGGCGGTCGGGTGCGCTCACCACCAGCTCGATCTGGTGGCCGGCGTCGAGCAGGGCCTGCAACGGCGGCACCGCGAACGCCGGCGTGCCCAGGTAGGCCAAGCGAGCCATCACTTTCACGCTACGGGCCGTCTGGGGGTGCTGGCGGCCGGCCGGCGGCCACGGCACCGGAGGGGGCGGCGCCGCCCCGACGAGCGGTCGCCTGGCGCTGGCCGATCGCCCGTGGGCGGTCCCCTACCCTCCGGCCGGCCGTTCCTCGGAGAGGCCGAGGGCCCGAGCCCGCAGGATCCCCCGGGCCTCCCGCCGCTGGTCCTCGTCGAGGCGCTCGATCAGCAAGGTCCCGTCGAGGTGGTCCACCTCGTGCTGGAACACCCGCCCCAGGTACTCGCTCGCCTCGATGGACAGCTCGTTGCCGTCCAGGTCGATCCCGACCAGGTGGACCTCCTTGGGCCGGACGATCGGCCAGGACAGGCCGGGCACCGAGAGGCACCCCTCTTCGAAGGTCCACTCCCCGGAGGACTCGACGATCCTCGGATTGAGCACCACCTTGGGGCCGTCGCCGATGTCGTAGACGAACAGCCGCCGCTGGACCCCGACCTGGTTGGCGGCCAGCCCCACGCCGGGGGCGGCGTGCATGGTCTCGATCATGTCCTGGGCCAGCTTGACCACCCGGGCGTCGATGTCGTCGATCTCCCGGGTCGGCTGACGCAGGACGGGGTCGCCGTACTGGCGGATGGTGAAGGTGCCCATGGCGCCGCCCATGGTACTGGGCCACGCTCAGACACTGGCCGGGTCGACCACCACCCGCACCGCCGGGCCCCGGGGACGGGCAGCCAGCCGGTCGCACAGCTCGCGGTGCCCCGACGCTCGGACCAGCCACCGGTCGGCGTCGAGGGGGGCGCCGTCCAGGCCGAGCGCGGCGGCGTACTCGGCGGCGCCGGGCCCGTGCAGCTCGGCCAGCGCGCCGAATGGCGGCAGCGCCAGCTGGCGGCGGAGCTCCAGCTCGGGCCGGAGGAACACGTCGGGGTCGCCGGCCACCGCAGCCGCCAGGACCTCGTGATCGGGCAGCCTGGTCTGGACCAGCACCACGCCGGCGCCCGGGCTGCCCCGCCCGCCCACCAGCCGCCCGGCCCGGGCCAGCAGGGCCAACGAGTGCTCCCCGGCGGCCAGCCGGGGGGCGAGCAGGTGGAGGTCGAAGTCCACGAAGGCGACCACCGAGGCCCGTCGGAGCCGGTGCAGCACCGCCTCGGTGCCCACCATCACCGGGGTCGCCGGCAGCTCCTCGTGCTCGGCGGTGACCTCCCCGACCTCCCGCCCGAGGAGGGCCGCCAGCTCCTCGCGGACCCGGCTCACCCCGACCCGCAGCACCTTCAGCCGCAGGTTCCCGCAGGCCAGGCACAGCCGAGGCCGCTCCAGCGAGCAGGTGGCACAGCCGAGCCGTGCCCCGTCCTCGCCAACCTCGCCGACCGAGTGCCCGCAGCGCTCGCACCGGGCCAGCTCCCCGCAGTGGGCACAGGCGAGCAGGCGCCCCCGCCCCCGCCGGTGGTGCACGACGACGACCGGGTGGGGGTGCTCGGCTCGGGCCACTCGCACCAGTTCCTCGGAGTACCGGCCGGTGCGCGGGTCGGCGAGGCGGCGGTCGACCACGCGCACCGCCGGCCAGCCCCGCCGGACCAGCTCCCGGGGCACCTCGACGCGCCGAGCGGCGACCAGCTGGGCCAGGTCGGGGGTCGCCGAGACCAGCAGGCAGGGGGCGCCGGCCCGGCGGCACCGCTCGGCCAGCACCGTGGCGGCGTCGAACTGTGGCGAGCGCTGCTCGCGGTAGGCCTCGTCGTGGGCGTCGAGGACCACCGCCGCGCCGAGGCGCGAGACGGGCGCGAACGCCCCCGAGCGGGTCCCCACCACCACCGGCCAGCCGGCGGCGGCCTCGGCCCAGGAACCGGCCACCGCCAGGCCCCGCCGTGCCAGCCGGGCCCGGAGCCGCTCGGCCCAGCCAACCGAGGGCACCAGCACCACGACCGCGCCCCCGGCCCGTGCGCACGCCGCCAGCACCGCGTCGAGGGGATCGGTGGCCGGGCCCGGCACGAGCAGGCCCGGCCGCCCGGGCTGCGCCAACGCAGCCTCGGCCGCCCGGGCGAGCGGGCCCGGCGGCACCGCCGGGAGGGGGCCCGGGGCCGGCGGCACCGGGAGCGCGCTGAGTCGGCGGGGCGGGGACGCCGCCCGCAGGAGGGCCCGCCGGGGGCCGGCCCACCGCCAGGCCACCCAGGCCGTGAGGTCGACCACCTCGGGCGGGGGGCCGAGGCCGGCCACCGCCGCCACCGCCTTGAGCTCGAGCCCACCCTCGGGCTCGATGCCGTCGGCCACCACCCACCCGCTGACCGTCCGGCCGTGCAAGGGCACCCGGACCACCGTCCCCGGACGGATCGCCCGAAGCTCGGGGGGGACGGCGTAGTCGAACGGCTTGTCCAGGCCCGAGACGTCGGGGACCACCCGCACCATTGCCATGGGCCGGGCCCCGCGGTGCCCGGCTAGAGGCCGAGCGCCCGCTTCAGGTCGTCGACGCGGGGCGTCGCCTCCCAGGTGAACTCCTTCTCGCCCCGGCCGAAGTGGCCGTAGGCAGCGGTGCCCTTGTAGATGGGCCGCCGAAGGTCGAGCTCCTCGATGATGGCCGCCGGACGCAGGTCGAACAGCTCCCCGATCGCGACCGAGATCTTCGCCGGGTCCACCGTCTCGGTCCCGAACGTCTCGACCAGCAGCGACACCGGCCGGGCCACCCCGATCGCGTACGCGACCTGCACCTCGCACCGACGGGCGGCGCCGGCCGCCACCACGTGCTTGGCCACCCAGCGGGCGGCGTAGGCGGCCGAGCGGTCCACCTTGGAGGGGTCCTTGCCCGAGAAGGCCCCGCCGCCGTGGCGGGCCATCCCCCCGTAGGTGTCGACGATGATCTTGCGGCCGGTCAGCCCGGCGTCGGCGTGCGGGCCGCCGAGCTCGAACCGCCCGGTTGGGTTGACCAGGATGGAGAGGCCCTCGGTCTCGAGCTCCTCGGGGATGAGCGGCAGGATCACCTGCTCGGTGATGTCCGGCGCGAGCAGGGTGTCGATGTCGATCCCCGGCTGGTGCTGGGTCGAGACCAGCACGGTCTGCACCCCGACCGGCCGCCCGTCCTCGTAGACCACGCTCACCTGGGTCTTGCCGTCGGGCCGCAGGTAGGGCAGCGAGCCCATGCGACGCACCTGGGTGAGCCGCTGGGACAGCCGGTGGGCCAGCCAGATGGGCATCGGCATGAGGTCGGGCGTCTCGTCGCA
>JAJPJD010000035.1 GCA_021324355.1 Actinomycetota bacterium
GCCTGCTGGTGCGGGTCGAAGGCGACGTAGACGTAGAAGAAGGTGAAGGCCAGGATCAGCAGGAAGTACAGGCCGATGTAGATCTTGGCCGTCGGCTGGATGTTGGTGCGGACGAAGTTCTGGAAGCCGTGCCAGGGGATGACGTTGGAGAACAGCACCGGGATGTACAGCACCGAGCTGGCGAAGATGATCGGGATCACCCCGGACTGGTTCACCTTGAGCGGGATGTAGGTGCTGGACCCGCCGTACATGCGTCGCCCCACGACCCGCTTGGCGAAGGTGACCGGGATGCGTCGCTGGCCCTGGTCCATGAACACGATGACCACCAGCAGGATCAGCGAGACCACCAAGATGGTGACGAACTTGACCGCGCCGCCCTCCTGGTAGATGGCCTTGCCCCCCGAGGGGATCGAGGCCACCACGTTGGCGAAGATGAGGATGGACATCCCCTGGCCGATCCCCCGTTGGGTGATGAGCTCGGCCAGCCACATGACAAAGGCGGTCCCGGCGGTCAGGCACAGGACCATGAAGGCCGCCAGCGGCACGCTGAACTTGGGGATCAGGTCGATCGACACCCCGAGCAGGCTCTGGTCGTGGCCGTGGAAGGCGTAGACCAGTCCGGTCGACTGCATGAGGGCGAGGGCCACCGTCAGGTACCGGGTGGTCTGGGTGATCTTCTTCTGCCCGACCGCCCCCTGGTCCCGCCACTCCTCGAGCTTGGGAATCACCGTCGAGAGCAGCTGGATGATGATCGAGCTGGTGATGTAGGGCATGACCCCCAACCCGAAGATGGCCAGCCGGACCAGGGCCCCTCCCGAGAACAGGTTGAGGAACCCGAGGACACCCGACGAGCCCGCCTGGTGCTGGAGCCGCTGGACCGCGGCGAAGCTCACCCCGGGAACCGGGACGTTGGCGCCCAGCTGGTAGAGCGCGATCACCACCAGCGTGAACAGGACCTTGTTCCGCAGGTCCGGAACCCGGAAGATGTTGCCAAGTCTCGTGAGCATGTCCCCGCCGCCCCCGCCGGCCCGCCTACCGGTTGGTCAGGGCGTTGCCCCGGGCCGCCGGGCGCCCGTGCCCGAACGGAGGCGGCAGGACCTCGACGCTACCCCCGGCAGCGCCGATCGCGTCGTGCGCCCGCCGAGAGAAGGCGTGGGCCCGGATCCGAACCGGCCGGGTGAGCTCGCCGCGCCCTAAGACCTTGACCAGCGCCCCCTTGCGGGCCAGGCCAGCCTCCACCAGCGCCGCTGGGTCGACCTCGTCGCGGCCGAGGGCCTCGATGTCGTCCAGGTTGACCGGGGTGTAGGCGACCCGGAACGGGTTCTTGAACCCCCGGAGCTTGGGGATCCGCTGCATGAGGGGGAGCTGGCCCCCCTCGAACCCGAGCGGCACGGTGTCCCGGGCCCGCTGGCCCTTGCCGCCCCGGCCGGCGGTCTTGCCGCCCTTGCCGGCGATCCCCCGGCCGACCCGGCGGCGCCCCCGTCGGGCCCCCGGCGGAGGGGCAACCTCGTGGAGCTTCACGGCTGGGCCTCCTCGACCTCGATCAGGTGGGGCACCCGGGCCAGCATGCCCCGGATCTCGGGCCGGTCAGGCAGCTCGTTCACCTGGCCGATCCCCCGCAGCCCGAGGGCGCGCAGGGTCCCTCGGTGCTTGGGCTTGGAACCGATGGCCGAGCGCACCTGGCGGACCCGCAGGGTCCGCGCCGCCGGTGCCTGGGCACGGTGCTCGGGCATCTCAGGCTCCTTCCCCGTAGAGCTCCCGCTCCCGCCGGCGCTCCCGGTAGGAGCGCAGCACGCCAGCGGGGACCACCTCGTCGGGGGCCTTGCCCCGCAACTGGGCGATCTCATCCGGCCGGCGCAGCTGCTTCAGGCCGGCGATGGTCGCGTGGGCCACGTTGATCCCGTTGGAGGAGCCGAGCGACTTGGCCAGGACATCTCGGATCCCGGCCATCTCCAGAATGTGGCGGGCCGCACCGCCGGCGATGACGCCGGTCCCGGGGGCGGCCGGCTTCAGCATGACCCGGCCGGCACCGCTCTCCCCGATGACCGGGTGGACGATGGTCGAGCCGGCCAGGGCCACTTCGAAGACGTTCTTGCGCGCCTCTTCGATGCCCTTCTGCACCGCCAGGCCGGCCTCCTTGGCCTTGCCGTAGCCGAGGCCGACCCGGCCATTGCCGTCGCCGACCACCATGAGGGCGGTGAAGGAGAACCGCCGGCCACCTTTCACCACCTTGGCCACCCGGTTCACCTTGATGGTGCGCTCTTCGTACTGGGTCTCGGGCACTAGAACTCCAGTCCTTGCTCGCGGGCGGCGTCCGCCAGGGCGGCCACCCGGCCGTGATACGCGAACCCGCCCCGGTCGAAGACCACCCGCCGGATCCCGGCCTGGGTCGCCCGCTGGGCCAGCAGCCGGCCCACCGCCCGGGCACCCTCCACGTTGCCACCACCGCCCGAGCCGAGGGAGGCCCGCAGCTCCGGCTCCACGCTCGAGGCAGCGACCAGCGTGCGGGCCGCGATGTCGTCGATGACCTGGGCCGAGATGTGCCGGTGGGACCGGCTGACCGCCAGGCGCGGCCGCTCGGCGGTGCCGGTCACCTTGGCCCGGATCCGGGCGTGCCGGCGAAGCCGCAGGCGCCGAACGGCAGCGGCGTCGCGGGTCATTTCGCCGCCTTCCCGGCCTTGCGCAGGACCCGCTCCCCCGCATAGCGCACACCCTTGCCCTTGTAGGGCTCGGGCTTGCGGATCTTGCGGATGTCGGCGGCGACCTGGCCGACCTTCTCTTTGTCGATGCCTCGGACCACGATCCGGGTCGGGGCGGGGACCTCGAAGGTGATCCCCGGAGGAGCCTCCACCCGGACCGGGTGGGAGAACCCCAGGCTGAGCTCGAGGGTCCCCGGCCCCTGCAGGGTGGCGCGATAGCCGACGCCCACGATCTCGAGCTCCTTGGCGAAGCCCTGGGTGACCCCGGTGACCATGTTGGCGACCAGACTGCGGGTGAGCCCGTGCAGGGCGCGGTTGGTCCGCTCGTCGTTGACCCGGCTGACCGTGAGCACGCCATCGTCCTGGCTGAGGGTGATCTGGGGCGGCAGGACCCGTTCCAAGGTTCCCTGCGGCCCCTCGACCCGCACGGAACGGTCCGAGACCGTCACCGCCACCCCGGCAGGAACCGGAATCGGGGCACGTCCGATGCGCGACATCAGCGCCCGCCTCCGGCTCGCCCCGCCGGCCGGCGGATGGACTGCTCACCACACATAGCAGAGGACCTCCCCGCCCAGATGGTGCTGGCGCGCCTCGCGATCGGTCATGAGCCCGTGACTGGTCGACACGACGGCGACCCCGACCCCTCCCAGCACTCGAGGGATCCGGTCGGCCCGAGCGTAGATGCGCAGGCCCGGCTTGGAGACCCGCTTGATCCCGGCAATGGTCCGGGTCCGATCCGGGGCGTACTTCATGGTGATCTCCAGGGTGGAGCCAGGTTTGCCCTCGACCCTGGACACCGAGTAGCCGGCGATGTAGCCCTCCTTCTCCAAGATCGCCGCCAGCGCCTCCTTCAGCTTGGAGCCCGGCATCTTCACCGTGTCGAACTGCGCCGAGTTGGCGTTGCGGATCCGGGTGAGCATGTCGGCGATCGGGTCGGTCATCGTCACGGCGCCACCTCCCTCACCAGCTCGCCTTGGTCACGCCGGGCACCTCTCCGGCGTGAACCATCGTCCGAAGGCAGATCCGGCACAGGCCGAACTTGCGGAAGACCGCCTTGGGTCGACCGCACCGCTGGCATCGCGTGTACGCCCGGACCTTGTACTTGGGGATCCGTTGCTGCTTTTGGATGAGTGCCTTCTTTGCCATTTCGCCTATCGAGTCTCCTGTCGGAAGGGAAAGCCGAAGGCCTGCAGGAAGGCCCGGCCCCCGTCGTCGTCCTTCGCGGTCGTCACGATCGTGATGTCCATGCCCCGGACCGAGTCGACCCGGTCGTAGTCGATCTCGGGGAAGATCAGCTGCTCGGTGACCCCGAAGGTGTAGTTGCCCCGCCCGTCGAACGACCGCGGCGACAGTCCTCGGAAGTCACGCACCCTGGGGATGGTGATGCTGATCAGCCGGTCCAGGAACTCCCAGGCCCGGTCGCCCCGGATGGTCACCTTGACCCCGATCGCGTTGCCCGCCCGGAGCTTGAACCCGGCGATGGACCGCTTGGCCCTGGTGACCACCGGCTTCTGGCCCGAGATGACCTCGAGGTCTCGCTGGGCCCCCTCGATGAGCGAGGGCTGCTGGGTGGCCCGCCCGACTCCCATGTTGAGCACGATCTTCTCCAGGGTCGGGACCTGCATCACGTTGGCCAAGCCGAGCTGTTGCTGCAGCTGGGCCCGGACCTCCCGCAGGTACCGCTCCTTCAGCCGGGGCCGGGGACGCTCGGTCAAGGTCGCGCTCACAGTTCCGACCCGCACTTGCGGCAGACCCGGACCTTGCGGCCCTGGTCGTCGAGCTCGAAGCCGACCCGCGCCGGGCCGCCGTGGGCGTTGCACCACACCGAGACCGCCGATGCGGCCATCGGCATGAACTTGTCGATGATGCCTCCCTGCATCGTCGCCCGCCGGGGCTTGGTGTGCCGCTTGGCCACATTCACCCCGTCGAGGACGACCTTGTTCTCCGAGGGGACGGTGCGGACGACCTCTCCCCGCTGGCCGCGGTGCTTGCCCGAGCGGACCACCACCCGGTCTCCCTTGCGGATCTTCATCACAGGACCTCCGGCGCGAGCGAGACGATGCGCATGAACCGCTTGTCCCGCAGCTCCCGGCCGACCGGACCGAAA